>MTMD02000015.1 GCA_002010065.2 Candidatus Pyrohabitans jungbluthii | reverse complement strand
AGAGCGGGGGACTGTAGATCCCTAGGTTGCTGGTTCAAATCCGGCCGCCGGGATAAATTTAAAATTTCCTCTTTCCCTCTTTGTCCAGCTTTATATGAGGGTAACTTGGCAGTATTTTTAGATATTCTGTGTGGAATACCAGAAACTTTCGAGGAAATCAAGATACAAAGTGGGCTTAGTAGAATGTGATAAATTTGGCGACAACCTAAAAAGAGCGCTATATTTAAGTAGGAGTTAGAAGACTATATGAAGGGGAAAGCATGAAAAAAGAGTATGCTTATGGAATCTTTCTGATGAGCATGGGAATACTAATTAATCTCCTCTACTGGGGATATGAGGTACTGATACGTAAGGAGGGCTTTTATGAGGATTTTATGGAGGACCCAGCGGCTCATGCCATTATCCTCCTTTTGGTTCCCCTGATGATATTCGTGGGCTATGAATTCCTCCAGGAACGCAAGCTTAGGGTTCAGGTTGAGGAGGCGAATCGTATTAAAAAACTCTTTCTGGATATACTCCGCCACGACCTGCTCAACCCTGCGGGTGTTATAGATAATTATATAGATCTTCTGCTCGAGGATGCCAAGGGAAGCGAGAGGGAAGACCTCCTCGCCATGAAACGTGCCGTGAGGAAGCTTCTGGAAATAATAGAGGATGCCACGAAACTGGCTAAACTAGAGAGTATTAAGCTTGAGTTTAAGGATATTGACCTTGACAAGGTAATCAGAGAGATTATGGAAGATTTCAAACCCATGCTGAAAGAAGCTGGAATGAAAGTGGAGTATAAATCAAAGGGTAGCCTGCCCATTAAAGCCAGCCCCCTGCTTTACGATGTGTTTGCCAACCTCATGAGCAACACCATAAAGTACGCAAAGGAAGGAAAAAAGGTAATCATTGAAATAGAGGATGATGGGGAGAACTACATTGTAAAAGTAAAAGACTTTGGTGAGGGTGTACCGGATGAGTTCAAGGATCTCATATTTGAGCGCTTCAAGCGCAAGGAGAAGCGTGGGGTGAAGGGCACAGGTCTGGGCTTGGCTATAGTTAAGAGGATAGTGGAGATGCACGGAGGCAAGGTCTGGGTGGAAGACAACTCGCCGAAAGGCGCGGTGTTTGTGGTGAAGCTGCCAAAAGGTAAGGGGAGCTAAACCTCCCAGTAATCCCTGAGCACGCGTCTGTACTCCCTTAGCCTCTTTTCCACCTCCGCCTTAACCAGTAGCGCCTCCTCCCTGCGCGCCTCCTTCATATCTAGACCAAAGAGTCCCGCAAGGGTTGAGTACACCCCTCTCGCAAGGGCGCTCAAGCTGTAGCCTCCTTCGAGGGTGAAAGCGATTGGCTTTGCCAACGCTTTTACCCGTCTCCCAATCTCATAGTAGCTTCTCTGGCTTAAGAGCATGCCACCGAGGGGGTCCTCCTTGGCTGTGTCATAACCTGCCGAAACAAGCACTAGCTGAGGGGAGAACTGCTCCGCTATCGGTAGGACAATCTCCTCGATAGCGCGCAGGTAGCTCTCGTCACCTGTACCCGGAGGCAAGGGGATGTTTACTGTGAATCCCCGGCCTTCGCCCTCGCCGAGTTCTTCCACGTAGCCAGTTCCAGGGTATAGGGGATGCTGGTGGAGTGAGATAAAGAGCACCTCTGCGCTAGAGTAAAATATATCCTGCGTGCCATTGCCGTGGTGAACGTCGGTGTCGAGGATTAACACTCGCCTTGCCATGCCCTGCGAGAGCGCGTAGCGCGCTGCAATTGCTATGTTGTTGAAAAGGCAAAAGCCCATAGCTTCGCTACGGGTTGCGTGATGTCCCGGAGGCCTAACGAGAGCGAAGGCATAGCCTTTTTGCATAGCCAGTTCAACGGCGGTAATCGCACCTCCTGCAGCCAACAACGCAACCTCAAGGCTATGAGGGGTGACGTAGGTGTCTAAGCCGATGCTTCCGCCTCCAGCTTCGCTGAGCGTGCGAATAAACTCGTAGTGCTCTTCGCTGTGCACTGCACACACCTGGTTGCGCGTTGCTCTGCGTGGCTCGGTTATGTCAAGCCTCTCAAGCTTTTCCTTTAGGTAATCCATTATTGCTTTAAGCCTTGCGGCGTTCTCGGGATGCGAGGCATTATCGTGGCGAAGGTACGCGTCGGAGTAAACTATCATGGCTAACCCCTCACCAGAAAGCGTAGAATGTAGTATACAACACGAAGCGTGTCCTTGAGAGGGTGAATGTAGGACTTCTCCTCGCCGTATATAGTTGATATGGGCACCTCTCCAATCTTGAAACCCTTTCTCGCCGCCTCCAGTATCATCACATGCTCTATGGCGTAGCGCTCTGCTCTGAGCTCAAGCTGCGCTAGCTTATCACCGCGGATGGCGCGGAAGCCGCTCTGCGGGTCGCTTATGCGTTTCCCTGCTAACATGCTTATAATCAATGAGGTTAGCCTGTTGGAAAGCCTGCGCTGGAGAGGCATTCCCTCGCTGCCCGAGAGGAACCTGCTTCCAATGCATAGGTCGTTACCCTTCTGAATGCACTCAAGAAGCGCAGGAATCTCACCGGGGGAGTGCTGTAGGTCTCCATCCAGCGTTACAACCACATCGTAGTCGCGAACCGCCTTAAAACCCTCACGAAGCGCATTCGCTTTGCCCGTGTTTTTCCCCAGGGATATCACCTGCGCCCCTGCAGCCCTCGCTCTAGCCGCGCTGGCATCGCTGGAGCCGTCGTCTACCACCACTACCTTGTCAACAAATTTCAGGGTGCGCCTCACCAGAAATTCGATGGTCTTTTCCTCGTTGTACACAGGGATTACCGCAGCCACTCGCATGGTGGTAATAATATTTGAGATGCTTAAAAGGATTACCGTGTTATTTACATCGTAGAACTCTTCTCAATATATGGTCTAAAAAACACAAAATATGGTGTTTAACGGCGTAACTTTGTTATTACCGAATGATAAGACGTTTGACCATTTGTATATATTCCTCTCTTTTTTCAATAAGAATACCAATAGCCTGTACAAAAAGACCAACAAGCAGAGCAAATAGCAAATTCCTCAGTATTATCGGATTTTTATAGCTTGTCCAAATAACATATCTCATTTCATCTGAATTTTTAAGATATATATGGAAGGTGTATGCAGGAATCTTCCGGCTAGTGTTTTGATTTTGATATGGTATAGCTTTGTCATATGTGGTATAGTATCCTCTGTTATCTGGAATAATTATGCAGGGATTTGAGCATAATTCCATAGCCATCTCACTAATTTTTTAAACGTCTTTCTTAAAGTCATCAAGCATATTTCTAAATGAAATAATATTTAAAAATACCTCAGTAAATCACTCATAAAACACGACCCCAAACTCTGCAAACCTCTCTTAGTACTTTTTATTTCGGATGCGCAAAAGTAGTTTTTGTCGCAGGGTGCTAAAAATTTAACTAATGTTTTCGCTGGGCGCCATTTTCCTGTGCGTATTCCCGCGCCCATCTATTCACTCGCGTCTCTTCAACAAACAGCTCCTTAAGCTTCTCCCTTACCTTCTTCTCCATCTCCACTCTCCCTGAAGAATGGCACCCTTCGCAGCACCGCCTCCTTAAAAAGCTTCTCAAGCTCCTCGTCGCTGGCGCCTTGCCGCATTGGCGTGAGGAAGTCCACCAGGTTGTCGCTGCGCATCAAGCATGGCTTGAACTTGCCGTCAGCGGTGACTCGCAGGCGGGTGCAGTGGGCGCAGAATCGCGAGTTGTGCATCGGCTTGATAACCTCTACCCTTGCTCCATTGAGCTGGTACTGCCTGCGCCCGTGCATGAACCTGCGCTCATGCACCTCTATAGCGCGCTTTGCAAGCTCTTCCTCAAAGGCGTCTAGGTCATAGAAGTAGCGCTGGAAGAACTCGCGGTCGCTTGCAACCAGTTCAATAAGCTGGAGAACAACATCATCGCGAGAGAACTCAGAAATCATCCTGCCTATCTCGTCGTCGTTAACCCCGCGCATCACCACCATGTTTATCTTCACCGGCGTTAACCCTGCGTCGATCGCCGCCTCAACGCCTGCTATAACCCTACTAAGGTCGCCCCCGCGGGTAATCCAGCTGAATACCTCTCGCCTAAGGGTGTCTAAGCTAATGTTCACCCTGTCCAGTCCAGCGTGCTTTAACTCCTGGGCGTAGTCCGCAAGGTAATAGGCGTTGGTGGTCATGGAAAGGTCTTCTATACCCTTAACTTTCGAAACTTCTTCCACGATTTCAACCACATCTTCACGAACGAGAGGCTCTCCCCCCGTGAGTTTGACCTTGCGCACTCCAAAGCGCGCCCCAAGCGAGACGATGCGGCGAATCTCTTGGGGTGTCATCTCATACAGCGAGGTTTCTGTTATACCCTCGTGGTGGCAGTAGCGGCAGCGGAAGTTACACCTCTGGGTAATGCTTATGCGCATGCTCGTTATGGGCCTGCCGTAACTATCGCGAATCATCTAAACCCGCACCTTTATCTCCACAATATCGCCCTCTTCGGCATTCGCCTTCTTCAGCGTTGACACTATTCCCAGCACCACACTACGCACCAAGTCCTGGACGAAGCTCCCCATGGGCACATCTCTGCCAGAGATTTTAATCTCGGCCCTTTTTCCCGCGCTCAGCACCACGCAGTCTTCAAGGCTGCGCTCACCTCGAAGGATTCGCCTCGCCATGTCGGCGCAGCTATCACTGCCGCACTCCTTACAGTTTAGCCCGGGAAGCTTCGCAGTTATGCTCCTGAGCTTAATCTCCTCGCTCTCCAGTAGGTCCGCTAGCTTCTCCACCTGCGTTGTGGCGTCTATCACGGGCACGCCCAGCTCTACACCCTCGTCAGAACCGGCGAGCACACCGCTCACCGCAATTGTGGTTTGGTCGATTAGCGAGCGCGCATCCTCCTCACTGGAAGCTGCGACTATTTTGGGGTAGCTCTCCTTCCTGAAGCCTTCGATTAACACAAAGTCGAAGCTGCCGAAGCTTCGCAATTTTTCAAGCACCTCGGCTACACTCAGCTCCTCGTCGGTTTTAACTATAAACGCAGCCTCGTTTGGGCTGAGCCCGACCACCACGCTAGCGCCAGCGCGCGCATGCTTCCAGGTATCGCTACCCTCCTTATCTACGGTGAAGTTCGCCTTCGGGATGTGCTTAATCGTCGCCACGCGATAGCCCCGCTTTCTTAGCTCCGCCACCAGGTGTTCAATAACCGTCGTCTTGCCTGAGTCGCTCCTCGCAGAGACAACGCTTATTACTCTCAAGCTAGCCACCTCTCGCGTGCTTCACTAAGTGCGTGAGCTCGCTGAGAATAAGCTCAATGCCAAGCTTGCAGGCATTTGGAGAACCTGGGAGGGAGAACACAATCGTCCCAGATATAACCCCGCAGCTCGCCCGCGATAGCATAGCCGCGCTCCCTATCTCCGCGAAACTGCGCTGCCTGAAAAGCTCGCCAAAGCCCTCTAAACTCTTCTCGTAGAGGCTCTGCAGGGCTTCGATGGTAACATCACGGGGGCCTATCCCAGTGCCACCCGTGGTTATTATAGCTTCTGGCGAGTAGCGGTCGATGATGTAGTCCACCATTTCGGCAATCAAACCCGCGTGGTCTGGTATTATGGTGTAGAAAACAACCTCATGCCCCGCCTTTTTAAGGGCATCCACTATCAGTTTGCCAGAAACATCTTCTGTTTCTTCCAGCTTCTCGTCCTTTGTCCACAGGTACTCGAACTTGGAGTCTGAGATTGTGATAACCGCTGCCTTTACACTCTGCGGTGCCTCCTCGCGGTGTTTTCTTGTCGTCTCACTCATGTAGAGCCTCCTTTATCTTTTCCTCCACGTAAATATCAGTTATCCGCGTGACCGGATATTGCCCTTGCTCGTCCTTCTCAATTGCCTTAACCATGTCCCAAATGGTGAGCAGGGCGACGCTCACGCCGGTAACAGCTTCCATCTCCACACCAGTTTTTGCGACGGTGGTGACCTCAACCATCGCTTCAATCGCGTTGGTGTGAAACTCAAACTCAACCCTCACGCCTGTGATTGGCAGGGGATGGCACATGGGAATAAGCTCAGAGGTTCGCTTCACCGCCAGCGTAGCAGCTATTTGCGCAGTTGTGAGCACGTTGCCCTTCTCCACCTTACCCTCTTTAATTCTTCTGACTGTTTCCTCGCGAAGTATTATCTTGCCCCTCGCCCTGGCGACGCGCTTCACCTCGGGCTTCGCAGAGATTTCAACCATCTTCACACCCTTATCATCCACGTGGGTCAGCGCTATACTATCGCCTCCTTTCGCATGATAATGGATAATACCGTTATTTAAATTTTGTCTGGGAAGTAAATGTGCATGTTAACCACGTGGCATTGCTCTCCATCAGAAAAGCTAATATTGCATGGGGGCGAATTTGAATCATGGAGTATGCTAGGCTTGTTTCTGTTTATGAAAATCTCGAAGCAACGACCAGCAAGCTGGAAAAAACAAAAATTGTAGCCGAGTTCCTTAAGAGCGTGCCTGATGACCTTCTGGACATAACTCCGAGCCTACTAATCGGAGAGGTATTTCCGGAATGGAGCGAGATGGAGCTTGGAGTGGGACCGAGCCTGCTCTACGAGGCGGTTGCCTTCGTCAGCGGCGTTAGCGCGGGCGAAGTTAAAAACGTCGTCGCCAAGGCAGGCGACGTGGGCGAGGCTGTGGAGCAGCTTCTAGCAAAGAAGGTGCAGCTTACCCTTTTTGCAAGAAAGTTGAGCGTTCGTCAGGTCTACGAGGCTTTTAAGAAAATAGCCCAAGTCAGTGGCAAGGGGTCGCAGGATAAGAAGATTCGCATCCTGACGGACCTTTTAGCCAGTGCTTCCCCCAAGGAGGGGAAGTACATAGTGCGAACAGTGCTCGGCGAACTCCGCGTTGGAGTTGCGGAGGGCTTGCTTAGGGATGCGATTGCGCAGGCGTTCAATGTTAGTGTCGCCGTGGTGGAGCGCGCTTACATGGTGGCTAACGACTTTGGGATTGTGGCGAAGGTTGCGAAGCGCGAGGGCGAGGAGGGGCTGAGCAAGATAAAGATGGAGGTGGGCAGACCGATCAAGCCCATGCTTGCCCAGATTGCGCCAAGTATAGAGAAGGTCTTCCAGGAGCTTGGAAAGGCGGCGCTGGAGATAAAGTACGACGGCGCGAGGGTGCAGATTCACAAGCGCGGCGGAGATGTTAAGATATTCTCCCGGCGTCTGGAGAATGTGACCAACGCACTGCCCGACATTGCCAAGCGCGCTGCCCGTGCCATAAAGGCAAGGGAAGCAATAGTCGAGGGCGAGGCAGTGGCTGTTGACCCTAAGACGCGACGCCCCCGCGCCTTTCAGGACATCCTCCGCCGCTTCAGGAGGAAGTATGATGTTGAGAAGATGATTGCAGAAATACCTTTCGAGACATACCTCTTCGACATCCTTTACCTTGAGGGGGAGGTGATGATAGACTTGCCCTTTGAGAAGCGCCGTGAAGCTTTGCGTGGCATAATTCAGGAGGAAAAGGGCAAGTTTGAGCTTGCCGAGCAGCTGGTTACCAGCAACGTCAAGGAGGCTCACGAGTTCTACTCCCGTGCCCTTGCCCAAGGTCACGAGGGCATGATGATTAAAAACTTAAAGGCACCCTACATACCAGGTGCCCGCGTTGGCTACATGTACAAAATAAAGCCGGTGATGGAGACGCTTGACCTGGTGATCACCGGTGCCCTCTGGGGCACAGGAAAGCGCGCGGGCTGGCTGAGCAGCTACATTCTCGCTGCCCGCGATGAGGACACCGGGGAGCTTCTCACCGTGGGTAGAGTGGGCACGGGCATAACCGAGGAGCAGCTGGAGGAGTTCACCCGCCGCCTTAAGCCGCTGATTGAGTACGAGGAAGCTGGCGAGGTCAGGCTGAAGCCAAGCGTCGTTGTGGAAGTCGCCTATCAGGAGATCCAGCGCTCCCCCAACTACAACAGCGGATTTGCGCTGCGCTTTCCGCGCGTGGTAAGAATCCGTGATGACAAGTCGCCCGACGAGGCAGATACAGTGCAGAGGATTCGCGAGCTGTACGAGCAGCAGAGGGCAGGGAAATGATAGTCGCAGGCTGTGACGAAGCTGGAAAGGGGGACTACTTTGGCTATGTTGTCGTAGCCTGCGTTTGCGGTGACGCTGAGGCGCTTCGCAGACTCAACCTCCGTGATCCTAAAAAGATGAGTATCCAGAGAATATTTGCCCTTGAAAAGGAGGTTAAGAAGTTCCCCCATGTGATTGTCAGGCTCTCGCCCACGCGCTACAATGCGCTGCACCGCGCAACAGGCGGTCGCTACAACCTCAACGAGATTCTGGGCTGGATGCATGCACAGGCGGTGAAGCAAATAGAAGAGAGATGCTCCCCAGGCAAGGTGGTGGTAGACAGGTTCGCTTCGCCAGATGTGGTGCTATCTCACTTGGATGTGAAGCTTGCAGAGAAGCTGGTTTTTGAAGAGCGCGCTGAAAGTTTGGTGCATGTGGCAGCCGCTGCCCTTCTGGCGAGGGCGGAGTTCCTTCGCAAGCAGGAGATGCTCTCCCGCAAGGCAGGGCTTACGCTGCCCAGGGGTAGTACGCATGTTAAAGATGCTGCGAGAGAGCTGATAAGAAGGCATGGCAGGGAAGCGCTTGCAAATTTTGCAAAGCTCCACTTCCGCATTACTGGAGAGCTATAAGAGCTATAGGTAAATCTATTTATATCTGAGCTGTTCAATTTTCTTTGATGAAAATTATAAGCAAGACCGCAACGGGCAACGACGTTGGCAGTGCCCTTGACAAAGCGGTTGAGAGCATAAATGAGGAACTCAAAAAGGTGGATGGGGTAATAACCAGCGCTGAGTATGAAATAAACCTCGGTGTCTCGGGGGCGAGTGTTAACATAACCCTTGCGATTAATGGAAGCGAGCCAAGAAAGAAAGAGGTTATTGGTGTTAATGTGAGGGGATACTCAAGGGAACACTCCGTTGCAAAGGCTGCAAGCTTGATAAACTCCTTCCTTGAGAATAAGCGTGGGGAAATAGTCAGCGTGTACACAAAGACCATAGACACACCCCTCCCCGGCAGGGTTTACACCACCATGATCGTGGCGATAAACGAGGAGGATCTGGAGGAGGTTAAAGACGCGGAGATTCGAAGGGAGCGCATAAAGCGCGCCCTTGAGCTTCTGAACAATGACCCGTCAGTTATAAACGTCGCCCGCGTGGCAGAGGTCTTCGGTGTCTCGCGCACAATGATTTACCGCGATCTTGAGGCTCTCGGCTTCAGGCGCACTGGAGGCGAAGAGAGCGAAAAATGATTCTGATTATCACTGGCACGCCGGGCACAGGTAAGAGCACTGTGGCAGGGCTTTTCTGCAAAAAACATGGCATTAAGCTGATTGAGGTAAATAAATTTGCCCACGAGGCTGCGGCTGGCTACGACGTAGAGCGAGATAGTGTGGAGGTGGACGTGGAGAAACTCTTCGAGAAGATTAAGAACCTTGCTTCAGGTGATGTGGTCATCGAGGGACATCTGGCGCATCTCCTTCCCTTCAGCAATGCTACGGTGGTTGTGCTGCGCACTTCTCCGGAGGTGCTGAGAAAGAGGCTAAAGAAGAAGGGCTTTGCAGAGAGGAAAATACAGGAAAATCTAGAAGCTGAGGCGCTGGATGTTTGCTTGATAGAGAGCCTTGAGGTGCACAGCGAAGTTTACGAGGTGGATACCTCTGAGCTAACGCCTGAAGAGGTGGTGGAGAGGATAGATAAGATTGTTGCAGGCGATGGGGAGGAGTTTAAGCCCGGGAAAATCGACTGGAGCGAGAAGTTTTTCAGCCCTTAGCTGCATTATATAAACCTTTGATTATGGTAACCTTTGGTTAGAAAACTCGGTGGTAGAATGGGCGGTATGATAAGAACCACATTGCTGCTTGCGCTCCTCACCGGGCTCTTGGTTATCATAGGCAGAGCCATCGCAGGCGTAGGGGGCATGATACTCGCCTTCATCTTCGCGGTGGTCATGAACTTCTCTGCCTACTGGTACAGCGACAAGATCGTTCTGGCGATGTACCGAGCAAAGGAGGTGTCACCCAGCGAGGCGCCAAGGCTTCACCGCATTGTGGAGAACCTGGCCATGAAGGCAAGGCTGCCAAAGCCTCGGGTGTACATAATCCCCACGGCTACGCCCAATGCCTTTGCGACAGGCAGAGACCCCAAGCATGCGGCGGTGGCGGTAACCACTGGGATACTCGACCTCCTCAGCGAAGAGGAGCTTGAGGGTGTGCTCGCCCACGAGCTGGCGCACATCAAAAACCGCGATACCCTCATAAGCACAATCGCCGCCACAATCGCTGGCGTCATCACAATGCTCGCCACCTGGGCGAGGTGGGTTGCGATTTTCGGCGTTGGTGGACGCGATAGAGAGGGTGCAGCCCACTATATAGGTGTCCTCGTTCTGGCGATTCTAGCACCCATAGCGGCGCTTATAATCCAGCTAGCAATCTCCCGCACAAGAGAATACCTTGCGGACGAAACCGGGGCGAGGATAACAAAGAAGCCCTGGGCGCTGGCAAATGCCCTGCGCAAGCTGGAGTACGGCGTTGCCAGAATGCCACTTCGCGACGCCAATCCTTCGACGGCGCACATGTTCATAGTCAACCCCCTCCGTGGCGATGCCTTGCTTGCGCTTTTCTCAACGCATCCCCCCACGGCGGAGCGCATTCGTCGTCTCGAGTCCATGATCGTGTAGTGACACCCAACTGTGACATCTCTGTAAACATCATTCTTTTATATACCTATGTAAAATTATAAGCATGATTGAAGGGGGAGCTACTGCAGTAGTCTTGGGAGCACTTCTGCTTCTCAGCTTATTCTTTAACATCCTCCTCTTTTATATCTCCACAGAACTCAAGCAGGAGTTAAGGGAGCTCAAGTATGGAACAAAGCTCTCGCGGGAGGAGCTTGAAGCGATAAGGCGCAGGCTGAGCAAATTTAAATAAACTCCCCCAGAATTTCAACGGTGCGTTTGCATTCCTCTGCAAAGCCGCAGTCTCTACTACAATTTTTAAAATCGTTTCCAAAACAGTCGGGATAGCTTGTGTAACTCCTTTTTTCAACTTCTATGATCTCAGGTGCTGATACCTCCTCATCCTCACCCAGAAGCTCCTTGAATGTTTCATCCTCCGGTGCTTCGGTAGCTATATCCGAGGCGCCACCGCCATCGTCGGAAAAATCAAACTCCTCTATGAGGGATACGAGGGGGTTCTTGGGAGGCTCCTCAGCTTTAAGAGGGGTCTGCACACTAGCATGCGTACTCGAAGGCACCTCGTCGGGCAGCTCAACAGAAAGAATCTCCTGTATCAGGCTGTTGTCCATGGCATTAGTCTGAGGTGTTTCCTCTGCAGCGTAGCTTTTTGCACTTCTCACAGGCGAGTCCTCAAGCTCCTCAAACTCCTCATGGCGTGAGTAATGCTGGGCAGGGCTGGCGTAAGCTGAGTATCCCCGCGAACGTCCCAGAATCCAGGAGCTGAGGAAAACTATCACAACACTAACCAAAAACAGTGCAGCTATACCGGCTCCAACTGTCAAGAGGAGGTTCATCGCATATATTTATTAGGATGTGCAATAAAAAGCTAACCCCTGCAGAGGTGGTGAAGATAGGCAAGAGGGTTGTAATAGGGATAATGGGTAAGATAGGATCCGGGAAAAGCGAGGCAAGCAGGTACATAGCTGAGAAATACGACGGCAGAGTTTTCCGTTTCTCAGATGTGCTCAAGGATATTCTGCAGAGGCTGAACCTTGAGCTGAAGAGGGAGAATTTCATAGCTCTCGGCTCTGCGCTGCGTAGAGAGTTCGGCGATGGAGTTATCGCATGGGCGCTGAAGCGGGATATCTTAGCAAGTGAGGCTCAGGTTGTGATTGTGGACGGGGTGCGCTATCCCGAGGAGGTGGAGATGATAAGGAGTTTCGAAAATAGTGTGCTGATATACATCTACGCCTCCCAGGAGGTGCGCTACCAGCGCGCGGTTAAAAGAGGAGAGAAGGGAGAGGCTACTATAAGCTATGAGGAGTTTTTGAAGAACGACAGCGCAGAGACGGAGAAGAGGATAGCTGAGTTAGCGAAGCTTGCGGATTACCGCATAGAGAATAACGGTACACTGGAAGAGCTATATGCTGCGCTCGACAGTATATTAAATGTTTAGGATTTTATTGCTGGGAAGAACTCCACCTCGCTTCCCAGCGCCTGCCCCGGCAAGCCTCGAGAGAAGCGCACCAGCAGGGCATCGCCGTGATGCTTCCACACCTTCCCTACGATTCGTCTGCCCGTTGGCGTTGTATACACCACCTTCTTGCCCAAGTAATTCCCATCCTGGTAGGGCTTGACTATGCCATAGCGAGGGTCAACCACCCGCCTGCTCTGCCTGAATGCCACTATCCTCCCCTTCATTCCTGAGCACCTCCATCACCTTTCTGAACACCTCATCCCTATTCTCTTCGTCTATCGTATATATAATAACGTCATTTCTCGACTTCAAAGAAGTTATGAGCGGGTGCCTTGATTTTAGATGAATGCTTGCCACAACGCTCTTGGGCGAGGAGAAGGCTTTTTCAACCACTTTAATAAACGCCTCGCTGTAAAGCTCCATGGGCGCTATCTCGTCTATGAGCACAACCTCGCACTCACTGAGAGCCTGCTCTATCGCTCTAACCCCAACCCGCTCCAGCGCAGCCACGTCCACGCCGTACTTACCAACGCGCTTCGCCTTTGGAAAATCCACATGCGCAAAGGTGGCGCTCTCTTTGGTCAAGAGATTCTCCACAGAGAAGCCCACCCTCTTTCTACCTTCTCTAATTTCTCGGGTAATCATTCCACCTGCTCGGCTACCAAGCTGCTCAGCAACGCGTGCCAAGAGTGTGGTTTTTCCGCAGCCGGGCTTGCCTGTGATGAGGATTTTCATTCTCTATCTCCTGCCAATAAGCCAAATTATGATGATAAATCTAATTAGCAATCCTTATAATTCTCACTAAAGGTATCGTTATATGAAGAAATAAATGCATAACGTTTCTCCACATACATGGAAACTTTTCAGCCCCTACCTGCTGGCACCTCCACACTAAGCCTGAGCTCTCTCGCGAGCTTTGCATTCCTCCTCTCGCCTCTAAGCAGGTATATCCTCTCCATCGCCTCGAGCTTTCTCACAGCACTCTCCAGCCAGTTGAAAATATCGCCCGAGTACACGAGCATTTTATAAACGCTCAGCGCTCTGGCTATGTCCTTTGAGCTTCTCCCAGCCTTTCTGAGAAGCACCACCTTCTTCGAAAGCTCCTGCGACGGATGCTCGCAGTAGGGGAAAGCCTTGCACTTGCACGCGAGGAAATCATCTTTTACCAGATTCAGCACCTCCTCAAACTCCCGCTTCGGCTCCTCAAAGATTATGCCCACGGCATCGAAGTACCTCGCGCTTACCGCCGTGTGATAGCTTTCCTCCAGCCTCGACTTGAGCGTGGGCGAAATGTAGGCGTTGGTAAAGGGCAGCAACTTTGAAAGAAGCTCCAAGGGTGGCGTCGCTGCGCTGTCAGCTATCATCCTTGCCTCCCCAGGGAGAAGGAAGTGCTCCGCAGCAATTCTTCCGAGCTTCGTGGGTTTGCCCTCGTAGACAAGGCCAAGAGCCTCGAGCCTGCTCAACCAGTGCTCAAACTCACCTCCGTAGCAGAACATAGCCTTGCTGGCCTTCTCAGCGTCTTCGTAGCTTTCAAAGGTGCAGAGGTTAGCCAGCACCTGAGCCATGAGCTCTTCATCTTCCGCTACGACCTCTACACTCTCCACGCTTCCGCTTAGAAGCGTAATCGCTACCTCTTCCTCGCTTTCTCTGCTTGAAAGCAGCTTTCTGCCCTGCTCAGCAAGAAGCACCACCTTGCCGCGGTCGTGGTATCCTGGTCTCCCAGCCCTGCCGAGCATCTGGTGGAACTCAGCTACGCTGAGCCAGCGGTTGCCCATGCTCAGCGTCTCAAAGATGACCTGCGAAGCTGGAAAATCCACGCCTGCACCGAGAGCAGCGGTGGTTACCACGCATTCGAGTTCTCCACGAAGGAACGCTTCCTCTATCCGCTTCCTCTGGGCATAGGTTAAGCCAGCATGGTAGCTCTGTGCACGAATCCCGCGGTTCCTGAGGAAGGCTGCCAGGCTGGCTGCCTTAAAGCGGGAGTTGGTGAATACTATACTCTGCCCTCTGAATCCCTTGGATGAGACGCTTTCACTCTCCTTTCTAACAAGCTTCACTATTGCTTGGCGCTTCTCCGCTTCACTGCGCAGGAAGATGAGGTGCCTCTCTAAGGGTACTGGACGGGAGGTATAAATTACAGGTTTAAGGGAGTAGTGCTCAGCCAGCTGGGAAGCGTTGCCTATCGTCGCGGATAAGCAGATGAGCTGCGCCCCAGGAAAAGCCCCGCGAAGCCTGGCGATAAGACCATCTATCTCAGCGCCCCGCTCCTCCTCGCTCAGCATGTGGAGTTCATCTATAACTACTACGCCCACCCTCCCAAGTTCCCCTTTGTGACCGCGCCTGAGCAGCGCATCTATACCCTCGTATGTTCCCACGATAATGTTCGCCTCGCTCAAATCGCTGTCCACCACCACAAGCTCTTCGCTTTCCCGGATTCTGCTCATCCCAACGCGAATAGCCACACGCAGGCCAAGCTCCTCGTAAACCTTGAAGTCTTGGTACTTCTGGTTGGCTATCGCCACTAGAGGTACGAGAAACAGGAAGCGCTCATCTTTCAGGGCGCGCTCAATGCCTGCGAGTTCGCCTATGAGGGTTTTGCCAGAGGCTGTGGCGCTTACAACCAGAAGGTTTTTGCCCTCGAGGAGACCGCTCTTAAGCGCCATCTCCTGCACTGGCATGAGCCTTTTTATACCCCGCCTGAGCAGGAGCTTCTTAAACTCGGGGTCAATCTCAAGGCTCGCCACGCTCCGTCCGGTGCTTTGCGCCCCCTCGATAACGTCGTAGAGGCTCAGCTCCTCGCTTGTAACGTCCACCCTCGCATCCAGAATTTTAACCACTCGCTCAAAGTCGCGGTAGCGCAGAAGCAGCTTCAGAAACCTCTTAAACGTTTTTCCAGAGTAGCCCCTGAAGCTGAGCTCTCTTTTGAGCTCTTCTGCTGCGCACTCAGCGCAGGCGCGCCTGCCGTGGAGGAGCACCGCATCGGCGTTCAAAAAGCTGAGCTTGCCCCTGTGGAGGCAGGGAATGCACAGCTCAGCCTCCCTGAAGGTTATCCCCGCCTCGGCAAGGGCTTCTCTCACGAAGGGCTCAGAGCCGCGAGGGATAACGCATTCTACAGAGGAGAGAAGCTTCACCAGAGCCTTGCGTGGCATGGGGTTGCGAAGCTTTTGAGAAAGGAGGTGGTGCACCTTGCCCTGCCTGAGTTTGATTTCTCCCTCGAGAATGCGTTTCTTATTCGAGTGAACCCACAGCCTGAGGCTGCGCTTGCTTGAGGCGAAGATTACCGCTATGCCCATGTGGAACCCTTAAGCTCTCCAAAACTCAGCTCTACCCTCGCGATGCTTTTAAAGGTGAAGAGCGGCTCCTGAGCTGTGCACTGCGCTGCTATGCGTGCATCCTCGCTGAGCTTCGGGAACTTCTCCTTAACACCCGCGAGTATCGCACCCACAACCTCGCGGGGAGAGCGGGGAGAGGCACATGCCTGAGAGAGCACTATGCTCTCCTCCTCCCTGCTCAGCGCTCCGTATGCCTTTGCGCTCAGCGATGCCTCGAGGATGTCCAAGATGTCTTCGAGGGGTACGTACTCATCCCCACGCGTAGATATGCTCAGCCTCGCCTTTGCGCGCTGGGTGCACATCTTGCCCTCGCTTTCGCCTGCGAAGTGGAATATGATGCCCTGAATCTCGGCGCCCACCTCCCGGGTGAGGGTAACCCCATTGCTGCGCTCCGCCTTTGCCTTTGCAATTAGCTTCACGAAGTCCTGCGTAGCTCTGCCAAGAGGCGATCTGCGATGGACCATGAGATTGCTCTCCATTGAAACCTCGCTTACGCTGGCGTAGCTGTGGCGGCGGAGAATCTCCAGCACCACATCACTGCACAGCTCCTCGAGCTTGTACACTGGCTTCTCAGAGGCTTTCTCTATAATCTCATTTATCGCCTCCAGGTTTCTGGACATGTGAGTACCCTTCTGAAAGCTGGGCAGGTCCACATAGCACTCAAAGTTAGCGAGGAGCACAATGTCGCGCTTTCCCTCGCCGCGTCTAACTCTAAGCAGCTTGCGGACGTTGTTCACCCCCACTCGCGAGAGGGGCATCCTTATCTCAGGCGCTCGGGTTTGAACATCGGGAAGCATAATTACCACTTACTTTTATATTGGTATTCTCCCTAAATCGGGGGTATAGAGATGGGGCAGAGCCCCCTTCTGTAGCAAGGTTAACAATATAAAAGGCGGAGCCCATGATACAGGACGTAAGGCGGCTGTTTTTAACCTTTGTACTTGTGGTAAGTGTGATGTACGTTACCGATGGATTTGCTGCTTTCGGGCACTACTTCAGTGATTTTTTTAAGGTTGAGGGTGCCTTCTTCCAGGTTTACTCCGCGGAGATGAAGGTGCTCCTTTTAGCGAGCGTGTTTCTGGGGCTGAGTTTTGGCCGTGTGTTCTGCGGGTGGCTTTGCCCTCTTGCTGCAGTTTTCAACTTTCTTGCGCCTATGAGCAGGAGAAGAGCCAATGTGGACAAGCGCTTGAAGTATGTCATCCTTGCAGCAGTGGCACTGCTGCTCTACTACTCCACCACCACTGGGTTAAGTTTCGCAAGTGAGATTACGCCCCGCTACGTCGCACTGGGCGGACTTTTTGCCATAGTGCTTAGCAGCCTCGTGTATGGCAGAGTGTTCTGCACCTCCTTCTGCCCTCTCGGCGGGTGGTTTAGCCTCTTGGGTAAGTTAGCGGTATTCCGCCTCCGTATTGGCGAGGAGTGCACCACCTGCGAGCGCTGTAACCGCGTGTGTGAGATGAACTTGGACGTGGCTCATGGCAGAGAACTGCACGAATGTTCGCTGTGCTGGGCGTGTGTGGAGGAGTGCCCCTACAAGGCGATAAAGCTCAGGTTCATACTAAGCTAATGCTAGGGTTGCGAGGATGCTCGCTGCGTTGTTAGCTATGTGACTTGCGATGCTTCCAGCCAAGCGGTAGCGCAGGTAGACGGCGCCAAAGATCATGCCCACGAGAGTCATGTCAACCGCCTTAAACCAGCCCCAGCCGAAGAGGAGGTGGTATGCCCCAAAGGCTGCACTCGAAGCAAGAAGCGCTGCGCTTTGGTTTATCCTCCTGCGAAGCCTTTCCAGGAGAAAACCGCGGAAAATAATCTCCTCCATCACTGGCGCCGCGATGCCTACGTAGAGGTTGAGGAGGAGAGGATTAAGCGAGGTCCACCATGGCTCAGCCGGAAAGGTGTGCTCTATAAGCTCGGGGAAAGCTGAGAAGAGGGCTGAGAGAAGAAGGTAATTTGCCATGAAGGTACCAACGCCTACGGCGAAGGGCACAAAGCTCATGGCTCACCTCTCCTGCTTTTCTTTATCAAGAGGGCAACTAAGGTGAGCGCTGAGGCGAGGTACATCGCAGCGTGGTAGCCGTACGCATGGGAGATTGCGCCTCCAAGGAAGGGTCCGGCTGCCATGGATATGCTGATGAAGGAGCCGAGCAGGCCAACGCTCGTCGCAGTCTCAGGGTTGTTCTCCGCAAGGTAGCGCAGCGAACCCACGTAGAGCATGGAGTAGGAGAGGGCGAGAAACACCTGAATTGGGAGCACTGCCAGGTAGCTCTTGGTTAAAGTGTAGGAGAAGAACACCACCATGCTCAGCACCAAGCCAAGCTCCACCAGCTTAGCCGGCGAGCTGTAGTTCAGCCGGCGCATTATGAAGAACTGGGCAAAGGTATTGACGAAATATATTACGCCTATCCAGAGCTTGCTCGCCCCGAGTTGCGCCAGGTAGAGGGGAAAGATTATCCATATGGCAAAGGCACCTGAGTGGCGCAATAAATTGGGGAGGTAGATGTGGTAGTTTCTTTTTATCAAATCCAAGGGAAAGAGGGGCACCTCTACCCTAGACGTTTTCACATTGGGCAGAGTAAGCGCTATGGCGAAGGAGGCGAGGAAGAGCGCAGCGCAAAGGGCAAAGACGAGCCAATAGGGCATGAAAAGGTTTTCAGGTAGGTAAACCTCCCCCGTTTTAGCCACGACGCCAGCGAGCAGGCTTCCGAAAGCCCAGCCCAGGGAGCCGAATGCAGCTAGGCTCCCAAGCTTCTCGCCAGCGTCGTAGGTGTAGGCGATGAGGGGTGGGGTAAAGATTCCCATGGTGAAGCCCACGAAGGCTCGGATGAGCATCAGCGAGGTGGGGTCAAAGGCGAGTATCTGCATCAAATAGGCGATAGCCGCTAAGCCTAAGCCCAAAAGCACAAAGCTCTTCCTGTCCCGCATGTCAGAAGCCCTGCCGAATAGGTAGGAGGAGAGGAATATGGCAATGCCATAGGCTGTGCCTATTATGCCAATCTCAAAGCTGCTCGCCCCAAGAGCTTGAGAGTAATTCGGCATGAAGATGGAACTCATCATCGCCGAGGCGTAGCTTAGGAGGAGTATTATTCCTGCTTTCATTACCCTTTCTTACCCTCCTGCTCGTTAATAAACCTAAACCTCTAGCGTCGCTTGTGTCCCTACACTGAGCCACTGTTAATCTGGCTAATTATTCCATATAGCCCGGTTAGCAATTCTATCCAGAACATTTATATATGCACGTGGGAGTAGTATATCCTAAGTAAGATGGCAGCTGGGCGCAGATTTCCTAACTGCCGTCTTTTTCTTACCCCCCGTAGTATTTCCGCCTTCTCCTTATTTTCTGGGTGTAGCTCAGTATGGGGGCATATATTATGCGCGGGCTGAGCAGGTGCACACCTCCGACGGTGGCTATGCCGCGGAGGTCGCGGCGCACCATGCTCATGAGCTCATTTCTGACCACTCGTGTGGGCGCCTCTCCAGCTTCGCGCACAAAGGCGAGGCGGTGAAGGGCAAAGAGGGTTATGAAGAAGGCGATTAAGAAGTGGAAGTCGTAGCCCGTGAAGTCCATCACCTCTATGTCCACTTCGCGCTCGGGCTCGAACCACTGTATCACCAGCGATAGCCTGCGCTCCACAAAGAAGTCCAGCATCCTACCAGAGATTAACGCGCCCAAACCAGAGAAGAGCGCAGTTACCAGCGCCAGCGTTGCCAGGTAGCTCGTTGACCTCTCGGGTGGGGAGAGCTTTGCCGCTATGTTGGCAGAGCACAGGTTTATGCTTGCCACTGCAAAGCCCAGGAAGATATGGAGTATGAAGATGAGGGGGAGCGTGAGCGCGTGCGTCCCCGGCATGGTGGAGAATGTCCACAGGAATATGCTCAAGGAGAACACGCTGCCCGCTATCGCCAGCAAAGGCTTGTTGCCGTAGGCGTCACTTATCTCACCCAGAAAACGCAGGAAGTATATGCTGGTGAGCTGGCTGACGACGTTCAGAATCATAACGATGGCAACGCTTAGATTCAGCACCTTGAACATGTAAACCGCGAGGAAGGGGAGAACCATGTTTGAGGCGAGGCTCCACAGGGCGACGAAGTACACCAGGTTGCGGAAGTTTCTCTCTGCGAATGGCTCCAAGATTACCCGGAAGGAGAACCTGCTACTGTACATCTGAGGCTCCTCTATACGAGAGACGAAGAATGTGGAGAGCACGCCCAGCAGGAAGGCGAGCAGGAAAACAAAGGAATAAGCCTCTACTGTGCCCAGGCGGTCAAGGAAGAAGCCCGCGGCTATTGCGAGTGTGGCAGAGAGAGCCAGACTGAGCCTCATCCTGCGTGCGTAGAACATGCCCCTTATTTCAATGGGTACGAGATCGCGCATCCAGGAGTTCCACGCGGTGTTGGAAACCTTGGCTAAGAGGTAGTGAGCTGCAAGGAAGAGGAGCAGGGCGTTCAGCGTGTTCACAGGCAGCAGGGGTAGGGCCGCTATCAGCGCAATGAACAGCCTTGAAGCGAAGGAAAAAGCGATGACTATGTACTTGCGCTTCTTCAGCCTCTCCACCAGGTAAATCGCTGGCAGCTGCACAAATTCGGCGAAGAATGATAGGGCGGCTATTAAGCCTATGTAGGAGTTGTCAGCACCCAAGGCTAAGGCGTACGCCGCCAGTATCGGGCCGCCGGCAAGCACCGCCATCGCCTGGGAAAATACTCCATCGTAGATGAGGTTGCCGAGACTCTTCCTCACCTCGTCTCCCGAGAGCCATCTCTTGGGCTGGAGACGCTGCATACCCCTCCTTTGATAATTTAGAAGGTGCAGCGTCGGTAACTGTTTTGGAATTTTTTTACACGTTATGCGCCCAAAATTAGGCGAACCTAATTGGTGATAGCATGCACTGCCATGAGAGCAAGAGCATTGCAAAGGCTTCTCGCAGAGTAGCGCTTGTAGGGAACCCCAATGTGGGTAAGAGCGTAATCTTCGGTTTTCTCACCGGGAAGTATGTGACTGTGAGCAACTACCCCGGTACGACGGTAGAGATATCTCAGGGCACGGCGAGCTTCGATAATGAAACGCTGATAATCGATACTCCAGGCGTGAACGATTTAATACCCATGAGCGAGGACGAGCGGGTTACCAGAGATATCCTGCTCAACGAGGATTTAAGCGCAGTGGTGCAGGTTATAGACTCAAAGAACCTGCGCCGAGGGCTGCTTATAACCCTTCAGCTCGCTGAAATGGGCTTGCCTTTCATAATAGTGCTCAACATGGAGGACGAGGCAAGGAGCAGGGGGATAAGCATAGATAAGGCCAAGCTAAGCGAGATCTTCCGCGTACCTGTAATCTCGACGATAGCGACGCAGAAGAAAGGCCTGGGGAAGCTGGTTAAAACCATATCTGAGGCTAGGCGCTCTCCCTACTCCTTCAGGTACTCCCCCGAGATTGAAGATGCGATAGGGAGAATCGCTTCTCTTCTTCCAGAGGCGAGAATTTCCAGGCGCGCCCTCGCGGCGATGCTTGTAGCTGGTGACGAGAGTCTCGCTTCTTGGCTTTATGCCTCGCTTCCTGTGGAAAAGATAGCTGCGATAGAAAAGATTCGCAGCGCAGCGTTGCGCAAGGTAGGTGGAAGTCTGCACTATGCGATAAACCGCGACCGTCTTCGCGTTGTGGACGAGATCGTCGCCAGCGTTGTTAGAAAGAGCGCGCCAAAGGGCGGGTCAATGCTCGCCAAGCTGGGCACGCTTACAATGCACCCCGTCTATGGCATACCTTTCCTCATCCTGGTGCTCATAGCGATGTATGAATTCGTGGGCGTATTCGGCGCGGGTACGCTGGTGGACTTCTTTGAGGGAGTGCTCTTCGAGAAGTACATTAACCCCTTCGCGGAGCGCGTGGTCACGGCTACTGTACCATTCCCCCTGATTCAGGAGCTGCTGGTGGGTGAGTTCGGCATTATAACAATGGCTCTCACTTATGCGATAGCCATAATCCTGCCGATAGTGGGTACCTTCTTCATAGCCTTCGGTATTCTCGAGGACTCGGGCTACCTTCCGAGGTTAGCCATAATGACCAACCGGATTTTTAAGGTTATCGGGTTAAACGGCAAGGCTGTGCTGCCTATGATTCTCGGTCTGGGCTGCGACACAATGGCGACGCTCACAACGCGCATCCTGGAGACTAGGAAGGAGCGCATAATAGCGACGCTCCTCTTAGCTCTCGCGGTGCCCTGCTCTGCTCAGCTGGGCGTTATCCTGGGGATGCTCGCAAGCTTATCTGCGAAGGCAGTGCTGATCTGGGCAAGCGTGGTGGTGCTGGTAATGTTGCTCGTGGGTTTCCTAGCGGCGCGCTTAGTAAAGGGTGAGAGCACCGATTTTATACTTGAAATACCTCCCCTGCGCATTCCTCAGCTTGGGAACATCGTAGCCAAAACCCTCGCCAGGATGGAGTGGTACCTGCGCGAGGCTGTGCCCCTCTTCATCTTGGGCACGCTGCTCCTCTTCACTCTGGACAAGCTGGGCGCTCTCGCGGCAATTCGGAGCTTCGCCTCGCCTGTGGTAGTGAGCCTGCTCGGCCTGCCCAGCGAGGCCACCGACGCCTTCATCGTTGGCTTCCTGCGCCGCGATTATGGCGCCGCTGGCTTATTCGCCCTTGCCGAGGCGGGAATGCTCTCGCCAGTGCAGATAGTGGTGGCGCTGGTTACGATAACCCTCTTCGTGCCCTGCATAGCCAACTTCCTGATAATAATCAAGGAGCGCGGACTGCGCGTGGCTCTCGTCATGGTGAGCTTCATCTTCCCCTTCGCCTTTATTGTAGGTGCCGCGGTCAACTTCCTGCTCCGCCACTTCGGGGTGAGCCTATGAAGTGCCCTCTCTGCGGCTACGAATTCGATGAGGCTCGCGAAGCCTGCAGAGCGTGCCCGCTCCACACTAAGAGCTGCTCGCTAAAGTGCTGTCCCAGGTGCGGTTACACCCTTGCCGGAGAATCAAAAATATTAAAGCTGATAAAGCGGATATGGAGGAGAAGAGATGAGAGCTGAGCATCGCCACCGTCACGGGAAGCGCGTGGAAGAGCTTCTCGAGGAGATATGGACGCTTAAAGAGGGGGGTAAAAGCTCCCTCTCTGACCTGCTTGAATTTACAAAGGAAGATGACGCAAGGCAAGTTGTGGATTACATGGTAAAGCATGGTCTGATCACCCTCCGAGGCGAGGAGATAGAGCTCACAGGCGAGGGCGAAGCTATTGCGCGAGAAATAGTAAGGAGGCATCGCCTGGCGGAGCGCCTCCTCAGCGATGTGCTGGAGGTTAGCGAGAGCCTGGCAGAAAGCCATGCGTGCGAGTTTGAGCACCTACTTAGCCCAGAGGTTACAGAGAGCGTGTGCACATTTTTGGGGCATCCTCCTACCTGCCCCCATGGCAAGCCCATCCCACGAGGTGAGTGCTGTGCAAAGTTCAGGAGGGAGCTTTCACCCTTGGTGCTTCCCCTCACCGAGCTGGAGGTTGGAAGTCAGGCGAAGATAGTCTTTATAACTCCAAAGAGTCATGCTACGCTTGACCGCCTTGGAAGCATGGGGATAATTCCAGGCAGCACGCTGAGGCTTCACCAGAAGCGCCCTGCTTTCGTCATAAGGGTAGGCGAAACCGACCTCGCAATAGACGAGGAGATTGCCAGGCAGATATATGTTAAGAGGTTGGGGACATGATTTCAGAAAGCATGGAGGAGTATCTGGAGACGCTGTGGATCTTCCTCAAGGAAGAGGGCAAGGAGTACGCGAAGATCAATGAAATCGCAGAGAGCCTCAAAATTGCACCGCCGAGCGCTGTGGAAATGCTCAAGAAGATGGAAAAGCTTGGCCTCGTTGAGTATGAGCCACGGGTGGGAATCCAGCTTACGGAGAAGGGTGAGGCGCTAGCAAGGCAGGTTATACGGAGCCATCGCCTGGCTGAGCTTCTGCTAACTGAGCTACTGGATATGGAATTAAACAGCGATGTTCATGAGCATGCGTGCGCTCTGGAGCACCACATTAGCGAAGCTATCGCCGAGGCGGTGTGCATAAAGCTGGGGCATCCCAGGCAGTGTCCCCACGGCAAGCCCATCCCTAGAGGAGAGTGCTGCGAGAAGGAGTGATTACCACCCGTATTCCCCCACCAGGGGCACAAAAACGCAGCCACCCAGGTTTTCTTCCCTGTATTCATCTTCGCCTACCCGTGTTATCCTCATTAGCTCCTGACCAAGCTTGGAGCCGATGGGAATTAAAAGCTTACCCCCTATCTTGAGCTGCATTAGCAGAGGCGGCGGGACGCGTGGCGCACCCGCGGTAACGTAGATTCTGTCGTAGGGTGCCTTTTCCTCGTAACCCTTGGTGCCGTCGCCCACTACTATGGTAATCCTGCCGCAGCACCCGGCGCGGGCGATGTTCCTCTTTGCCTCCTCTGCAAGCTTCGCATGTCTCTCCACGGAGTAGACTTCCCCTTTGTCTGCGATTAAGCTTACAACACAGGCATGGTAGCCGGAGCCGGTGCCAATCTCCAGTACCTTGTGATCACGCTCAATCTCAAGAGCTTCGCACATTATCGCTATCATGTGAGGGGCGCTTATGGTCTGCCCCTCACCTATCGGCAGGGGTTCGTCGGAGTAGGCGTACTCCTTCTTATCTTCTGGCACAAACTCGTGCCTTGGCACGCGCAGCATAGCTAGAATTACCCTCTCACTCCTGAGGTAGCCATAGCTCACAAGCCTCTCCACCATCTCGCGGCGCTTATCTTCGTAGCTTTTTCTTGCCATAGATTCTCACTATCTCCTCCGCATACGCCGAGCCCCGCTTAAGCATCCTATCTTTTGTTTTAATTTTCTCGATTACGAAGGTTTCCCTGGGCGTAACCACAACCTCACCCACGCTGAAAACCCGCTCCCTGCTTGTGTGTATTTCGCCAGAGGTGGTGATACCGCGAAAGTGGAGCGAGTACTTCACTCTCACAGGTATAGCTAGGGAGATGCACCACAGGGTTTTTATATCCTCGAGCTTCGCCTTCTTAACCCTCCTCCCGCTCTCTGTGTCTATCGCAGTAATCCGTGCAGGCTCTCCCTCCACCACCACCTCATCGCCTATACCAACCTCCTCTTCTGCGGGAAACGTTATCATCTTGCGCTCGCTGGTTTCGTATCTGCTTATTATCACGCTTACCTCCTTTAAGCGAGGCTTGTCTGTGATGAGGTGAACATGTCCGCATTCGCTGCACCTGAGTAGAAACTCACTGCCCCGCTGCTTTACTATCTCATGCTCCGTCTCTCTGCCGCAACCCTCGCAGTAGTACATCGCACCACCAGATTTTTATTTTGTGTATTTAATTTGTAGGCTAATGATTGAAAAAGTTATAGTCTTAGCCAGAGGTCATGAGAACATCCTTGCAGAGCACCGCACCACCCTTGAGATTACAAAGGATGAGGAGCTTTCGCCGAGAGGCGACTGCATTGTAGGCGTCGCTGCGGACAAAGCCTTAGCGGACTTTCCAGAGCGATTCAAGCGCCTGGCGAGGAACAGCAATGCGGTGATAACCCTTGTGCTAAAGGCAGGTGATAGAGAGGTGACGATACACGGGCGTGGGCATGAAAAGCTGAGCTTCACAGACGCGAGAGATATAGTGGTGAGGAAGAGCACCTTCACCTGCGGAAGAACGCTCATGGTGGGCGCAAGCCACTCTGCACGAGAGCTTCCCCGCGACTTTGTTGCCCTGCTCCGAAGCCCGGAACAAAAGCTGATCGCCGAGATTACTGTTGAGGTTCCAGAACATTAGAGATTGACAGATTCAGAAATAGTTTGCAATGTTTGCTTTTTAAATTCAGGTGATGCCCCGGTAGCTCAGCTGGAAGAGCGGCTGACTTGTAATCAGCAGGTCGGGGGTTCAAATCCCCCTCGGGGCTTGCCTTAACATTTCAAATTCGGAAACTACTCTAAAACTCTAATCCTGTCCTCCAGCACAACAAAGACTTTACCTCTGAAATCTTCTGTGGCTTTCAGCACACTTTTCATAGAGCTTATCAGTTTCTCTGCCACTGGAGGGTGGACCTTCAGTATTATTATGCCGTGGAACTCCTGAGGTGGGTAGAGCAGTATATTTGCAAAATCGTAGTCTCTCGTAACCAGCACAGCTTTTTCCCTTTTTGCGAGTTCTGCAACATCTCTATCTTTAGCACCCTTTGGAACATAAAACGCCTTGTATCCCCTTATCTTCAGAAATTTAAACACAGAGCTGGGGATGTTCTCATCAAGCAGAAACTTCAATGACATGCTCCCTCTTCACCAGCATTGCAGCATACTCTAAGGCTTCCCTTACCATCTTCTCATTGAGCTGAGGATACTCCTGTAGGATTTCCTCCACATCCTTTCCAGCAGCGAGCAGGTCCAGCACGTCTGAGACAAGAACTCTGGTGCCCTTAAAAACAGGTTTCCCATGGCAGATTTCCGGGTCTGAGATTATATATCTGAGTTTCTTCATACACTGCAGCCCAAAACCTAACATTGATAATACCACCATAATTTTGTTGCTTAAAGCAGGCTTTTGTGATGGCTCAGGCGTGCTCCTTAGGGGCTTTCAGTACCTTTTATGAACAAAATAAAAAAAGAGAGAATTTTAGAAATGGACGTTTACACCAACATGCTCGCCCGTGTTAAGGTAGAGCCACAGGTGGAGTGTCTTCTTTCCGGCATTGTTGACCTCTAGGCTCACGCTTTTTCCATCTCCAGCAATAACTGTGTTATTGATATACGCAGCGGAATTTTTAGGCTTAGGCGTGGCTTTTTTCAGTACCACGTTGCTGATAGTGGCTGTGGTGTTCGTTATGTTGATTGTAATAGTTTCTCCGTCTGTAGCACTAATGGATGATGTAAAGGTTACATTTCCTGCCACGGAGAGTTCTTTGGTCTTCCATTTAGTTACTGTGAAAGCTGAAGCAGAAGCAGCTAATGTTGTCAATAGGACTACTAAAATAATCATCCCTCTCATTTATTTCACCTCCCTTTCCCTAACATTTATGTATGAACACTAGTAATATAAATAGTCTTCCGTAATTTCCAAAAGTAATACATGTTTGTGCGCTAACCCATCTGCATCTGGATATTAGAAAAGTCCAAACCGGTTTTTCAGATTTATACCCAATTGCGCTCTATCCCCTCGTACGCCGAATAAAATCCCACAGTCGCTCTAAGCCAACTCCCATCTTCTCCACGTCGCGGTCGTAGATTATTCTCCGGGTGTAAGCATAGGCTATCTCACCCGCGTAGAATTCAAACCTGTGCTCAGGGCAGAGTTGCGAGAACTCTTCGCTTGCCAGCGGCGTCTTTCTCGCCCTTATTCTGAAGTCCCGGTTCCAGATAACGTCCTGGATGAACTTCTTACCGCAGTGCACACAGCGAAGCTCCTCGATTACCTCAAACTTCCTCTCGTAAACCATGGCTAAAAATATGCGCAATTTTCACTTCAAAAATTGCTTTGTTGCAGTTATAATAACCGTCTGGTAGGCGAAATAGGTTTTACCTCCATCCTCCCAGAAGATTAGGCCTGTGCGGTTCTCCTCAAGCTCTCTTCTCATAATCTCCCTGAGGCGAGCTTTTAAGCTCTCATCTCCAGCCGCCCTGGAAAGCCAGTCCTCCAGCTCCTGATGCAGCTCCCAGTGAAATACCTTTGCTATGACAAACCCGCCTTCAACCAGCATGCGGAGCAGTTCTGACTTCTTGTAAAGCTTCACATGCGATGGGTCGCGAAGCTTCTCCACCTGGTTGAGGTAGTGCGACTTTTCCTCCAGCTCTGAGCTTATCCCGTCGGCGAGTACAAGCGTGCCGCCTTGCTTGAGCACGCGATGTATCTCAGCTAGCGCATGCTCGGGCGAGGGAAAGTGGTGAAAAGAAAACCTGCAAACAATGAGATCAAGGCTCTCCTCGCGGAAGGGCAGGTATTCTGCGTCGCCAACCAGGTAGCAGGCCTTGCCTTGCTTTGGCAGCATCTCACTGGCGAGGTCTATGCCGGCAGCGAGCTTTGTCCTCGTGGCAAGCGCCTCTGTAAGAAAACCGTGACCGCAGGCTACGTCCAGGGCAAGCTGCGTAGCCTCTGGCTCAGCAGCCAGTAGCATAGCTTCGACGTGCTCCTCGCTGGCAAAGCACCCCTTTGCATAGCCCTCAGCACGCTTGTCGAAGAGCTCCTTCGCGAGCCTCTTCTCCTTCATAGGGTAATCTTTACCTCGGGGTATTTCAATTTTGAGGCTGTTGTTAGGCGAGTTTTTTAAGGCATGGCAAAGAGGCGACGCCGGAAGGAGAAAAAGAAGCCACTGATTAATCCACAGGTGGCTGCGCTGTTTGGCGTGGGAATTATGATTATATCTAGCTTAGCCTATGCGATCCTCTACAAGCCCCCCGGAAGCGAAAGCCAGAGCGGAGCAGAGGCGATTGAAGCTCAACCTTTTGAAACCTTCCCTGAACCTCTGGCGGAGCAGCCTCTGATTTCAGATAGCGATGGCGATGGTATAACCGATGAGCTGGAGGCGGAGATAGGCACGGATCCGCTGGTGAGGGACACCCCCGCAAGCCTTGAGGAGAGGCGCTCTCAGATTTACCAAGATTACGTCGCGGGTAAGCTCTCCCTTGAGGCATACACTGAACTTAGCAAAAAGCTGGAAGAGGCAGAGAAGCTGCTGAGGTAGTGAGATGAAGATAGTTATTTCTGGAAAGGGAGGCGTGGGAAAGACCACTATTTCAGGAACTTTGGCGAGGCTGTTTGCGGAGCGCGGCTACAGCGTCATTGCGGTGGATGCCGACCCCAGTATGAACCTTCACTCAGCGATAGGTGTTGAGAACCCCACGCCGATTTCGCAGCTGAAAGAGCTGATAAACGAGCGCGCAGTTATAGCACCCGGGATGTACAACCTCAACCCTCGCGTGGATGACATCCCAGAGCGCTTCTCCGCCGTCAGAGACGGTATAAGGCTGCTCGTAATGGGCACCGTGGAGGAAGCTGGACAGGGGTGCCTCTGCCCTGAGAACACCTTCCTCAAGGCGATCCTCCGCCATCTCGTGCTAAAGCGCAGGGAGTTGCTTATACTGGACACCGAGGCGGGGGTGGAGCATCTGGGCAGGAGCGTCGCTGAGAATTTCGACCTCATGCTTGTGGTGGTTGAGCCTGGGGCGAAGGCAATAACAATGGCGAACCGCCTTGCTAAGCTCTCCCGGGAGATAGGTGTGAGGCAGGTTTATGCAGTTGCAAACAAAGTGGCAAGCGAGGAGCAGAAGGATTTTATTAAGCAGGAGCTGGACATCGAGGTGCTCGAAGCTATACCCTACGACAAAGCTGTGGTGGAGGCGGACATTAAAAATATTCCTCTAATAGACATAAAAACAGAATCCCCCGCCCTCAAAAAGATAGTCCAGCTTTCAGAAAAAATAGAAGAGCTGGCTGGAAGATAGCCGCCTTATTATTCTAAGTTGATCACATCCATGACCTTGCGCCACTTGTTGCCTTCCATCTGCATTACCCACACTTTTTTGAGCTTTGCGTTATCTTTGGGCTTCCACTCCCTCGCCCACTGCAGAACCTCCTCCTTGGTGGGCATCCTGTCAGTCTTCTTAATCGTCACAAAGCGCTTCGCTTCGACGCCTTTCATTGTCCTTCCGCGAATTACCACATCTCTCCCAAGATACTCTAACCCATTCACATAATACATTCCCACAACCTCCTGAAAAGATTCTTCCCCAGTCCCAGTATAAAAACCTTTTGGTTTGGGTGCGTGCCGGAAGGAGACCAAAAAACCGGAACCATCGAAAAATTTAAATAATACAACTGCCCACCACTGGAATGGCTTGTGAGTTGGAAATTTCTTTTAAAGAGGTTATGGCATGTGCGTAGGTGGCGTATATCGGGAGAGCCTTCTGAAGGGTTCTTTTCAGTGTGAGGGGGGAGCTGACCAAGACTTTAAAGAGGTGAAAGGATGGTTATCGAAGCCATAGCCGAGATACAAAAGGCGGAGCAAAGGGCTGAGGAGATGATTAAAAAGGCGGAAGAGGATGCCAAGAAGCTTGTGGAAGAGGAGAGGGAGAAGGCGAGGAAGCTTATAGAGGATGCTGAGGCAGAAGCCAGGGAAGAGGTTAAGAAGGAGATAGAGGCTGCAAGAAAAGAGGGTGAGAAAGAGGCTGAGAAGATTATCGCGGAAAGCGAGAAGAAGGCCGAGGAAGAGAAGAAAAAAGCAAAGAGACGCGTTAATAAGGCTGTTGAGCTGATAGTTGCCCAGGTGCTTGGAGAGTAGCTCACCCGAGAGGAGGTTTTGTGTTATGGCGATCGCCGTTCAGAAAGAGAAGGTCGAGAAGATTATCGCCAAAATTGAGGAGGATGCCAAGGCTGAGGTAGAAAGAATACTCAACGAGGCTAAAGCGCAGGCAGCGGAGATAAGAAGCGAGGCTGAGGCGAAGGCGAAAGCCAAGAAGGCGGAGATAATCTCCCGCGGAAAGCGTGAGGCTGAGCAGGAGCGCGCCAGGATAGTTGCAAATGCAAAGCTCAGGGCAAGGAAGGCTCTCCTCGACGCCAAGGAGGAGGTTATTAAGGAGGCATTCTCCCGCGCTGAGAAGGCTCTCGCCGACGTGGCGAAGGAGGAGCGCTATCCCGAGATTCTCAAAAAGCTTATTTTGGAGGCTATAGAAACAATAGGTGGCGATGTGGAGATACTCGGAAGAAAGGAGGACAAAAAGATACTCTCCAAGTCGTTCCTCCAGGAGATATCCAAAGAAGCGAAGGTGAAGGTTACCCTAGCCAAGGACACCATCTCCAGCATAGGCGGAGTGGTGGTTCGAAGCAAGGACGGCAAGGCAGAGGTGGACAATACCTTTGAAACTCGCTTAGAGCGCATAAGCGCAGAGCTTCGAAGCAGTGTAGCGAAGGTGCTCTTCAAGTAGGTGGTGCAATGAAGATAAGCGTTATCGCAGACTTTGACACCGTTGTTGGATTTCGCCTGGCTGGAGTTAAGGAGGGCTATGCCGTAAACTCGCCTGAGGAGGCGCTGGAGAGGCTGCGTGAGGTGGTCAAGAAGGAAAATGTGGGGCTTGTGATCATAACAGAGCGTCTGGTGGACAAGATACGCGGCGACGTGGAGAAACTGCTGGAAAAGAGGAGCTTTCCGCTTCTGGTGGAGATACCTGACAAAGCTGGGCCCATAGAGAAGAAGGTGGACCCGCTTAAGGAGCTTGTGCGCCGCGCCGTGGGCGTGGATATAAAGATAGAATAATGGTCATGAGGTGGTAGATTATGGGAAAAATAATCAAAATCGCCGGTCCTGTGGTGGTTGCTGAGGGAATGCGCGGAAGCATGATGTACGAGGTCGTGCGAGTAGGTGAAGAGAGGCTCATGGGAGAGATTATAGAACTCGAAGGTGATAGGGCGACGATTCAGGTTTATGAGGAGACCGCTGGCTTGAAGCCGGGCGAGCCCGTCCAGGGAACGGGTGCCCAGCTTAGCGTTGAGCTGGGTCCGGGAATACTGAAGCAGATGTACGATGGTGTGCAGCGCCCCCTGGAGGTTATAAGGGACGAGACTGGCACCTTCATCAAGCGCGGCGTGGATGTGCCCAGCTTGGATAGGAAGAAGAAGTGGGACTTTACTCCGCTCGTCAAGAAGGGCGACCGCGTGGTTGAGGGCGACTTCCTGGGCGAGGTGCCCGAGACTGAGCTTATAATGCATAAGATAATGGTGCCGCCCGGGATAAGCGGCGAGGTTGTGGAGATCGCGGATGCTGGCAAGTACACCGTGGAAGAGACAATCGCCGTGATTAAAACTGACCAGGGCGAGAAGGAAGTTAAGCTGATGCAGCGCTGGCCTGTGCGCAGGGGCAGGCCATATAAGGAGAAGCTTGATCCAAGCGAGCCCCTCCTCTCGGGTCAGCGCATTATCGATACCTTCTTCCCAGTTGCCAAGGGTGGCACCGCCTCTATACCCGGACCCTTCGGCGCGGGCAAGACTGTGATGGGGCACCAGCTGGCGAAGTGGAGCGATGCCCACGTGTTCATCTACATAGGCTGCGGTGAGCGCGGGAATGAGATGACGGAAGTGCTTGAGGAGTTCCCCCACCTTGAAGATCCAAAGACTGGCAAGCCATTAATGGAGCGCACTGTGCTTATCGCAAACACCAGCAACATGCCTGTCGCAGCCAGAGATGCGAGCGTTTACACAGGCATAACCCTGGGCGAGTACTACCGCGATATGGGCTATAGCGTTGCGCTAATGGCGGACTCCACCTCGCGATGGGCAGAGGCTATGAGAGAAATCTCGGGCAGACTTGAAGAGATGCCCGGCGAAGAAGGTTATCCCGCTTACCTCGCCTCTCGCTTGGCTAACTTCTATGAGCGCGCGGGCAGGGTTATAACATTAGGAAGCAATGAACGCATAGGTAGCTTAACCGTCATAGGTGCTGTTTCCCCGCCCGGTGGCGATTTCTCTGAACCCGTGACCCAAAACACGCTGCGCATAACCAAGGTGTTCTGGGCGCTGGACGCGAGCCTCGCTGACCGCAGGCACTTCCCGGCGATAAACTGGCTGCGCAGCTATTCGCTCTACCTTGACAGCATCTCCACCTGGTGGAAAGACAATGTGGGCGAGAACTGGCTTGACCTGAGAAACAAGGCGATGGCGCTGCTCCAGAAGGAGGCTGAGCTTCAGGAGATTGTGCAGCTCGTGGGTCCCGATGCTTTGCCCGAAAAGGAGCGCATCGTGCTGGAAGGCGCGCGAGTTATACGCGAAGACTTCCTGCAGCAGAACGCCTTCCACGACGTTGACACCTACTGCAGCGCCAGCAAGCAGTACAAGATGCTTGAAGTCATGCTGGAGTTTTATGACATGGCTACGGACGCCGTTTCAAGAGGCGTGGCCGCGAAGGAGATAGCTGAGCTCGAGGTTAAGGACGACATCGCCCGCCTGAAGTATGTGCCCGAAGAGAAGGTGGACGAGGCGATAGCAGAGATACGGAGCAAGATGAAGGCTCAGATAGAAGCCCTCGTGGCTAAGGAGGAGGTCAGGTAAATGGTGGCGAAGAGCACGATTAAGGAGTATACCTCAGTAACCGAGGTTGCGGGCCCCCTCATGGTTGTTGAAGGCGTAGAGGGCGTGGGCTACGGCGAAGTGGTTGAGATTGAGACCCCCCTCGGGGAGAAGCGCCGCGGTCAGGTGCTTGAAGCTCACATGGGCAAGGCAGTGGTGCAGGTATTCGAGGGCACCCGCGGAATAGACACCTCAAAGACAAAGGTGCGCTTCACTGGCGAGACTGTGAAGCTGCCCGTGAGCATGGACATGCTGGGCAGGATATTCGATGGTACTGGCAGACCAATAGATAAGGGACCTGAGATAATACCCGAGGACGAGCTGGATATCCACGGTTACCCGATAAATCCCGCGGCAAGGGAGTTCCCCAGGGACTTCATACAGACGGGTATCTCCACCATAGACGGGATGAACACCCTTGTGCGCGGGCAGAAGCTGCCCATCTTCTCAGGTTCAGGCTTGCCCCACAATGAACTCGCGGCTCAGATTGCGAGACAGGCACGAGTTCTTGGCGAGGAGGAAGAGTTCGCAGTGGTGTTCGCGGCGATGGGTATAACCTATGAGGAGGCAAGCTTTTTCATGCGCGACTTCGAGCGCACCGGCGCGCTGGAGAAGGTTACAGCGTTTCTCAACCTCGCCGACGACCCCGCGATTGAGCGAATAATTACGCCGAGAATGGCTCTAACCACGGCGGAGTACTTTGCGTACGAGCAGGGAATGCACGTTCTGGTTATCCTCACAGATATGACTAACTACTGCGAGGCTTTGCGCGAAATAGCCGCCGCTCGCGGTGAGGTGCCCGGACGAAGAGGCTACCCCGGCTACATGTACACCGACCTGGCCACGATCTACGAGCGCGCTGGCAGAGTAGCTGGAAGCAAGGGCTCAATAACTCAGATGCCTATATTAACCATGCCGGACGATGATATAACCCACCCAATACCTGACCTCACAGGTTACATCACCGAGGGACAGATCGTCTTGTCTCGTGAGCTTTACCGCAAGGGTATCTACCCACCCGTGGACGTGCTGCCTTCGCTTTCGCGCTTAATGAAGGGCGGTATTGGCAAGGGCAGAACCCGCGAAGACCATGCCAACGTGAGCGACCAGTTATACAGCGCCTACGCTGAGGGCAGAGATCTGCGCGACCTCGTGGCGGTGGTAGGTGAGGAAGCTCTGACAGAGAAGGATAAGAAGTACCTGGAGTTCGCGGATCGTTTTGAGCGCGAGTTCGTGGCACAGGGCAGGGACGAGGACCGCGATATAGAGCGCACCCTGGAGATCGGCTGGGATCTGCTGAGCATTCTGCCAGAGCGCGAGCTCAAGCGCATTAAGGACGAGTTCATCCAGAAGTACCACCCCAAGTATCGCAGCAGTTAGGGTGGCGACGATGGCAGACCTTATAGAGGGCGTCAACCCGACGCGAATGGAGCTGTTGAAGCTCAAGACTAAGGTGAAGCTCGCCAAGAAGGGACACCGTCTGCTCAAGGAGAAGCGCGACGCCCTTATAATGGAGTTTTTCAATATTTTGGAAGAGGCGAAGGGAGCGCGGCGCCAGGCAGAAGCCAGGCTCCGCGAAGCCTTCAACGCCTTAATATTGGCTCAGGCGAGCATGGGTGTGATGAAGGTTACCCAGTGTGCCTACGCCGCCAAGGAGACACCTGGGATAGAGACCTACACGCGGAGCATCATGGGCGTGCGCGTGCCAGTGCTGGAGCTCCAGGAGACATCGCGCTCTGTTATTGAACGTGGCTACGGCTTGGCGGACACCACCTCGCAGCTGGACGAAGCCGCGGCGCGATTCGAAGAAGCTCTCGCTGCTGTAGTTCAGCTTGCTGAGGTGGAGCGCAGCATAAAGCTCCTCGCCAAGGAGATAGAGAGCACAAAGCGTCGCGTTAATGCGCTGGAGAATGTGCTCATCCCCCGCCTTGAAGCTACTGTGAAGTACATAAAGATGCGCTTGGACGAGATGGAGAGGGAGAACTTCTTCAAACTCAAGCGCATCAAGGCGATTATGGAGGCGAGGTGAGGGTAGCTTTTTTTAACTTTTTCAACTTACATTCTCTTATTTTGTGGACGAGTTTTAGTATTGCCTATGCAAAAATAGCTTCATTGCCACTGGAGTAGTTCACGTTAATACCTCCTTCTATGTTTTATGAAACGAATCTTCGCCCTGCTTGTCATCCTCGCTTTAGCCTCTGCAGCAGGGAAGTATTATGTTAGTGTGCGTCCAACTCAGGAGGAGCTCAGGGCTTTTGAAGAGATAAACGCTTTCCGCGAAAGCTACGGCAGAGGCGAGATAGCCTGGGACTCCCGCTTTTACCGTCTGGCGAAGTTCAGAGCGCAGGACATGCTGACGAGAGGCTATTTCGACCACGTTACGCCGGAAGGCTACTGCGTGAGCCACTACGCCAGCGAGTACGGCATACCTTACTCAAGCATAGCGGAAAACCTCTACGCAGGTGGAGGCAACGCCAGCGAAGCCCTGCTCTCTTGGCGAGGGAGCAGGGGGCATCGCTACGTCCTGCTCTATCCAGAGCACGAGCGCGGTGCCCTGGCATGCGCTGGCGAGATCTGCGTTTTCCTCGCAGCGGGTGGAGAGAAGCATTGGCGGTGCATGAGCGGCGACGAGGCGGCGCTCTACTGGGATACCGTGCCGCTGCTCCCTGACGAGGTGCTATGAAATTTATAGGAACCCCCCAGCAACCAGTAGATAGCCATCCTATTTATACTAAACCTGCCCTTTGTTACCCCTGAGGCTAAAGACATGGAAGACAGAACCTTTCGCATCCTCGCCAAGCAGATACGAGCGCTCAACCGTCATTTAGCAATAGAGAAGCGCAGCCTGCGCGAACTTCTTCGCGAGGAAAAGCCGGCGATAAGGCTTCGCGACGGCGAGCTTCACCGTTTCAAGCGGGCGGAGCTTGAGAAGCTTGCCAAGCTTGTGCCTGAGCACCTTCACGGCGCACTACGTTTGCCGATTTATATAGAGCTGAGCAGCGACAGGTTTGGAAAGGGCACTGCTCGAATCGCGGGCAGAGCGGAATGCATCGCTGTGGCTAAGATTCTTGAAAAAAGCTGCGAGGGTGAGGAGCTTTTTATATACAAGCCGGAGATTCGCATACTCCGCAGAGAGCTCCCCACGACGACGCAGTATATGTTCACAACTGCGCTGGATTAATTAGCCCTGCTCCACACCTTTTAATTTCGTCCTTATAAAATCCAATATTTCAGAGAAAGCCTTTTCGGGGTCTTCACTGATGTGGCTCTCTTTAACGTTCTCTTTTGCACCTTCGTGAAAATGTTTGGGGAATGTGGTAATTTCGGGATGGTCAGGGGCATTATCCCAGCGATGAATCAACCCGGTCTGCAGGGTGCTCTCCCAGTGGTATGAATAGTCACCGTCAAGGGTGAGCCAGATATCAAGAAAACTGTCATCTAAGAAATAAATACGGAGCTTGTTCGGAAGATTACTCTTCCCTCCCATCAATTTCGTGGATTTTACAATATCTGGATAATCTCTTTCAGCCCTGCGTTTGAGTTTTAGATAAATTTCGAGGAGGGACAATGAATCACCTGAGGTTTTTAAGATAGCCTTTAAGCTCTTCGATGTATTTCTCCTTATTCTTCCAGGTTATGTAATCCTCCCAGGCGGGATGGCTCTCTATATCTTTGGATTTAATCTTCTCATAGAGTTCTTCCTTTGTTGCAACGTCATACTTTTCTCTAAGGTCAGCTATCTCTCCCTCAGACAGTCTGATTTCCTTCTCGATAAAGGAAATAATACCCTTCAAAACAAGTTCTTTTTCCGGAATCCCGAGTTTTTTGCTTATTTCAACTACTGCACTCATCTCTTTACCCTACTATAAATCTCAAATTAACTTTATAAAAAAGGTTTTGGTGGCTACTCTGGCTTCTCTAGCAGCTTTGTCTTGCTCAGCACCTCTCCGCTTCTCGCGTGGGGTGTCCTCACAAGGGCGTCTGTGGCTTTTTCCAGTTCTCTAACCTCGTCGCACAGCCGGGCTGCGCTTCGCAGCAGCTCGTGGGCACCGGCTACTATCGGGATGTACTTCTCCGCCTCCTTGACGACGAAGCACCCCTTAACATTAAGCTCTCCCACCAGCGCCGCCGCCTCGTAGGCAGCCCTCGCCTTCGCCTTGGCGTATGGGTTGGAGAACCTTCCTCTCGCCACAGCCTTGGCGGCGTTTACAACAATGCGGGGCAGATAGTCCTCACCATTCCTGACAGCTGCTATCGCCGCGTCCACTTCTTCCTGCACTAAGCGGAGCGCACCCGTGGCGGCGAGCACCTTGAGCATGTCCGCATTGAAGAGCGCCATCTCCGTAGCGTCTAAAAACTCCCGCCTTGCCCCTATCATGGAGTCCGCAAGGATAAAGATATACCCTAAGCCATACTCCTCCAGCTTCTCCTTCATCTTAACCCCGGGAGCGTCGCCAATTACAATGGCGCGCTTGCCTTTGAGTGCCTCTATCACCTTCTTTGGTCCTGGCGCGCTGGGATTGGGGGTGGTGTACAGTATTAAATCGTAGGCGTCGAGATCAACGCGGGAGAGAAGCTTCTCCGCATCATCTGCCTGCATCTTTGCACCTGTGGAAAACACCTCAACGCTAATATCCTCGCGGTCTGCCCGCTCGTCAAGTAAAAGCTCTAAAACGAGAGAAGTGGCAATATTACCAGTTTTAAGCACTCCTATGTTCGTCATGCTCATCTCTCCTTCACAAGCATCTCTATAGCTTTCTCATGCTTGCCCTGCTCTATCATCATCTTCACTGCTGGCTTAGAGATGCGCTCAAGCGCCGCCTCTATCTTTGCACGCCTGCGCTTAAGCTCTTCCTCGTCAACCTGCACTACAACCTCGCCCTTCTTGGCCTTGCTCGCCTCTTCCTGAGCGATCGCCAGCTCTGGTAAAAAGCCTTTCGATACAAGGAAACTGTAGTACTTGGAGAACTCTTCGTGCTGCTTGAGTGCACGCTTCGCGGCGATTATCGTGGGGGCTGTGCTGTATATTGTACCGGCGCTTCTCATAAGGTCTTCCCTGCTGGTGGAGACGTAGTTCACCGGATACCAGGGCTTATCACCCTGGGTAACGCTCACGGCAGCGTCGACGATACCATGGTCGAGCATGTATTTCAGAAGCGCCGTGGCCACGCCTCCGTCCTGTCCACGCTTCCTTATGCCTTCGCTGGCAGCGCGGCAGGAGAATATGGCGATGTACTGCCCCAGAATGCGCTTCTCAAACTGGTAGCGCCTGCTCCCGAAGAGGTGCTCCTCAATTAAATCTATTGGCAGTGTTGTGCGCGGGCAGAGCGAATAGCATCGCCCGCAGTCTGTGGACTCGCAATCTTTCAGCTTCTGGGGCGTGCCATCTTCGTCTATCTTAATAATCTTCTCTGCACAGCTCGCCTCGCATGCGCCGCAGGTGACGCACAGCCCAGGTTCAACAACATCGCGTATGAGCTCGTCTATGCGATGCTCTACAGTGGTGAGAGAGAGCAGCTTCTCCAGGTCGCGCTCATGCGTTGTATCCAGGTGCATTACCTTGGCGCCCTTCTCCTCTTTCTTCGCCTTGTTCTTCCACGCGCCCTTAAACTTGCGCTTTGAGAGCTTCCTCAGCAGCCCTAAACCTTTATCGCCCTCGTCCACTTCTCTGGTCTCGAGGTAGCCCTCGTGTATGGCACCTTCGACTATCGCCAAGCCGCGCGGCGTCCTCGCTATTACCGTATTCCAGCCCTTGGGAGAGCCCACAGCGCCGACGCTTATGTCCGCGAGCTCAGCGGTGTAGTCAAGGCAGTAGTGGCAGTTTTCACGGGCGAACTTCTTCGCCTCCTTAAGGGGTATCTTGAGCACACCCTCATCGTGGTACCCCAGAAGCTTGCCCTTTATGTCCCACTTCTTTATCTTATCCATGCTAATGCCTTTGCTCTCCACGAGCTTCACCAGCTCGCGGTAGGGGAAGCTCTCCGCACAGAAGAGCCCGAGGGTAACCTTAATCCTGCGGGGCCACTCCTGCTTTGACTTAACCTCAAAAAATTGCGCCTTCCTCACAGCCTGAATCTGGCAGGGCATCCCCACATAGGCCAAGCTCTTAAGAGGCTTGTCCTCCTTAATCACATTGCTCTCCTCGATGAGAGCCTCAAGACTCGGTCTGAGAAAATCCTTGAGCAACATGATACCACCTGCTCACAAGAGGTAAATTATCATGATTTATCATATAATATAAACTTTTCCGTGGGCAAGTGTTGTGGAAAAGCTGCTTTATTATTGTTAAACCCAGAGGTTTTAACCATGGGCATTCTCGATGTCTGCCTCAAGCAGGGAAAGCACATCGCGACGATAATGCTCCTGTGCGAGAACGGCTCCATCGCTGGCGAAAGCTTCGGCTTTGATGACATCGCATACATCGCTGGCTACCGCGATGTTGCCTTCAGGGTTAGGGTGAGGCAGGGCGGAGAAGAAAAGGACTACATTACAAGGAAAATTGAGTTTCACGGGACATCGCCCAGAGTGGCGGTTTTCAGAGTTGAAAAGGGCGAGGAAAAGGGTAAAGAGGTACGCTTACCAGTGAGCGCAATTGTTGAGATAGTAAGTCAGGAGTAGCTACCTGCGCTTCTTATCCCTGCCACCGCGCCTTCTGGGGAAAGATCTGGAGAAGCTTCGCCGCCCCTTCCTGGGAAGAAGCCTGCCCAAGCGATAGTCCAGCGCTGGATAGCGGGAAAGCTCTGCGTCGAACTCCCTACGCTCTATGTGGGGAAATGCGCTGTGTACGCGACGCATATTGTCGTGATGACTCGGCGAGAGCAGGCAGAACGCCTTGCCCTTCGCTCCTCCACGTGCAGTCCTGCCTATCCTGTGGGTGTAATCGTCGCCGTTGTCTGGAATGTCGTAGTTGAAGATGTGGCTCACTGCTGGTATGTCGATACCGCGAGCTGCCACATCGGTGGCGACGAGAATGCGGAGCTTCTCGGCGCGGAAGCTGTTCATCACCCTCTCCCGCTTCGCTTGCGAGAGGTCGCCGTGTATCGCAGCGACGCTCATTCCATGCTTCGCCAAGTTGGCAGCCACAATGCTGGCAACGATCTTGGTGTTGCAGAATATTATCGCTGACTCCGGCTTCTCAGCCTCGAGAAGCGCCTGCAGGAGCTGGAACTTCTCTCCCTCGCGAACCTCAATGAAGCACTCCTCAATCTCCGGCTTATCCTCCTCTACATTGCGAATGTGGAGGTAGCTGCGCATGAAACGCGAGGCGAGGCGCTTTATTTCCGGTGGAATAGTCGCTGAGAAGAGAAGCGTCTGTCTCTCTCTTGGTGTGTGGCGGATTATGCGCTGCACGTCTTCAATGAAACCCATGTCGAGCATGCGGTCTGCTTCGTCCAGCACAAGTATCTTCACCTTCCCCAGCTTAAGCGTGCCTCTGCGCAGGTGGTCGAGCAGCCTTCCAGGTGTGCCCACCACAACGCCTGCGCTGCGAAGCTCACGAATCTGCGGCTCTATAGCTACGCCGCCATACACTGTAGCAACGCGGATGCGCAGGTAGCGCGTTGTCTTAGCTATGACCTCGCTAACCTGAAGTGCAAGCTCCCTCGTTGGGGTTACAACCAGCGCCTGAACGCCAGCATCACGCTTAATCTTCTCAGCGATTGGTATGGCGAAGGCGAGGGTTTTACCAGAACCGGTGGGAGCCTCGCCTATTACATCTCTACCCTCAAGCGCTGGAGGAATCACCCTAGCTTGAATCGAAGTGGTTTCAGAAAAACCAAAATCAGATATCGCCTTGGCAACTTCTTCTTTAAGTTTCAATTCTTCAAATTTCAAAAATATCACCTGTGTTCTCTGCGCATTCACAAAGAGGACTACTGCAAGACTTATTGGAAACCTCTGGCAAGCTTCTTCAGCCTTCGCACGTAGCGCTCCGCTTCATGTGGCGACGCTAAGGTGTCTTCGAGAAAGTTCACTTCCCGCAGGGAGAGCAACCCCGCTTTGTGCGTCTCCCTCTTGTATGCCTCGGTAAGGGGCTCGCCCTGCATCGCCTTTGCAACAGCTTGCGCTGCTGCTTTGCCGCTCCTTATCGCATAGTATATCCCCTCTCCTGTGCCCGGAAATACAAAGCCCCCTGCATCGCCCGCGAAGAGCACGCGCTTTGTCGCAAGCGTTGGCGAAGGCCCCTGCATTGGTATGCGGTGCGCCTCGTAGCGGACAATCTTTCCTCCAGCCAGCTTCTCTGCTATGGGTGAGGTTTTAATGAAGGCGTCGAGCGCACGGCGGGAGAAGGCGCTTCCAAGGCCGCCGATCCCGACCTTAACAGCGCTGCGAAGCGGGGTTAGCCACCCGTAGCCGTAAGAGAAGAAGTAGTACACCTCAAACCACTCACCTATGCGCTCCGCTATTACTTCACCTGGAAGGGCAACGTGATACTGGCACGCAAGGGCAAGTTTCCCATATGCTATACCTAGGCTGCGCCTCGCCACACTGTTCGCCCCGTCGGCGGCGATGAGGTACCTCGCCCTAACCCTCCGTTTGCCGGCGATTAGCTCAACGCAATCGTCGCCCTCCTTTACTGAGGTGACCTTCGCTTGCCTTGGCTCCTGCTTAAGCGAGCGGAGCAGGAAGGCGTCAAAGGTCGAGCGGCGCACCGCCGCGCCCTGCGAGGGAAACCTGCTCTCTACCTTTTCCAGCGAGGGTGAGAATATGCGATAGCCCTTGAGGGGGCGCTCCATAACTTCCTGAGGCAAACGAAGCTCCTCCACCACCCGCCATGGCAAAACGCCTCCGCAGGGCTTGCTCCTAGGGAACTGCGCCTTATCTATAAGCACATAATCTATGCCCAGCCTCTCAAGCTCAGCCGCGGCGCTTGCGCCAGCTGGCCCAGCGCCGAGAACGCACACCTCGTGCATCCGCTAAACTCCTAAATAAGCCTCTTTAACGTACGGATTCTCCAGCAGCTCTTTGCCCCTGCCCTCTAAGGTTATTCTGCCCGTCTCAAGCACGTACGCTCTTGACGATATTTCCAGGGCGCGGTACACATTCTGCGCAGAAAGCAGTATGGTAACCCCCTCTCGATTGAGCCTCTCTATAATCTCAAACACCTTTATCACAACTATCGGCGCAAGGCCAAGAGATGGTTCGTCCAGAATCAGAAGCTTCGGGTTTGCCATTAAGCTTCGAGCTATAGCGACCATCTGCTGCTCTCCACCGCTCAGTGTCCCAGCCAGCTGGGTCTCGCGCTCTTTAAGCTTTGGGAAGATGTCGTAAACCCACTTAAGCCTCTCCTCAACCTCGCCCTTGTTCCTCACCGTGTATGCGCCCAGCAGCAGGTTGTCCAGCACCGTCATCTTTGGAAATATCTCTCTCCCCTCGGGCACAAGCGCAATTCCTAGCTTAACGCGCTCATTCGCGGGCATGTTGGTTATGTCCTCGCCGTCGAAGGTAACCCTGCCGGAGAGTGGCTTTAGCAAGCCCGTTATCACATTCGCTATCGTTGTCTTACCCGCACCGTTGGAGCCGATTATGGTAACTATCTCTCCCTCTCTTACCTCGAAGCTCACATCCCATAGCACCTGAAGTGAGCCGTAGGCCGCATTTACCTTCTCCACGCGTAGCATGTCTAACCCTCAAAACTGTACGCCTCACCCAAGTAGGATTCAATAACACGCTGGTCGCTGGCAACCTCGCGGGGTGTGCCCTCGGCTATCTTCTCCCCGTAGTTGAGCACCACTATGCGGTCGCTCACCCCCATGATTATCCTCATTATATGCTCCACCATGAGTATTGTAACCCCACTATCGCGGATTTTCCTTATCATCTTCACCGCATCTTTGCTCTCCTTCGGATTCAAACCCGTTGTCACCTCGTCTAGGAGGAGAAGCTTGGGCTCAGTTGCAAGGGCACGAGCTAGCTGGAGCTTTTTAAGCTCTCCAACGTTGAGATTTCTAACCTTAACCTCAAACTTCTCCCTCGGGAAGTCCACAAAACGCAGCATTTCTTCAGCTCTTTCCATTGCCTCGCTTCGGTCGCCATTTCTCTTTCCGAAGAGCGCGCCCACCAGCACATTCTCCAACGCAGTGAGCTCCGGAAAGGTTTCCACATTCTGGAAGGTTCTGGTAATGCCCAGGCGGCATATCCTGTGGGGCGGCAGCCCTGTTATCTCCCTGCCCCTGAACACCACCTTACCGCTGTCAGGGCGGTATATCCCGGAGATTATGTTTATAAGCGTTGACTTACCCGCCCCGTTGGGGCCGACTAAGCCAAGAATCTCTCCCTCTCTCACCTCGAAGTTCACGTTCTTCAATGCGACCAAGCCAGAGAAACTCTTGCGTATACCTTGAATCTGAAGCAACGCCATTGGGCTTATCCTCGCTTAGCACGTATAAAAATTTTATCTGCTATGCCTCTGCTCATATCCGCATTTTGGGCACAGGGTGAAGGAGAACTCGCTTCCACAGTAATCGCAGGTCTCGCCGGCACGCTTGTCCGCGCCGCATACGGGGCACACCACCTGCTTTGTAGCGCCGCAGCGGGGGCATTTCCAGATTGCCATAGCATGTTATGAGGCGGAGTTAAATAAAAATTTCACGAGGGTCAAAATTGCTTCACCACATAAGCGAAGAGAAGCTTCGTACCCTTGCGGCGCGTTTCAGCGCAGGGAGTAGGCCATACCAGCGAGAGGAAGCCATGCTTAAGATCTCCCGTGTGCTTGCTGAACGCGAGCCAAAGTATCTAACATACTTTGAGTTGGTGCGTATCGCCGCTTTCGTCGACGCTTCACTAGCCGCGTATGCGAGCGCAAATGAGCCCAACATACTCAAGCACACCACCGAAGAGGCTTTTGCGCTGCCCCCGGAGAAAGCGCTTAGGAAGCTTATTAGCCTGAGCGGCGTCGATGTTAGAGTAGCGTCGTTCGTGCTCAGCCTTCTCGAGCCTGAAGCTTTGCCCTTTCTCAACCACTTCGCCTGGGTGGCGCTCTTTTCCACGCCCAAACTAAGATTTACCCCTGAAGACTACAGCAGTTACCGCGCCGAGATCTCGAAGCTGCGGAAGGGCAAGCGCATCACCGCCTACGAGGTGAGCAAGGCTCTGACGGTGCTGGGGATGGAAAGATGAGGGTGCTCATAAGCATAAAGGACAAGAAAGAGGCAAGCGAGGTTCTGGCAGCAGGCGGCGTGGATATTCTCGACATAAAGAACCCCGGGGAGGGGACGCTGGGCGCCAACAAGCCCTGGGTGATAAAGGAAGTGATGGAGCTTCTTCCGCCTCGCATTGAGGTTGCGGCGAGCATAGGCGACCTAGACTTCAAGCCAGGCACCGCAAGCTTGGCTGCATACGGCGTGGCTCGTTTAGGTGTGGACTACGTTGTCGCCTCCTTCTACGGCGTTAAGACAACAGAGCAGGCGGAGAAACTCTCCAGGGCTTTAAAGCGTGCGCTTGCCGAGGAGGGTGGTGGAGCTAAGCTGATTATCTCTGGCTATGCTGACTACTGGCGCACTGGCAGTGCCAACCCCTTCGAATTTGTGAAGCACGTAAGCTGTGATGTTATTATGCTGGACACCGCAGTAAAGGACGGGCGAAACATCCTGGACTTCGCCTCTGTGGAGAGGCTTCGCGAGTTTGTTGACCTCGCCCATGAACGCGGGATGGAGACCTGCATCTCGGGCTCGCTCCGCATCCCACACCTAGAGCGTGCGGTTAGCATAGGAAGCGATATACTGGGCTTTCGCGGCGCGGCGTGCGAAGCAGGCGTGGTGAAGCGCTCACGAGTAGAGGAGCTGCTCCGCGCACTGGGGAGGTTGTAGCATGGAGTACAGGCTGGCGAGGGCGAATATGGTATGGAAGCGCGAGGGCAAGAGGGTTATCCTCATGGCGAGGGATGGCATATACGTGCTCAACGAAGCTGCGACGAGACTCTGGGAAGAAGTGCACGGTAAAACCATGCAGGAGGTTGAGGAGTTAATAGAGCGGGAGTTTTCAGAGCACCGCGAAGAGGCTAAGCGGCTGCTGAAGCTCTGGATGGAGAAGGGCTTTGTGGAGGAAGTACCTTGGATGTGCTTCTCGTAGAGGTTCCCCACAGCAGCGCCTCGGAGAAGAGGGTGGCGATGCCCCCCTTGGGACTTGCGTACATAGCGGCGATGCTTGAGCAGCGAGGGCATCGCGTAGAGATTCTTGACCTTAACCTGGGGAAAGCGAAGCTTGAGCAGCGCATCGCAGAAGCTGAGCTTGTCGGGGTTTCCAGCTACACACAGAACTACCCCTATGCGCTTGCGGTACTCGAGGCGGCGAAGGAGCAGGGAAAGCTCGTGGCGATAGGCGGGATTCACGCCACCTTTCGCTATGAGGAGGTGCTTAGGCACGGGTTTAACTTTGCGGTTCGCGGCGAGGGTGAACTCGCCTTCGCTGAGCTCGTGTCCCGCCTTGAGAAGGGCAAAGACGTGCGCAGCGTTAAGGGCATCGCCTACCTCAGCGAAGGCAAAGCGAAGAGCAACGGCGTGTGGCGGGTTCGCGACCTGGATGCGCTCCCTCTACCCGCGAGGCACCTGCTCAACCTGAAAGCCTACGCTTTGCCAGGCGCAATAGCGACGTCGCGAGGATGCGCCTACAGCTGCGTGTACTGCTCTTCCCGCGCCATGTCCGGTAAGCTGAGAATGCGCACCCCTGAGAGCGTGGCTCGCGAAGTTGAGCATCTTCGCAGCCTTGGGTTGAGCTCCTTCTTCGTCATAGACCCCAACTTCGCCTACGACAGGAAACGCGCCCTCAGGATATGCTCCCTCGTGTCGAGGTTAGGGATGCGGTGGTACGCGGAGCTTCGCCTTGACCACGTTGATGAGAAACTGATTGAAGCCATGGCGAGCGCAGGCTGCGAGGTTGTGCGCTTCGGTATAGAGAGCGGCTCTCAGGAGGTGGTGGACGCCATAAAGAAGGAGATCGCCTTGGAGAGGCTACTCGACGTAGTTCGTAAGTTTGTACGCGAGGGGATAACGCCGGTATGCGGCTTCATGATAGGGCACCCCTGGGACACTAGGGAAAGCGTGGAGGCTACCATACGCTTAGCCGAGGAGGTGTGCTCGCTGGGAGGCGAGGCTACGTTTGCTGTTCAAACTCCCTACCCCGACACCTACCTGTTCAGGCACGCCTCTGAGCTTGGATTAAAGCTGCGCTCATGCAACTGGTGGGAGTACCACCACCTCAATCCGGTGATTGAAACCTCTCACTTCTCGCAGGATGAGCTCAGAACTTTGCTCTTCGACGCCCTCGCGAGGCTTTATAAGGTTGAAGTACCCAATGTAGCACCACCCGGAGAGGCTCCCGCCATGCTGCGCGTCCTCCCCGGTGTGGAGAGGCGCTCCTTCAGGAGCATAGCCCTAGAAAAGGAGGCTACAGGATGAGCTATACTCCAGACTTTGAAATAGAAGATTTGCTGCCGAGCATGAGGAAGCGCGGGCATGGGAAGCGCGCGCCAAGCTACCCCTCGCTGCGTGAGGCTCTTGAAACGGTGCCAAAGGTGCATGGGCATATATGCACCGCCAGCTACTTAGGTACGAGGATGGGGCACCTTGCAGTGCGCCTGCTTGATCTGAAAAGAAAGCGTGACCTTGTGGCGGCAGTTGAGATTCTCACATGCGCCGCCGATGGTATAGCCGCAGCCACGCAGTGCAGCTTTGGAAGCGGTAGGCTGGTCTTCTTGGACCACGGAAAGTTTGCCGCCATCTTCGGAAACCTCGCCACCGGGGAAGCGCTGAGAATTAAGTGCAAGCCAGACGTTGACGAGGAGCACATCGACTATGGCAAGCAGCTAGAGCAGTTCTATCGCGTTTATGCGAAGGGGGACCTTGAAAAAGCGCTGGCTGAGCGAAAGCGGCTTCAGAAAATAGAGAGGGAACTTATATTAAAGTGGCACAGGATGAGCGACTCTGAGCTTTTTATTGTCACCCGCGTTGAGGTTGACCTCTCGAAGCTCATGTACCCTCTGGATATGCAGTACATAGCCTCGCCGAAGCGCTGCACGGTGTGCAACGAAATTACAGAGGCGACGAGGCTCAGCAATGGCGTGTGCAGGCTTTGCAGCGGTGATTTTGAGATTCGAGAGCTAGAAAAAGTGGAGATATGACGCTGGTTGCGCTGCGCAGGGGTAAAAAGAGGGCGATTCACCTCCCGGTTAGAGTGGAGAGGCTCAGCAAAGGTGAGTATGCGCTTCTGAAGCTCTACTCCCGCGAGAGGCTGGGTAGCTTCACCGGAGCAGAGCTTCCCGAGGGCAATGTGTACATCGCCATAATGCCGAGAGTGGGCAAGGGCAGAGAGTACCGCATCTCAGCGCTTAACCCTCGCGGAGATAAGCTTGAGGTGGAATTCTCCTCCGCGAGCGAAAAGCTTAAACTCGAGCTGGACAACCGTGGCAGGGCTGCGAAACTCTCGCCGAAGCTGAGGTACTCGATTAGGGTGGTGCCCTGGAAGCGCTTTTATGAGCTCTTTGAGAGGCGCAGCATCCCTGCAGAGGATAGCAGGGGGAGGAGGAGTGAGCCCGACGAGCTTGCGATGCGTCGTATAGCCGCCTTCGAGAGCTTGCTCAACCCGCGCATGAGGGAGGTTGTGTTTGATGCAGCCACCGGGATTAAAAGCTATCTGCAAAAGGCAAAGCACAACAACGCCAGGCTGATATGTGGCAATCTCTCAACCACCATACTGAGGCGCGTGAAGGAGTGGCTCAGCTACGGAAGCTTTCTCGCCTACGATGTTGAGCATGCTGTGCCCCTTCGCAATGAAAGCTGTGACTGGGTGATTGTGGACGCTTTGCTCGAGTATGTGGAAGATGCCACGGGAGCGCTCAGAAATGCGGCAGAGCTTCTGCAGCGCGGAGGAAAGCTTCTCCTGCTGGAGCCCATTGAAGCTGAGAAGTGCGGGGACTTCTACCCCCAGGATTTATGGGAGCTTGCAATCTGGCGCCCCATTGCAGATGAGAAGTTCTCAAGGGATGTGCTCTCCGCAACGCTGCGCAGCGAAGGTTTTGAAAGGCTCGCCCAAGTAGAGCTGGAATTCGGGTATAAGATTTACAAAGAGGAGAGGTTTACCCAGCGTATAGCCATGTACAAAAAGGAATGAGGGGCTTGGACCCCCCTTTAAGCGAATTCACCTCTTCATGGGCGGTGCTGCAGGGGGATATTTCTCAGTGGCGTTGTCCATGCCTGGCATAACCTCCATTTCTCTGTGCATTCCTATTTTGACCCCGTGTTTCCCTGCCTCCACATCTATCTCACCCTTCACCTTCGCAATGCCTTTCGCTTTAATTTCCTGCTCCGCGTTAACAACCGCGTGCTTGAAATTTCCGACCACTACGCCCTGGGAGATTTTTATCGCCGCCTCCGCCTGCGCCTTTGCGGCAACTGCTAAGCCAAAAGCTTCCCCGTAGCTACCTTCGCTGAAGGCTTCCTTCGCCCTGTCAAGATGCTTCTTTGCATTTACAACCAGTCTCGCCGCTGCCACACTCCTTCCATCGGTAATCTCACCGGTATTCGCCTCCGCCTGGGCTATCGCCTCCTCCGCGGCTTCTATAGCCGTAGCAGCCCTTTCCTCGAAGTTTACGGCGGTCTCGTTTATCTCCTCTACGCCGTGTTCTCTTATTTTTGCTCTCACCCTTTCTTTAACCATGTTGGGCGCTGGCACCACTACCGCAGCCTTGCATTTGAGCTTTTCAATAGCTTGAGCAACCTCCTCGGGCACTTCTCCAGGCTTAACAAAAAGCATTGGCACGCCTTTAGCCTTGGCCTTCGCCATCGCTTCTTTAATACCCTCCTCATCGTAGCCCTCGGCAATAACCACCTCTTCAGCGGTGCCCCACTCCTGTGCCACAAGCGCAGAGGTGTGGTGCCTGTCCTTGCCTGCGAACCTCTTCACCTTGACATTCAGCTTTACCTCCACGTCTGGCACAGCAACCTCGCCGCCTATCACATACACCTGCGTGGCACCACTCGCCTGGATTTTCTCAATCGCCTCGTCGCTCAGTGTGCCCCAGGGAGTTATTACAATATCTATGTTAAGCTTCTCCCCCAGAGACTGGGCAATCGCCAGATCCGCGGGATTGTCCGAAACTAGGATTATAGTCTTCTCTAACGCATACGCAGGTGCGCTCAGCAGCGCAATCAACACCAGAGCGGAAATTACCTGTCCTTTCATATACAATCCCTCACCTCCTTTTTAGTAATACTTACACCCACTAGATATTTAATATATCTCTGTAAACCTTTGCAACGCGGTTATGAAATATGTGCTAAATGTGCCCATAATGAGATAATAATGCGAATAACCTTTCACTTCCTTTTACAGGGGGATAATTTTGGTGGTTTACAAATCGCAAGGGTAGGGCTCGCCTGTACCATGTTTAAAATTGTTAGGATAGGGATATGGTAGGATGATGATTAGGAGGTATGCTATGAATCTCAGGAAGCTTATCCCCCTACTCCTTGTCGGAATGTTCCTTTCTGGCTGCGCTCAGCCGGCTGAAGAGGTTAAGCCTGAGAAGGAGAGGATTATAGAGGCGAAGGAGATACAGAGCAGCTTCGAGGAGGAATACTCTGCGCTAAAGCAGGCTATCGCAGCAGGCGACGCCAAGTCGGCGGAGGAGCATTACAAAGCTTTGCTTCAAGTTTATGAGAAGGCAAAGGAAAAAGCTGGGGAGCAGCATCTCAGGTTCATGGTGGCTGAGGAAGACCTCACAATGCTGGGAGAGCACCTCCATGCTCGAGACTTCACGAAGGCTGAGCAGGTGATTTCTAACATCGCTGGTAGCTGCGGCGTTAGTGTATGCCACCAACGCAGCGGCGGAGCCATGGCAAACCTGGAGTACGAGTACAGCGAGATTAAGAAAGCCCTGCGTGAGGGAGACATCGAAAAAGCGAAAAGACACTTCCCTGAGTTTAAGAGGTACTACTTTGAAAGCAAGCAGATGGTGGCGAAGTTCCTGCCAGAACTCACCGAAGAGAGGATGAAGGAGGAGTACGTTGTTAACCTGGAGGAAGCGCTGGCAGCCAACGATACAGCACGAGCTCAAGAGGCAATAAATGTAATCTCAGCAAACACCTGCTCCCTTAAAGGGTGCCACAGCATATTTCTTGTGAGGTGACTAATCCTCTTTTTCTATTTTCGCGTCCTCGATAATCACCTTAAAGAAGTACCCAGAGCCAATGTCCTTGTCCGCACTAAGCCTGCCCTCAACGATTACCACGTCGCCAGGCAATATCTTCTCGCTTCCGGTGTAGGTAACAACAATGTCATGGGTGCCCTCGCTCTCATTGCCTGTGCCATCCTGCACGTGAATCCAGGTCCTGCTCATTATGTTGGGGAGTACCTTCACCACAACGCCTCGCAGCTTCACGACCTTGTTGTTAAGCTCCTGCCTCTTTTCATAGAGCTCTTCAACGGTGTAGCCGTCCTCCAGCTTAGTTACGTTTATAACCTTAGGCGGCTCTCTGGCAGGGAGAGTGCTGTGAATTGTACCCGCTAGCATGGGCTCTGGGCTTCCCAGCCTCTCAGCGAGCAGAATCACGTCCAGAGTGGTGTTAAAAGTAGCACTGTAGAAGTCAACCTGAACGTAGGCGTTTGGTACACTAATCTCCTCTCCCACATTAACGCTCTGTTTTGGCAAAGCCACCCACACCTCTCCGGTGCCGTCGCTGAGCTTTATGTAGGTGTACACAGAGGTGTTGGCACTCTCCAGCACCTTCCCTCTCACATTGACGTAGTGGTTGTTGAACTCCTGCGCCCTCTCAAGAAGCTCACTTATTTTCACATCCACAGCAGGTGATACCTCTGGCATATCCACCTGCTGCCCCTCCCCGAGAGCAGCATGCAGACTTTCGCTATCCTTCTGAGCGGTGCAGCCGGAAAGGAAAACCAGCACCGCCACCAGCAGAATTAACCTTCTCATTATATCACTGCCACAATTAAAAAAATGTTTAACAAATGAAAAGTTTTTCTATTACTCCCCCTGTCGCTTTGGAAGCTCCACGATAAAGACGCTACCCCTGGGTTGGTTATCTTCAACCCATATCCTCCCCCCGTGGAGTTTAACGATGCTTTTTGCTATCGCCAGCCCCAAGCCTGTGCCCTTAACTCCGCTCCTTTCAAACCTCCAGAACCTCTCAAAAACGGCCTCCTTATGCTCATCGGGTATTCCAGGACCAAGGTCTCTTACCGTCACTCTCACATATTCTCCCAGATCTTCTGCTTCCACCTCCACCTCATCCCTCGAGTACTTGAGCGCATTTGAGATTAAATTAAGAAATACATCTTTTATCAGCTCATCCACCTCAACTATGATCGTGCCATCCGGAAGCTTCAGCTTTATTCTACTCCCCTCATTGTTCTGAGAGAAAACCTCATGTACAGAGAGTAGAATTTCCTTTAGGTCGCGCTCTTCCATCTGCAGAGCGGTTCCCTTCTCAAGTCTTGCAAACCGCCTTGCATTTTCAAGCACCTCCTCTATCTTTCTGGCATTTTTGTGGATTATATTCAGTATTTCCCTTTTATTCTCATCAGTTTCCCTCTCCTGAAGGAGGGAGGTAAAACCTCCAATTATAGAGAGGTAGTTGGAAAGGTCATGGCACATTATATCCAGAAAAGTCCTCTTCTGATTGTTTGCCAGCTCAAGTTCCCTCATTGTCTGCTGAAGCTTTTCTGCCATTTCTTTGAAAGCCTCCGCCAGTTCTTCGAGCTCGTCTCCGGTATTCACCTCTGGGATGTAGGAGTAGTCACCGTGGCTCAACCTGAGAGTTGCTTCTCTGAGCCTTTCAATCGGTCCCACGATGCTGGCGGTAAAGAATATCGCCACGATAATTACGATGATTATCACATAGAAGGAGTAGGTTATCCCCTCCTGGAGGGTCCTGTCAAGCATTGGCTGGAAAACATCAGGGGGGATTTCCATCTCCTGAGATATCTGGCTGAGGGTTTTGAAGTTGAGCAGTGTTATTCTGGTGCCCACCACGATAATAGGAAGTATGGAGAGGAGGAGGAAGAGTATAAAGGTCTTGTGGAAGAGCCTCAGCTTCATAGCGTCACCCCCTCACCTAGGAGCACAGAGATTAAAACGATGAGCCACGCAGCGTAGGCTACATTTAGGTAGCGAAGCCTGGCTCTGTAGAGACTCTGCATGTCAACGCTCAAGCCTATGCTCGCCATGGCGCTTGCAAAGGCAAAGGTGGCAAAGGGAGATATGAGCGTAGCCACGCTCTTCAGGTTTTCAACGAAGGAAAATAGAAAGGAGAGGATTAAAAAGGGGAGGATGAAGAGGGGAAAGGCAGGCTTCCTTTCAAGGGAATATGGCACGGCTATCGCTGCGAGGGCAATCATGCTTATCCTCACACCTTTGAAGGCAAGGGCAGAGCTGATCACCTCACCCCCAGCGTAGGAGCCTGCTATCTTTACCAGACCTGTCTGGTGGAGGGTTGCTCCACACAGAAAGGCATAGCTCAGTTCGCTCAGATGCAGGATGTCTTTAAGTATGGGATAAACCATTGCACCAGTGAGACCCACGGCGGTTATTATCATGATTGCAATCGACGTGTCCTCGCGCCTTGCTTTGATTAAAGGGGAGAGAATTGCTATGGCAGAAGCACCGCATATTGCAGAGCCTGTGGCGAGGAGGGCTGTTATCCTCTTTTCCATGTTTAAAATTGAGCCCAGAGTCAGAATAACTATAACATATAATGCCATAACCCAAAATATTTCAACAATTCTGAGAGAGCTTGTCATTCCGAAAATGTAAAATGGGATGTTTGCCGAATAAAGTATTATACCGCAGGGAATAAAGAATCTTATGCTCGTATCTAGGGCTTTCTCGCTTATTGCTCCTTCTCCGAGAATCGCCTTCGCCCCCATGCCAAAAAAGAGAGCCAAGAATAGGGCATCTAGGGAGGGGTAGTTGGTGGATACCACGTATGCGAGAAGTGCGAGTGTCATTCCCACTGAAGCACCTTTAACAATCTCCCTGAGATTACTGTAGCCCCCACTATGCATCTGTGTTCCCTGCTTTCACTTTTGACAGCAAGCATTACGAGTTTTAAGTATAAAAATTTTGTCCAGAGTACTAGGTGCTACATCTCCGGTGTTTTGTAAGCAAGATTGGACATCTATAGAGTCAAGCGTAATAGTATAAAACTTTAAAATTAATCAGACCTAATGTTCTTAATTTCCCTTACAATTCCTATTTGACCATAGCTTCGGCAATAGCTTCAATTCCAGCGTTGCGTATTTCGTTAAGGGTTTTCATTTGGCTCATTTTTTAAGAGCCTTCATTAATAAATTTACAGGAATTTTACAGGCTGCATCTGGTTTGTTTATATTAAAATTCAATGGATAGCGCCTTTTAATCTCTTCTCATACCTTGCAAGCACCTTGAAAATCAACTTGGCTGCAAGCACTGGCGTGTAAGCATCGTAGCGAGGAATTACCTCGGTTACGTCAAAGCCCACGAGCTTGCAAGCTTTTATAAAATCCAGAATCTGCAGAAAGTCAAAGAAAAAGAAGCCAGGAGGCTCGGGGTTGCCAACTCCGCGAGCATCCTTCGGGTCGAAGACATCCATATCTATGGATAGGTAGACCTTCCTTCCTTCAACAGTCTTTCTCAGCCTGCTCTCCAGCGCCTCGAGGTTGTAGCACTCATCAAAGGGTATAAAGCTCACACCAAGCCTCTTTGCGTCCTCCAGCTCCTCCCTGCATGCGCTTCTCACACCTACCGCTAGGATGTTCTCGTAGCCCAAGTGCTCCGCAGCACGGCGAAGCACACATGCATGGGAGAAGGGGTTGTTGATGTAATCCTCCCGGAAATCCAGGTGGGCGTCGAAACTCAAGAACAGGGTGTCCTCAGGAAAGGCTTCAATCGCAAAGGCAGAGATAGTGTGCTCTCCGCCTAAAAGTACGGGCACAGCATGATTATCCCGTATAAACCTCACAGTTTCAACAACACGCTTCCTTGTCTCCTCGTTGCTCCCGAAGGAGACCTCTATATCGCCAATGTCCGCTATAGCTAGCTCAAGCAGGTCGAAATCCTCAAGCATGTCGAAGTCCTCGATCTCCCGCGAGGCTTCGCGTATCGCCTGCGGAGCCTCCCGCGAGCCAGAACGGTAGCTCTCACTGGAGTCGAAGGGTATGCCAGCTACGACGTAGCTTGCCTCCTCAACACCAAGCTCCCTCCTCCCGAAGGTAGAAGGAAGGGAATAAACAGTCACCTTAGCGCACCCTCGTTAACTTACGCCTCTCCATCGCTACTATGTATTCAACCTCCACGCCTTCCTTAAGCTCGCCTTCGATATCATCTGGTGCAGGCATCTTGGTTTCAAAGGTCTCATAGGTCTCCATGTCCATTATCTGCACCGTATCGCCCATTATCGCAAGCACCTGTCCCACGCGCTTGTCTATTATTGGAAACTCTACCTTCGCATCCACAGGTGCAACCAGGGTGCGCTTAACCCCGTCAAATATGCCAATACCAACAACGTTTGCCTTCGCATGGCCGTGCTTGCCTGTCTTCGCAGTGGTATAGCTCACTACCTTGCAAGGTTCGCCATCGATGACCACATACTTGCCAACCTTGATTTCCCTTACCTCTCCTGTTCTTGTGCTCATTCTTTTCCTCCTCTCAGCTTTATGTGCGATTTAAAGAGAAAGCCCTATAAAAATTTTGTGCAGCGTCGCTCACCAGCGAAAGAGCTCCCTCTTAATCCGTTCAACGCGGGTGGCGAGGTGCTCTACCTGATGTGTGTCCAGCTTCCTCAGCAGCGTTAGGCGGTGCTTCTCCACCACATGTACGCCAAGCTGGGAAAGGTAGTGCTTGACCTTTTTACCTATAGCTATGCCCGCGCTGTCTAGGTCAACGAGCAAAATAACCCGCTTGTATGCGTGGCTTATCTCCTCGCAGGTTTCAAACAGTGGCTTGCCGTTGCATGCGCAGAAAAACTCACCGGTTATTCCCAGCCTCTCAAGGGCGAGAATGTCACGCTTGCCCTCCACTAGGATGGGCGTAGTGAGCGCCTCCTCGCGCAGCTCTTCTATCTCTTCCAGTATCTTCTCAAACTCTTCCAGGTTCATAGCTCCCTATCTATAACTTCTAGCACCACATCTCTCGGGAGTCTTACTCTCAGGGTCTTCTCCCGAGAGTTATCTCCCGTCACAATATTAACATCACCCTTGGAAACTCCAAAAAGGGAGGCGAAGAAGGAGATAAGGGCGCGGTTAGCTTCGCCAGCTTTCGCTTTCGCAGCCACCTTTACAGAGAGCCTCTTTCTCCAGGCGTCATAACCTGCAATTTCGGTCTTCTTGGCGTTGGGAGATACTATGACGTCTATAAAACTCTCCCCGCTCTTGCTGCGAACCGCTTCCTCCACGCCCATAAAACTTCACCTGGGATTCTCCCTGAAAAACCTCTCGAGGCATTTAGCAAGTAGGAAAAGTGCTGCTTCATGCTCCTTCTTTTTTCTGTGGATATGGTATGGTCTCACAGGGTTCTTCTCATACTCCTCAAAGCAGGACAGCGAGGCACCGCCCTTCTCGAGGAACACCTTAATCCTCACAAGAAAGTCGTGAAGTAGGACAACCTCATCCTTATACATTCCATCACCGCAACGCTACTTTGCTCAAGATTCACAAGGTAAAAAGCTCAAGCCTTGCGATGCACTACAAGCACAGAGACGCGGGCATGCTTTACTATGTGCCCAGAAAGGGAGCCTATTAGCTCTCCGAGTATGCCCCTCCAGCCAGAGTCGCCCAGAATCACGAGGTCTGCGCCGATTTCCCGCTTCTCGAGCAGTATTTCCTCCTCTGGTATGCCCTCTCTGAATTTGACGCTTGCTTTAACACCCTCGCTCTTAGCGAGCTTGATAATCTCCTCAGCAGCCTCGCGCTTCTCCGGGTAAAGCTCCATAATCTCCTCGCTGCTCAGGTGAAGGCGGCGTATCGGGTATATAAGCGGCTCAGGTAGCACATACAGGAACTCAAGAGGTACGTTTAGAATCTTTGCAAGCTCTATTGCACGTCTGACAACAGCCTCGCGGTAGCGGGGCAGGTTAACACAGGCGAGAATCTTGGTGACCTCCGCCTTCCGCTTAACCACAAGCGTTGAGGTCTTCATATTCTCCACTATGTGTGTGGCGTTGTCCCCCAGCAGGTGTTCTGTTATACTGCGCGTTCCGTGGGAACCTATGACGAGGAGGTCGTACTCTTTGGAAGCCTTAAGTATCTCCTTGGCGGGGTTGCCATGCCTCACAGTGAGCTCAGCCTTTACCCCAAGCTCCTTTAGCACTTTGCCTGCGCTGCGCTGCACCTCAGCAACGGGAATCTCCTCTTTCGGGTCCTTAACCACCAGCAGCGTTACCTCTGCACCATAGCCCTTCGCAAGTCGCGCGCCTAGGCGAATCGCGCGCAGAGCGTGGTGCGAGCCACCTGTGGCGAGGAGTATGCGAAGCCTGCGCTTCACAGCAGGATACACCGCCCTCTCCTCTATTACACCCTTGGCTGTGCTCAGGGTAATGTTCAGGGTCATTAAACCTGCAACTGAGAGGATGAGGTAACCTGCGTAGGTGCTAAGCACAGGAATGGAAAGGCTGACAGCGAGCTGCTTCATCACCACGCTGATTGCGGCAAATAGTATTGTTAAAGCGAAGTAGAAGCGTATCTTCATACCGCGCACATAGCTCGTTGCCAAGGCACCAATCTGCGCCCCTATCGCTGAGCCGCACACCATCACCGCAGCGGCAACTATCTCCACTCTTCCCTCCGTGGCATAGAGGAATGCACCAATGGCAGAGGAGAATATTATCTCGAACAAATCTGTGCCTATCGCGATGGTTGTAGGCACGCCCAGCGCGTATATCATCGCAGGCATGCGTATAAATCCGCCGCCAACGCCGAGGAAGCCGGCGAGAAAACCGGTGATGAAGCCCACCAGCAGAATTGCCCACAGAGAGATGGACTTTATTTTCGACTGTGGCAGGGCAACCTTCGGCGGGAGATTTATTCGGTGCACCATCTCAGAGAGCTTGCTACCCACACGCTCCGTCACCACCTTCTTCTCCTCTCCCGCCTCCTCTTCCTTCTTAAACTTCCAGTAGTCGAAGAGCATGTAGGCGCCCGTTCCACCAAGGAGCAGAATATAGATAGACCTCACAACGCTGCCCACTTTGCCAATCTCCTCCAGGTAGAGCACCACCTCTTTGCCCACCTCCACACCTATGGCGGTGCCTATAATCATAAAGAACCCCAGGCGCAGATCGACGTTGCCCAGCTTCCGGTGTTTAAAAGTAGCCACAATGGAGTTGCCCATTATCTGCGACAGGTCTGTGCCTATGGCATAAGCCATTGGAAAGCCGAAGATGTTGAGCGCAGGCGTGACAATAAATCCGCCCCCAATACCAAAGAAGCCGGCGAGCACGCCTACACAGAAGCCTATCGCCAAGAGCAACCAGCCGCTTATCTCCACTTCAGCAAGGGGTAAATACATGGCATCACCTTAATGATGTGGAATTTCCTTCACCTCTATGCCTAAAATCCTGAACACCAGCTCCAAAAACAGCGCAAGGAGCAGCCCCTCTACCAGTATTATCGCCACCACTATTAATCCATAAAGCGTGGGATTTTCGCTGCTTATCTCTGCAAGCGTTTCCAAAAAGCCGCCAATCACCTTCCCACCTTTTTAAATTTTAAATTTTTTAGTATATAAAGTTTGACTTTCAAAGCACAGAATGGTATTCGTGTGCACAACCATCTACATGCTACAAATTTAACAGTCTTAGACAGGTTTTGAAGAGGAATAGCGCACTGCGGGAAAAATTGATATCGCAACACAATGTTAGAATAAAACCATGCAAAAGGTTTGTCTACCTTGCCATTACATGCTTCTCTTCAGTATGTTTAGGCAACCTATCTTGGCGAGGTGAATTAATGGCGTGGAGTCGCTCACCACAAACATCCCTTATTGGCTTGAGTAGTGCTTCTAACATGTAGGCATCAAAAACGAGGTATTAAGAGTAGCAAACCTCAAAACCAACCATGCGGATATGCGGGGGGTGGGATTCGAACCCACGTAGGCACTTAGCCAGCAGATCTTAAGTCTGCCCCCTTTGGCCTCTCGGGTACCCCCGCGGGGGTTTAACGTTAGCGGAGCTTCGTCATCCGGAACTTTAGTTCCGGGTAACCTTCATGTCGATAAATAAAATTAAAATTACTTTGCTGCTTCTTGATTCCATAGTTTCAGAAACTTCTCCCTGCTTATCAGCAGGTAGTCTGGATCGCGGGAATGGATTTCCAGCGTCACTCTGCCATTGTAAAAGCTTTTAAGCTCAGGCAAAATGCGCTCCCACTCTATTGCGCCAGCGCCTATGGGCAGGTGGAGGTCGTCTTTGAGATTGTTGTCGTGGGCATGCACATGCACAATGCGATGACGAAAGGCGCGAATAAATCTCAGCACCTCCTCGCTGGTTGCGCCTATGTGTGCATGCCCCACGTCGAGCACCAGTCCAAGCTCGGGCAGAGCTTCTAGCACCTTTGCGACGCTCTCCGCGGGGAAGCTGCGCAGATCTGAGTTTTCAATGCAAAGCTTTATCCCAACCTCCTCTGCAAAGGCAAGCGCCTGGTGAAGTGCTGAGATATGCATCTCCAGCTGCTTCTCCCTGAAAAACTTTGGCAGCCTGTGGAGGTGCAGCCCAGCGAGGCGGGCGTCGAAGGCAGCGGCGACGTCAAGCGCCAAGTGCACCTCTTCCAGAAATGCATCTCTTACTCTGGTGTAGGGGTGGGCAATCTCAAAGTACCAGGGCAGGTGCGCCACCACTTCAACCTTGTAGCCCTCGAGTATATCTCTGAGCTCCTGTTCTTTCTCCTTAAGCAATTCAGGCGTAGCTTCAGGCGCCTCAATTGCGAGCTCCACAAACTCAAAGCCATTGCTGGCGATAAACCTGACCTGCGCAGTAACCTCTTCGCCCGGGTTGTTCATAGCTCCTAGCTTCATTCTTGCACCTCAAGCATCTCAAGTATTCGCGAGGTGAGCTCATCTCCATAGCGTGCACCTATATCACGAAGCTCCCTCTTGAGCTCCTCAAGGCTTATGCTCCCGGAGGCGAAATCTTCAAGCGCTGTGATTATCTCACGATTTTTCTCAATCTCAGCCTCTAGCTCGCGGTTTCTCTCCCTGAGCCTCTCTATGATTATCCCCACGTCCATCATCGCCTCATCCTCGCGGTTATGTTATATCTCAGTCAATGCCTGTTAAAACTTACGGGGGCTAAGTTTTATCTACTCCTCGCCGAATTTAATCTCCATGAGGATTGACCTTCATGTGCATTCGGTGTATTCCAGAGATTCCAGCATGAGGATTGAGGAGATAATAAAACAAGCAAAAGCTAAAGGCTTGGACGGCATAGCCATAACCGACCACGGCACAGCGCGAGGCGCGCTTGAGGCAAAGAAGCTTAGCAGCGAGGACTTTGTGGTTATTGCCGGCGCCGAGATAAGAACAGACCGTGGTGAAGTGCTGGGTTACTTCCTTCAGGAGGAGATTAAATCCAGGGAGTTTTTTGAGGTGGTAGATGAAATCCACTCTCAGGGTGGCTTTGTGGCTGTGCCTCATCCCTTCGACCCCTTCCGCATCTACCGCCTTCGCGGGCTGAGTGAGCTTTACGCTTACGTCGATGCCATTGAAGTTTTCAACTCCCGCTGTGCGATGCAGGGCTCAAATCGCAAGGCGCTTCGCTTCGCTCTGGAGCATGGGCTTAAGTTCACTGCTGGCAGCGACGCTCATACCTATGCTGAGATAGGCAGCGCGGGCGTTATGGTGGAGAGTGTGGAGGATATAATAAAAGGCAAAGTTGATATCTTCGGCACACCCGCCGGCTTTATGAACCTGATAAAAACAAAGATTTATAAGACGCTGGGGAGAAGAGAGTAGCATGAGCGAGAAGCTTAAGCGCATCGCTGCAGAGAGCGCCGTGAAAGAAGTTAAAGATGGCGACGTCGTTGGCTTGGGGACGGGTTCGACGACGTACTACGCGATCCGCGCTCTTGGGGATAGGGTTCGCGAGGAGGGGTTGAGCATAAAGGCAATTCCAACAAGCGTAGATACGCGAATTCACGCCCTTGAGTTTGGGATACCCATAACTACCTTCGAGGAGTTTGATCAGGTGGACATCGCCATAGATGGCGCTGACCAGATAAGTGAGAAGCTTGAGCTGGTTAAGGGCGGCGGCGGTGCGCTCTTCCGGGAAAAAGTAGTGGCGAGCAATGCCAAGCGCTTCATAGTAATAGCGGACGAAAGCAAGCTTACCAAAAGGCTGAGCATGCCCGTGCCCATAGAGGTTCTACCCTTTGCGTGGCGCGTTGCAGAGCGGGCATTGATAAAAATGGGAGTAAAGAGCGTTGCCATGCGCCGAGCTAAGGGCAAGGTTGGCCCCTTAATAACCGACAACGGAAATTATATTCTCGATGCAGACTTCGGGGAAATCTCTGAGCCAGAGAAGCTGGAGACTGAGATAAATAAAATAGTGGGCGTACTTGAGAACGGACTTTTCACCAGCAGCATGGTGAGCGAAGTGCACCTGGGAACAAAAGAGGGGGTAAGGATACTCAAAAAGTAAAAAACCTAGGGGTTCGACTGCACCCCTGTTGCGCTTTCTTCGGCGTCTACAAGACCATAGCCGTAGAAGTTGTCTCTGCCACTTGCGCCTAAGTCGTCTGCTGTGCTTTGAAGCCAAGTTCTAACTTCAGCAGGTTCCCAGGCACCGTTTTTGTTGTAGTCATAGTCCGGGGCGATTTCGGTTATGTTTGTGGCAAGCACTAGAGCCACAGTACCTGAGACGTGGGGACATGCCGCAGAGGTCCCGCTATGCGTTTCATATCTTCCACCTCTCCAAGTGGAGCGAACCTCTACGCCGGGTGCGGATAGCTCTACCTCCTCACCCTCGGCGCTCCAAGTAGGGGTGCCGTCCAGCACGTCGGTTGCTGCAACGGCAATCACACTGGAATATTTGGCTGGGTACTCTACTTCATTTGTTTCCGGATTGCCGTCTCCGCTGTTGCCTGCGGATGCAACAAGAACAACGCCAGTGGCGTACGCTCTGTCAACAGCATCGTGAAGCGCCTGAGAATCCGAACTGGAGCCGAGACTCATAGATATCACATCTATTCCATTCTCAACGGCCCAATCGATACCAGCAATGACGTCGCTCACATATCCCCTACCTGTTCTGTCCAGCACTTTCACCGCATAGAGCCAGACTTTTGGCGCCACGCCGAGTACACCAATCTCGTTATCCACCGCCGCTACTATGCCAGCCACGTAGGTACCATGCCCGTTGTCGTCGTCCCACTTATCAGGGTTAGCAGGCTTCCACCAGGGCTTTGAAACGAAGTTGACCCCGCCTTTAATATTCTCCTGTAGGTCAGGGTGGTCCTTGTCTATGCCCGTATCCAGAATTGCAACCTTTATTCCTGAGCCAGCATTTGCTCCTTCGTCTATAGCTAAGTCTCCATCTCTATCCCATACAAGCTCAGCGTCTATCCTGTCCACATTCCACTCCAGAACCTCTACAGGCTGAGTCTTCTCTTTGCCTTCTGCCCACGGAGGCTTGGCAACAATCGCATCCTCCTCTATGTACGCCACCGCGGGGTTCCTCTCCAGAGCGGCAACCGCTTTTCTGGGTAAGCTTGCAGCTATCCCAGGGATTATTTTGTAGGAATACTTTACCGCTCCGCCATGTTTCTTTATCAACGCTGGATCAGGCTTTTCCTTAAAAACAACTATTACCTGCACCTTTTCTGTATTAGCTGGCTTTGTCACAGTAATTCCAGTTACCCATACCCCCACTAGAAGTACAATTACCAGAAGTAATGATTTACTAAACAAATTATTCAACTCCTAAACAATAAAACCTGTTGTATGTCCCCCTACAGTTCCTCCAACAGCTCTTCAAACTCCGCCAGGTGCCACTCTTCTTCGCGAAGGATGTGCTGCAGCTTCTCCTTCACCATCTCATCGTCTATCGCAGCGATGTGCTCCTTGTACATGGCAATCGCTTCTTTCTCAAGCTCCACCACGCGTCGAACGAAATCTCTCGCAGAATCGCCCCCGAAATCAAGCTCTCGGTGGGTCATCGCGGGTTTGCCGCCCAGCTCCACGATGAGGTCAGCTAACCACTCCGCATGCCTCATCTCGTCAAAGGCTATCCCTTCCATATCGTGCCCTGCCTTGCAAGCTTCACCCAGCGCAATGGTAGCGTTGCGCATGTAAACGAGAATTGCCTCAATTTCACCGCTCAAATCCTGATTCAGAAACTCAACTATCTTATCTCTATCCATAATTTATCCTCCCCCTAAATGCTATGCTTTTTTAGGGCAGGTATATTCCGCAGTCAATCTTTATATTTAAAAATCCTAGTTTAAATAGCTTGGCATGATTCTAAAGAAAATGTGTTGAAGACTTCAAACAGGGCTACGGCGGGCATAACGTGGGGGGAAACTATTTATGGTTTCCAGTAGAATATAACTAGAGGGAGGTGAAGGGAATTGAAAGTAGAAAGCTTGGTTACTAAGGAGAAGAGGGAAATAGAGGCGAGAAGCGACTCTGAAAAAACAATAGATCCTGCAAATCTGGAGATGTTTGAGATTGCTAGGAAAGCTGGTGTTGAGACAGCCTTCGACCGCGTGGTCAAGCAGGAGCCCAAGTGCCCCTACTGTTTCTCTGGCTTGAGCTGCAGAAACTGCGCCATGGGGCCATGCAGAATCACCGCCAAGGCGGACCGCGGTGTGTGCGGCGCAACCGGCGATGTGATGGTGGCGAGGGGGTTGCTTAGGAACATTCTGGGCGGCGCTGCCTCGCATGTGGACCATGCTCGGCACGTGGCGCTTACCCTGCTCCATGCAGCGAGAGGGGAGGCGCCCTACCAGATTAAGGACGAGGCGAAGCTCCGCAACCTCGGCACTATGCTGGGCATACCCAACGCGGAGAGCATGGAGGTTAATAAGCTTGCGGAGCAGGTAGCAATGCGCGCCCTTGAAGAGATAGGAGCTACGCATGCGAACGGCGGGACATGGATAAAGATGCACTCTACGCAGGAGCGCCTTGAGACGTGGTCTAAGCTTGGGGTTCTGCCCGAAGGCGGAATGCTCCCAATACTCGAGGGCATGCACCGCACCAGCATGGGCAATGACGCAGACCCGGTTAACCTTATCCTGGGGTGCATCAAGGCTGGCTTGGCGGATGGCTTTTACGGGCTGCATATGAGCACAGATTTGCAGGACGTGCTCTTTGGCACACCTAAACCCAAATTCAGCGAGGCAGGAATGGGCGTGCTCGAAGCGGACTACGTGAACATAGCCTGCCACGGGCACGTGCCAATACTCAGCGAAAAGATAGTTGAAGCTGCGGAGGCGCTGCAGGAGGAGGCTAAAAAAGCCGGAGCTAAGGGGATAAACGTCGTTGGGATATGCTGCACCGGAAATGAAATTCTGGAAAGACAGGGCATACCCCAGGTGGGCAATGAGCTCAACTCTGAGCTGGTTATTGCCACCGGCGCCCTAGATGCGATGGTTGTAGACTACCAGTGCATCTTCCCTGCCCTCGTGCCGGCAGCGCAGTGCTTCCATACCAAGATTATTACCACCGCACCGATAGTGAAGATTCCCGGAGCAGAGCACATAGAGTTTGATGAGAAGCGCGCCGACGAAGTAGCTAAAGAGATTGTGAGGCGGGCAATAGAGAACTACAAGCAGCGAGACCCGAGTAAGGTGCACATCCCGAAGTTTAAGACAGAGCTTCTCGCTGGCTTCAGCGTCGAAGCCCTGCTGGAGGTACTCTCCAAGATAAATAGTGAGGATCCGCTTGCTCCGCTCGTGGAAAGCATAGCAAATGGCGACATTAAAGGCGCAGTCGCTATAGTTGGCTGCAACAACCCGCGCGTGCCCCACGACCTTATGCACGTTGAACTTGCGAAGGAGCTTGTCAAGCGGGATATACTCGTGCTCGCTACCGGCTGCGCGGCTCACGCACACGCAAAGGCAGGGCTTATGAAACCAGAGGGCTACAAGCTAGCGGGCGAACGCCTGCAGCGCGTGCTAAAGGCTCTGGGTGAGGCCGCCGGCTTAGAGGCTCTCCCGCCAGTGCTCCACTTCGGCTCCTGCGTTGATAACTCGAGGATAAACCAGCTTCTCAAGGCGCTGGCTGAGAAGCTTGGCGTGGCGATAAAAGACCTTCCTGTAGCTGCAAGTGCGCCGGAGTACAACACAGAAAAGGCGCTCAGCATCGGCACCTGGGCAGTAGCTCTTGGAGTAACAACGCATGTGAATCCACTGCCGCGCATTACAGGCAGCGAGGTTGTCACCAACCTCCTAACAAAGGATGCGGAGCAGCTTATTGGCGCGAAGTTTATCCACAGCCCAGACCCCAAGGAAAGCGCTGACATGATAGAGGAGGTAATACTGGAAAAACGCAGAAAGCTGGGACTGCCAGCCTAACCTTTTTTCTTTTTTAATTTTTATCTTGAAAAACAGAAAAAGAAAAAACAAAACTACAGGCTTCTGAGGAACTCCGCTATGGGCTTCTCTGGATAGCTCTCAGAAGCCTCTATTGTCAGGAAGGGTACATCTACGGCTTCGCGAATCGCCTCGTAGCTGTTGTAGGTGCACGCATGCCCGAATGGATCCTGGCGGTGGTATATAACAGCGTCAACATCGTAGTGTTCCACCAGCTTCCTGAAAAGCTCCGCATCTTCTTCAGCGGTGCCCAAGCCTGGGTGCGTGGCGTACCACTTCGCAAGCGTTGTCAGGGCGTCACCCTTTACCTTTATCTCCTCCATGTGGGCGGTGAACCTCTGGAAGGGCCACGCGGCAGTGACTATGCCCCCGTTGTTCTCTATCGCCGAGAGGAACTCACTCCTGAAGCCTCCGGCAAGGAGAATCTTCTTGCCCTCATACCCCTCGCCGCGCTCCACGCGCTCGCGAAGCTCCCGCTCCAGGAGGTACATCACGCCAAGAAGCTCCTCTGTAATGCCGCCTATGTAGTCGGTGCATATAACCTTCAGATTGTAGATGTCAAAACTCTTGAGCGGGTGGGGCTCAGCCTTAACCAGCTCGTCTATCTTCGCAAAGATGCGCGTAACCTCATTGGTAAGCTCAATGCTGCGCAGCAGCTTCTCCTCGGTTATCTCTTTGCCTGTGAGCCTCTCCAGCTTCTCCTTCAGGAAGAGGAGCTTCTGATAGATCGCCTCCTCCCGCTCCTTCCTCGGTAAGCCTGCCTCAATCTCTATAAAATCGAAGTCCCATTCGCTTCCCACGTCTTTCAGCAGCTTTATCCACTCAGGATCCTTGGGGGCGAAGTCTGTAACAACCCAGTCGTATCCCGGGCATGCGCCGAGAATCGGCGAACCAGCACCGCCGGCGATGTACCTGCAAACGCACTCGCCCACGCCAAAGTGGTATATGTACTTATACATCTCATACTTGCCTTCTATAATCTTGCGGTTCAGGTCCTCGCGGCGCTTGTATATCACAGTGAAAACATCCGCAGCCCGGAAAATCTCCATGGGCGAGTTTGAAAGAGTGCCTACCACCTTGCCCCCCTTCTTAATGTGCTTTGCCCAGCGATCCCAAACGCTGGCGTTGTACTGGTAAAGCTTCTTTATCCCCTCAAGCTCCTTAATATCACTGTATAAGGGCATCAACTTTTCATCCACAGAAAGTGCGGTCCTCGAAAGCATACCTACCACCTGTAAATCTACTTGTTTCTTAAGTATATTTATAATTTTCGCGAAGCACAATTTAAATTTATTTTAACGCTTCTGGCGGTATCCATGGGCAAACTCTCTATCGTAGAGCTTAGAGCTTTGCCTGTGCTCTTCCAGAAAGTCTCCCACCAGGATAAGCGCTGTCCTGTCTATGCCTTCTTCCCTCACTCTGGCAGCAATCTCACCCAGCTTACCCCTAATCACCTTCTCATCTTCCCAGGAGGCGCGGTACACCACCGCTGCTGGGGTATCCTCCCCGTAGCCTTGGAGGAGCTTTTCCACCACATCCTCTATGCGGGAAGCGCTCAGGAATATTGCCATGCTGGCGCGGTGTTTCGCCAGCTTTGCTAAGTCTTCCTTCTCTGGCACAGGGGTTCGTCCAGAAATGCGGGTTAAGATGACCGTCTGGCTCACCTCTGGCACAGTGTACTCCACGCCCAGGCTTGCAGCCGCTGCAAGGAAGGAACTAACCCCCGGCACAACCTCGCACTCCACGCCTCGCTTCCGAAGCTCCCGAATCTGCTCTGCAATGGCGCCATAGATGCTCGGATCACCGCTGTGGAGGCGGACTACGAGCTTCCCCTGCCTTGCTGCTCGCTCCATAACCTCTACTATCTCCTCCAGGCTCATGCTCGCGCTGTTGTAGAGCTCAGCATGCTCAGCAAACTTGAGCACCTCTGGATTAACCAGCGAACCTGCGTACACCACCACGTCGGCGTCTTCTAGAAGCCTTCTCGCCTTAAGCGTCAGCAGCTCTGGATCACCCGGCCCTGCGCCTACGAAGTACACCTTCACTTGCGGAGCCCCCTCAGCAGTATCATGGAGAGGTAGTCCACCTCTTTACCCTTAAGCGATTCTAAGTCGCTGGAGAAGAAGGCTTCGCTTCCGCACTGCGCCACGAACACAGCGTTGCTGCTCAGTCCTGCACGCGATATCTTCTCCGCGATGGCGTCAAAGCTCCGGGAGACCTTCATGAGCACCAGGGTGTCGAAGTTCTGGGCGAGAAGCTCAAGATTTTCCAGACCATAAGCCGCGGGTACCACGGCGAGGCGCTCACTTCCCGAGACGAGAGCAACGCCCAGATTAGCGGCGCACGCTGTTATAGAGGTAATGCCGGGCACAACCTCAATCTCCACCTCTGGATGCGCTGCCTTAATCCTCTCCATGACATAGGCAAAGGTGGAGTAAAAGGTGGGGTCGCCGATGGTAACAAAGGCTACATCCTCGCCTTTCTGGAGTTCTTTATATATCGCTTCGCTCGCCTCTTGCCACGCCTTTTCCAGAACCTCGCGTTTTTTCGTCATGGGGAAATGCGGTCTGAGAACCTTAAACTCGCGGTCAACCGCTTTCTTCACAATCTCCAGAGCCTTGCCTCCTCTGCCGGAGTCCGGGGCGCACAAGACATTAACCCGCTCCAGCACATTCTTGGCTTTAATGGTCATGAGCTCAGGGTCGCCAGGTCCAACGCCAACGCCGTAGAGCTTTCCGGTCATGATTTAAGAAGGTAAGGTGGCCTTTATATCCTTTTTGTGAGTTAATGCTCTTTTGCTCCTCTGGGGCACGTGTACCACTGGTGAAGAGAAGTAGACCAAGGATAGACATTAACCATTTAAGCGACAAAGCGTCATTGTTGACTCTAGCTATTTATACATCTAAAGCAGAATTGTATCTCATGACCAAAAAGCTCAGTATAAAGCTTGGATTTATTATCCTTATCATTGCCTACTCTCTGAGTTTCTTTCTCGGCTACTTGCTCATGCCCTACATGCCCAGTCAGAGTTTGACCGACTATCTCACCTCACCTCTTTTTATCCTCATCCAAGGTACTTTTTCAGTGTCTCTGCTCCTACTAACGTTCCTTATTGCAGGCAGGCAGAAGTGGCGAGCGAGGGATTTTGGATTCGGGGCAGAAAGAAGGACGGTTGCCTACGGCGCAGCCCTTGGGCTTGGGATGTTCCTCATTGAAAGGGTGAGCTATCACTTTCTCCACGATTACATTGGTGAGAGCCAGCTTCAGCGTGCCCTCGTGGAAGCAGCAAAAAGCGAGCAGGGATTGGTGGTCATGCTGTTAGTGGGCGCCATCCTTGCCCCTCTGAGCGAGGAGGTGTACTTCAGGGGCTATATGCTCAGCGCCCTTGCTAAAAGGTTTGGAGAAAAGGCGGGTGTTGTTCTCAGCAGCGCTTACTTCGCGGTGGTGCATTTGGATGCCAGAGCCTTCTTCCCCATCTTCGTCCTGGGCGCCATTCTCGCTTTTGCCTATTTGAGAACGCGCTCCCTCACCCTTGTGATAACTGCCCACATGGTGATAAATTCGACGACGTTTCTGCTGAGTTATATTGGGGTTGAGGTGTAAGGGATGAGCTTCCATAATTCTAAACCATCCAACATAAGCGCAGATGAGTAAAAGCTTAAATAATAATGAGATAAAAAACTATTGGAGGAGGGAAGGTGTGAAATGAGTGATAAAAATGAAAAACTTTCATTTGAAATAGAAAAATTAAAATTTGAATATGAAAGACTTCACACCGAAAAAATCAAAAATACAAATATGAGTTATCAAATGATGGCCATTTTCATTCCAACCTCGGCAGTACTTTTAACATATATTTTTAAAAATCCCCCAAATTTAAAAGATACTGAATTTTTAAGCGCAATCGCACTTATATCAGTCCTTCCACTCATTATTGCCTATTTAATAGATAGACGCCTAACATATACGAATCAAATAATAAATGCTAGGATAGAACAAATTGAGAAGACACCTGAATTTAAAATGTGGATAGCTCGGCTATTCAATGAAAAAGATTGTAAAAATGACAACCCCGCTTTAAAAGAAATTATATCTGAAAAAAAGAAGGTATATCGTGGGCCTTTTAGAATATACGAAATATTAAGAGTTCATAATTTATTTGGGATTTATATAATATTATTCAGTATTTTTTTGATGATTTTAATTTTTGAAAATATAGATCTGATCGATTTTGTTATATTCACGATTATTTTATTTGCTTGGTCAATTATAATTTATGATCTAATTAAAAATCTTAAAAATGAATAGAATACAAGTAAAAAGCATACATAGTAAGTCAAAATGGGGCCGCCCGGATTCGAACCGGAGTCCATGGCTCCCAAAGCCACGAGGATAACCAGGCTACCCTACGGCCCCAGTCAGGTGCTTTAACCTACCTTAACGTTGCCAACAATATCAAAGCCTCGTTCCTCAGCTGTTTTCCTGTGAAGAATATTCTCTTAGATTAAGTCGTGGATATTTTTAAAGAGAATGCATGACCGTAGATCCACGATTCGCAGCCTCAAAAATGAGCAAATTTTATATGCGATCTAGATAAAATATGAAAAAGTTTGCCGGGTCAGAATTAGACTAATGTAGGATTGAAATTAGAGTGGCACGAGTTCGAACTCGCCGTTGATCTCGGTCAGAATTAGACTAATGTAGGATTGAAATGATGATGTGCTTAAAAAACTGTTGAACAACGAAATGGTCAGAATTAGACTAATGTAGGATTGAAATACGTTGCGTCAGACGTTGTAGTCAACTTTACACAGAGTCAGAATTAGACTAATGTAGGATTGAAATGCGCGCGAAGTGATACGGGGGTGCTGAATGTTGGAAGTCAGAATTAGACTAATGTAGGATTGAAATAAGGGCGAGAGGTGGCACCGCCAGGAGAAGGTTAAGGTCAGAATTAGACTATTGGCTCAAAACTCGGCTATCCCTCACCAAGAATCAGTCTAAGCTGTGCACTGTGCTCTTCGCAGAAATCTGCATTTTTTGCATCCACATCCTGAAGACTGTTTGAGAAGGACATAACGCAGTCCTTTCGGGGGCAGTGGGTCATGCCCAGAGTGTGACCAAGCTCGTGTATTGCCTCTTTTAAAGCACGCTCAAATAGGAGCTCTTCAGGAAAGCTGAGCCTCTTCAGAGATATGAGAGCGAAATCACCTCCTATCAGGGCTATTCCGAAGATAAATTTAAGCCCCTTGGCGTAAATGTCAACATCAAATATCCCCAGATGCTTCGCCCCCGCCTCAACTCTGAGCTTGGCCACTTCTCTGAGAAATACTTCCCCGGAGTATTGCCCCCTCGAGGCGTTGTATCCCACCACAGGAAGCTCCTGTTTTGGGAGAACAGTACACTTCACATTCAAATGGGCGCTTATCCCAGTACACAGCTTCTGCGCAAATTCCTCTGCGACACCGCCGAAGGGGATTAAGTAAATCCTCAGCGCTCCCCCTCCCTGGCTAAGTAGTACTCAACAGCGCCAACTGCATTAACCACCTGCGGCTCCTCAGGTACGAAAACTCTAACCCCAAGCTCCTTGCCAAGCGCCTCCACTACGCCACGATTCTTGGCGGTGCCTCCTATAACGGCGACGCTCCTCGCGCGTTTGGGCACCATCTGAGCTATTCGCTTAGCAAAGGCGTGGTGCACGCCTTTAATCACCTCCTCCTTTGTGTATCCCTCCACCAAGCGGGAGACTATCTCGCTCTGGGCGAACACGCTGCACGTGGAGTTTATCGGCGCTGCGCACTTGGCTAAGCGGTGCAGTTTCGCTAACTCCGCTACGTCCAAAGCGAAGTAGCTGGCTATGTACTCCAGGAAAGTGCCCGTACCCGCGCTGCACTTATCGTTCATCCTGAAGTCGTTCCTCGCAATGTCTATCACCTTGGTGTCCTGCCCCCCTATATCTATTATTACATCCACCTTCCGCTTTATGAAGCGCCTAACGCCGTAGATGGCGGTGGTTATCTCGGTTACGTTGAAATCGTGCGGCACACGCTTGCGGAAGTAGCCCGTGGAGACGACGACGCCTTCCTTATCCCTCAGAAGGTCCTCCCAGTTCTGCGAGCTAACTATGCGGAACTCATACCCATCGCCGGAGTAGTAAGCCGCCTTCGCGGCCCTCGAGCCGACGTCTAAGCCTATAAGCATTACCACACCTCCCTCAGGCGCTCAGCAAAAGCTTCAAGGCGGAGCCTCGCCTGCTGGGGGGTAGGTGAAGGCAGGTCTGCCTCTATGGTCATGTACGGGTAGCCCAGCTTCTCGTACAGATAATCGCGAAGCAGGCGGTCCTCAAGCTTGTGGTGGCATGCGAACTGCTGAAAGTGGATTACCGCATCAACGCGGTGGCGCCTTAGCTGAGACTCAAGAAACCTCAGGCGATGCTTTATGTGGCCCGCGAAAGTGTAGTTAGCGTAGCTCCTCGCCACCTCCTTCAGGTTCTTTCCTGAGTGGCGGATGAACTCAAAGGGCATCTCGTCGAAGACCACATGCATGCCTACCTCTTGAAGAAACGCATGGAAGTCCGGGTAAATCGGGGGAATGCCCAGCAGTGCAACGCGGTACTCATAGTCCACCTCCTCTTCCCTCACCTCCTCTATGGCAGAGCGGTACTTTTCCAGGCTACCCATGAGGTCGCTTCCCGAGACTTCGATTAAGAATCCCTTCTCAGCGCTCACCTCACCATTGCAGCGCATCTCATGTATCTCTAGAGCGAGCTTCTTCAGCTCAGCCACCTCGTCGAAAGCTTCCTCCTTTATCCCACCAAGGAACTCCGCAAGCGCGTTCAGCTCTTCCTGCATCACCTTGCTATCCCGGTCGAAGGGATAGGTGAAGTAGTGTGTAGGCTTCCCCGCCAGCTCAACCTTCTCCCCCTCCACGAGGGCATTGTAGCAGTCCCCACCGGCAACGACTACCAGCTTGTCGATTTTAACCTTCCCTCTCAGCACAAGCTCTCGCCATATCGCTGTCCAGGCGCACAGCTTTTCCTCTGGCTCAAGCTTGGAATTCGGCACGAAGTTGTTTAAATCCAGTGCAGCCTCGCCGCAGGAGTATATCACTTCCGCCGGCACCAGGGCGGTGATACCTATCATAACCTAATACAGGCGAGGTAACGTCTAAAAGGCTAGCGTCCTACTGTGCTAGGGCTTCCCTCAGCTTTTCCTCAGCCAGAGTCTTTGCTTCTGCTAACTTATCCTTATTCTTCCCCGCGCCCTGGGCGAACTCGGCTTTGCCTCCGCCCCCGCCGCCAAGGAGGGAGCACACCTCACGCACTATTCGAGAGATGTCCAGATCGAGCTCTTTTCCTCTGACCCCTGCGACGTAGACCTTATCGGCGACGCCGAAAAGTATGACTGCTCTTTTTGGCGCAACCAGCGCCTGCGCAGCTTTTATCGTCTCCTCCATTGCAGCATCTATCTGCGCGACGAGGTACTCGCCCTCTGCGGTGCTTACAGCCTGCTTCTCCAGCTCCGCCTTCTTCAGCTCCGCTATCTCCTCGCGGAGCTTCTCAACCTCCTTACGCAGCGCCTTCCACTCCCGGAAGAACTTCTCAACCGTCTCGGGAAGCTGTTCCGGGTTGACGCTCAGCTTCTCCGAAGCCAAGGTGAGGAGACGCTCCCTCTCGCGGATGTACTCGAAGGCAGCTTTTCCAGCGGCGAACTCTATTCGCACCACGCCATCCTGAATCTTGGTGGAGCCTATAATCTTTATAAGCCTGGCTTCCCGCGTATTCTTCAGGTGGGTGCCGCCGCAGGCTTCAGTATCTAGGTCGCCGATTTTCACCACCCTGATCGTCTTCCCGGGTACGGCACCGCCCTGGTAGAGGCGAAAGCCGTAGCGCTTCTCCGCCTCGTTTCGTGGCAGAAGCATGCTCTTCACAGGTATAGCCTTCGCAATAACTTCATTGGCAAGCTCTTCTATTCGCGAGAGCTCCTCGCTGCTCAGGCTCTCGTAGTGGGTTATGTCCAGCCTCGCCTTCTCCGGCGTCTTCTCGGCGCCAGCCTGCCACACGTGTTCGCCAAGCAGGCTTCGAGCCACGCCGTTGATTATGTGCGTCGCTGTGTGGTGCTGGGCGAGTTGCACGCGGCGCTCCGCATCTATTTTACCTTTAACCACGCTTCCCTCCTTAGGAGGCTCGCCCTCTATGCGGTGGAAGACCACATTACTCTGCTTGAAGACATCTACAACGCGGGCATCGCCGAGATAGCCGCGGTCTGCGATCTGCCCGCCGCTGGTGGGGTAAAAAGCGGTGCGATCAAGCACCACATACTTGCCCTCGTACACGCGCAACACACGCGCCTCGAACTCCAGCAGGAGATAATCATCGTAGTACAGAATCTCAGTGGCCGGCAAACCTGAGATGTCAAACTCCTTAAACTTCTTTATCTGGGCAGCTTCGCGACTGCGCTCATGCCGCGCTGCCAAGCGGATGTAGAAGTCCTCAGGAACCTCCACCTCCAGTCCAGCCTCAGCAAGCATCTCAGGGCTTATCCCGTGGGAGTCGTAAAGCTCCAGAAGCTTTTCAACGGTTATCCTCTTGCCTTTGAGCTTTGCCACTATCTCGCGAGACCTGCGCTTTGTCTCAGCGTACTTGCGCTCCTCCACGGCGAGAATCTTAGCCACCTCGTCGAGATGCTCCAGAAGCTCGGGGTACTGGGGCTTCAGGTAGCGAGCGTGCCACTCGCACACCTCAGCTAAGCTCACATCCCACCCATGCTTTGCGATGAAGTCTAAGCTGCGCCTCACAAGCACGCGCAGGTTGTACCCCCCACCCACGTTGCTGGGCAGCGCTCCGTCAGCAAGGGCTACGAGCAGGCTTCGAGTGTGGTCGCCTATGGAATAAAGCGCCGCCAGGGGGAGAACCTTCTCCTTAAGCTCCTCCACGTCAACGCCTATCTTGCTAGCGACCTCACGCCAGGTTTCCTCTATGCTGGAGCGCTCGTCCACGTTCAGCAAGCCTGAGTAGGGCAGAAACCTGCGCATAAGCTCGTGGTCGGGCTTAATCCCTGTGCGCGCGTACAGCTTCTTTACCACGTCCGCGAACACCGCCTCGTAGCTTGTGTTTGTGGCGTATGTGAACCACGCGGGGCGCTCCTGCCCCATGCCCATGTCGAGAACTTTAATGCTGAGCTCGCGAAGCTCGCCCGAGGTGATGTCGTACTGCATGTATACCTGGTTGCCTATCTCCAGACCGCGGGAGAAGAACTCCATGCTCGGGCCAAGGTTGCCCCCACCTGCCCACGCATCCTCATGAAACTGAATCTCCTCCTTGGGAATCTTCATCCCCTGGGTGAGCCAAAGGTAAATGTGGTGAAGATAATCCTCCGGCGCATAGCTTTCAGGCGGTTCGAAGGCGTGCTGGCCTATCATAACAAAGCCAGTGTAGTGCCTCCCGGTAATGCCCACATTGTCTATGTCGTTGAAACGAACGCAGAACTGAGGCACCACCAGCGGGTTAGCTGGAGGCTCGACTTCACCCGTAACCACATAAGGCTGGAAATCGTAAATTGACGCTTGGACGAAGTCTGTGTCATCTCTCCAGCGAGCGGCGATGGGATAGCGCTTTATTGGAGTATAACCAAGCTTTTTGAACAGCCTGGAAAACTTCTTCCAGGTTTGAATAAAGTCCATCTTTTCCTTGGCGGGAGAGTTGCCTATGAAGGTGTAGCCCCCGCTGCACTCGGGCTCGCCGCACACCTCGCGCTCTGGCGACGCGCTCCAGAAGTAGTTGCCGCAACGCTTGCACTGCCTGCGCTCAAATCCAGCCTCGATGAGCGTCTGCACTGGGTAGTACTTCTCTGGATCAGCTTGGGCTTTCTTGCGGAACTCCGCCTTCATGCGCTTTTCATCGACCATGCCCCTAAATCACCGCGGGAAGGTTAAAAAGTTAACGTCAACCCACCTTCACAGCCTCAACCAAATATCTCGCCTTGAAGTATCTGAAGGCACGCCTCTCGCGAAGCCTCTCCTCCAGCCAGAGGAATAGCTTCGTAAGCCTCTTGGAGGTTAGATTCTTGTACCAGCGCTGAAATGGCAACTCGAAGCCCAGGCGGTGCACCTTCACGATTTTAAGAGACTCAGGGTAAAGCTCGTGAATCTCCTGGATGGAGTACCATTCGTCCAGCAGCGTAACGTTGCGATTGAAGAGCTTTTTGAACAACATGAAGAAAAAGCCGCTGACGCTCTCCCTGGCGGGGAAGCTTATGTACACCTTACCGCCACGCTTTGCCACGCGCGCACACTCCGCAATAATCTTCGCCGAGCGGTAAACGCCCAGCAAGCCTGCACTGTGCACCACGTCGAAGCTTTCGTCACGGAAGGGCAGGTGCTCGGCATCCGCTCTAACCAGGGGTTTGTGGTAAACCTTTGCTCGCTTAAGCATCTCCTCGGTGAGATCTACGCCCACACAGCGAGGAAAAACAGCGAGAAACCTGCCCGTGCCCGTGCCAACGTCGAGGATGCGCTGCTTTTCGCTGGCGCTGATTATCGCCACATGGTCAGCTACACCACGTCTGCGCACCGCCGCTACTATCGTCGCAGGAACATCGAGATCGTGGTATGTCGCCGCCCGCCTGGAGTAGTACTCCTCAAGCTCAGGCTTCATGAAACTTTTTTCGACGGGAGAAAGTAAAAAGGTAATCATGAGTCTCGAGGAAGCGGCACGCTTTCATGGCCACCTGTGCCCCATGCTTGCCCTGGGCTACCGTATGGGCAAGCTCGCGCTGAAAAAGCTGGGCAGGGCGAGAGAGGGCGGAATGAAGCTCCTCGCCGTGGTGGAGTTCCAGAATTGCTTGGCGGATGGCATTGCCTTTGTTACAGGCGCCACCTTCGGCAAGAGCACGCTAATCCTCAAGCCTCTCGGCAAATTCGCGGCTTCTTTTTACGACCTGGCAAGCGGAAAGTCTCTTCGTATTCTGGTTAGAAAGGAAATCCTTGAAGCCACGCTGGATTACGGCCGCAGGGGTGAGGAGATAAAGAACATGCCCGTAGCTGAACGCAAACAGGCTGCGGAAGAGCACATGCGCAGAGGCAAAGAGATAGTGGCGAAGCTCATGGAGAAGAGCGACGAGGAGCTCTTCGAGATTAAGGAAGCGCCACCCTTCAAGCAGGAACCCTACCCGAGCTTGGCTCACGCTTACTGTTCTAACTGCGGAGAGCTGGTGCTTAAAGCCTACGCAGAGGAGAGGCGCGGCGAGGTTGTTTGCAGAGCTTGCGTGGCTAATCCCCAAAAATAATTTTCCTCACCGCACGGTAATACTCGGGTAAAATCCGCCAGTACCTCACATCTTCGCCTGAGAAGGTATAGGTAAAGCTCTCCACCAGCGGGCTCTCTTTTATTCCATCGCCCCCGAAGGCTTCTATCAGCATCTTTACAAGCTCTTCTCGTTCGCCCTTGTAGCCCGCGAAGATTAAAGCTTTGAGTGTTATTTTCTGCCCCTCGGTGAGCTTCTCAATCTCCCTCCTAACGTAAGCCTCAATCTCAGCTATCACCTCGCCCCCTCCAGCTTCTGTGCGAGAATCTCAGCCAGCTTGCCCTCGGGCATGTCGTTGCAATCGCCGAGCTTGAGAAGCCTGCACAGCCTTAGCTTTGCTCGCTTGGAGTAGCTGGCAAAGGCATACCCCTTGTCTGTTTTCACAAGCTCGCCCAGCGCCATCTCAGCGTCCGCTACAATAACCGCCTCCCCCTGGGTTACCTCAAAATTAAAGACTCTGGGCTCCACCTCCAAGCCAAGGATGAAGAACAGCCCGTCATTTTCCTTAACCTCGAGCTCCTTCAGGGGGATTATGTCCAGCTCAACATCGAAGTTGTGCGCCAGCTTCGCCCTGCGACAGCGGTGGCAGGCGTAGACGTATAGGCGGTAACTCCTCGGGTACAGCTCATAGCTCGCCACAGGTGAGTTGCACGCTGAGCAGCGCATGGGGAAATGTTGAAGATGGGAGTTAAAAAGTTAACCCCGGGCAGAGCTTGAAAGGCTTTAGCTGCTCATAAAAGCTTCCAGACCACCTATGCGCTGAATAACCTCTCCAAGCCTCTCATACTTCTTTCTGTCTCTCTTTTGGGCGAGCTTCTTGTACTGTCTAATCACTTTGTCTATTGCCTCGATCACCTCGTAATCCTTTGCAAAGCTTAAATACTCCTCTCCAAACAACACCGTCCTACCCTCTTTACCGCCTACTACAACTTTAAACCCTGTGTCTTTAACCTTAATTGCACCCTCAGTGCATGCTCGGGCGCACCTGGCACAGCGCACGCATCGCTCAGAGTCTATCTTCAGCCCACCTTCTATAGATATGGCGCCTTCCACCGGGCAGGCTTCGAGGCAAGCGGTGCAACCATCGACGCACTTCTCTTCTTCAAGAGCAAGCTCTGCAATGCCAATTATGCCAATGTCCACATTCCATGGTCTCGAGCACCCGCTCGGGCAGGCGGCAAAGGAGATGGTAAACTTGTTTGGCAGGGGAAGGTCGCCATAGAGTTCGCTCACAATGGCGCCGAGCTCTCTAACACCCCTCACCTTGTTGGGGCAGTAGTCGGCGCAGGTGAATATGTTTCTTACCGACGTGCCTGAACCACCTGCCTGGAGTCCTGCTGCGAAAAGCTCCTGAAGCGCGGGCATGAGCATGCTGTTCCTGACCTCAGGTATCTCCAGGTTGTGCCTCGGGCTGAGATGAACCTTGCCAGAGCCGTACTTCTCGGCCACCTCCGCAACCTTCTCCAGCTGCTCCGCTGTGTAGATGTTAGAATACGGCTTCGCCCTCGCCCTAATATTGACAATTTTCTCTCCTACAACCTCAATATCCTTGGGCTTAACCCCCTTTATTATTCCCACCTTCGGCAGCTCCAGCTTGAAGCCTTCCTCAGCCATTTCAATCAAACTCCTCTATACCCACGCGCTCAACAACAGAGAACAACCTCTCCCCAGGCTTTGCTAGGGCTCTGTACTTCTCCACTATCCTGTCTACTTCCTCCAGCACACGCTCCTCACTCACGAACTCCTTCAGCAGCCTGGCCTCTCTCGGGAACATCCCGCCTCCCCCTGCGATATAGATGTCAAAGCCTTTCTCCTGTGCGGTAATTGAACCCACAGGGCAGATGTTGGAGCAGAAGCCGCAGCCAACGCATTTCTCGCTGTCCCACTCCACTGGCTTCTCCTTTGAGACCGTCAGAGCATCGACCTGGCAGCCGAGGGGGTCATTAACGCATAATCCGCATTTAATACACCTATCGGGCTCTACTTTTATTCTGGTTTTTGCTATTACCCCTATGTCAGAGGTTCTTGAGCGAGCGCAGGAGAAGTCACAGCCCGAGAATGAGATGGTGAGCTTCGCTGGCATCTCCACATCGCCATATTTTTCGTTAATCTCTTCTACCATCTCTGCTACGGGAGTTGAGTTGTACAGGCACCACCTCGAGCACGCGAATGTATGCCTCGTCAGCTCTCCTGAAGCTCCGGCTTTAAAGCCTGCCTTCTCCAGCTCTCTTATTGCCTCCTCAACCAGGCTTTCCTCCACGTCGGGTATCTCTATAGCCTGTCTCGGAGTGGTGTGCACCACGCGGGAGCCGTACTTTCTCGCAACTTCTGCAAGCACGCGAAGCTGTTCAGAGGTGATTTCGGCGGTGTAGGGCTGAGTAGACCTCACTCTGATTACAACCTTTCCCTTCCCCTCGCCTCTGATAATCCCTGCTTTTATCATGTTTGATTCTCAACTCTTCACCTTTTATGTCTTTTCTCGAACATTTTCACAGTTCATCAGGCTTCAAGCAGGTGTCCATTCCTACGCCCGGCGGAAGAGATTTATATGGGTATGTATAAACATTCCGTGTCTGGTGGTTGCCATGCCCATCCCTGAGGTCAGCTACATATGGATGAATGGTGAGCTCGTCGAGTGGAAGCAGGCGAAGGTGCATGTTCTTACGCATGCGCTTCACTACGGCTCAGGCGTTTTCGAGGGCATAAGGTGCTACTCCACAGATAAGGGTTCCGCTATTTTCAGGCACCGCGAGCACATGCAGCGCCTGCATCGTTCTGCAAAGCTCTACTTCATGGAGATACCCTACACCGTTGAGGAGCTCATGCAGGCGGCGAAGGAGCTTATTAAGGCCAATGGGCTCAAAGAATGCTACATCCGCCCAATAGCGTTTCGCGGCTACGGAGAGATGGGTCTGAATCCGCTTAACGCTCCCGTCGAGGTTGCCATCGCTGCATGGCCCTGGGGAGCCTATCTGGGCGAAGAGGGACTGAAGAATGGTATAAGAGTTAAGATTTCATCCTTCCAGCGCATAGCACCGAATATTCTGCCGCCTGTGGCGAAGTGCACAGGGCAATATGCCAACTCTATACTAGCGAAGCTGGAGTCGCTAAAGGCTGGCTATGACGAAGCGATTATGCTTGACTACCGCGGATTTGTGAGCGAGGGGCCGGGCGAAAATATATTCATAGTGAAAGATGGCGTTATCTACACTCCACCGGAGCATGCCAGCATCCTTCCCGGAATAACCCGGGACAGCGTTATCACCCTTGCGAGGGATATGGGCTACGAGGTGGTTGAAAAGGATATAACCCGGGCGGAGCTGCTGCTGGCGGACGAGGTCTTCTTCACGGGCACCGCGGCTGAGCTAACGCCTATTCGCGAGATAGATGGCTACGAGATAGGCAAGCCGGGCGAGATTACGCGAAAGCTTCAGGCAAAGTTCTTCGATGTTACCCGAGGAAAAGACGAAAAATACCACCACTGGCTGGACTTTATTTAGTTGCGAAGAGGAATGGTGAAGTAGAAGGTGGAGCCTTCCCCGAGTTTGCTCTCCACCCATATTTTTCCGCCGTGGGCTTCGATTATCTTCTTTGCCACTGTTAAACCAGTACCGGTGCCGCCGTAGTAGCGGGTGGAGCTGGGGTCCAGCTGGGTTAAAGGTTTGAATATCTCCTCCAGCTTGTCTTCAGGTATCCCTATACCGGTGTCGCTTACGCTGAAAAGAAGCTCTCCATCCCTTTTCTCAACGCGAATATTAACCTTCCCCCCTCTACGGTTGAACTTTATTGCGTTGTCTATCAGGTTCATAAGGGCGCGCTGAAGCTTCGGCGGGTCAACCCACACTTTATCCCTGTAATTTACATCCACATCAATGCTCACATCCCTACTCCTTGCAAACTCCTCTTTTGTTTCCAGTGCTCTGGATATTATATCCTCTATTTTTGCCTCCCGGCGTTTTAGGCTGAAGTCACCTCTTTCAATGTCTGCTATGGCGATGAGGTCGTCAACAGTTTCATTTAGCCTCATCAGGGCTTTAACTGCCGTCTGAAGCTCATCCCTGCGCTCATTCTCGTCGATTTCATCCATTGCAAGCTCTATGTAACCCTTTGCGATGGTGATTGGGGTGCGAATCTCATGACTCACGTTGGCGATTATGTCGCTCTTAAGCTGGTCAAGGCGCTTTAGCTCCTCATAAGCACGCCTCAGCGCCTCCTCAGCGCGCACCTCCTTTGTTATGTCCTTAGCAACACCAACCGTGCCTATGGGTCTGCCCTCTTTATCTCTGAGCAGCGCAAGGGAGAGGCTGACGTCCACCACCCTGCCCTCGATGCACAACAGCTTTGTTCTTATGTTCCTCAGAACCTCTTTTTCAAAAAGTGTTTGGTAAAACTTCTGCACCTCTTCCCTGATTACGGGGGGGCAAAGCTCAAGGATGGGTTTTCCGATTACCTGCGATGCCTTATATCCAAGCATCTCTTCGGCTCCCCGTGAGAAGTAGGTTATTTTACCTTCCACGTCGGTGGCGATTATCGCATCAGCGGAGCTTTCAAGGATGCTGTGCAAGAACTCCTTGGTCTCTGCCACTTCCTCCTCCAGCTTTACCCTTTCAGTCACGTCCCTCGCTATCGCGCATGTGCCTATCACTTTCCCGTCTATCTCTAATCTGGTTCCATTTATCTCCATCCACCTTCGCCTGCCATTTTTGTCGATGGCTTGGATTACATAAGGCTTCACTATCTCTCCGCGGAGGCGTCGTTTGAAGTTGTTCAGCGTCAATTCAAGATATTCGGGAGCGACCACCTCGCTTATATGCTTCCTCACCACGTCTTCTCCAAGGATATCCTTAGCGGCGCGGTTCGCATAGACGAATCGCCCCTTCCTATCTATCACCAGTATCAAATCCGTAGCGGTGTGGATAAGAGTCTCATAGAAAACTTTCTGCCGCCGCAGCTCCTCCTCAGCGCGCTTCCGCATGGTCTCATCTTCAATAGCTCTGATAGCATAGGCTATGTCATTTGTCACATCCTCCAGTAGTTCTGTCTCCTCCTTGTCAAAGGCATCTTTCATGTCAGAGCAGAGACAGAGCGCGCCGTAGACCTTATTCTCATGGATGATGGGGACGGTGGTGGTGGCTCTGCCTTCTCTAACCACAATGAGCTTGCGAGCTATTATTGCTCTTTCTGCAAAGTCCCTGCCATACGCTGTGCTTTCCTTTTCCCCTACGTGAGCCACAAGCTTCAATTCGCCGCTACTCTCGTCGATGAGCCATATTTCCACCACACTGTAGCCTCTGACCCTGTAGAGAAATTCACAAACTTTGCGCAGAAGTTTTTTCATATCTCTTTCACGCACAATAACCTGATTGATACCCCTTATAGCGCTGAGAACACTGTTTAGATGGGTTATCTTTTCCTCGGCAAGCTTTCTGTCCGTTATATCAAGAAGGGAGCCTATAACCGCCGGCTTGCCACGGTACATCACCTTGGCGCCATAAACCTCGACATAAATCACCTCTCCATTCTTTTTAACCCCACGGAAATCGTAACAGATAGCAGTAACTTCACCTCTTATGCGCTTGTTCAGGTTGTCCTCCACAATTGGCCAATCTTCCGGATAAACGAGATCCTTTGGACCCCTCTTATTTACAAGCTCTTCCACCTTATAACCGAAAATCTCCGCAAACCTTGGGTTGACGTACTTAAAAACACCCTCCTGGATCAGGTATATTCCAACCAGTGAGTGCTCCGCTACAGTTCTGAACATCTCCTCGCTTTCCTTGAGCGCCTCTTCAATTTGCTTTCTCTGGGTGATGTCGCGAACAATCGCAGCAATATAGGTTTCGCCTTCAATTTCCAGCTTTGAGAAGGATACCTCTACAGGAATTTCTGAGCCGTCCTTTCTCATAGCATAGATATCAGAGACGCACTTACCATGCATCTCAGCGGATCTGGGAGGTACTAAAACAGTAATCTCTTTGCCTTTAAGCTCACTGTATTTATAACCAAAAATTTCCTCAGCTTTCTTATTAAAGAGTATAATTTTTCCATTAACATCTGTGATTATCACCGCATCTACAAGAGCATCTATTAGAGTGCGATAACTTTCCTCTGCAATTCCTTTAATACCCAACTATAGTTCCTCCCTATTATAAGCTATTTAGCCCCTATGTATATTGTATTTATGATTTATAAAACTTTGTGGGCGATACTTTACAAATCAGCATTAAAATTTAAGGCGACTTATGAATGACTGGTTATATCACTATCCGCCAGCAAAATCAGGGCATTGGTTATCGCCGCGGCGATGTTGCTACCTCCACGTTTTCCACGTACCACTATCGCCGGAATGTCGTATTTCAGCACGCGCTCCTTTGCTTCGGCGGCGCCTACGAAGCCCACGCACGCTGCTACGATGAAGCGCGGCTTCACCCCTGCTTCAATCAGCTCAAAGAGCTCAAACAGCGCTGTGGGCGCATTTCCAACCACGAAGATGTTACCCTCAATCTCTCCCCGGTGTAGCCGTACGCTGGCTCTGGCTCTGGTTATTCCCAGCTTCTTCGCCTCCTCAATCACCTCTGGCGAGGAGATAAAGCACTTCATCTCGCCACCATACTTAGCCAAGCGGGGTGCATTAATTCCGCACGCCACCATCTTAACGTCGGTTATCACATCGCAGCCATCGCGAATTGCCTTTACAGCCTCTCTCACTGCGTCGCGGTGAAAAAACACGCTTCTTGCAAAGCTGAAGTCAGCCGTGGCGTGAACCACGCGTTTAACCACATCGCGCTCTGGTAGGGGGATGTGGGAAAGTCTCTTCTCTATCTGCTCAAAACTTTCCTGCTCAATTTTCTCACCCTCGCCTGCCATCCCCTACACAATGAAAAGCAACATTGGCGGAAGTTATTAAAAGAGCTTCAGCTCACCAGTCAGGCGATCCACCTTCTCCTCTGGTGCGGGGCCGATAGCAAGCGCTGTGGTGGTGCCAGGCGGAAGCTGAGTCAAGCCAGCGTCTCTCACCAAGAAGCAGGGCAGGCGCAGCTTCTTCGCCTCCTCGAAGAGCCTGCCCAGATGCTCCTGATTCTCGCCCCTAACAACCACCTTCTTCTCTCCGGTGCGCTTCCAAGCTTCGTACCAATCCACGTGCTCCCGCATCGCTACCTCTGTCGCGCCCAGGCTTGCGTGTGCTACCTGTGCGCATGCTTTTCCTCGGGTCATCTTTAAATCTACTCGCACCACTATGACCTGCTTGTATTCCATAGCTCAGCCCCTAAACTCCCTATCCAGGTGAATCCTGCTCGGAGTTACGCTCTCCTGATTCTGATACTTGCTCCCCCGTGAGGGGTGCCCGTAGGGTCTCTCAGCGGGCGAGCTCATCATCTCAAAGGCGAGCTGGCAGATACGCATACCCGGGCGAAGAGCTATTGGCATCTTGCCCACATTGCTCAGCTCAAGGGTTATCCTCCCCCTGAAGCCGGCGTCTATGAAGCCGGCGGTGGCATGAACGAGAAGCGCCAACCTGCCCAGACTTGAGCGCCCCTCAACGCGCGCAACAAGCTCAGGCGGTACCTCCACCCATTCCTGGGTTGTGGCGAGAACAAACTCCCCAGGATGAAGAATAAAGCATTCCCCTTCTTCAATAAACACATCCTCGGTGTACTCCTCCACGTTGTCGCGAAGAGGGTCTATGTGGGACTTGCGGATGTGTTTGAAGATTTTAAAATGGTTTCCCAGGCGAAGGTCCACACTGCTCGGCTGCACCTGCACCTCTTCATCGAGGGGCTCTATCCTTATTCTGCCCTCGCGCAGATAGCGCTTTATATCACGATCTGAGAGTATCACTTCAGCACCGCCTTTACCACGTACAGCCTCTCGAAGAAGAAACTCCTCTCAGCAATAACGCTTACTTCAAACCCCTGCCTTAAAAACATTTCCCGGGTTTTCTCAAGGTCACTGAGGGAGGACTGAACCATGAGCACACGCCCGCCTTCTGTGAGATACCCCCGGCATTCACGTATGAAGCGGTCTATCACCCTGCGACCGTCCTTGCCACCGTCCCACGCCCGCGTTAACTCATCCTTAGGCTCAAGCTCCTCGCTTGGCAGATAGGGTGGGTTGAAGAGGATGAGGTCGAATTTTCCCTCCACATCTGCGAAGAGGTCGCTCTTCCTCACCTCCACATTCAGCGCGCGGTTCGCTGCGACATTGCGCTGGGCGCAGGCTACGGCGAAGTCGCTTACATCAATAGCGAGCACCTTCTCAGCATGCTTGGCTGCGAGTATCGCGAGCAAACCCGTGCCTGTGCCTACGTCGAGGACGAGGTCTCCCTGCCTTACCTCTCTCACGAGGGCATCCGCTAACATAAATGTGTCGTCGCAGGGCGGGTAAACCTTTTCGCATGTGGTTATTTTAACCCCTCTGTACTCCATCTTCGCAGTGCCTCGCTAACCTGTGCGAGCTCTTCCGGGGTAAGCTGGAACACTCGCCTTTCAAGAAGCTCCTCCCCGGCGACGCTCGCAGGCTCCACCTCTTCGCCAAAAAGCCTCTTCGCCGCAAGGGCAAGCGCACGCTTTAGCGTTTTTCGCTTATATGGGAAGAGCGCCGCCAGAAAGCGCAGAAAGAAGTCCTCATCCACGTGCATGCGCTCCCTTCGTGGAGTCAGCTCCACCAGTGCGGCGTCCACCTCTGGCGGCGGGTAGAAGGCTCCTCGGGGGATGCGCTCCAGCAGCTTCGCCTCGGCGAAGTAGTAGCAGGCGACGCTCACTCGCGAGTATGCCCTTGTACCAGGCTTGGCTATCAGGCGCTGGGCAAACTCCTTCTGGTAAATCAGCACCGCCTTCCTGAATCTATGCCTCAGAAGCCTGAAGGTTATGGGCGAGGAGATGGCAAAAGGCAGATTGGCGACGACCTTGTCGAATTGCGGAAGCTCAACTTTGGTGGCATCGCCGCAGATTACCCGAAGCTTTGCTCTGGGAAATCGCTCCCGCAGCACTCTGGCTAAGAGGGGATCGCGCTCTATCGCAATTACCTCACACCCCTCGCTTAAAAGGTACTTGGTGAGGTTGCCTATCCCAGCGCCTATCTCAAGAACCGTCTCATCTCTCGAAAGCTCAGCATGCTCAACCTCACGCTTTATCACGGGTTCGCTTATCAAAAAGTGCTGCCCCAGCCTTTTCTTTGGCTTAATTCCATACCTCTGCAAAATCAGCTTTGTCTCTTCGAGAAGACTCACCTCTCCCGCCTCTGCCACGGCGAGACGAATATCCTGTACTTGCGCTTCCCGTGCTTCACATCCTCTTCGGAAAGCTCTGTAATTATGCGATTTACTATGAGCTTGACCGGATCAGAGATAGCCTTAATCCGCTTCGAGATGTCCTCAAAGCTCTCAAAGGGCTTCTTCCTTCGCTCTTCCAGAATCTCCCACATCAGCTTTTTCCCTATGCCCGGGAGAAGCTCCAGCATGTGCAAGCGCGTGGTTAGCGGTGCAGCCTTGTTGAAGAACTCCACGTAGCGCTTCTCATCTTTCTTCACGAGCTTCTCCAGCACGTAAGGGAGCTCCGCTTTTGCCGCTGAGCTGAGTTCCTCATAGCTTATCCTGCGCTTGATGTAGTCTATCTTGTCCCTCTCCTTCTTGCCGATGTAAACCCGCTCATGCGGCTTTAACTCCACCCCGCGCTTTGGAACGAGTTCAAGAAGGGATAGGTACTTCTCGCCTATAGCAAGGACAAGGGGCTCTTTCTTGTATATTGGACGCTCATCCTCTGGTCTTCCATGAGGTAAGTAATCAAGAACATAAACGTACTCTTCCATCCCCACCGCCGCGCCTCCCTCAGTCCTTTATGTAAGGTGCGCATATCTCAATTATCTTTGCTATCTCACTCTTGTCAAGAATCGCCCTCTCCTTGGCAAAAATAGCGCGCACGTCCTCCTCGTCCCGAGGCAGGAGGTCAGCGATTTTCACTGCTATCTCAGGACGGATCTTGTCACTTACCTTTAGAATTTCCTCCACTATCTTGCGCCCTTCCTCAGGCGAGAGCTTTGCAAACTTGTTGAGGTAGTCTAGGCAGATCTTCTGCTCGTACAGGGGCTCCTCGCTCTCCTCCAGTTCCTTCTCCAGAATAGCCCTGGCTTCATACATGGTTATTGGCTTAACCTCAATAATACCTCTTCCGCTCATTGCTTCTGCGCCTCTAAATGCACAGGTAGTGCGATTATCTGCTTTATTGCATTGCCATCTCTTACCTCGACGATGTACGCCCTGCCTCGCCTGCCTTTAACAACGCCGGTGTAGCCATGGAAGCGCGGGTGGGGCATGCCCTTCTGAATTGAAGGCTCAATCTTTATATGCACCCTATCGCCGGGTGAGAACTGCTGAAGCATCCTCGTCAGGGGCACGAGACCGCGCTCCCTAACAGACTTCCTGACCTTCCGCGTATGCTTTGTCCAGAATCCTTTTGACTTTTCCATTGCCGACTCACCTGGAACAAGCTACTTTTTGGGGCATCCTCTATATATTACTTTCTCCTGAGCTTTGTCAGGAGCCTGCTTCCTCTGAGGAGGACTCCCGGGATTATAAAGCTTAAATGGAGAACCAATGCGGTGCGTACTGCTATGTGGAACACCACAGCTATAGGCCAAACTGCAACTCCGAGGATTATGAGCACCAGTCCAAGCTCTTCCCTTTTCACTTCCTTAACCCCTTAAAATATTATGGTACATATGGTACACTTTTCCTGTGCTCCCCAAAATATTTAATACTTCCGCTGAGAGCTTTTAAAAGAAAATGTTTGTTTCCCACCCACTTATAAAGGAAGGCACGGTGGAGGCGAGGCTCTATCAGCAGGTAATCCTCGCCAGCGCCACTCGTGCGAATACACTGGTAGTGGCACCCACAGCGCTGGGTAAGACGGTCATTGCAGTAATACTAGCTGCCCACAGGCTGAGCCGCTATCCTGAAAGCAAGGTGCTCATGCTTGCGCCAACGAAGCCACTTGTGGCACAGCATGCAGCAAGCTTCAAAAAGTTTCTGAAGCTATCCAAGGATGAGGTGGTGACCTTCACGGGCAGCATCTCGCCTCAAAAGAGGCAGTCGCTGTGGGAAAGCGCTCGCGTTGTATGCGCCACTCCTCAGGTTGTGCAGAACGACCTCATCTCTTCGCGTTATTCGCTTGAGGAAGTCTCCCTCATTGTGTTTGACGAAGCGCACAGAAGTGTGGGGGATTATCCCTATGCCTTCATAGCCCAGCGCTATATGACTCAAGCGAAGCACCCACGAATACTCGCGTTGACCGCCTCGCCGGGAGGAGATGAGGAGAAGATAGCAGAGGTGGTAGAGAACCTCTATATAGAGAACATTGAAGTGCGCACAGAGAGCGACGAGGATGTGCGCCCATACATTAAGGGTATAAAGGTAGAGTGGGTTCGTGTAAATCTCCCGCCGGAGTTTGCGGAGATAAAGGCTTCCCTTGAGAAAGCGCTTAGAACGAGACTCAGGGAACTAAAGCGTCTTGGCGTTGCAACGTCGGCGGAGGTAAATATAAGCAAGCGCGAGCTTTTAGAGATTCGGGCGAAGATTCAGCAGAGCTTGGCGACGGAGGCGACGCCCGAGCACTTCGCAGCCCTCTCCCTCGTGGCAGGGTGCATAAACCTTGCCCATGCGCTGGAGCTTCTGGAGACTCAGGGGCTGGAGACTCTGAACCACTACTTCATGCGTCTTCAGCGCGCTGCGCGCTCCAAGGCCACGAAGGAGCTTCTGCATGACGTTGATTTCTTGCGTGCCCTCCGCAAGTGCGCCAACTTGGCGGAGGAGATGCACCACCCGAAGCTGGAGAAGCTTCTGGAGATTATAAAAAAGGAAGACCTCTCGCAAAAGCGCGCAATAATTTTCACCCAGTATCGCGACACCGTCAAAAAGCTGGTGGAGGAGCTCAACCGCCTTCCCAACGTGAGCGCGGCGCGCTTTGTGGGGCAGGCTTCCAGGAGTAGGGACGACGAGGGGCTCACACAGCGGAAACAGCTGGAGGTGCTTGAGAAATTTCGCCGCGGCGAGCATAATATATTAGTGGCTACAAGCGTGGCTGAGGAAGGCTTAGATATACCCAAGGTTGACCTCGTTATCTTCTATGAGCCCATACCCAGCGAAATCCGTGCGATTCAACGCCGCGGGCGCACTGGTAGGAGAAGCGCAGGCAGGGTGATAGTGCTCATTGCTGAGAAAACGCGGGACGAGGCTTTCTACTGGAGCGCCCGCCGCAAAGAGAAAAGAATGCGCGAGATACTCACCAACCTCAAGCGCAGGTTCAGCAAAGCCAAGCAAGTGCAAGAAACCTCACCAAAGTCTTCAACACTAGATGACTTCTTTGAGAGCAGCATTACTATAGTCGTTGATTCGCGGGAGCTTTCCTCCAATGTGGTGCGTGAGCTTCTTTCGCTGGGGGTAATCTCAAAGCCCAAGAGGTTGGAGGTGGGAGACTACGTTCTGAGCTCTCGAGTGTGCGTTGAGCGCAAGACCACCGAAGACTTTCTGCAGAGCATAATAGATGGCAGGCTCTTTGAGCAGGCGCTGATGCTCAAGCGCAGCTATGCAAAGCCTTTAATGCTAATAGAGGGCGATTCCCTGTACGCGAAGCGCAACATCTCGCCTCAGGCGATTCGCGGCGCCCTTGCAGCGATTGCCATAGACCTCGGGGTACCCATATTCTTCACAGCTAACGAGGCGGAGAGCGCAGCACTTATTGCGGCGATTGCAAGGAGGGAGCAGCAGGAGGGTGAGCGCTACGTGGAGATTCGCGGCGAGAAGCGCGTTGCTACGCTGAGAGAGGAGCAGGAGTTTATAGTCGCAGGCTTACCCAACGTGAACACAAAGCTTGCAAGAAGGCTGCTTAAGGAATTCGGAAGTGTTGAGAGGGTATTCACAGCCAGCAAAGAGGAGCTTGAGCGCGTGCATGGCATTGGAGAAAAAATAGCAGAGGAGATAAGGCGAGTGGTAACCTCGCCCTATGAGGAGTGAGATGCCAGCTTTGCCTCTTCCGCAATCACCTCCTCCAGGAGCTTCTTCTCCAGGAGTTTGACTTTCTCACTACCCTTCCTTTCCTTACCTCTCTTGTCCAACTTCGACATCTCAACACCCCTATTAAATATGTAAGCGGGGGAATAATTACCTTTCGGTGCTACTCAAACTCCAGTGTCATTAGCGGATATCTTTTCTCCACGTCGTAAGCCAGCCTGCCACGGCAGGTTGCCCCACCGTATTCTATCCAGACGCTTGCCTCCAGCATCTCTGGGGAAAGGGAAGCATATCCAAAGGTGTTCTTGGAGGCTCGCTTCAGAACGTCGCTCCTTATTCTCACCTCTACCCTCTTTACGTAAGGCTGGTTCATCACCGCCCTGCGAATCGCCTCCTCCAAACTCGCCTTAGAAGCCTCGCTCACAGGCGTGCCAATAAACTGATGAAAAAGCGCCCCCAGCTTGATTCCTGCCTCAAATGCGCACACCTCGCGCGGAGTGGGCTCACGCATAGCTACACCTAAAACAGCTCCATCCAGGACGGGATTTCCTTCATATCATCCCTGAAAAATGTGATGCCCTTTATCTCCTTCTCCCGCTCCCACTCGTATGCATAGTAGATTACGCTTGTCCTGTGCTTCTGAGTGTCCCAAACAGGGCGTACATAGTCGAGGGGTTCAACCTCCATAAATTCCAGGTTGGTCCTTGCAAGAGGCTTTGAAATCAGTGCATAAGCTAAGGGATTCCTCAGTGGTAGCCACTCGTCCCAGCGGGGCACGTCAACGCTCACCTCAAGATACTCATCGCGAGGTCCCTCAACACCAACAAAACTCTTACCCGTTATGATGGTCTTTGACGCCTCGCCATAGGGTGCTGGAGATGCTTCTGTTAGCGTAGCGCCTCTCACCACCCAGGGCGCGCGAACCCATCCGTAGCTGCCAGCAGGAAGCTTAAGTTCAAACTCCTCATACCACTTCAGTACCACTATGCCAGGATAGAGCTTCTCGATTTTCAGAGGGTCGACCACACCCTCGCTGGGTATCGGTTTTGTTTTCACCTTAATCTTGAGACCCTCATTTGGCTTCAGATACCAGCCGGTGTAGGTACCCTCACTGGTTGTGATGGTAACCGAACTCTTCGGCATTAAGCCCTTTGTGGTGTATACCTTTCCTTGGGAGAGCATGGAGTTTTTACCCTCTCCATAAATCCTCCAGAGTCCATACTCCCTCACCGCATAGGATTTAACGTTGTACTCGCTCATGTCCAGCTCCCAGCTCTTCGGCAGGGCAACGAATACCCGGTAAAATCCACGGTTTTCTATTGTTGCCTCTATGTAGGTGGTCACCTCTGAAGGTGTAATATACCCGTACTCAACCAAGCTTAGACCCAGATCTTCGGCATGCACCAGCGAGAGGCTGAGAAAAAAAATGACAGCGATGATAGCGAGGACTCGCATCGCTATCACCTCTCCTGTGCCATCCAGGGTGAAGGTTTGGAGAGCACCATCTGGAGGTTTGCCCTCTCTTTATCGGAGAGAGACTTGGAAATAAGAGCCTTTGCTTCTTCTTCCCTCATCTCCAGGAGGATCAAATACTCCTCGTCAAAATCTCCCACCTGGCTCTCTATCTCAAGTCTGCTTAGCTTTATTCCATAGTTGCGTAGAACCTCCTCGATATAGGTAGGGTCAATCTTGTTCGCAGCCGCAGCTTTCTGCACCTCTTTCAAATCTACGGTGTATGTGGTGCTGGAGCTGCTTTGCCTCACGCCTATACTTATCGGCCCCGTAAGTGAACTAACGCCGCCTGTGGAGATTGTGCCTTCACCCTTTGCCTCGCCTCCCTGTCCTGAGATAATCTTGTTTTCCTTCTCGCTGAGACTTATAGAAGCAGTGGCCCTGAGTATCGCAATCACCTGTGCATCTGTTACTATCTCCACAGCCTCAGTCTTGTTTTTGTAGTAGATGTTCACAAAGTCGCCGGGCATAATGAAACCACCCGCAGCCTGGTCTCTTGGTAGCCTTACGGGGACGAATATTGTGCGCATCTGCTCAATAACTGCCCCCTTGAGGAGGGTGAAGTCTAGGCTTGATATGGCTGAGATTATCTTGGAGTAGCCTTTATAGGTTTGATTACCTGCCGTCATGAGCATTCTATCCTCGCCAAATACCTCTTTCTTCGCTGCCGCCTCATCGCTGAGATAAGCGCGCCAGGCGCGGTTCGCCGCTCCCCTAATGTCGACAGCATTAAGCTCCCCCATGTTTTTTGCAGCCTTTACCTGGGCGATAAGTTCATCTTTCTCAGTGGCATATTTAGTAGGAAGACCTGAAAAAGCCTGCTCAATCTCTGCAATCTTCTGATTCTTTGCCTGAACCAGGGCTTCCCGAGCCTTTATCGCCTTCTCCTCCGCTAACTTTGCCTCCTCCTCTATAGGTTTTATTATAAGCTTATAACCTGCAAAAAAGAGACCAAAAATTATGATTATTATAACAGCAATACCCACAATCCTGTAGATTTTTCTCCTTCTATCGTCAGGAGGGGGTGAAGGTGCAGCAGGAGCTCCTTCCTCTCGTGGTGGTGCACGCTTGCGCAATGCCTCAAGACGGCTTACAATATCCTCCGCACCACTCTCAGTTCTGTACGCCATAATCTGGTCTCCGGGATTGGTAATTATCTCCTTAAAAATTCTGCATATATATAGTTTATCGCTCCCCTTGTATTGTTTGGGGTATTACTGAATAATTTAGTACCCTCATATCACATAATAATGAGGAAACTAGACTTGCGGGAGATTTTGGGTTTGGTAGGCCTATATAGCAGCATCATTGAAATGTTCTGGCTGGTCATATATATTAAGGATAATAAGGATAATTTGGATAGCCCTTTTACATCTCCTTCCAAACCTCCTTGAGGGCGAAGATTGCGCCGCCGCGCATAAAACCTGCTTTTGTCTTGAAGGGGTCCAAACCATAGGCGCGGATTATCTCCACGCTGCGCTCGTATATGCGGCGCATCCTCTCGGCGGAGGGCGGCTTCTCGTCCGCTAGCTTTGAGAGGAGCGCTGGGTAGAAGGGCGTGGTTACGGGGAGCACGCCACGCTCGGCGAGGGCTTCAACGCCGCGCAGATAGCTCTCGTCGCTCTCTAGGCCAGCGAGCAGCACAGAGCATACCTGGTTCTCCTCGAATATATCGAGGCATGCTTTAAAGGCTCTGAAGTAGTACTCAGGCGAGAATTCGCTCTTGCCCGGGAGAAAGCGCTTCCTTGCGGCAGGGTCGTAGACTTCCATGTTCAGGTATATAGAGTCAGCATCAGCAAGCATCTCAAGCTTGCCCAAATCCCTTGGAGGCTCAAGATTAACGGAAACCGGTATATCTACGCGCTCTTTAATCGCCTTTACAGTGGCTGCGAGCAGGTCAATCGCCTTATCCTTGGGCAAAGCCCCACTGGTGAGCGCCACGTGGGTTTTTATACCACCGTCTTTGACTCCAGCTTCGACGGTTTCAGCCACATCCTCTGGGTTCTTAAACTTCTCTGTGTCTATGTGCCCCACCACGCAGAACTTGCACTGCTTCTCCCCCCAGTACATGCATCCCGTGTTAAGGTAGATTATCGGAAACCCGGGGGCAACCATCTTAACAATGCGCCTCATTGCTATGCCTCGAGAGGTGCGCCTGTCGAGGAAGGGGGTGCGAGGTAGAAAGCTCACCTCTGCGAAGGGTTCGTCGTCGCAAAAAATCGCATACCCCTTGCAATGCCTGCGAAGCTCAAAGGGCGAGGCTTCAGTGTAGAAGCCGTTGAGCAGACCCACAGGTGTGCTGCCCTCGAGGAAGAAGCTGGGATAGTCGCTCTCAACGCCCGCGAAGCGCTGTGCTAGCTCTTTTTCCACTTCCCAGGGGATTCTCAGCCCCTTGCTCTGGATAAGTATCTTCTTGTCAGCAACGCTCAGCGTCATTCCCTTATCCTCTCCAGCTTATCCTTCGCGTCCTCGTTTCTGGGGTTAATTTCCAGCACGCGCTTGAGGCAGGCGATGGCAGCGTCGCGCTTCCCCAGCTTCAGCAGCACCTCCGCCTTAAGCATCCACGAGTCCTCGTTGCGCTGGTTAATCTCAATAGCTTTGTCCAGGCAGCGCAGCGCCTCCTCGTAGCGGGCTAAACCTTTAAGCGCCTTTCCTCTGCCTATCCATGCGTACTCATCGCGCGGGTTGAGCTTCAGCACCTCGGCAAAGCAGCGCTCAGCCTCAGCGTGCTCACTCCATCTGGCGAAGAGCTTGCCGCGGAAGTACCACGCGTCGTCGTTGCTCGGGTTGAGCTTAATCGCCTCGTCGTAGCAGCTCAAAGCCTCGTGGTATTCGCCTATGGCACGGTGCGCCCCCGCCTTGGTAACCCACGCGCGGTCGTCGCGCGGGTTGGCGCTGAGCAGGCGTTCTAAGCAAGAGATTGCATCGCGGTAGCGAGCGCGCTTTATAAGCTCATAGCATTCCTCATAATTCATGCTGAACCTCCACGCCTATGCTGGCGACAAACTCATTCTCCTCCACGTACTCCTGAGAACTCACACCCAGAACAATGCCATTCACGTGGGACTTTATTCTTGTCTTTCCAACCTTCGCAACTATGGTGCCCAGCCTCACCTCATCGCCTAGCGCCACCTTCATCTTAAGCTTACCCGAGGCATCGCTCAGAATCCGCTCCCGCTTCACAAAGCGCACCTCTCCGCGAGCAGCCTCGCCTTCTGCTACGCCCAGACTTCGCGCCACTCCCAGCACCGCTTCCACAAGAGCGTTAACCGTTTCTTCGCCTGCTTTGCCTCCCTCTCCAGCCTCAAGGGTGAGCACAGGTATCCCCCGCTGAGAAGCCTCCACCTGGAGCATTCCCTGCTCAGGTACATCAAGGGTGGCATAGTCCATGCCCGCATAGGAGCACAGCTCTCTCAGCTTTGGCATGGCCACGCGCAGCCTGGCGTGGGGCAGGTACGCTCTGCCCATGCTGGGCGTGTGCAGGTCCACCACAACCTCAGCCTCAAGCACCTTCTGAAAAAGCCTAAATGCAAGCCTCTCTGTGCTCGTCCCTTCTTCATTTCCTGGAAAGCAGCGGTTTAAATCCCTGCCATCGCTGGGGCTCAGCCTGGTGCCGGCAAAGCATGCCTCCGGGTTAGCCTCCGGCACCACCTCAACCTCTTCACTGTCCCGGAAAAGCCTCGCCAGTCTCTTCGCTGCCTCCACTGCAGCAGGCTCATCTCCATGCACTCCAGCCAGGATGAGAAGCTTCATATCCCTACCTCAGCATGAGCACATAGCTTTGGGGAAGAGCCATGCCATGCCTTGAAAGCAGAGCGTCTATGCGGCCTATGAACTCCTGCTTAGCATGCCACCGCGTGAGCTGGAGTATCGCCTCCTCTCTGGTGAAGCGTATGCCCCAGTCGTAGAAGGCTAGCTTCTCCTCCTCAAAGCCAGCCTTCGCTGCAAGCGCTGCAATCTCCTCGGGATGCCACCACTTCTCCGAAGGCAAGAGGTTGTTCTCGGGCAAGCCCTGAAGCAGCGCCACCTCTTCCGCCTTGCTCCTTGCCTCCGGGTAAAAGTCGCTGAGTATCGCGACGCCGCCTTTGGCGAGCACCCGTTTAAACTCTTTAAGCGCTCTGAGCAAGTGCTCCTCGTTTAGCCAGCCCGCGGTGAAGTTGCTCACCACGCAGTTGAAGCTCCCCGCCGCGAAGGGCAGCGCCTCAAAAGCTCCTGCCACCGCCGTAACATGGCAGCTTTGTTTAAGCTTAAAAAGCTCTCCCGGCGATGCATCCAGGGCTACGAGGTTCTCGTGGTAGCGCAATAGCGCCTGAGTGAGCTGTCCTCTGCCAGCGCCCGCCTCAAGCACGCGCCCGTAAATATGCTGTGCTATAAGCTGAGCCAACCCTTCGTAGCCGCGCCTCCACTTCTCCTTTAGCCCTACACCAGCTTCAGAAAGTCCCTCACGGGTGAGCACGCGGAGCACCTCATGCATCCGGCTTTGTTCTTCTCTGGCTTCAGCCCGAAGTCTTTAACCACCTCCGCAGCCTGCATGGCAAGCGTGCTCAGCCTCTCCGGCGATGGTGGCGGCGTGTTCTCATAGCCCGTGCCCTTTGTGGGACGGAGGGGCACAAGGAAGGGGAAGACGCCTCGTTCAGCGAGCTCTTCAACCCCTTCGATGATCGCCTCATCACTCTCCCCTAGACCGGCGATGAGCCAGGAGTTCACTTGGTTTTCGCCGAGAGCCTCGAGGGCGAGCTCATACGCCGCGAAGTATTCCTCGTAGGGTATATTGGATTTATCGGGACAGGCGTACTCTCGCACTCGCTGGTCTAAAGTTTCGATGTTTATGCTCACGCTGTCCACGTGCTCTAAAAGAAGCTCCAAGTAGCGCAAATCCTGTGGCGGAGCGAGCTCAGCCTCAAGCGGGATATCCACGCGTTCCTTAATCGCCTTCGCAGCCTCCAGCAAGAGGCGCGCTCCCCTGTCGGGGGTGGGCATTACGCCGGAGGTTATAACCGCATGCTTTATCCCGTGCTCCACCGCTGCTTCAGCGGCTTCAGCAAGCTGCTGAGGCGTTTTCCTGTCCAGCCTGCCCTCGTAGGCAGGGTTGTAGATGGTGCCACAGAACCTGCATTGGGTGCCACGCCTCTGGTAGGCACAGCTCTGAACAACGCCTGTGAGCACGCAGTCCCAGCCACAAACCTGGAATATGCGCTTCATCTCCACGCCATCGCTGCTCAGCTTCTCGTAAAAGCCGGGCACCTCGGCTACGTCGACTTCGCGAATCACTTCCCCGTCCTTAAGAAGCAGCCACTTCCCGTCGCTTCTCGTTATGCTGTAAGGCGAAGCTTCTACGAAGCTGTAGCGGTCGTACTTGCCCAAGGAGGGCACGCTTACCAGCGTATCCCCAAACCTTATCGGAAAGCCCGCGCTCCGCTTGTAGTAGCTCCACGCTTGCTCAGGAACCTTCATTCCCCGGCACAGAAGTTCAACCTTAAGCTCCTCGTCACGCATACCATCACTTCCAGCACATGGTGTCTTCGCCAAGAAAATCTCCCCTCGCGAATGCCTCGCCCCTGCACCCACCGCACAGATTTACCAGCTCACATTCACCGCACCTGCCCTTAAACTCCCGCGCGCGCAGCGCCGCTAGGGTCTCATTGCCCTGCCATATCTCTGCGATGCTCTGCTCACGAACATTACCTACGCTTAGGGGTAGCTTCGGACAGGGGTACACCTCACCGTCGTAGGATATGGTTAGCGCTGCAATGCCAGCGGTGCACCCACCGCAAACTCTTCGCGACATCTCCTCGCGGTAGCGCTCTATAAGCTTGCGATCTATGAGCACGCGCAGCGGGTCGGTGGTGAGAAGCTTTACCTGTGTATGCTCAGCCAGTGAGAAAAACCTGTGCAGTGCCTCACGAAACTCCTCGCTGCTAAGCGCCTGCTCGGCGATAGCTCCTCCCCTGCCGATGGCGATGAACCTCTCCAGGCTGAGGCTTCTCGCCCCCAAGGAAGAGGCGGTTTCCACCACTGCTTCGAGGTCGGAGAGGTTGAGCTTGGATAGGGTGAAGTTGATGTGCAGTGGAATCCCTGCCCTGACCACCTCCCTGGCACCACGAATCGCCGCAGCATAGCTTCCCTGCCCGCGTATCTTTTCGTGGGTCTCCTCTGTGCCATCGATACTCACCTGCACCAGATCAATGCCTACCTCTTTAAGGCGCTTGGCTTTGGCAGGGTTTATGAGCATGCCGTTGGTGTCCAGGTTTGGGCGCAGCCCCCGCGAAGATGCATATGCGATGAGCTTTATCGCGTCCCTGCGCAGCAGAGGCTCGCCCCCTGTGAAGGTGACGTAGGGAACGCGAAGCTCTGCAAGCTGGTCAAGCACGTGCTTTATCTCAGAGGTGCCCAGCTCATCCCGCGCCGCCTCCCCTCCGGCGACGGAGCAATGAGCGCAGCGCAGGTTGCACGCTTTTGTTAGCCTGATCTCCACCGCGTATAACCCTGAGGCGTTCACCCTAACCACCGTACCAGCACAGCGCATCCTCTTGCATTATGTCGCCCAGCAGTAAAAGCGCATTCGCCCTGCATCCCCCGCCGCAGCGAGAGGCGTGCTCACACTCACCGCACCTCCCCTTTAGCCTACGGGAGCGCAGAGGCTCCCACACGCTGCCCTGCCATATCTCCTTGAAGCTCGCCTCGCGCACATTGCCAGCGCGCATACTGCGCAGGAAAATGCAGGGCACCACATCTCCGTTTGGCAGCACCTCCGCCCAGTACGCGCCTGCGCCACAGGTGCTCGCACCCAGAGAAGCGTCAACCAGAAAGGCGTTGGGCTTGTCGTCCACATCTATCGCAAGCTTTCCCTCGTACTCCCTGCGCCTCCTTGCAAGCAGGGTTAAGAACTCCTTAATTTCCGTGCTGCTCAGGGCTTCGTCCTTCATGCCCCTGGCTCTCCCCTCGGGATAGAGTAGGAACATATCCACAGCCTCAACGCCCAGCTCAACCGCCAGCTTGAGAATTGCGTCCACCTCGCTAAGATTGCGCCTTGAAACAGCGACCTTCAGCTTCACCGGCAGCGAGTGGCGCAAGAGCGCGCGTACCCCGGAGAGGGCACGCTCAAAGTTCTCCTCGCCGCGAAAGCTTCCGTAGCTCTGCTTTGTTGCTCCTTCAAGGCTAACCCCAACGGTGATAGGCTCGAGCTTCACCAGCTTCTTCGCTGTAGCTTCGCTGATAAGCGTTGCGTTTGTGGTGAGCTGCACCTTTATGCCTCGCTTTTTCGCGTGCTCCATCAGCGTGAAGATATCCCTGCGTAGCAGCGCTTCTCCGCCGGAGAAGCCTATCTGGAAAACCCCGAGCGACGCAAGCTCATCAATCAACGAGAGCGCCTCCTGCGTTGAAAGCTCATTTTCCAGAGGTTCACCCGAGGAGGTAACGCAGTGGGCGCAGCGCAGGTTGCAGGCATTGGTAACGTCGAATTGCACAAAGATTGGCGAATCGAAGTAAACCCGGGAGCTCCACATTCCTTTGCCAGAGGTGCTCAAAGCCTCGTTGTCACCCTCGCTACCCTCGCCTTTGTAGCGCACCAGCCTGCGAGCCTCAAGCTCCCCAAGAAAGCGCTCAACCTCAGCTTTGCTCAGCTTTAGAGAATGCGCAATCTCCTCTGCGCTCTTCCCCTCGCACACTTCCCATAGCTTAGCTGCTAAACCCTCAAGAAAATGTATCCCACGAGTGGAATAGTTAAAAAGTAGTAAACCCTCTACCGTGCCACCCCGGGTTTCTCTGCGATAAACTACGTTGGGGTTCCTTCTCACCACATGCGCAGCCATTGCGTCGGCACCAGGATACTACTGAGGCGCAATGGGGCGGTAGTCACCGTGGTCACGGTAGCAGGCAGCCTTCTCAAAATCTTCAATGGTGAGCTTCCAATCCTTTCTCTCCTTCCTGTCCACTCTTGCACCCCGCATTAAATTTTTCTTTAACAGTGTGATAATGCTATTGAGCTATATTAAGTTTATCGTCGGCAGTGAAAATTAGATTACGGCTCTTTACCTCTAATATAACTTTCAATTAGTATGGATACGATTATTAAATTCCTTGACAGGCAGATGGAATTAAAAGAAATGAAAGCAGAAACTTAGAATCTCCTGCCTATCAACAAAAAGTTGTAAGATTAGTATGATACTTTGCGTACAACTAAACCCTGTGTTTTGCTTTGATTTGCAAGATATGGAAAAGCCTGCAGCTTTTCACTGAGCCTGCGGTAGCGCCTCAGCTACTTGGTTAGCGAGTTACCAATTCTAACCCTGCGATAGGGTTTACAACGTTAAATAGTAATTAAGATATAATCTTATCCAGCGCGTGCATCACCCACGGAACTTTTATAAAGCGATTGGGGAGATAAATAGAGAGGTGATTCATTGGTAGTAGAGGAAGAGTACGAGGACGAAGAGGCTGCTTTGCGGAGGCTTCGCCTGCCCAAAGATGATGAGGTTCTTGGCGTAGTGGAGCAGATGTTCGGCGGTTCCCGCATGCTGGTGCGCTGCAAGGACAACAAGCTTCGCATGGTGCGCATCCCGGGTAAAATAAAGCGCAGAATATGGATCAAGGTTGGGGACGTGGTAATAGTAAAGCCCTGGAAGGTGCAGGGGGACAAGAAGGGCGACGTGGTCTGGCGCTACACCAAGCCTCAGGTTGACCGCCTTATCAATATGGGGCTTCTCTAAGTCATGAGCATTGATAAGAAGCTTTCCCAGCTGGAGCGCGAGCTGGACGCCCTGCGCAGGAAGGTTAAAGGCATAGAGGACTTAAAGGTAGCCAGCGAGGTTTTTGACAAGGCTACGCTTTTGACGCTGTACGAGCTTGCCAATAAGGGTTACATAGACCTACTCTACGGGGTGATTAAAACAGGCAAGGAGTCCAATGTGTTTCTTGCGAAGGATAGCGATGGCAAGCCGCTTGCAGTTAAAATTCACCGCATCGCCACGAGCGACTTCAGGGCTATGACGAAATATATAGAGGGTGACCCGCGCTTCACTGGATTCAGAAGAAACCGCCGCGGCATAGTTTACACCTGGGTGAGGAAGGAGTTTAAAAACCTGGAGCGGGCTTATCTCAACGGTGTGCGCGTGCCTAAGCCAGTTGCCTTTAAGAACAACGTCATCATCATGGAGTTTATAGGCAGTGATTCCACGCCGTCACCAATGCTCAAGAATGTGGGGCTTTCTCAGCCAGAGGAGTTCTTCAGAGACCTTCTAGCCAATGTTAAAAAGCTCTACTGCCGCGCAAACCTTGTGCACGCTGATCTTAGCGAGTATAACATCTTAGTTAAGGATGACCTTCCGGTGATAATAGACCTCTCCTCGGGTGTGGTGAGGGAGCACCCCTATGCATCAGAATTTCTGCACCGCGACATCGCTAATCTGGTGAGGTATTTCAGAAGGTATTTTCCTGTAGATTATGATGAGGTTTATAATTACATAACTTCATGCGGTGGTGAAGGTGGAGTACCTGAGGATTCCTAAGGAAAGAATAGGTGTGCTTATCGGTAAGGGAGGTGAGGTAAAGCGCAGGATTGAAGCCGAGCTGAAGGTTAAGATCACAGTGGATAAGGAGGGCATGGTTACCATAGAGAACGCCGGGGGCGAGCCACTAGCTACGTGGACAGCCCGCGATATTGTACGAGCGATAGCTCGTGGTATGAGCCCAGAGAAGGCAATGAAGCTCACCCATGAGGATTACATGCTGGAGCTTATCGACCTGAGCGAGTATCTGCGCACCCCCAAGGCGATTATCCGCCAGAAGGCGCGCATAATAGGCACGAAAGGCAAAACGCGGCGCTACATAGAGGAAACCACAGGCACAAACGTCAGCGTCTACGGCAAGAGCGTTGCAATTATTGGCCCTATTGAGGAGGTGCAGGTTGCCCGCGAGGCTGTGCTCATGCTGGTGCAGGGCAAGCCCCACAGCGCAGTCTACCGCTTCCTTGACCGCAAGGCTAGAGAGCTCAAAGAGAAGAGATTGATGTCGCTCTGGAAGAAGCCCTTCCCGTAGCATGGCAATCTCCCTATTTGACCCCTGGCGTTCGAAGCTGTGCACCTGCCCGCGAAAGTACTCGCTGAACCCATATACGGGGTGCTCGCATAGCTGCGTGTACTGCTACATCACCAGCTACATCCCACGCGGCTTTGAGGCGAGGTTGAAGAAGAACCTGTTGAAGCAGGTTAAGCGCGACATAGCGAAACTCGACCCGCGCATACCTGTTACTATCTCCAACAGCTCAGACCCCTACCAGCCACTGGAGAGAGATTACAGGCAAACCAGAGCTTGCCTGAAGCTTTTGAAGGATTTTAATTTCGGGGTGGAGATAATTACAAAGGGGGACCTAGTGGTGAGAGATGCTGACCTGCTTGCGGAGATGCGCGCAGCCGTGGCTATGACCATAACCACCCTCGATGAGGGCATCGCAGCGAGGCTTGAGCCCTTCGCACCTCCGCCTGAGCGCAGGCTGCGCACCCTGCAAAGCTTGGCGGAACGCGGCATACCAGTGGCGTGCAGAATCGACCCGATTATCCCCGGGATAAACGATGATTTAAGCGCCTTGGTTAAAGAGCTTGCCGACATAGGCGTAGCCCATGTAACCTCCTCTACCTTTAAACCTCGCCCCGACTCCTGGCGCCGCTTTAGCAAAGCTTTCCCCGAATCTGCGGTGAATCTAAAAGAGCTTTACTTTGAGAAGGGGGAGAGGATTCAGAACTCATACTACCTACCCAGAGAAGTGCGCTTTAAGCTCATGCAACGCGTGCGCGACGCATGCGATAAGCACGGGATAACCTTCGCCACCTGTCGTGAAGGTTTTAGGTTGAACACAGCGCGGAGCTGCGACGGTACGCATCTCTTGCGGAGCTCACATCCCGATGATGCTTAGCGCGCCCAGGGATGCAAGGGTGACAATAACCCCAGCTATTATCACGCCCAGCGCTATCGCAGGGAAGGCGTAGCGGAACCTTATTCCAAACACGTAGGCTGCGGCTACGCCGGTCCACGCTCCCGTCACCGGCAGTGGCAATGCTACGAAGGGCACCAAACCCAGGGCGCCGTACTTTTCCACCTTATCCTTGGTTCTCCTTCTCGTCCTTGAAAAAAGCCAGGAGAAAAAGCTATCAAAAATTGAAAACCTGCTCCTCAGGTAGCTTTCAACCCTGCCGAGGAATAAAAGCAACACCGGCACGGGTAAGAGGTTTCCAAACACCGCGAGTATGTAACTCTTCCAAGGGCTCATCCCGTATATCTTCAGAGCCATGGGTATAGCTCCTCGAAGCTCAGATACGGGTAATGCGGCGATTACAATAACAACCAGCTCCGGGGGTGCGCCTGTGAGGACCTGAGTGGTGCTTTCCATATGTTGCCTCCATATATCTAATGGATTATAGCTATTAGCTATCCTCACCTATATATATGCCAAGCCTGAGGTGTCCAACCTACTCAAAAGGAGATAAGAGGCGGATTTAGTGCAACCCCGGCGCGCTTCGAAAGGTTTATATACCGCCTTCCTATGAACTCACCCTGTTAACTACCCCGGGAAATATGCGAAAGGTATAAATACCGGGGTTTGGGTTAGATATACGAAGAGGAGGTACCCCTGAAAGGAGGTAGGATAAGTATGGTAAGTTTGAAGAAAATAGGAGCGATTGCGACGGGTGCTCTGTTTATTGGGGCAACCGTAGGTTTAGCCAGTGCGGTAAGTGTGCCCAGCGATTTTTCGCCTGACATGCTGGCAAAGAACGGTGAGGCAAAGGCACAGCTTGTGGTGGGCAAAGACGCGCCTGGCAAGGACGCTGACACTGCCAGCGCTGAGGTAATTAAGGATGCTGTGGCGGAGAAGCTGAAGGTGAGCGGAGTCGGTGGCGATATAAAGATTGAGTGGGCATCTCCGGATCTGAACAGCGATGGAAATTCCACCAATGACAATGCGGATGTAAGTGTTAGTGATTATACGGCTGGCAATGCTTCCGTGACACTCTGGTTTGATGCAGATGGCGATGGTTCACCGGAGTATGACGATGACTACAAGCTGTATAACATAGTGTACTATGAGGAAGGCGGCAAGTCGGTAGATGTTACCTTTGCATACCGCCTCAAAGCCACTGAGAAAGAGGTATTAAAGTACGTGGATGGTAGCACAGCCAAGATCAGGGACAAGCAGTACTTTGTTAGCAAGATTGACACTGATGCGGACACAATAAAGATGGGTATAATCTCCAAGAAGACCATACCCAAGTCCAGTGATCTTTCCAACAAGATTACAATTGAGGGCAAGGAGGTTGCTTTCTACAGCTACAACAGCACCACGAACTTGGCTGGTATATGGATAGATGGCTCGCTGTACTACTACAACTTCACTGGTAAAGCTGTAGGCGACTGGGTGACCGCGGACAAGGACGATAAGGTTAAGGACATATTCTCCGGCGATTTCCTTGTTGCTCGTGCGGTGGATGACAACTCAGCGATAACCATCGGCTATGTAGACCCTGACGCTACTGTTACCTTTGAGGATGGTGACGAGGGTGTCCTTGGCTATGCGAAGGTGAAGGCTCCCAGCGACATAACCAGCACGAGCAATGTTATCTTCGAGTTCAGGAGCTCCACCCTCACAGTGGAAGACGAGGAGATTGTTGAGGTTCCGGATACCCTTTATACCGTTGAGTACGATGATGACAACAACCTGCTTAAGATTAGAACCTCAGAGGAGACCACTGTTAGCAGCGGTTCAAAGCTGAGGTCCGGTAAGAAACCCTACAAGGAATTCCTCAAAGAGACAATAACCGTTACAGCAGTCGGCGAAGACCTCAGGATAGAGTGGGGTAGCAAGGACTTGGACAGCGATAGTGCAGATGATCCTGGAGCAGATCAGACAATAACTGATTATGCGTCTGGCAATTCTTCGACCAATTCGGTGAAGCTGTACTTTGACGAAGACGGTGATGGCTCGCCAGAGTATGACGATGATTACCTGTTGTACGACTTCATGTACTATGAGGAAGGCGGCAAGTCGGTAGATGTTACCTTTGCATACCGCCTCAAAGCCACTGAGAAAGAGGTATTAAAGTACGTGGATGGTAGCACAGCCAAGATCAGGGACAAGCAGTACTTTGTTAGCAAGATTGACACTGATGCGGACACAATAAAGATGGGTATAATCTCCAAGAAGACCATACCCAAGTCCAGTGATCTTTCCAACAAGATTACAATTGAGGGCAAGGAGGTTGCTTTCTACAGCTACAACAGCACCACGAACTTGGCTGGTATATGGATAGATGGCTCGCTGTACTACTACAACTTCACTGGTAAAGCTGTAGGCGACTGGGTGACCGCGGACAAGGACGATAAGGTTAAGGACATATTCTCCGGCGATTTCCTTGTTGCTCGTGCGGTGGATGACAACTCAGCGATAACCATCGGCTATGTAGACCCTGACGCTACTGTTACCTTTGAGGATGGTGACGAGGGTGTCCTTGGCTATGCGAAGGTGAAGGCTCCCAGCGACATAACCAGCACGAGCAATGTTATCTTCGAGTTCAGGAGCTCCACCCTCACAGTGGAAGACGAGGAGATTGTTGAGGTTCCGGATACCCTTTATACCGTTGAGTACGATGATGACAACAACCTGCTTAAGATTAGAACCTCAGAGGAGACCACTGTTAGCAGCGGTTCAAAGCTGAGGTCCGGTAAGAAACCCTACAAGGAATTCCTCACGGAGACGATAACTGTTACAGCAGTCGGTGGCGAAGAGAAGGCTCCAGAGCTCGAGATAGTCGACGAGGACACCGCTAACAAGGACATGAACCTTGTCCTTATCGGCGGACCAGTGGCGAACAAGCTTACCGCAAGCCTCGTGGAAGCAGGGAAGAGCACAGTTAACTGGGAAACCAGCGATGGCGACATAGAGGTAATTGCCGATGCCTTTGCCAGCGGCAAGTATGCAATAATCGTCGCTGGTAAGACCAGGACAGAAACCCGCGCTGCTGCCGAGGCGCTTGCAGCTGCGCTGTAAGAGGCTCTAGCCTCTATTTTTTCTTTTGTTTTTTAGATTTTATTGTGGTTTTTGAATTTCTGTATACTTTTTCAGATGTATCTCTTTTTAAGATAAATGAGATAAACGTCTTTGAAAGAGATATTTTAAAAGTGAATCTGGATATATTATGGCATAAGGTATGCGATAGTATTATATACCCATAAATTCCCAATATACAAGCATGAGATGGGGTGGATTATTTATACTTGTGATGCTAGCTGGGTTTTTGCCTTCTGTATACTCTGAAGAACTTACTGAGGAATTTGCAAAGGACTACATTCAGGTTTCATACGTAACAATAACGGGAGATGTCCACTTTTCATATATCGATAGAGATGGTGACGGAGAGGATGACGCTGTCGTTGTGCTTGATTCGGCAACAGGAAGGGTAAGGATAATAAACTTTGGAAGCTCAGAAGTTTATAAGAGTTTTAAAGTGCCTGTGAGTAGTTCTTATGCATTAGCTTCAATAAAACTTCTAGGAGCGCCTTCTAAGATAGTGATTGGAAGTAAATATCTTTCAGCTTTTGATTCAAAAGGTGAGCTTCTTTGGGAAAATCAAAGTCTCCCCAGCTCTGTCTTCTCAATTGCTATTGCTGATTTAAATAGGGATGGAAACGAAGACGATATTGTAGTTGGGCTGTGGAATAAAATACTTGCGTTTGATAATAGTGGAACGAAACTTTGGGAGAGAGATATTTCAGAGAGAGGGGATAAGATTGCAGCAATAGACCTTAACCAAGACGGTGTTAAGGAGGGAATAGTTTTAGCTGAGGGGTACTCCGTCTCTTTAATCTCCCCTCAAGGCACGCAGATAAAAAGATTTGGTAAGGAGTTTTTCAAAAATAGAATACTGAAGGTGAAAGTTGTTGACCTGAATGGTGATGGGTATACTTCTGAGATAATTGTAGTGGACTTTAGAGGACATGTTTTTGCTTTTAACAAGAGTGACAAAATCTGGGAGAATGAGATTGATTATGAAGAGGGGATGAAAATAAAAATACTTCAACTTGATAATGATAGAGGTGTTTTTATTCTTTCTTCCCTTCTTTATAAATTATCTCCATCTGGAGAGAGACAGAGTTATTATAAAGGAAGACTCAAAGATGTTGTTGCCATCGATTTCAATCGCGATGGAAAAACGGAGAGCTTTGCTGCAGGAAGCGATAACAAAATTTATGCGATTAGAGATGGGGTCCAAGTGGGCTATTATCGGGAAGATGACAAAAAAATCTCTCCCTACAACAAAACAGGCGCAAGGGCTTTGACGCCGTTCGATTACGACGGCGACGGCGCGCTGGATGACTTGCTCGTTGTTAATCCGGATAACCAGCTATTGATAGTTTCTCACCTCAAATCTCAGGTCAGCGGTAAAATGGTAATCCTCGCCAACCTCATCGACTACGCTCTTGCCACTGACTTCTTCGAATACCTGCGCAACGCGGGTTATGAAGTTGTCCACGTTCTGCCAGAGAACTTTGACTCGTACAAATCAGAGAAGAACATCGTCATCCTAGGCGGGCATAAAGCTCCTGATGGTGTGGGGGAAGTCGTTGGGGAACTGCTCAGCAAAGAGCAGAAGGAGGCGCTAGAAAAGCCTGGCGCAGTTGAAATGTTCACATTCAGAGACATCTGGGCGCCTGGTCAGAACATTATAGTGCTTGCGGGCAACACGAGAGAAGAAACAAAACAAGCACATAGGCAGTACAGGAAGGAATTGATATAAAAGCGGGGATAGACGGGCCCGACGGGATTTGAACCCGCGACTAACTGGTTAAGAGCCAGCCACTCTAGCCAGACTGAGTTACGGGCCCGAGAAGCTGGGAAGAGCATAACCTTGGAAAATTTTTTGGAATTTTTCCCTTCGGTAACCTCAGCTTAAGGGACGAGGCATTGCCATGGTGGAGCTGGTTGATGACGTTTATCAGTGCGATGTCCTGGTTATAGGTGGCGGTGGAGCAGGTGCAAGGGCTGCGATAGAGGCAAGACGCCATAATGTTGAAGTGCTCCTGGTGGTCAAGGGCTTGTTTGGAAGGAGCGGCTGTACAGTTATGGCAGAGGGCGGGTACAATGCTGCCTTTGGTTTTGTCGATCCTGAAGACAACGAACAGCATCACTTCGAGGACACTGTGATAGGCGGTCGCTTCCTGAACAACCAGAAACTGGTGGAGATTCTTGTCAGAGATGCTCCCAAGCGCGTGCTGGAGCTGGAGAGCTTTGGTGCAACCTTCGATAGGATTGAGCCGGATAAGCTGGACCAGCGCTACTTTGGCGGGCAACGCTTTCGCAGGACGGTGCACCGCGGGGATAGAACAGGGCATGAGATGATGAATGCCCTGAAGGAGGAGGCATACCGCGTAGGCGTTGAAGTGCTGGAAGAGGTAGCAATCACGCGCCTTTTAATCAATGATGGCATGATCACGGGCGCAACAGGCTTAGACCTGATACATGGGCGCTTTCTACTCTTCAAGGCTAAAGCTGTGGTGCTCGCCACTGGCGGCGCGGGCAGGCTTTACTCAATAACCACAAACCCATATCAAAAAACCGGCGACGGCTATGCCTTGGCGTACAACGCTGGTGCTGAGCTAATAGATATGGAGATGGTGCAGTTTCATCCCACGGGCATGGTTTACCCGCCCTCAGCAAGCGGGCTCCTCGTAACCGAAGCGGTGCGCGGGGAAGGAGGAAAGCTCTATAATAGCCTGGGAGAGCGGTTCATGGCGAAGTATGATCCTGAGAGAATGGAGTTATCAACTCGGGACGTTGTTACGCGAGCGATATTCAGGGAGATAACTGAGGGCAGGGGAACAGAGCATGGTGGTGTTTATCTCGACCTTACGCATGTTCCAGATGAGGTGATAGAGCAGAAGCTGGGCACAATGCTCAAGCAGTTTCTCGACGTTGGCGTGGACATACGTCGCGAACCCATGGAAGTTTCTCCAAGCGCCCACCACTTCATGGGGGGTGTGCGCACCAGCGAGGACTGCAGAGGGACGACCATACCCAACCTCTTCGCCTGCGGCGAGGTGAATGGTGGTGTGCATGGTGCAAACCGCCTGGGTGGCAACTCTTTAGCTGAGACGCAGGTTTTCGGAGCAATCGCTGGCGAAAATGCTGCGAAAGAGGCTAAAAGGCATGGGTATACGAAGGTGGATTATAAGGCGCTGGAGGATGAGCATGAGCGAATATTCCGCTTCGAGGCTGGCGAGGGCTTGTTACCCTACGAGGTCAGAAGCCAGCTTCAGCGGGTGATGTGGGAGAAGGTTGGAATAATGCGAAGCAGGCAGAGCCTTGAGGAGGCTCTCCGCGCTATCGCTATGCTAAGGAGCAAGCTCGGCGAAGTAACCGTAGAAAGCGGGCTCCGATACAACCTTCAGCTGCTTGCTGCGGTTGAGCTGGACAACATGCTTCTCGTTGCGGAGATGATAGCGAGGAGTGCACTCCTGCGCACCGAAAGCAGAGGGGCGCACTTCCGCAGCGACTATCCCGAGGAGGACCCGCGCTGGGTTAAGAACATCGTCGTAGCTAAAGCAGCCGAGGGAATGCTTGTTAAGACGGTTGAGCCTGTGATAACCAAGCTTCCTCCGTGAGGGTTGAGAATGAAGATCACAGTTTTTAGATATAATCCACAAACCGAGGATGAGCCGCGGTATGAGAGTTATGTGGTAGAGCATCATCCCCACATGAAGATAATCGACGCCCTGCAGCAGATCAACGAGCGTTATGGTGCAAACATCGCTTACAGAAGCTCCTGCAGGGCTGGACAATGCGGTTCCTGCGCGGTGCTTGCGAACCGTAAACCCGTGCTCGCGTGTAGAACTGACGTAGAAGAGGGCATGCTCCTTGAGCCGTTGAGGAACTTCCCTGTGATAAAGGATCTTGTCGTAGCCACACAGAAGAGCTACCCGAGGATAAGGTCTCTCCGCCCATACCTGCACAGAGGCAAAAAGAGAGAGGCGAGGATAGAGAGGCTCCTTGCGAAGGACCTTAAAAGGCTGGATAAGCTCAAGAGCTGCATAGAGTGCAGCTCCTGCATGAGCTCATGTCCTTCGCATACTCACAGCAAGGAGTTTGCTGGGCCAATGCTCTTCAGGATTATAGCGCGCTTTGTGCACGACCCCCGGGATAACCTAGATCGCCTGGCTATAGCGGTGGAGGAGGGTCTCTACCTGTGCACCACCTGTGGCACGTGCAGAGAGGTATGCCCCGAGGAGATACCCACTAACGAAGAGATACAGGAGATGCGCCGCCTGGTGTATGAGGCTAACCTGGGGGAGGAGTAGTTTAATAGGAGATGCTGAGGAGCAGTAGGGCAACAGCCACGAGCGCACCCCAAACAGCGAAGTTCCAGCGTATAACCTTGGAGCCGTCCAAAGGTGGGAAGGGTATCATGTTGAAGAGCGCAAGCCAGGCGTTAATCGCAGCGCCGAAGTTGAAGCCTATGAGCAGGAATAGTATGGCGAGGGCTATGTTGGCAGTTGCGCCAGAGGCTGAGATTATGCCGTCCTCGCGTCGGGAGATGCCGAAGTAACCAGGCATTATGTAAACCGCACCAGGTGCTATGAAGAGCCATCCAGTCACGACGACTAGGAAAAAGGCGCCTATTAAGCCGAGCTCCCACATGCGATACTCTGCCCAGCATCCAAAGCGCTGCGCCGTAACCTTGTGGGCAAGCTCATGGAAAACAAAGCCTGTGCTCACCGCTATGAGAGAGACCCCCACCAGACTTAAACTGGGGATTCCACCCACGAAGTGGTAGGCGAACACAAAGGCGATAACGATGGCGGAGATTATCAGCTCCTTTACCTCTCTCGTGGTGAACACTAGATTCAGAGCCATCCCCCCCTTTTTGTGGGTATCTCCTCATAGTAGAGAAGGCTAACCTCAGGAGGGAAAATAAAGCCGCCAACGCTGCGAACCTCTCCCTTTGCCAGCTTGTCCGCAAGCTCCACCTCAATCACTTCCCCCACCCTTCCAGAGGTCAGCGCCTTACCTAGCTCCTTCCGCAGCAGTGTGCCAAACTCGCTTTTGTGCGAGTAGGAAACGAGCACCATGTCGCCCTTACGTATCCCCCGCAGGTTGAGCAGTTCCCTGAAGAGCGTTGGGGAGAGCAGCGAGGTTATGAGAAATAGCAGAAGCTTCTGCTCAAGGCTAAGGTTGAAGAAGCTCATCCCTAGGAAGAGCAGGGTGATGAGAATCAGGTAAAACTTGAGGAAACCAATCACGCGCATTCTAAACACCAAAAGCCTCTCTATACTTCTCCAATGCCCTGCTCATGAGGGCTGAGAGCTCGTTGCCGAGGGTATTCTCATAAAGCGGGAGGATTATCGTCGGAAAGGATATAAAGGTTCCCAGCATTGACCCCAGGTTTGCGAGCGCCGTTACCAGAAGCACGCGGAAGGCTTTATTTCCCAGGAGTTCCTTCACGCCAGTGGTCTTGAACATCGCAGAGACATCGCCTACGGTAACGCGCCTAACCTTAGCTTCAACAAAGCCAGCGAACCACCCCGCGGCGACGAGAGGGTTCAGGGATGTGAGTGGCGATGCGAGTGCTCCTACGATCGCTGAAGCTATGCTCCCCCGCGCGAGAATCACTGCTATGAATGTAGGAACCATGTGGTTGAGCAGCCACAGGTAGATGCTCCCCTGTATGGGCACACCCTTGTATATCGCAAGCGCAAAGAGCGAGATAACAAGCGTAGGAAGACCAAACTTGAGGAGGTTCGCTATGGTGAGCACGCGCTTTGGCACGTGGGTGAGTGTCTTCATATCAGGTATCTCTTCAGTGTGCCGAAGGTAGTGCTCAATCCCAGGCTTGTGTCCAGCACCCACGACGGCGACGACGTTGCCATAGCGCTTCTCCAGCTCCAGCAGCTTCGTCGCCATATAGGCGTCGCGCTCCTTCACGAGCACGCGGTATATGTTCGGCGAAACCTCCTTGAGGCTCTCTATTATGCTCTCCAGGTTCTCCTCTTTCTTTACTTCGCCTATCTCCTTCTTTATCTCCTCCCCGCTTATGAACATGGAGAGAAAAAGCTCCTTGGCGATACTTAGCTTCTCTCTCAGGGACATCTCAGCAAGGGCGCGCCTCAGGGTGATGCGTATGTCCCTGTCAATAAGCGCAACCTCGGCACCAACCTGCTTCGCCGTCTCGATGGCAGTGAGCATCTCCTTGCCTGGTTTGACGCCAACCTCAGCCCCGAGCCTGCGCTGAAGAAATGAGAGCAGGATGTTGAGCAGCGCTACAGTGGCGTTGTTGCTCTTTATTAAGTCCACAATGGGTATGTCCCTTTGCTCCACCATGCCACGCAGGCGAAACTCGTCCAGCTCTACAGCTACCACCGCAGGCTTGAGCTCAGATACCAGCTTCCTAACCTCTTCCACGCTCTCTTGAGAGATGTGGGCTGTGCCGATTATTGTTATCATCTCAAAACCTCATACTCAAGGATGAAGTCCTTTCCCAAGGGATAGTATTTTTTAAGCTTGAGATGGACGCCCTCGGCGATGGTTGCAAAGCCCTCGCCGTCCACCAGGGTTACAGCTTCCCTGCCGCCCACCAGTACGGGAGCTATGGCTACGCTGACCTCGTCAACCAGCCCCTCACGAAGCATGCCGAAGTTCAGCGTTCCCCCACCCTCGAGAAGCACACTCCTAATGCCACGCTTGTAAAGCTCCTCCATAAGGCATTTTAAGTCTACTTTATTTTCACCGCAGACCACAATCTCTGCCCCCTTCTCACGGAGTGCCCTAACCCTCTCATCGGGGGCTTTGCGGGAGACTGCGATTATCGTCTTTGCTTCGTTGTTAAGCACCCTCGCGCTCAGCGGCGTTCTTGCGCGGGAGTCGACCACGATGCGCGTAGGGTTTCGCTTTCTCTCGCTTGGGATTTTGTGCACAGTTAGGCGGGGGTCGTCGTCGAGCACAGTGCCAATGCCCACCATTATGGCATCGACGCGTTCTCGGATGCGGTGCACGCGTTCTAAGTCTTCTTTGCCCGAGATCTTCGTGTCCCTCGTGCGGGTGGCGATCTTCCCGTCAAGCGTCATTCCAGCGTTGAGGATAACATGCGGCCTCTGCATAAGAAGTTTAATAAGAGAGTGCCATAAATAAAGATTCTCATGGAGCTTCTCTGGCTTTCCGGCGAAGATATGGAGGGGCTTCTCGACATGGGTGAGGTTATAACCGCGGTGGAAGAGGCCTTTCGTGAGCACGGCTTGGGGCGTGTGGATATGCCACCTAAGATCTACCTCTATTTCCAAGAGGGTGACCTTCGAGCGATGCCCGCGTACATCCCATCGCTGGACAAGGCGGGGGTTAAGATAGTCAACGTCCACCCTCACAACCCAGAAAAAGGGCTGCCCACCGTAATGGCAACCTATGTGCTTGTTTCCCCAGATACGGGTGCTCCTCTAGCGGTAATGAACGCCACCTACCTCACGGATGCGCGCACAGGAGCAACGGGTGCCATTGCAGCCAAGTACCTAGCGAGGAGGGACTCTAAGAGTCTGGGCTTAGTTGGCGCCGGGCGGCAGGCGAGGACGCAGCTTTTAGCGACTGCTCGCGTTTTCGACTTAGAGAAGGTTCTGGTTGCGAGTCGCAGCAGGAGTAGCGCCGAGAGGTTCGCCAGAGAGATGGGGCGAAGGCTGGGTATAGACGTCATCGCCTGCGATGTTCGCGATGCTTGTGGCGCGGATATAGTGGCTACAACAACCCCATCCAGAGAGCCTGTGGTTAAAGATGAATGGATTAGCGAGGGTACGCACATAAATGCAATAGGCGCCGATGCGCCCGGAAAGCAGGAGCTCGACCCGCGAATACTCCGCCGCGCTAAGATAGTCGTCGATGCTTGGGAGCAGGCAAAGCACAGTGGCGAGATTAACGTTCCCCTCCGCAATAGGCAGCTCTTCCGCGAGGATATATATGCTGAGTTGGGTGAAATAGTCGCGGGCAAGAAGCCGGGCAGGGAGAGCGAGGAGGAAATAACGCTCTTCGACTCCACAGGTTTGGCGATTCAGGACGTAGCTGTCGCTGCCCTGGCATATCGCCTGGCTGTTGAGAGAGGGGCTGGAATAAAGCTGGAGTTTTAGTATGCGTCTGGATAAACTCCTTGTGGCGAGGGGGTACTTTTCTACACGAGAGAAGGCAAAGGAAGCAATAAGGCGTGGCTTTGTTCTCGTGGCTGGGGAGCGCATAACAAAGCCCGCGAAGGATGTGAACCCAGACGCAAGCATAGAGGTGCTCGCTGAAGAGAAACCACGAGGCTACTGGAAGCTTGCGGAGCTTGATAAGGAGTGGGGTTTTGTTAAGGGGGCGGGGGTTGTCTTAGACATAGGGAGCAGCGCCGGGGGTTTTCTGCTTTATGCAAGCGAGTACGCCTCAGAGGTATACGGCATTGAGGTGAGCGGCGAGTTTGAGAAGGAGCTGCGTGATATTGAGGCTGAGAGGGACAATGTGAGGGTTTTTATAGCCGATGCCTTCATTTTCGACGTTTCCCAGCTACCGGAAGCAGACCTTATCCTCCACGACCTGACCCTTGAGGCGGAGGCTTCCTTTAAAGCGCTAAAACGCTTCCTGCCCAAGCTGAAGAGGCACGGGAAGGTGCTCTTCGTTGCGAAGACGGGCTTAGCCCAGGAAGAGCCGGACTTCGCTGGCGAGGGTTTAAAAATACTCAAGGTTAAGGATGCTGAGGAGAAGCAGGAGAGGTATTACCTGCTGGTTAAAATTTAAGCTCGGGGGTACCTCTCCATAGCTTCTCTTATCCTCTCCATCCCAGCCTTGATGTTTTCCATGCTGGTGGCATAGCTCAGCCTTATGTAGCCTTCGCCCTCTTCCCCAAACGCCGCTCCCGGCACCACGGCAACGCCAGCCTCCTCCAGAAGGTAGTTTGCCAGCTTGAAGGAGTCCTTCTCATAAGCTGAGAAGTTGGCGAAGGCGTAGAAGGCTCCCCGTGGCATTACGCAGCTAACGCCGGGGATGCTTCTCAGCTCACTAACTATGTAGCGTCGCCGCTCATCAAACGCTTTAACCATGCGCTCAACCTCATCGCTGGGACCGCGCAGCGCCGCTACCGCCGCCTTCTGCACAAAGCTTGTGACGTTGCTCACGCTGTGCGCCTGCAAACGTGTCATCGCCTTTATCACTTCTCTGGGGCCTGCGGCATAGCCAACTCTCCAGCCCGTCATTGAATACGCCTTTGAAAGCCCATTCACAGTAACCACGCGCTCCTTCATGTTGCCCAAGCTGGCGATGCTTACATGCTCAGCGTCGTCGTAAATTATGTACTCGTATATCTCGTCGGAGATGATGAAGATATCATGGTCCTCGCACACTTCGGCGATGCCCTTCAAATCCTCTCTGCTCAGCACCGCCCCCGTGGGGTTGTTTGGCGAATTAAGAATGAGGAGCTTGGTCTTTCGGGTAACCTTCTCAGCCACTGCATCGCTGAGAAGGCGGAACTCGTCTTCTTCATAGGTGGGAACAAACACAGGTTTGCCGTCTGCGAGCTGCACCATGGGCACGTAGGATACCCACCAGGGCGAGGGAATCACCACCTCATCCCCTGGGTTCACCAGCGCCATTATTGCAGCATAAAGCGCCATCTTCGCTCCAGGTGTGATGACCACCTCCCCCTCGGGATCATAGCTTATTTTATTCTCCCTCTCCAGTTTCTCTGCCACAGCTTCGCGAAGCTCGGGTATGCCTGCGGCTGGCGTATAGTAGATGAAACCCTCATCCAGGGCTTTACGGAGCGCTTCCTTGATGTGCTCCGGCGTGTCAAAATCAGGTTCGCCCGCGCCGAAGTTTATAATCTCCCTTCCCTGCGCGCGTAACGCCTTTGCCTTGGCCGTTATTTCAAGAGTTGCAGAGGGCTTAACCCTATTAATTCTGTCCGAAAGCATTGTACCACCTGCTAAACCTTCGCCGCTGAGGTATTAAAACTTTCTAATTCCTCTTCTTCAGGAGCAGCTCCCTCTCGGCACGATAGTCCGCGATGAGCTTCTCCAGCCACGCCTGACGCTTCGCCGCCTGCTCCACCTCAAGCTTTGCCTTCTTCTTCTGTATTAACTCCTCTAGCGCATGCTTCTCAACAACCGCGAAGTCAGCAACGCGCTTGAGGTTTATCTCCTCTGGCTCGAGTATTACCACGCTTTCAAGGGCCTCTCTCGCGAGGTGAGAGGCTCTTTGCATGTCTGCGATTATTGCTCGCGGCTTGAGCAGGGCAAGCTCTTCCGCGGCGCTCTTGCCAGCGCCGCTCGTATCGGCGATGTAAACCACATCCCCTTCGCTGAGGCGGAGCTTTTCCTTCGCCGCGAGTACCTCTTCCCGTGTAAATTTCTGTATAACCTTCACCACCTCTAAATCTGCCTGAGCTTTTAGCTCCATCTCCTGCTTCAGCTTCTCAAGCCTGCGCCTGAGCATGGCGTTTTCCCTCATCGCCTCGTCCAGCTTCTTTCTGAGTTCAGCAATTGCACGCTCTCTGCGGCGTATCTCTTCCTCCCTGAGCACCTCTCTGCGCTCTTTCGCCAGTGCCTCGCGCAGCCTGCGCTTTAGCGTGGCTATAGCGCGCTCCTTCCGCTCAATCACCCGCTGCCTTTCCTCAAGTTCCTCTCTCAGTAGCTTGAGGTCGTTTCTCAGCCTCTTAATTATCCCCCTGTACTCGTTGGGTATGCTCTCCAGCTTCTCCTCTTCTTCCTCCTCTTCAGGCTCCTCAACCCTAAGCAGCCTTCTGAGCACACTGTCCAGGCTTTCCCCGCGAAGCACCGCTAACCTGACCTCGTCGCGCAGGTGCCATGCGTTGACGCTCTGCAGGCGCCGGTCTATGTTTTCAAGCTTGCTTTTCACAGCGTTGTACGCCTTCAGCGCAGCCGCGATGGCGTCACGCTCGTGGGGATTGCGGTACGCCTCCTTACCAAACTTCTCCTCCACTAACCTAATCTTCTCCTCAACTGCAAGGGACTGGGAGGGGGTGAAAAGCGTGGCATTGAGTTTTGACGCCACCTTTTCCACAAAGCGCGGTGCCGGCGAGACATCGCTGGCTACGATGGCTACGGCTTTATATTTCGAAGCGAGCAGGAGTGATTCATGTAACGAGAAATCGCGAGCGCTCACAACCTCGAGGAGCTTACCCTCCAAGCTAATCGCGGCTATCGCAGTCGTTGTGCCGGGGTCAACGCCGAAGATTACAGTAGCCTTCTCAGCCCCCAGTGGTGTGAAGGTGAACCTCTCTTTTTCCACAGGGGTTACTTTAATCTGAACATCGCTCCCGCGGGCGCTTTTTATACCTTTAAGCTCAGAACGGGGCGCATGCACAATAAACTCGCCCCTCGAATAGCCGCTGTCGGCGCGCACTGTTTCCAGGCTATAGCTAACTTTAAGCTCCTTAAGTTTCGCCTTTATCTCCTTGATGCTCATGGCGATGTTGTTGTGCACCTTTCTGCGGTAGCGGTCCTTGCTCTGCCCTCCTCTGGTTAGGCTCCTTGCCCTGCTCACCACAATGCGGGTCTTGTTCTCGAAGAGCTCAACAACGCAGCCGATGTTCATGTACGCCAGCAAAGCACAAGCCTCTGCCTCCTCCATTGAACCGGCGTCCCTGCGAAGCTTCACCCCGTGGTTCTTCGCCACAATGTGCAGCGCCTTCGCTTCGCCGGGAGAGCCGGTAACCTGCACTACCTGCGTTTCCTGGGGCAGTGAGTAGAAGAAGGGTTTGAGCTTCTTTTTTGGAAAGAGTTCAAAGATGTTGTCCACTGCGAGGCGGTCCGGCTTAACCTCCCGAATAAGCTTGAGAAGCTTTCCCCGGGTTAGTTCCTCCCGCAGGGTTATCCTCCCATCCTCCAGGAGCACCGCAGAATAGCGAGGCTGAACCTTCGCGTGAGGCGACCCAGCTAGGATGTCAACGCCCAGAACTTTCATTTTATAAGTGGGGCGAGGGTAACGTCTATATGAAAACGTCGAGGGTTATGAAAGTAAAGAGGCAAATGCTAAAGAGCACATTTATATTGAAGAAGGCGACACCCACCTTTTTCAGATTCTCTGGTTTTACTATCGCATGCTCGTAGGCGAGAAGCGCGGACATTATCACAAACCCGAAAAGGTAAATCCTACCGAGGGGGGAGAAGAAGTAGAGAAGGAGCAAGAATAAAAGTGTAGCCCCGTGGAAAAGCGTGGAGATTTTTAGCGCATTTGCTATGCCGAACCGCGCTGGAATTGAGAAGAGCCCTTCGCGACGGTCAAATTCCACATCCTGCGTGGCATAGATTATGTCGAAACCAGCCACCCAGAAGATTACCGCCGCCGCGAGAAGAAGCGCAGGAAGGTCTATGCTTGCGCGCACTGCCACCCATGCTCCGAAGGGAGCAATCGCAAGCGCCGAGCCGAGAACAAGGTGGCTTAGCCAGGTGAAGCGCTTCATATACGGATAACCCCAGATTATGGCAACGGCGAGGGGGTAAAGCTTGACACATAGCGGGTTGAGCATCGCCGCCGCGAGGAGGAGCAGAGCTAGAGAAATAGCCACGATAGCCCAGACCTCCCGCGGTGAGACCAATCCCTGAGGTAAAGCTCTGTCCGCCGTCCTGGGATTCTTTGCGTCTATCTCGCGATCTATTAAGCGGTTCAAGCACATTGCAGCCGTGCGCGCTGAGAACAAGCCCAAAGTTATCCAGAAGAGCGTCCAAGCGTCAGGCAAACCCTGCGCAGCCAAGATAGCACCGGAGTACAGGAAGGGCATGGCAAAGAGAGTGTGCTCTATCTTTATCATCTCCAGGATAATCCTGAGCTTTCGGAGCATGGCTTAGGCATCGCTCTCCTCGCTTAAGAATTTTGCTCTGCGCAAACCGCAGACGGTTTGATCGTCATATTGCGGTATTTCCGCTTCGCTTCAATACCCCCATGTTTCCATCGTATTCTCCTTCATATCCCCGTCGGGGGAGAGGTATACCAAAGGAGTGGGGGGTATTCCCCTCCCCTGGCTACTCGTATCTCAGCGCCTCTATCGGGTCGAGCTTAGCCGCCTTGTACGCAGGGTAAACGCCAGAGAGCACTCCCACTAGAAGGGAAAACCCGAGCGCGCCAAGCACAAGCTCCCGGTTGATGACTGTTATGAAGCTCGAGCCTATGTATGCCTGCCCCACAAACTCAATAGCCTTGGAAATAACTGCCCCCAGGGCTAAGCCGATGCTGCCCCCGAGCGCGCCGATAAGCGCTGACTCCACAAGGAAAATCCTTAGAACCATCCCATCGGTGGCACCAATTGCCTTCATCACCCCTATTTCACGGGTGCGCTCGAGCACCGACGTAAGCATGGTGTTCATTATTATAACTCCACCCACGATTATTGAGATGCTCGCTATTCCGCCGAGCACGAAGGTTATTATTGTTATCACCGTGGCGATCTGCTCCGCAAGCTGCTCTGTAGTAAAAACCTCGAAGTCCTTACCCCCGCGCCGCTTCTCAAGCGTGCGCTCTATCTTCTTTGCAAGGGTTTTCACCACATTCTCATTCTCTGCGATAACCCACAGCATTGTTATCTCACCGCCAGCGTCGTAGAGATCCTGCGCAGCCTTTAGGGGCATGTATACGCTGGAATCGTCCTCTGCGTTGCCAATTTCCTCAAAGATGCCCACAACCTCAAAGCGGCGCTGATTTATCTTCACACTCTCTCCAACGTGTATCTTTTTGTCAAAAAACTTCTCAGCCACGCGGTAGCCCAGGTTAACACTTTTCAGCTCGTTGTCGTTAGAATATCTGCCCTCTCGGATGCTGTAAAATTGCCTGAAGTAGTCTGCGCCCTTCCTCTCCACCCCCATAACATATATCTCCTTCTTCTCCCCCCTGTACTCAATTGTGCCCGGGCGGTAGAAGATGGGGAGCACGTCCTTCACATTGGGCAGGCTTTTAACTGCACGCAAATCTGCCTGGTCGAAGGGTTTGAACTCCATGGGCGCACCTCTAGCTGCAAAAGCCTGTGGCGGAGTTATCATTATCTTATCTCCACCCAGCGCGTCGAGTTGCTCAGTTATGCTGGCGCGCATCCCCTCGCCGATGGAGACCATTGCCACGATTATGGCGATGCCTATAACTATGCCCAGCACCGTTAGAAAGGTTCGCAGCTTAGCAGATTGCATGTTCTTAATCGCATAGCTCAGCTCCTCAATCATGCCCGGAGCGCCTCCACCGGATTAAGCCTAAGCGCACGGTAAGCGGGATATAAACCCGCGGCCACGCCTATAACAAGGGAGAAGGTTAGCGCGAAAAGCACAAGCTCAAATGAGACCGAAGTGGTTAGCACTCCTTCACCAAGATAGCGTGCCGCCGCTGTGTTAATCGCCAGTGAAATGAGGTACCCCAGAGCTACACCTATACCCCCGCCAACCAAGCCCAGAATCGCCGCGTCCGTCAGAAAAATCTTCATAACTTGGGCATTGCTCGCCCCTGTAGCCTTGAGTATGCCGATTTCCCGGGTGCGCTCCGTAACATTCATAATCATGGTATTCGCTATGCCTATTGCCCCGACGATAAGCGAAACCGCAGCCAAGCCGCCAAACACCACCTGCACAACGCGGTATGCCTCGCCAACGCGCTCAATAATCTCCTTCTGCGTCATAACAAAGAAGTTCTCCTTTGAACCCTTCCTTTTCTCCAGGCGCCTCTCTACCCTCAGCCTCACCTGGTCTATATCTGCACCCTTATCTATCCTCGCTATTATCATTGTAACCTTATCTCCGGCGCCGAAGATTTCCCGGATGGTGTCTAGGTTGGTGTAGATGGTATAGTCCTTCTCGCGGTCGCCAGTCTTCTTGAATACGCCCACCACGTCAAAGTTCACGCCGTGAATCTTTAGGGTATTGCCCACATTCACATCTCTGGAAAAAACATCGCTGGCGACGCCATAGCCTATAACCACTTTGTACCTGTCCCCCCGCTGAAGCCACCTCCCCTTTAGCAGGCGGTAGCCACTTGCCCCACCGCCAAAGGTGGCCTCTGCCTTCTCAGGGTCAATCCCGTATATCTTGACAATCTTGCGTTCATTGCGAAAGCCAACATCGCCTGCGACGCTGTAGAGGGGTGAGACGAAAGCTACGCCTGCGACGCGCTCTATCGCGTCGGCATCCTCGTCGGTTAGCGTGGTCGCGGCCGTACCATAGGCTAACCTGGGAATGATAAAAATCTTATCGCTACCCAGCTGCTCCAGCTGCTCCTTAAGCGATGCCTTCATCCCTGAGCCTATGGAAATCATAGACACAACTGCCATTATTCCAATAATAACCCCAAGCAGTGTGAGAAAGCTTCTCACCTTGTGGTGACTGAGATTTTTGACTGAGAAGCTAAGGTAATCAAGCATGGTTAATCCCTTCTATATCCTGAATCATCCCGTCTCTGAGCTTCACCCTCATCCTCGCACGCTTCCCAAACTCCACGTCATGGGTCACCACCACAAGAGTTTTCCCAAGCTTGTTCAGCTCTTCCAGAAGCTCAATAACCGCCAGGCCTGAGACTGTGTCTAGGTTGCCTGTAGGCTCGTCTGCAAGGATTATCTCCGGGTCGTTGGCCAAAGCTCGGGCGATGGCTACACGCTGCCTTTCTCCCCCGCTTAGTTCCGATGGCTTATGGTGCAGCCTCCCTCCAAGCCCCACAAGCTCAAGCAGCTCCTTCGCCCGGCGCATCCTCCTGCTCCTGCTGATGCCTGAGAACCACATTGGCAGAGCCACATTCTCCAGCGCTGTGAGCTTGTTTATGAGGTTGAACTGCTGGAAGACGAAGCCTATCTTTTTCCTTCTGAGCAGCGCCAGCTGGTCGTCGTTCAACCTTGCTATGTCTGTGCCATCGATGTAAACCTTCCCGCTGGTCGGCCTGTCTAAGGCGCCTATCAGGTTCATCAGGGTGCTCTTTCCAGAGCCGGAAGGCCCCATGAGGGAGGCGTATTCCCCACGGGGTATCTCCAGGTTTATCCCCCTCAGCGCGGGTACCTCAACCTTGCCCAGGCGGTATATCTTAACCACATTCTCAAGCTTAATTACCATTTCACGCCCCCTAGAGCTGGGCGTTTCTCCGCCTGCGCCACCAGGCGAGGGCAATAATTAGCAGTATTCCAACTCCACCGAGCAATCCCAGTGGCAGACGCTTTTCGGGGCTGGTTATGATTATTGCGATCTCCTTCTCCTCTTCGTGAAGCTCACCCTTTTCGTCGAGATAGTAAATCTTTACCGGCAGGCGGTAGCTCTCCGGCTCGGCGAGGGGTGAAACCTCTAGGTCAAAGATCGCAGTAGAGGTGTCGTCCTGCTTTATCGTGCCCAAGTAGGAGGTCTGCCCGCCAGAGAAAGTTTCAGGCAATGCAAGCTCAACCTTAACAGCCTTCGCATCCTGCTTGCCTATGTTCTCAAGCTGGATGGAGAGGGTAAATGCAGCACCCGGCGTGAGCTTCGCCGGAGAAGTGTCCAAGCCTGCAACCTCTAAGTTGGCGGGTTCCTTCTCGTAGATGAAGATCTCCACCTCTTTATCGAGTTGTTCCTGTGCGTTCTCCTCAGTGGTATAGCTCAACTTTACTCCTATCTTTTTGGCTCCCGCCTCAGCCTCCTTTTCAGCCTTCAAAGAGAAGGTTGCAGCCGCTTGCCTGCCCCTTTCAAGGGTGCCCAGAAATGCAACCCTCTCGCCGGTTATCCCAGGAGGCAGAGAAAGCTCCACCTTAACATTCTCCGCCTTTGCCGTGCCTATATTCTCAAAAGCAAGCACCAGTGTAAACTCGGTATCGGGATATATCCTCGCAGGGGTCTTATTAACCCCCGCAATAACAATCTCGGGATCGCCAGCCACCTTCAGCCCGAACTCGAGGTTCTCGCTCTGCACGTTATTGTACGCATCCCGCCAGACCAGCTTGAGAGGTACAGTATAAGTGCCAAATGCCGTGTCTTTATCCACGTGTACTCGGTATCTCACTGTGAATCTTTCATTCTGGAGTATAACTCCGAAGTACTTGGTTGGCTGTCCCTCCGCCGCGTACTTTGTTACGTAGATCTTCTTAGCCCCGAGCACCGAGAGGGGTGATACCGAGTCTGGGTCGAGAATTGCATGCACATATGCGGCATAATCTATGCCCAAGTTGGCAATTGTTATGTTCAGCGTTGTGGTTTCGCCTGGGGCAACCTCTTCGGGAGAGACCTTCATTATGTAGAAATCAACATTATCTGCGAAAGTGAAGGGAATAAAAAGCATCCAGAACGTTAATAAGATTAATCTACCTCTCATATCACACCCTCCAACAGATTTTATGCCGGAAGCTATAAATAACTTGCGGGGTATTTAACTGGCGTTGTGGGTTATACCTGATTTATGATGTTAAAAATACAGAGCGGAGTAAAATATTTAAGTTCGTGCTCAGATTATGATAATACTTAGGAGTGGTAGCTCAGCCTGGGAGAGCGCTCGACTGAAGATCGAGTGGTCGGGAGTTCAAATCTCCCCCACTCCACTTTTAAAGGATGCGTAACATTATGCATGCGACGGAAAAAGAGTTTTACGAGGACAAAATAAATAAGCTGAAGCAGCATGAAGAGTCGCTGCTGAAGCAGCTAAAGGAGAAGGAGCAGCTGCTTCAGGAGCTGGAGGGGGAGAGAACACAGCTGGAGGAGTACAGGAAGGAGAGGGACGAGCTTAAGGAGCTTTACGAAAAGGCAGAGAGCGAGATAAAAGCGCTGAAGGTAATGCTCAAAGAGAAGAACAATCAGCTTGAGAAGCTGGAAAGTGAGCTTGAAGGGCTTAAGAAGGAGCTGGAAGAGAAGGAGCAGATTATTCTTGAGCTTACCAATGAGAGGGCTGCTTTTAAGGCAAAGGTGGAGGGGTATCGCGAAGATATAGAGGAGAAGAAGGTGCTGCTGCTTGAAAAGGAGCGGGAGCTGCGCGAAGCTGTGCGTAAAAGCGCGGAGCTTGAGGCGGAGGTGAAAACTCTAACGAGGTATCTGGCGGAGAAGGAGAAGGAGCTGGAGAAGAAGGATAAAAAGCTGGAGGAGCAGGAAAAGGAAATTTTCATGCTAAAGGAGAGGATAGGCAAACTTGAGCTGGAAAGAGAAGACCTGATGAAGAAGGTGGAGAAGTACGAGAAGCTGCTTTAGTACTCTACGCCACGCCTGCCGATAACTCCCCGCTGGTAGGGGTGTTTGACCAGCCTCATCTCAGTAACCAGGTCTGCGCGCTCTATGAATTCCTTGGGTGCGCGCCTACCTGTAAGCACCAGTACAGTTTCTGGCGGCACGCGCTCCATGAGTTCAAGAACTTCTTCCTTTGGTACAAGCCCAAAGGCGACGGCGAGGTTGACCTCATCCAACACCAAGATACGTGGCTTCTGCTCCATTGCGCGCTTCGCAAATTCCAGCGCCCGCCTGGCGTGCTCCTTATCCTCGGCACGAGGGTGGAGAAGGTCGATGTAGTGCCTGCTCCCGAACTGGTGGACCTCGTAGAGCGGAGCAAGCTTTTTCTGCACCTTGTACTCGCCGATATCGGGGTTTCCCTTGAGGAACTGCACCACTATAGCCTTGAAGCCCTGCCCCACAGCGCGAACCGCCAAGCCTATTGCGTTGGTGGTCTTTCCCTCCCCCTCGCCGGTGTACAGGTAGACCAAGCCACGGCGCATGGGAATCACACTATGCATTCCCTCGTGGGACAGCCCCCCGAATACTCCGCGTCTGCGCTTATGTGCTCCTCGCCCGTCTCCTTCTTCAGGATTGAGCCTATGTAGAGCACCTGCTCCCGCTTGCTTCCATAGCGGTAGACGGTTATGCCCTTGCACTTCAGCTCGTACGCCAACCAGAAGGCACGGCGCACGTCCTCCAAGCTGGCATCGTGAGGCAGGTTTATGGTCTTAGATACGGCGTTGTCCACGTGGCGTTGGAACGCCGCCTGCATGCGCACATGCCACTCCGGTGCTATATCCATAGCTGTGACGAAGAGTTCGCGAACATCGCGGGGCACCTCCTTCATATCCTGAATTGAGCCGGTCTTTGCAATTTTCATCATGAGCGCCGTGGAATAGAAGCCTCTCTCGCGAGCGATGCGCTCGAAGAGGGGATTGACCTCCAGCAGCTTTGTGCCCTCCATAACGTTGCGGATGAAGGATATTGCGAAGAGCGGCTCTATCCCGGAGCTGGTGCCGGCTATTATGCTTATTGTTCCCGTGGGAGCAATCGTTGTTACAGTGGCGTTGCGCATGGCTTCGCCAGCGTAGATGCTCTTGTCTATGTTGGGGAAGGAGCCCCGCTCTTCCGCTAACTCCCGAGATTTTTGCTTCGCCTCGTGCTGAATGAAGCTCATCAGCTTCTCAGCAAAGCTCACCGCCTCTTTGGTATCGTAGCGCATCCCCAGCTTTATGAGCATCTCAGCGAAGCCCATTACCCCCAAGCCGATTTTCCGATTCCCCTTCGTCATGCGCTCAATCGCGCGCAGGGGGTAGCGGTTGGCGTCTATAACATTGTCCAGGAAGTGCACGCCCAGGCGAACCGCCTTGCGCAGGCGCTCCCAGTCCACTTCTCCACGAGAAACAAAGTGGGAGAGGTTAATTGAGCCAAGATTGCAGGACTCGTAAGGCAGGAGAGGTACCTCCCCACAAGGGTTTGTGCTCTCTATATCACCAAGCGCCGGCGTGGGATTGTGGCGGTTCACCTCATCTAAGAAAACCAAGCCGGGATCGCCTGTGCGCCAGGCAGCGGTTACAATCATGTCGAACACATCGCGAGCACGCATGTGGCGGACAACCTCTTTATTCCGGGGGTTCACCAGCGGATACTCCTCATCTTTACGCACAGCCTCCATGAAAGCGTCGGTAATGCCAACGCTTATGTTAAAGTTCTCAAGTACACCCTCCTGCTGCTTGACTGTAATGAACTCTATTATATCCGGGTGATCCACTCTGAGAATGCCCATGTTTGCTCCTCTGCGTTTGCCCCCCTGCTTTATGACGTCCGTCGTGACGTCGAAGATGCGTATGAAGGACACCGGCCCAGAAGCGACGCCCTTTGTGGAGCGCACTATGTCGCCCTTAGGGCGGAGCTTTGAGAAGCTAAAGCCAGTGCCACCTCCGCTCTGCTGCACCAGCGCCATGTGCTTTAAAGCGTCGAAGATGCTCTCAAGACTATCCTCCACGGGCAGGACGAAACACGCGCTGAGCTGCCCCAGCTTCGTTCCGGCGTTCATCAGCGTGGGCGAGTTTGGAAGAAAATCCAGGCGAACCATCGCCGAGTAGAAGCGCTCCTCGGCACGCTTAACATCGCCGCCATAGCGCTTCTCAGGCTTTGCTATCGCCTTCGCCACCCTGCGAAACATCTGAGCTGGAGTCTCTATAACCTCGCCCTTATCGTTCTTGAGCAGGTAGCGCTTCTGCAGCACCTGCGTGGCATTAACACTCAGCTTTAAATCATCACGCACACCGATGAAACTCTTGGCTGCGCGAATCTCCTCCCGCTGCTTTCTGTATAGGATGTACGCCTTCGCCACCTTGGCGTAGCCCCGCTTGATAAGCGTCTCTTCCACTATGTCCTGAACATCCTCCACGCCGGGAATGCGCCCCGCAAAACGCTCCTCCACGCGGGCGACAACCTCTCTCGCCACTTCGCCGGCAACGCTACCGTTGCCTTCTCCGGTGGCGATAAAGGCTTTTAAAATAGCGTTCCGTATCTTCTCAGGGTTGAAATCCTCAACGCGGCCATCGCGCTTGCGAATCTTCTTTACGCGCATCTCAGCGCACCCTTTCCCCGGGCTCCCCCTCGGCGATGAGCAGAGCCACGCCCTGCTCATCCTGCGCTGCGAGCAGCATGCCCTGGCTCAGCACGCCGAAGAGCTTGGCTGGCTTCAAATTTGCCAGCACCACTATGCGCTTCCCCACCAGCTGCTCGGGCGAATACCACTTCTTTATGCCAGCGACCAGCTGGCGCTCTCCGTCACCCGGAGCGGTGCCCCGGGTAACTTCACCTATATCCACGAGGAGCTTCAGAAGCTTCTCAGAACCCTTAATCTCCTCCGCTGCCTTTACCACGCCCACGCGAAGGTCAAGCTTCTCAAAATCCTCCAGAGTAACATTCTTGCCTCCCATGCAAGAAATCTTATATTGTTAACCCTATAAATATTCTTGCCGAGAGAGGGGGACTCCGTCCCCCCTCTACCCCCCTGTGGAAGAAGACGTGTCCGGAGATAGGAACCACCTGCGGGTTCCTTCTCACAAACCGCAGTTATAGGAGGTTTTGTCATAGCGGAGAAGGTACTGATTACCTGCGCCTTGCCCTATGTGAACAACGTACCCCACATAGGCAACATCGCTGGTTCGCATCTACCAGCGGATATATTCGCCCGCTTTTGCCGCCTCGCGGGCTATGAGACGGTGTTTATAGGCGGGAGCGATGAGCATGGCACACCCATAGAGGTTGCTGCACGAAAGCTGGGGGTTTCTCCCAAAGAGCTTACAGACAAGTACTACGAGGTACATAAGGAGATATACGACTGGCTGGACATAAGCTACGACAACTTTTCACGCACTTCGAGGGAGATTCATCATAAGACCACGAAGGAGTTTTTTCTGAAGATATACGAGAACGGCTACATAACCGAGGGCGTGCTCCTCTTACCCTACTGCGAGCACGATAAGCGATTTCTCCCGGACCGTTACGTCGAAGGCACCTGCCCGAGCTGCGGCTATGACTCTGCGAGGGGCGATCAGTGCGAGCGCTGTTCGACGCTATTAAATCCGGACGAGCTTATTGAGCCAAGGTGCGTTCTGTGCGGAAACACGCCGGTCTTTAAAGAAACGCGGCACCTGTTTCTCAACCTAGACAAGCTTGAGCCGAAGCTTAAGGAGTGGATAGAGAGCAGGCGCGGAGTGTGGAGCCAGCAGGTTTACAACATGGCCATGGGCTGGATTAAAGAAGGGTTAAAGCCGAGATGCATTACCCGCGACTTGGAGTGGGGAGTAAAGGTCCCCCTAAAGGGCTACGAGGACAAGGTTTTCTACGTGTGGTTCGACGCGCCCATAGGCTACATTTCCTCCACCAAGGAATGGGCAAGGCTTAAGGGCGATGCCGATGCCTGGAAACCCTTCTGGAAGGGCGAGGCGAAGATATTCCACTTTATAGGCAAGGACAACATACCCTTCCACACCATCTTCTGGCCGGGCATGTTGCTCGCAAACGGAGAATATGACCTACCCTACCGCGTGGCTGGACTGCAGTATCTCAACTACGAGGGTGACAAGATTTCCAAATCGCGAGGATGGGGGATATTCTGCGAGAACCTGCCTAAAGCACAGCTCAGCAGCGACGTGTGGCGCTTCTATCTAACCTACATTATTCCAGAGACCAGCGATACCGAGTGGAAGTGGAGGGAGTTTAAGGAGAGAGTGAACAACGAGCTTGTTGCTAACCTTGGAAACTTCTTCTATCGCACACTGAGCTTCATCCACCGCTACTTCTCTGGAGCTGTGCCCGAGGCTGAGCTGAGCGACGAAGACAGGCGAACGTTGAAAGAGAGCAGGAGAATCGCTGAAGAGTACCGCTCGCTCATGTGGGATGTAAAGCTTAGAGATGGTCTACGCAAGGTGCTTGAACTCTCAGATATCGGCAACGCCTTCTTCCAGGCGCAGGAGCCCTGGAAGAAGGTTAAGGCTGAGCCAGAGCGCGCGAAGGCTGCGCTTTATGTATGCGCCAACCTGTGCTACGACTTGGCTATACTGATGAGCCCGTTTTTGCCCCAGAGCGCCCAGGAGGTGGCCCGCCTCCTCGGCACAGAGCTGGGCATGCTGAGCGACGTTGGTACTGAAAAGATTAAACCCGGGACGAAAATTGCTAAGCCAAAGCCGCTGTTTCCGAAGCTCGACGATGAGGCTATAGAGAGGCTGCGCAGTATAACATCGGAGGTTACCCAATTTGAGGAGATTTTCAAGTCAAAGCAGGAAATAACCTACGACTTCTTCTCCAGTTTCGACTTCCGCGTGGCTCGCGTGAAGGCAGTGGAGAAGCTTGGTAATGGATACTGGAAGCTCACCCTCAGCTTGGGCGATGCCACAAAGCAAGCGGTGTCGCAGCTCAGCGACGCGGAGAAGCTAGAAGGCAGGCTGGTGGCGGTACTTACGAACATTGAACCCTTCGAGGTGGCTGGTGAGAAAAGCGAGGTGCTGCTGCTACGCAGCGTTGGAGATGGCAAAGCAAGGGCAATAACTCTGGATAGGGATGTTAAGGAGGGGAGCAGGGTAAGGTAGAGTCACCGTAGGCAGTAGTTTGCCAGCACTTCGATTAAGTTTCAGGCTATGAAAAATAATGTTTATCTATCTACGCGTATATAGTGTATTAAAGGTAAATTCACGAGAAAGAGAGAGGGTAATAAAATGATACACCGGCAAAATTGTTGGGAATTCAAGAATTGTGGTAGGCATCCAGGAGGGACAAAGGTAACTGAATTCGGCGTGTGCCCTGCGGCAGTTGATACCTCTTATGATGGATTGAATGGGGAAAAAACGGGGGTAGGATTTGCTGGGCAGTTAGTGGTACATTCTGCGATGGGAGGGGACTTTTGCTGAGAAGCAACTAACCTGCATGGGTTGCGATTTTTTTAAAAAGGTAAAAGAGGAAGAGGGAAAGCAGTTTCTTCTGATAAAGCCAGAGCAGTAATATAAAAACAGAGCGATTGACCATTCGAGGGATGAGAAACCCTTCAAACTCTGAGGAGATTCTATAGCTCTTGCACATTTGGATCCAAGGCTAGGTTACATGTCTGATTACCCATCCTGTCTTTCTGTCAGGAAGCTTGGGCATATGCTCTCTTCAGTTAGGCGAAATAATCTACGTACCCCACTTTCAGATTCCTAGGAGTAATAAATATCAACCGAAAACTATTTATGCGACTAATACAATATTTATTCCACCGGAGAGGAAATCAAGCGGGCAGTTCGGCAGGGCGCTCGTCTTTGCCCGACACTCTCATTCGGGGAAACCCGGGTTGGGAGTGAAGGTGCGGGACAGCTACCTGTTCGCCGGGCTGTGTACCTGATAGGCAATGCTAAAGAGGTTTGCCCCCTAAAAAGGGTAAGCCTTTGAGGCGTGCCTTAAGGTTTAACCGCTTGACCTCAAATCCGGTTTTTATACTCTTCTTGTAGTTTTTCATCAGTTTTATGAGATTCTCCTTTTTACCTCCTCGTAGTACTTCAGTACATCCCCAAGATCGCGCCGGAAGCGGTCTTTATCCATAATCTCCCTTGTCTCCGCGTCCCAAAAGCGGCAGGTGTCGGGAGAGATTTCGTCCGCAACAATGAGATTGCCTTCGCTGTCATAGCCAAACTCCAGCTTGAAGTCTACGAGTATAATCCCCTTCTCCCGCAGGAACTCGCTCAGGACTTCGTTCACCTTCAGCGCAATTTCGCGCATCTTCGCGAGCTCCTCCCTTGAAGAGACGACGCTCAAAGCGAGGGCTATGTCTTCGTTCACCATGGGGTCATGGTATTCATCGCTCTTTAGGCAGAACTCCACAATGGGTGGCGATAGCTCGGTGCCCTCTTTAAAGGGGTAGCGCCTCACCAAGCTACCTGTGGCTATGTTGCGCACAATAACCTCGAGGGGCACTATCTTAACGCGCTTCACTACGTGCTTGTTTGGCGCCTCAAAGGCGAGGTAATGCGTGGGTATTCCCTTTCCCCTGAGAAGCTCCATGAACTTAGCAGATATCTCTGCGTTAAGCGCTCCCTTTCCAGCCTTTGTCGCCTTCTTCGCACCGTCTCCTGCGGTTAAGTCGTCGCGGAACTCCATGAGCACGCGCTCTTCGTCCAGCTCATACAAGCTTTTAGCCTTGCCAGCGTAGATAAGCTTCATTTTATCACCTTCACTAACTCTCCACCCTTATCCTCTCGAGCATCACACCTAGGGACATGCTCAGGAGGATGAGCAGGACAATACCTGCAAGCTCTATTGTGCTGTCTGGTATTAAAAAAAGTCCCATAACAACACCAAAGAAGAGGGCGACAGCATAGAGCTTGCGCATCGCCTTCTTATCCAGCCTGAGCACAATCTCGTCCATGCCAATATCCTGTAGATTATATATAAAAAATCTTGCGCTACACGTATGGCTTCTCACCCTCATAGTCTCCTATTGCTCTTGCCTTTCCTCGCAGCAGTGTTTCTGCACACGCGAGGGCGCCTGCCTTAAATAGGGGGCGGTTGTTGTTTCCGCACTGGTAGGAGTAGGTGCATCGCGGACAACCGTCGTCGCGCTTGCAGTTGCAAATCCTGAGAATCTCCCTCGCGCGTTTAACTCCAGTCTCAAAACGGTCGTACAGGAGCTTTGCAAGCCCATTGCCACCCGGCGACCCGTCGTAGATGAAGATCACCCCCGAGGTGCCCATGGCAATGCCTCCAAGCTCGCCTGCGCCGCCGCCAAGGAGCATATTGTTCCCCTCTATAAGCACATGCTCCAGCGCGTGGAAGGTTCCGGAGAGTATCTCCTCATGGCTAAAAGCACCGCTTTGGGGCTCTGGCAAAGGCTCTGGCTCAGGCGCACGGAAGGCTACGCCGTAGGTGGTGAAGGTATACTCTATGGGCTCTGCAAGCGAAGCCTCCTCCAGCTTCTTGTTTGTGTATATATCCCTGACCACGTAGCCGTGCACCACCTCGGTAATGCGCAGCTTCGCGTATACAAGCTCTGCACCCAGAGCGCGACGCCTCGCGATGGTCTCTACAATCTCAGGCACAGAGAAGCGCAGGGCTTCGGTCTTTATGTTCTCCTCCCCGTGGAAGCGTTCAACCACAGCTTCGCCTCTGCCAGAGGAGAAATAAAAGCTTCTGCTCACATAAGCCACGCCCCCATGGAGGTAAATCGCCCCCGGAAAGAGCTCCCGCGCCGCCATTGGCATGCTCCTAGTGCCTATTCTCCGCTTGCCCTCGCGGATAACCACCTCCTCGCCAACGCCACGGAGATTATAATTAGCCAGAACCTTTCGCACTCGCCTGTAGTCCGGGTATAGCCTCCCTCTCCTCTCAACAAGCAGCCCCTCCTTCACAAGCTTCTCAATTAGCCCCGCAAACTCTGCGAACTCTCCTCTGCGAAGGGGCATGTCCAGCGCGGCTGCAAGAATGTGATGCCTCGCCACAACCTCATTGCCCGGCTCCACGTAGCCCGGAGCCACGTCGCCAAAGTAGTCATCGGGATGCTCCAGATAGTAGGAGCTTATCGGGTCGTTGTTTCTGAGCACCATCAAAGCTAGGCTCTCCTGTCCCTTTCGTCCGGCTCTACCTATGCGCTGAAGCACGCGGGTAAAGCTGGTGAGCATCGTAACGACGGCGTCTAAGTCGCCGATATCTATGCCCAGCTCAAGGGTTGGCGTCGCAACCATGCAGCGAAGCTCTCCGCTCTTAAAGGCACGCTCCACAGCCTCGCGATGCTTTTTAGTTAAACCAGCGCGGTGAATCTCTGCCCTGAGCTTTTGCTTTCTAGCTACTTTAAGTATTACCTCTGCATTTTTGTGGGTGTTTGCAAAAACAAGGTTTTTGAGACCTTCCTGGTAAAGCTCCCGCATTATCGCCACTATCAGCGAGGTCTCGCTACCCTCTTCAGGGTAGAGCATGGCAAAGTGCAGCCTCCCCTTCCGCCCCTCTTCTGCGACAGGCTCAGCGCTACACCCGAAGAGCTGGGAGGCAAACTCTTCAGGGTTGGCGAGGGTCGCGGTTGCAGCTATTAGCTGGAAGTTAGCAAACCTTCGGAGCCTTCGCAGGATAAAGTGGATACTCGCTCCGAAGGCACCGGTGTACTCGTGGATTTCATCCAGCACCACGTAGCACACCCCGTGAAGAAGACCGCGAAACTCGCTCCAGGGGAGCATGAGGTGAAGGTGAAGCATGTCGGGGTTGGTTATCAACACCTCTGGCGGAGAGGCGTAAATCTTCTCCCTCTCCTCGCGAGGGGTGTCGCCGTCCAGCACAGCGAAGCGCACGCCTGTCGCGGCTTCAATCTCCTTAAATTTTGAGAGCTGGTCTCTGGCAAGAGCCTTGGTGGGGTAGATGAAAAGCGCCCTGGTTGTGCCTCCGCCGAGTCGCATTATGCTGTGAACCACAGGTAGAGCGAAGGCTTCTGTCTTGCCGCTTGCGGTGGGCGCGCATATAACCACATTTTTTCCAGCAAGGATTTTTTCAAGCGCCTCCTCTTGGAAGCGGTACAGCCTTCTTATCCCCCTTGCCTTGAGGTAAGCCTTTAGCGAGGGGTTTATGTTCAGTTCCTCAACCTCGCTGCCCTGGGCAAATTCAACCTCGCTGAACAGCTTGTACCTCGCGAGCCTCACCCCCTTCATTCTCAATATACGCTGAAGGGGCTGCGGTAGCCCATCGGGGGAAATCCCCTCGCGGGCGAGCTCACGCTTAACCTGCACCGGAAATCCAGCCTCGCCCCGCTTGTAGGCTTCAAGAAAATTCCTGTATGCCTCGCCTTCATCCTTTCCAGCCACTCTAGCTCGAATTCTGCACCTCAGGCAGACTATGCCATAGTCTTCGCCCCAGTGCATCACAAGAATATCCTCACCGCAGCCCGGGCATCGCATAAGGAGATTTATGTAAAGCTGGAATTTAAACCTGCGCCGGTAATTTTTTATTTACTCAGGAGAAGTTAGTGGGCAATGAAACTCTTGGTTAGCCCTATGGATGCCGCTGAAGCAGAGGAGGCGGTTAAGGGCGGAGCAGATATAATAGATGTTAAAAACCCGGCTGAGGGCTCCCTGGGTGCGAGCTTCCCTTGGGTTATCCGCGAGGTGCTGCAGGTTGTCCCTCAGGGGGTCGAGACCAGCGCCACACTGGGGGACTTGGACTTCAAGCCCGGCACCGCGAGCTTGGCGGCGTATGGGTTGGCTTCCCTTGGTGTGAATTACCTGAAGGCAGGGTTTTATAAAATAAGGAACGCTGAACATGCCCTTGAGCTTGCCACCTCGCTTGTTAAGGCTGTCGAGAGCTTCGACGCAAAGGTTATCCTTGCGGGGTATGCGGATTACGTGAAAATAGGCGCAATCTCGCCCTTTGCGCTGGTTGAGGTTGCCTCCCAGGCAGGTGCGGAGGGGGTTATGATAGACACAGCCAAGAAGGGCAGCGGGGGATTGCTCTCATACCTAAACCTTGAAGAGCTTACGCACTTTGTGGAGGAAGCTCACTCTCAAGGGCTAATATGCGCCCTCGCAGGCAGCTTAAGCGCTGAAGATATGCCGAAGATAAAAAAAACGGGCGCAGATATCGCAGGGGTTAGAGGCGCAGCGTGCACCAATGGAGACAGAAATAGAGGCAGGATAGTCGCAGAGAGAGTGAAATTCCTCAAGAATTTGGTGGAGCTATGATAGCGAGGGTAAACGACTCTATAAGAGCAGTCAAGGAGATTAAAGGCCTTGTCCTTGCAATGGCTTCTGTGCATGTCTTTTTTCTCATCGCTGGCTACGCAGTCGTTGCCCTGAGTTTTCCTTGGGCTCTTTCCCTGAGGGAGGAGTTCCTTATGTCGCTAAGGGGTTTCATACCCCTAGAAGCGGTTGCCGCGAGTGTTCATGAGGGTAGTCTTTTGAGGGCGATGAGCATAACCTTCGCATATAATCTGAGCTTTGGTGCCTTTTTAAGCACCACGCTAACCGGGGTTGTGCTATTTCTCCCGGCGCTCATAAGCGCATTCCGCGCCTTTTTTGTAGGGCTTGCCTTTTATGACCACATAGCCTCGGCGCAGCACCTTGTTCTGATTGCAGGCACCATCTTTTTAGAGTTTGGGGCTTACAGCGTCTCCTCTGCCCTGGGCACAGCGCTGGGGATTGAGATCGCTCGAAGAGGAGAGGTGAGGCGTGCGCTTGCGAGGGTGGTAAGAGGTTACCTCATAGTGGCGCTGCTTTTGCTCTTAGGGGCGGTGTGGGAGATAGCAGGAATATATCTGCTGCTGAGGTGAGCATAATGCTACGAATGCTCTGGATTGACCTTGGCGAGGAACGCTTCTGGGAGGAGGAAATTAAGGAGGAGGTGGTGAGGAGATTTATTGGGGGCAAGGGCTTTGCGGCTAAACTGCTATATGAACATCTCCGCGAAGGAGTTGACCCCTTTTCGCCTGAGAACATCCTAATCTTCGCTGCCGGGCCGCTCACAGGCACTGTTGCGCCCTCCTCAGGCAGGGTGTGCGCCTCTTCAAAATCACCACTCACAGGCACAATCTTCGAGTCCCACTGCGGTGGCTACCTTGGCTACGAGCTTAGAAAAGCCGGCTATATGGCGGTTGCGATAAGAGGTAGGGCGGAGGACAGGGTCTGTCTCAGAATTTCAGAGGATGGCGTGGAGTTTGAGAGTGCCTCCCAACTATGGGGCTTGGGCACTAGGGAGACAGAGCAGAGGATTAAGCGCAGGCGAGGGTGGGAGCGCTCACGTGTTGCAGCGATAGGTGTGGCTGGCGAGAACCTGGTGCGCTTTGCGGCGATAATCCACGATGGGCACCGTGCCTTTGGCAGAGGCGGCCTGGGTGCTGTGATGGGCTCCAAGAACCTCAAAGCTATTGCGGTGAAGGGGAGTAAGAGCATAGAGCTTGCTCATCCACGGGAGTTTAAGCGAAAGGCAAGGGAGTGCTACAGGAAGCTTGCTTCGCATCCTACGACAGGAAAGACTCTGAAGCTCTACGGCACACCCAACGTTCTCGCCAAGGTAAACTACATAGGTCTCCTCCCGACGCGAAACTTCAGCGAGGGCGTTTTTGAGGGTGCCGACAGCATATCTGCCGAGAGCATCGCCAGGTACATAACCTCCTCCTATGGCTGCTACTCCTGCGCTATCAGGTGCGGGAAGGTGGTTGAGGTAGGCGGAGTTAGCACCACTAGCCTCGAATATGAGACCCTCTATGCCCTTGGCTCAAATGTGGGCGTTGCAGAGCTTTCGTGGGTGGTTAAGTTCAACGAGCTTTGCAACAACCAGGGCATGGACACCATCTCAGCGGGCGCTACAATAGCAGCCTACCTCGAGAAATGTTCGCGTTACGGCGACGCTGCTTGGGGGGATGGCGAGAAGATTTTAGCTTTGCTTGAGGACATCGCGCATCGCAGAGGCGAGGGCAAAGCCCTGGCTGAGGGGAGCGCAAGAGCCCTGCCTGAGTATTCCATCAGCATCAAGAGCCTTGAGCTTCCCGGTTATGATCCGCGTGGCGCGAAGGGTGTAGCTCTCGCGTATGCCACCTCCAACCGCGGCGCTTGTCACCTGCGCGCACCTGTTTATATAGAGGAGATACTCACCCAGAGCGTCGACCGGCGCAAGAGTGAGGGCAAGGCTAAGCTGGTTAAGGAAATGCAGGACTTTCATGCTGCGCTGGACTCGCTTATCCTGTGCAAGTTTACAGCCCGAGCGTTAGCCGCGCAGGACTACGCTGAGCTTCTCAGCTTTGCCACGGGAATAGAGTTTACCCGCGAAGAGCTCCTCCTCGCAGGGGAGAGGATTTTCAACCTTGAAAGGATGTTCAACCTGCGGGAGGGATTTTCGAAGCAGGACGACACCTTGCCTAGAAAGCTTCTAACACAGCCCATCCCCAGCGGACCCTCCCAGGGCATGGTGGCAGAGCTTGGAATTTTAGAAGAGTACTACTCTCTGCGTGGGTGGAGCAGCGAGGGCGTGCCTACCCGGGAGAAGCTTAGAGAGCTGGGATTGGGGTAGTTTATCCCAAACCCTCCACATCGATGGTAGCGTACGCAAACCCGTGCTTCTTCGCAGCTTTGAGTATCTCCCCCTTCTTCTTCAGGGCGAGCTCCAGCTCATCTTCGAGGAACTGAATCCTGAGCAGGGAATCGTGAACTCTGGCTCTAACTGCGGCAAAGCCGAGCCCGCGAACATCCTTCTCAAAACCCCGCACCCTCTCTACAACCTCCCCTCTTATCCACACCTCATAGGGAATCCTGGTGGCAAGGCAGCTCTCAGGCGCAGGCAGGGGGAGTCCTTCCTGCTTTGCATATTCAGCTATCTCCTCCCTGTTTAGCCCTGCATCTATTAACGGTGTTACCACACCCTCCTCATACAGCGCTACCACAGCCGAGCGGTAGGTCTGCATGTCGCTCTCATCACTGGCGTCCATCACGTAGGTGTAACCCTGAGCCTCTGCAAAGCGCTTAAGCGCGTCGATCATTGCCTTCTTGCAGAAGTAGCACCTCTCTGAGCTGTTCTCGATGAAGCATCTATCACTGAGCAGATCTATCTTCACAACCTCGTGTCTTATTCCCAGAGCGCGAGCAACTTCAGCTATCTCAGCCACGCTCGGTAGCAAGCCGTGGTCAACTGTTACAGCTACAAAATCCTTGCCCATCTCCTTCAACAAGTGGGCGAGAAATATACTGTTAAGTCCGCCTGAAAAACCCAGCACTATCCTGTCCTTCTCCCTAAGCAGGGTCTTAAGCTCAGCCAGCTTGGTGTTCATTATTATCATCCTCTGCTCTAACAAAGAAAACTTTAATTGACGGTAGAATTATTAATTCAAAATGGTGAAGGCATAGAAAATGCGCAAGCATGTGCTGTTGCTTATAATCCTATTCGCAGGCTGTACAGGAAGTGTGGAAGAGACCACCTCTCCAGGGGAGACTCTGGAGCAGTCCACAGGCTTCCTAGATGTTTTTGTTGACTACCCCTACGCCTATGTCACCTCAAACTGGGGACTGAGCATTATTGACTTCTCAGACTTTGAGAATCCCCGCCTTGTGGGGAGCATAAGAACCTCTGGGCAGGCGGAAGGCATATTTGTAAAAGATGGCTACGCCTTTGTGTGCGATGGTCTTGACGGACTGAAGGTTATAGATGTCTCAAACCCGGAGGCGCCCAAGCTTATTGCCAGATTCAGATACAGGGGTAATTTAAAGCAGATTGTGGTTAAAGGCGAGGAGGCGTACATAGCGAACTTCAATGACGTGAATGGTTTGCTTGTGCTCAACATCTCCAGCATAGAGAACATTACCCTTATAGGCAAATTTGACCCTCCTGGCTATGAGCACGTGCGCGACCTTTTCGTGGGCGAGAACTATGTCTACCTCGCAGATTTCACCGGGGGCTTGCAGATAGTTGACAGGAAAAATCTCAGCTTGGTAGCAACCTACAAGAGCAGAGGCGTGGCCTACTCTGTTGCTGTTAAAAATGGCATAGCGGTGCTTGCGGATAGCGATGCAGGCGTTGACGTGATAAACGTCTCACAGCCAGCAAAGCCTGAAAAGATCAGCAACATCAACACCATGGGGTATGCCATAAAGGTAAAGCTTTTGGGAACCATCGCCTTTGTTACCACTGGCAGCCATGGGCTATACGTGTTTGACATAACCTCGCCGGCGAAACCAAGGTTGCTGTCCCATTATGACACCCCTGGCAACGCTTTTGGCTTTTTCATAGACGGGAGTTACCTCTACCTGGCGGACTTCGATAACGGCTTACTCGTGCTGGACATCTCAGACCCCACTTCGCCATTGCTCGTGTCCCACTTCGTCACCCTATCGCATCGCGAGACGGGTAACTTCACACATGGGGGTGAGGGCTATTAGAAGACTGAGCGTGGGCACCAAAGTAATGCTCCTCGTGGGCTTTGTAATGATAATGCTCATCTTTGGTTTATTCTCATGGATATACGTGCTCAACGAGAGGCACATGGAGACGCTGCTCAAAGAGCAGGCGAAGAGCATCGCAGACCAGGTTATCCTCGTAAGGCTGTGGAATGCGCAGAACAAAGAGCGCATTGAGCCAGTGCTTTCCGTGCTATCCAACCGCAAGTTCTCCTATAAGTGGAAGATGGTTTCCAAAAAGCCAATAGGGACAGAGAACCTGCCTGAGAATGAATTCCAGAGCAGAGCTATAGACACCTTCTATCGCGAACCCGGCGATGTTTACCGCATTTATGAAGTAAATGGAAGGAAGTACTTCGAGTATGCTGGGCCGATCATTATGGAGGAGCCCTGCCTACGCTGCCATATTGACCAAGGTTACAAGCGTGGAGATGTGCACGGCGCCATTGTGGTAACAATACCCATGGATGAAGCGATGCACAACCTTTACGAAACAAGAAGGACCCTTGCATTTTCAGCGGTGATACTGCTATGGAGCATTCTTGTTCTCCTTTATTTTATACTTAAAGGCACGATTATTATGCCCATAAATATCCTCAAGGAGGCGCTGAGCAGGGTGGGGAAGGGTGACTACAACGTCGCAATAGAGATAAAACGCAATGACGAGATAGGCGACCTTGCTGCGAGCTTTAATCAAATGGTGCGCGACCTGCGCAACAAGGAAAAGCAGATTATCAGGAGCGAGAAGCTTGCCACCGTGGGCAAGCTTGCCGCAGGTGTTGCCCATGAGATTAACAATCCGCTAGGCAACATTTCGCTGTATGCACAGATGCTGGCCCAGAAGACCAAGAACAAGGAGGCGAGGAAGAAGCTGAAGATTATTGAAGAGCAGGCAACTCAGGCTGCTAGGATAGTTAAGAGCCTTCTGGAGTTTTCACGTCAGATGGAGCCCAAATTCAGAAAAGTGAACCTAAATGATGTAGTTACCAAGACCCTGGAGATACTCCAACCTCAGATATCTATAAATAACATAAATGTAATAAAAAATCTGGATAAAGCTTTGCCTGAAGTAAAGGCAGACCCCGCACAGATACAACAGGTCCTGGTGAATATAATTAACAATGCGATTGAAGCCATGCCTGAAGGAGGTACCCTTATAATAGACACCCGGCGGAGAGATAGTGAGGTGGAGATAAGCATCACCGACACCGGTGAGGGTATTCCGGAGGAGAACCTCAGCAAGATCTTTGACCCCTTCTTCTCCACGAAGGGTGTGGGCAAGGGCACAGGCTTGGGGCTCAGCGTGAGTTATGGCATAGTTGAACGCCACGGCGGGAGAATAGAGGTGGAGAGTGAGGTTGGCGTGGGGAGCACCTTCAGGGTAATACTTCCATTGGGTGATTGAAATGGCGAGGATATTGATAGCAGAAGACGACGAAGGTTTGAGGTCTGGGCTTGAGGAGATGCTGAAAGAGGAGGGCTATGAGGTTGAGAGTGTTGAAAACGGGGAGAAGGCTCTGGAGAAGATAAAAAATGAGGACTTCGATGTGCTGCTAACAGACTTGGTAATGCCAAAGATGAGCGGAATGGAGCTGCTCACAGAGGTAAAGAGAACAAAGCCGGATATCAAGGTGATAATAATCACAGCCTTTGCAACCATAGACAGCGCTGTGGAGGCAATTAAGAAGGGGGCAAGTGACTACATAGAGAAACCATTCAAGATAAACGAGGTTCAAAACACCATTCGGCGAGTGCTTGAGGAGGCGAAGTTTGAGAAGCGCAGCAGCGCGCTAACAGGCAAGATTTCCGATGAGGTTATCAAGGCACTTTCAAATCCAATCAGACGCCAAGCTCTGGAGTACCTCTACTCCCGCGGGAAGGTGAGATTCAGAGATATCCGCGATCACCTTGGCATAGATGACCCCGCCAAGCTGAGCTTTCATCTCAAGATTCTGAAGCAGGCGGGCTTAATAGACCAGGATCAGGAGAGAAAGTACTTCCTCAGCACCATGGGCAGGGAGACCTTAGAAGTGCTTGGAAAGGGGTCATGAACGGAAGAGCCTTTTCTGAGATTAAATCTATTAAGAGGGAGATTGGGATAGGGGTGAACAGTGCAGACGCCCCGGAGATGGAAAGCTTTCTTGAGAAGCTTAGAAGCGCTTCACCCCTTATAAAAATTGAGGAGGACGCAGAGATAACGCCAGCGCCAGCGCTGCGCATTGAGAACATCTATTATCATGGGGTTCCAAAACATAAGGAAGCTGAGGCTTTTGCAGAGATTGTGAAAATAGTAGGCTCTGCCTACGAGGGTGCTGAGGAGTTGCCGGCGATAGAGCGTGAGGTGGAGATAAAGATTTTCACTACACCCACTTGCCGGTACTGCCCGAAGGCAGTGGTCGCAGCTGCAAAGCTTGCGAAGGCAAGCGATAAAATCTCGCTTCACATATACGATGCCACAGAGTTCAGCGAGCTTGCAGATGCCTACGAGGTAAGCTCAGTACCCAAGATTGTGATTAACGATGTGGTGTTCATAGAGATTCAAACCACAGAAAGGAAATACATGGAGCTTATCCAGAAGGCGATGGAGCATATTGAGGAGCACCAATACTATTCCAGCGAGCATGCTTAGTTTTATATTATATCAATAGAAGGTAGAGGCGTTTTATTAACTTTTGTTTATAAATTGTGAATTTTATTTTTTAAAAAAATATATAAATTGCATTTAGTAAAAATTAGACCGGTGATGGGCATGAAAAATGAAATATTGTTGGTTTCTGTCTTTTTGGGGGTGCTGGTACTGGCAGGTGCTGCAAACGCCACAGAGGCATGTATCTCCTGCCACAAGTCAGTAACCCCCGGTATAGTTGCTGACTACCAGAAGTCAGACATGGCGAAGAATGGCGTCACCTGCCTTGACTGCCACGAGGGTGACCCAGCCAAGGATCCCAGCGTAAGGGACCACAACGGCTACCAGATAACACCAGTGGTTTCGCCGAAGTACTGCGAGAAATGCCACGAAGAGCAGGTGAAGCAGTTCATGGACAGCAAGCACGCTTGGACGGCATTCATAGGTCCACTCAAGCCCTGGTATCTGGAGATGAAGAAGCAGGGCAAGGACCCGCTGAAGCTGGAGACAGCCTTGGCGAATAACCCCAGGGACTTCATACGCAGGAAGGTGACACCGCTCTATCCCGACAGCGGTGCACTGAAGCGCGCGGGCATACTTGACTTGGAGAGCTACAACCACGAGAACCAGGTGCTTGGCTGCATAGAGTGCCACGGCAGCTACGTAATAGCCAAAGACGGCGAGATTCTGGACGGCTGGCCTAACGTGGGTGTGGGCAGGGTTAACCCGGACGGCAGCCTTGGTTCCTGCTCTGCATGCCACACTAGGCACAGCTTTAGCAAGGCAGAAGCGCGAAAGCCCGAGACCTGCGGTCAGTGTCACCTTGGCCCTGACCATCCGCAGATGGAGATTTACGAGGAGAGCAAGCACGGCAACATCTTCTTCTCCATGGAAGACCACAGCTTCCTTGAGGAAGAGGAGCTGACGCCGGAGAACACAAGAGCGCCCACCTGTGCGGTATGCCACATGAGCGGCTTCAACGGCGTGCCAGCCACCCATGACGTGGGGTCGAGACTCTACTGGGAGCTTCAGCCAAAGAAGTCTGTGCCACAGTGGAAGCCTCCAAGCCAGGTTAATGACATAGTCAAGGAGCGTGTGCCTGACGAGGCACTGGCAAAGGAGAACAGAAAGCGCATGAAGAAGGTGTGCAGAGGCTGCCACTCTCCGGCATGGGTGGACGGCTATTTCGAGAGCTTCGACAAGATAATAGAGGACTACAACAGGGTCTATGACTACACCAAGAAGCTGCTCGACACCGCGTATGAGGAGGGCTTGATAGACAAGTCCAACCCCATCGACGAGATTCCAGAGGTAATGTACTACTACATCTGGCACCACGACGGCAGGCGGTGGAGGATGGGCGCCAGCATGATGGCACCCGACTGGACCCACTGGAACGGTGCAGTCGATGCCCTGCTGGACAAGCTCAACATGATGGAAGAATGGATCAAGATGCAGCGCAGGATCAAGCAGCTCGAAGCGGCAGTTGTCAAGGCTCCTGCTGCAGAAGTGCCCAAAGCTGAGGAGGTAGTGCCAGAGAAGAAGCCAGAGGTGACGCCGGAGGTAGCAACCCCGACGCCTGAGGCAAAAGGCGTGTGCGGTCCTACAACGATTGCCGCTATTGCACTGCTACCACTAGCTGGCTATGCAGCGATGAGAAGAAGGAAGCTCTAAGCTTCCAACTATTTTATTTTTTTATTGTGCTATTTTTACCTTTTTATTATGAAGTCGTGGATATTTTTAATCCTACTTTTTCTTGCTGTCACCCTCTATGCAGGTACCCGCTTAGGAGAAGAGAATTACTTTGAAGGATACGCAGAGGGCTACTACGATGGATACCTCGCTGGGCTGAGGCAGGGTTACGAGGAGGGATATGAGCTGTCATGCTTAGAAAGCACCAATGCCTCGCTCGGTGAGATTGCGGAGAGAGAAGGAGTCATAGTAAGGTACTTTGAGCTTCCAGGCAGAGGCTCTGGATTCTACAGCAGGATAAGCACCCGCAGGTACCTGTACTACAAGGTGCTTGCTCCTAGGCACAGCAACCTCTCAGCCTACATCACCCCTGAAGAGGGCGAGGTAGCAGAGCTTGCGCTGATGCTCAGAAAGCACTATCACAGCGATAGAGAGTTTGCAGAAGCTGCTCTAGACATAGTTCAGCAGCTGAAGTTTGAACCTGACATTACAGCTTTCAACACCAAGTACCCCCTCGAAACCCTTGCCGAGGGCTCAGGGGACTGCGAAGACCGTGCGCTTCTCCTGGTCTCGCTGCTACGTGCAGCCGGTATTGATGCAGTGGTTGTGGTGTTCCTAGACCACGTAGGGGCTGCGGTTAGCCTCTCAGAATCCCCCTTCAAGGGCGCTGTCTTCTTTGAGGTTGGTGGGAAGAGGTACTACTATTGCGAGACCACTGGCAGTTACCCAGCGGGTGAGGACTGGAATGTGGGGGAGATGCCCAAGAGTTACGCCACTCAAGGAGCGCAGATAATTTTTTGAAATGCGGCGGTGAAGAAAATATTTAAAACATCCCTGAGCATATACTCGAGCACAATCCTCCTTTCAATCGTTACACAAATATATAATGAGGCGGTAGTTAGGCTTAGTGGTGGTATCCCAATGGGAAATCGCGAGCATGCGTTTCGGGTAAGGGACATCCTCAAGGAGCATCATCGCTGGTTTAGCGAGAGTCTTCCATTGATAGCGAGTGAGAACATCACCTCGCTTCTGGTGCGCGAGGTGTGCGCCAGCGACTTTTCGCATCGCTACGCCGAAGGCGAAGCTGGAAAGCGCTTCTACCAGGGTTGTAAATACATAGATGAGGTGGAGTTCTTAGCTATTGAGCTTGCCCAGAAGCTTTTCGAAGCACCTTACGTCAACGTGCAGCCCACCTCGGGTACAGTCGCCAACCTAGCGTGCTTCTTTGCGCTGGCGAATGCTGGAGATACGATGATGGCGCTTCAGGTACCCCACGGGGGGCATATCTCGCATGCGGAGCTGAGCGCCGCGGGTGTGCGCGGATTGAAGGTTAAGAGCTTTCCCTTCGACGAGCAGGAGATGAATATCGACGTTGATAAGGCTGCGAAGAAGATTCGAGAGGTTGAGCCAAAGCTTGTACTCTTCGGCGCGAGCATCTTCCTCTTCCCCCACCCTGTGCGCGAGCTCAGCGAAGTTGCGAAGGAGGTTGGGGCTACAGTGATGTATGACGGTGCACATGTGCTCGGTTTAATCGCGGGCAAGCAGTTTCAGCAGCCCCTTAAAGAGGGCGCCGATGTGATCTCAGCGTCGAGGCACAAGACGTTTCCAGGTCCGCAGGGTGGTGTGATTCTCGCAAAGGAGGAGTATGGTAAGAAGCTCACCCGTGCAGTGTTCCCGGGCTTGGTTTCCAACCACCACCTTCACCACATGGCTGGCTTCGCCGTAGCCCTTGCAGAAATGCTGGAGTTCGGCGAAGCTTATGCCAAGCAGGTGGTCAAAAATTCTAAGGCTCTTGCTCAGGCTCTGAGCGAAGAGGGCTTCGATGTGCTATGCGAGCATAAGGGCTTCACAGAGTCACATCAGGTGCTCGTTGACGTAGCAAAGCAGGGCGGTGGCACTCATGTTGCCGAAGCTTTAGAGAAGGCGAACATCATCCTCAACAAGAACCTTCTGCCCTGGGACGATATAAACAGGAGTGCCAACCCCAGCGGAATTCGCATAGGCACGCAGGAGGTTACTCGCTTAGGGATGAAGGAGAGTGAGATGCGCACCATAGCCGAGCTCATCGCAAGGGTTGCTATCAAAGGCGAGAGCACCGAAAAAGTTAAAAAGGACGTTGCAGAATTGAGGAGAGAATTTAACCAAGTGCACTACAGCTTCGACGATAAGAGGAAAGCTTACGAGTATATTCAATTCTTTTAGAAAGCTTACGACGTGAAAAACATGGATATAAGAGAAGGGTGTACAGCACTCGTGGCTGCGGGCGTATTGCTCGCCTTCTCGCCCGTAAAGATGTATCGTCTTTACAAAGGTTAAGTTTACCCTTTATATCGCCAATTACCTAGTGGAGAGTCTGATATGGAAGCGAAGTTGGAAGAGCTCACAGCGAAGCGCGATGAACTTGAGGCAGAGATAAGGCGGATGAAGCATGAGGTATCTGCGAAGCGCAAGCGCCTGCGCGAGCTGAACAAGCGCAAGCGGGATATCATTGAGGCGATAAAGAAGAAGAACACCGAGGCTAACAAGGCTAGAGAGAAGCGGGACAAGTTAAATGCGGAGATAAAGAAGCTCAAGGCACAGCGCGAGGAAGCCAACGCGGAAGTAAAGAAGATTCTGGAAGAGTACAAGAAAGCGAAGGAGCGTGCCCCTAAGGGTGATTTCAAACGCCTGCAGAGGGAGAAGAACCGCCTAGAATGGAAGCTTCAGACAAGCGTGCTGGAGATTAAGAAGGAGGATGAGCTGGTAAAGCGCATCGCCGAGATTGAGAAGGAGCTTGCGAATTACGCTGAACTTATCGAGATTTCAAAGAGACTGGAGAAGAAGCGCAAGGTGTCAAAGAAGATTCATGAAAAGATTATAAAGCTCAGCGATGAGTCGCAGAAGTACCACGAAGCCTTCGTGACGGCTGTGGAGAAGATAAAGGAACTGGAGCAGAAGATAGATGAGATTAACAAGGAGAAGCTCGCGCTCACTCAGGAGCTTGACAAGCTCAACGCTGAGCTGGACGAGAAGGTACCCCAGCTCAAGGAGCTGGAGAAGGAGATTGTAGAGCTGGAAACGGGTATTGAGCTGCTACACCGCGAGAAGAGCGAGAAGGAGCTGCGCGAGGAGGCGAAGGCGATATACGAGCGCTTCAAGCGCGGTGAGAAGCTCGATCTTGAGGATATATATCTGCTGAGGAGATTCAACCTCGTGTAATAGGATTATGGAAATAAGGCGAATATACGTAATCTGCGTCGACCGCGATGCAGATATCACCCGGAAGATAGGGGAGAAGGGGCCTATCCTAGGTAGAGAAGAGAACTTGCGCGTGGCTGTAAAGCTGGGGTTAGCTGACCCCACGGAGAGCGACACCAACACAATATTCGAGGCGGTGAGGCTATACGACTTCTACCGCGAGCAGGGGCGAGAGGTTAGAGTAGCCACGCTTGTCGGCGATGAGAACGTAGGCGTGGTGAGCGATGAGGCAATTGCAAGACAGCTGGATGAGATCCTCGCTGAGTTTAAACCAGATGGCGTTGTCCTGGTTACAGACGGTGCTGAGGATGAGCACATCTTACCCATAGTCGAATCCCGCGCAAGGGTTATATCCCTCAGCAGGGTGATTGTGAAGCAGAGCGAGCAGCTCGAGAGCACCTATTACATGATTCTAGACTTCATGAAGAGCATAGCCAACGACCCGAAGCTTTCCCGGATAATAATAGGGTTGCCAGGCATAGCACTGGTGCTGTACATGCTTCTCGGCCCGCACAGCTGGCGCCTCATCGGCGGCGTGCTGGGCGTGTTCCTTATAATCAAGGGCTTTGACCTCGAGGGAATAATTTCGCGCAGCTTTCAGGAGTTCAAGACTTCCTTCATAGCTGGTAAGCTGTCCTTCTTTACATACCTGGTTGCTGCAATTCTCGCTACATTGGGCGCCTTTATAGGCTGGCGCGCGGCTGAAGCACATGGCTATGTGAGCTTCGCGGAGGGGGTACCTGACTTTATCGTCGCTTCTATAGACTTCTTCATGTTCGCTGCCCTCATCGCCCTCGTGGGAAAGAGCATCGACGCCCTGCTTGAGGGGGAGAACGTGAGCAGATACATGGTGCTCATGGTATTCGTCATAGCCCTCCGCCTTATTCTTGACTCAGTGGCGCTTTACATGCGCGGGAAGATAGCTAATGAGATGTTCGCGCTCTCGCTTACGCTTGGCCTGGTGCTTACAATGGTGGCTTTTCTTGGAATACGCGGTAGAAAGAAGAAAGCGGCGAAGGCTTAATATAACCCTAGGGAAGAGCATAGCCTATGCAGCGCATAGCTATTATAGGCGGCACAGGAATATACGACCCCAAGGTTTTTAGGGAGCGGGAGAGGAAAGTCATAGAAACACCCTACGGCGAGGCTTCACCCGCGTTTATAGGCGAACTCGCTGGCAGGAGCGTTGTTTTTATGCCCCGCCACGGGATAAAGCACGAGCTTCCGCCGCACAGGGTTAACTACCGCGCCAACATCTACGCGCTTAAGCAGCTGGGTGTTAGCAGGATAATCGCCACCAACTCGGTGGGTGGGATAAATCAGAGCTTTGCTCCTGGCGACGTCGTTGTGCCCCATGACTTCATAGACTTCACCCGCTCCCGCAGCGCCACCTTCTACGACACCGAAGCTGTGCACGTGGATATGACTCAGCCCTACTGCCCTGAGATACGCTCTGCTCTAATAAAGGCTGCGAGGACTACAGTTGGCAAAGTAGGAGAGCGCGCCGTATATGCTGCGACAGAAGGACCACGCTTCGAGACGCCTGCAGAGATCCACATGCTCTCTATGCTTGGCTGCGACGTCGTGGGAATGACCGGCTTACCCGAGGCGGTGCTCGCGAGGGAGATGGAGATATGCTATGCCAGCGTGTGCACCGTCACAAACTACGCTGCAGGCATTAAGCAGGAGAAACTCACCGCCACTGAGGTAATTGAAGTGGTGAAGCAGAACGAGGAGAAGCTTAAAAAGCTAATACTCGAAGCGGTGAAGCTCATACCCGAGGAGCGCCGATGCGGCTGCGCCCATGCCCTCGACGAGGCCAGGGTGTAACGTAAAAAGCTTTTTTTAATCGCCTACCGCCGCCACCTGTCGAAGACGCTTGCCAAACCACGAGGTTTGAATATTACCATCACCACCAGAAGCAAGCCTATAATCACAAAGCGCTCGAAGTGCAGGCCCAGGTTCTTGAGCCCCTCCCAGATCAACGTTATAGCCACAGTACCTATTATCGGTCCCTCCAGCGTTGCTAACCCGCCAGCTATTGCATAAATCACCGGCCAGAAGGAGTTGTGCACACTATAAATCTCCGGCGTAATGTATGCAAAGCTATGGGTCTGAAGCGCACCAGCTAGGCCAGCGAGGTATGTGCTTATCAGAAAAGCTATGAGCTTGTACTTGGTGGTGTTAACCCCCAGAATCTTCGCCTCCATCTCGTTCTCCCTTATTGCCGCAAAGGCGACACCGAGCCTGGAGCGCATTATGAAGTAGATGAGAAGAGTGGTGGCTATCGCAAGGAGGAGCATGAAGTAGTACTCATAGAGGTAGCGGTGCTCCAGGGTGGCGCTGAAGAAGCGTTTCGCGGGCATGCCATCGACACCGCCAAAAAGCGAAGTGAACTGGTTTAAGAAAATCGTGCCTATTATTATTGAGAAACCAAAGGTTACCATTGCCAGGAACCACTCCCGCAGACGTACACATATTATGCCAACGAAAACGCCAGCGATGGCAGCGAAGATAGCGCCTATGAAGATTGTAAGAAACGGCGATGTCCCAAGCTTCGCAGCCAGCAGCGCCGAGGCATACCCGCCGATGCCGAAGAAGGCTGCATGCCCGAGAGAAGCCTGCCCTGAGTATGCCAGCAGATTCCACGCGTGGGTGTAGATTATGAAGATTATCATTATTATGAGAACCTTCATAAGGTAGGGGCTTTCGCCCACGACTAAGGGCAGGAGCAGAGCAATTGCAAGCGCCGCGAGCCATAATAGATGCCTCTGTCTCATTCCTCTCCCTCCCCGAATATGCCATGAGGCTTGACTATTAGCACTGCAATGAGTATCAGGAAGGAGATCGCATCCTTCCAGTAGTTGCCGAACAGGTAGCCACCTGCGTTCTCTGCTATGCCATAGATGAGCCCGCCCACAATGGCACCGGGAATGCTTCCAAGCCCGCCCAGGATGATTATCGCAAAAGCCTTGATCGCCGGGAGGGAGCCTGAGTAAGGGTTGAAGAGCTGACCGCTTATAGCCCAGAGCGAACCTGCGGCTGCTGCGAGAGCCACACCCAGACCAAAGCTGAGCATATCTATGCGCTCCACGTTAACACCCATGAGCATCGCCGCCTTTCTATTCTGACTCGTCGCCCGCATCGCCCTGCCCAAGCTCGTCTTTTTTAGAAACAGGTGAAGTGCCAGAAGGATTACGGCAGTGAAGAATACAAGAATCACATAGTCAAGTGGCAGGTTTATGCTGCCCAGGGGTATGGTTTTCGCTGCGTAAGGGCTGTGCATGCTCCTGAAGTCGTCGCCCCATAGAAATGCCACGCCGTTCTGCAGGATGTAAATTAAGCCAAGGCTGACGAAGATCTCGTTTAGCTTGCCTGTGCCCAGGATTGGACGAAAAGCGAGGCGCTCAACGGCTATGCCCAGCATCCCAAGCAGGAGCATTGAAGGTATAATTGCGACGTAGGGGTTAATCCCGAAGAGGGCGACTATCCAGAAGGTGATATAGGAGCCCAGCATCAGAAACTCGCCGTGGGCGAAGTTGACAACCTTCATCACGCCGAAAATTAGCGTTAAGCCTGTGGCTAATAGCATGTAGATGCATCCAGCGTATATACCCCAGAACAGCACCTGCATCGCTATGCCAGCGTCTAGCATGGTATCACGTCATCTGAATAAGAGGCAGAGCTTAAAAATTTTCCTATAGAGGGGCTTCGTTACCCACTTCGTTCGGGAACGATAGGAACCCGCTGGTGGTTACCCGGAAGCGAAGCTTCCGGTGTGACGCTTAGTTCCTATATAATCTTAAAACGTTAACCCCGCCTTCTGAGCCATGAAACTCGAGATTTCAGTGCTGGGGACTATTATAGTTATTCTCTGGGGCCTGTGGGGCTTTCTCTACAAATACGGTGTTGATAAACTCGGTTTATTTCGCGCCCTTTTCGTGACCAACGTGGTCTACATGCTTACCAATCTTGCTATTCTCGCTTATCTTTATTACAGGGGGATAAGCTTTCCAGTCTCACAGCCGGCGGCGATGCTAACGCTGGGAACAATGGTAGGTGTGACCGCCTCCCTGCTGTTCATGCTCGCCCTAGAAAGGTACCCGGGAAGCATAGTCATACCCCTGACTGCACTTTACCCGGCGGTCAGCGCTATACTTGCGGTGCTCGTTCTGGGAGAGAAAATAAAGGCGGTTAACGCCGCTGGCATCGCTCTGGCGATAGTGGCAGGCTACCTGCTCACAAGGTAGGTTTGTAACAGTTTTTTCTGCTAATCAAGCAAACTTGATTTTCTAATCAATATTATTTGAGAAAAAGCTTAAATATGCCTTATTTTATAAAAAATAGTGTAAATTATACAGAGAGGTGGCAGATATGGAAGACAAAAATGCGCATAAAGTAGAAATGAGCTACAGGATGGAGTGTAAATACAAGGGGGCAGGACTCACCCACTATGTGATGCAGAGTGAGGACTCGCCCTTCTAATTTCCTTTTTTAGGGTGGTAAAGATGCTCCAGACTCTCACTATTGGCGAAACAGAGTTTAAGGTTGATCCGGAGACGAATTTCTGGGGTATTGGGGAGCAGAAAAAGCTGGAAGAGCTGTACTCCAGCGTGAGGGAGGAACTGATTGGGGAGATGAAGGCTCTGAGGTTCAGCACAGATATAATTCTGCTCTATGTAAATCCCACCGACAGATGCAACGCCTCGTGCCCATACTGCTACCTGCCCCAGAATATAAAGTCACGCGGAAAAAACATGAGCTACGCTGAGCTCTGCACCGTCGTTGAGAAGGCAATTGAATTTTTTGATGAGAAAGGGATGAAGGGCTCCATAGTGTTTCACGGAAGCGAGCCTCTGATGAACAAGGAGAATATCTTCAGGGTGATTGAGGATTATTACGGCAAGCTTCACTTCGGTATTCAGACGAATGGTCTGCTACTAACCGAGGAAGATGCCGAGTTTATAAAGGAAAAGAGGGTGAACATAGGCATCTCTCTGGATTCGCCGGATGAAAAGACGAACGATTCACTGCGCGGACAGGGGCACTACAGGAAGATTGTCAAGGCACTGGAGTGGTTCTCTGGCTACAGAGGCTTGAATGTGGTCACCACAATAACAAAGCACAATCAGAAGCAGCTTGCCGACATGGTCAGGTTCCTGAATGATAGGGAGGTTTCACTGTGCCTGATGAATCCTGTTAGAGGCACTCAAAAAGGTTCCCTTGCTTTACGACCAGAGCCACGGGAGATGGCTGAATATTTTATTAAAGCCGTAGACACCGCAATTGAGCTGACAAAGCAGGGGAGAAGAATAGTCATCGGCGACTTCGCCAACCTTCTGCTTGGCATCATCGCACCGAGCGCAAGAGTGCTCATGTGCGACATCTCACCCTGTGGTGGCGGCAGGAGGTTCTTTTCAGTTACCGCAAATGGGGAGTGTTACCCCTGCGGTGAGTTCATAGGCATGCAGGAGTTCGCAGGCGGGAACATATTCAACAATACTATTGAGGACATCTCAAATTCAGAGAGTTTCAGAAAGGTGGTGAGCCGCGCAGTTGAGGAGATAGAAGAGTGCAATGTCTGCCTCTTCAAAAACATCTGCGGTGCCCCCTGTCCTGCGGAGATATACTCCACCGACGGCAGCATGTATAACAAGAGCTACTACTGCGATTTTTACAAGAAGGTCATAGAGCATGCCTTCAGGGTAATTCTTCGCGGTGACACCTGGCATGTCCTTCGCAGGTCAGCGCTGAGGGAGAAGTTCAGCATTTAAGCTCCTCGTGCATAGCCTTTGCAAGCGCAGCCTGCGCGTATAGCGACGAGAACTTTTCCCTGAGCTGCGCCACAAGCTGCCTCACGGTGTAGCCTTCATGCTCAAACTCAAACTTGTAGGCAACCTCCCACAGCACCAGAAACTCAGGCGGCGCCGCTGAAAATTTCCGCTCCACTTCAGGGTGTAAAGCCTCTTCAAGTGTCTCAAGGCTGAGCTCACCCTTCCCCACCATTGCTATCGCGCTCGTCAGCCTGCGCACCATCTCCCAGAGAAAGCTCTCCCCCTTAAAGGTTAGCACAATAACCTCGCCTTTTCTGTCAGCGGTAACCCTGAGAAGCCTCCGCGTGTAGTTTTTCTCCCTGGCGCGGGTGAAGTTGTGGAAACTGTGCTCACCCTCAAGAATACTGCACGCCTTCTTTATTGCCTCAAGGTCAAAGCCCTCGTCGTACAGAAAGTACTTGTAGGTTCTGTGGAGCGCGTCGTAGCGCGGATGAAAGCTTTCGGGTACCTCCCTTATTGCGAGTACCCTTATATCCCTGCTCAGCTGTGCATTTATCGCCCTTGGCTCGAGCTTTCTATCCATATCAAAGGCAAAGACGTTGCCCAGCGCACTAACCCCGCGGTCAGTTCTTCCTGCGCTCTTGAAGTTCCTCACCTCGCCAAAGATGCTCAAAGCGCGGAGAAGCTCGCCCTCAACTGTGCGTTTCGCTGGTTGGCGCTGCGAGCCATAGAAAGCTGTGCCCTCGTAATATACCTTCGCTGCAAACCTCATAATCTTATCACTAAGTTTATTTATCGCAGGCTGATAATAAATCCTATGAGGGAGGTGACCCTTGAGGATATAAAGCGTGCCGCTGAGGTTATTAAAAGCAAGGTGCACCGCACCCCGCTTGAGCGCTCTCAGACCTTCTCCATGCTTGCGGGGGGCGAGATTTACCTCAAGGCAGAGAATCTCCAGAAGACAGGTTCTTTCAAGTCGAGGGGTGCTATCAATAAAATCGCCTCCTTGAACCAAGCCCAGCTGAAGCGAGGGGTTATCGCCGCCTCCACCGGAAACCACGCTCAGGGCGTGGCTTATGCTGCTTCTCTATTTCGCGCGCGCTGCACCATTGTTATGCCAGAAAACACCAGCATATCCAAAATTCTGGCTACACGTGGGTATGGGGCGAGGGTCATTCTTAAGGGAAAAACCTTCTCAGACGCCCTCAAAGAGGCGAAGAAGCTTGCTAAAGAAGAAGGGCTTTGCCTAATCCATGCCTTCGACGACCCTCACATTATCGCGGGTCAGGGCACAATTGCACTGGAAATCCTCGAAGACCTGCCTGAGGTGGAGCAGATTGTTGTACCTGTAGGCGGAGGCGGCTTGATTTCGGGCATAGCAATAGCTGCGAAGAGTATTAAAGAAGAGGTAAAAGTAATCGGCGTGCAGGCGGAAGCTGTAGCGGCGATGAAGGCAAGTTTAGCAATGGGAAAGCCCACATCGGTGAAGCTTTCCACAACCATCGCCGATGGAATAGCAATTAAAAGCCCAGGCAGGCTCACCTTCCAGCTGATTCAGCGCTACGTGGATGATGTGGTTACCGTCACCGAAGAGGAAATCGCCGAAGCGATGCTTCTCCTCCTTGAACGCGCCAAGCTTGTTGCTGAAGGTGCTGGAGCTGCGTCGCTGGCAGCCTGCCTCTCAGGCAAGGTCCCCTGCAAAGGAAAGACCACCGCGGTGCTCATAAGCGGGGGAAACGTGGATTTAAACCTGATTTCCCGCGTAATAGAGAAAGGTCTGGTAAAGCGGGGGAGGTACCTTCACCTAAGCGTGGTGGTTAAAGACCTCCCCGGGGAGCTCAAGGCGATGCTTGAGACAATCGCCGAAAAAAGAGCAAATGTAATCTCTGTAGTCCACGACCGCCTGCAGAAAGGCATACCTCTGGGCGAAGTCAGAGTCGACGTTGTGGTTGAAACCTACGGCTTTGAACATGCCGAGGAGATAAAAGAGGCGCTGATCGCTAAGGGTTACCTTTTGCTATAGCAGCGAGCACACTTTCAAGCTCCTCCACATTAACCTCACGCTGCTCCTTTGCGCGCATGTCTTTAAGGAGCACCTTGCCTTCTTTAATCTCCTCTCCTACGAGAATAACGTATGGTATGCCCTTAGCATCAGCATAAGCTAGGGCTTTTTTTACCTTCCTGCGCATAACCTCAAGCTCGCACACATAGCTGCGTCTTACTAAAGAGGCAACTTCTATCGCATAGGGCACAAGCTCCCTACCCATAGGTATGACCATGAACAGCGTTCTCTCCGTATCTGGGAGCTTTACTCCTTCCTTCTCAAGTGCAAGTAGCAAACGGTCAAAGCCAAAGGCAAAGCCGCTCGTAGCTACGGGTTTGCCCCCAAAGACCTCCGCCAAGGAGTAGCTTCCGCCCCCACATATCTGCTTCTCGGCACCCAGTTTATAGGCGTAGACCTCGAAGACCATGCCGGTGTAGTAGTCCAGCCCTCGAGCTATGCCCAGGTTGAGGTGGTAATTTTTAACCCCGAAGCTCTCAAGGGCGTCGAGGATTTCTTCGAAGCTGCGAAGCTCCTTTAGCACAGACTCTCTTCCAGCGAGCAGCGCCTCAGCACGCTCAACCACCTCCCCGCGCCTGCCTTTCAGCTCAAGCACACCAAGGATAACCTCCTTCTCCTCTTCCGGAAGTTCAAGCCTGTTAAGCTCTTCCTCAAGCTGTGCCTCGTCACCCTTATCTATAACCCCCATTATGTGCGCCTGGACCTCTTCGCCAATGCCATTCTCAGCCAGGATTTTCCTGAGTATGCCGATGTTGCCTATGTGAAGCTCGTATTCTCTTATCCCGAGTTCCTCAAGCACCGCATTGACGAGGGCAATAACCTCAGCCTGCGCCTCTGGCGAGGAGGAGCCAATAAGCTCCACGCCTGCTTGGAAGAACTCACGGTACCGCCCCGCTTGGGGACGCTCATAGCGGAAGCAGTTTCCAAAGTAGTACAATCGCAGAGGCTTGGGCGAGTTTTGAAGCTCATTCACATACAGGCGCATCACCGGTGCAGTTAACTCTGGCCTAAGCGCAAGGTCGCGCCCACCCTTGTCCTTAAAGTGGTAGAGGTGCGCCACGATATCCTCGCCCGACTTCGCCGTAATCAGCTCAAGGTGCTCAAAGGTGGGAGTGGCTATCTCCTTGTAGCCAAACCTTATAAATACGCGGCGTATCATCTGCTCCACGTAACGCCTGGCCGCCATCTCTCCGGGAAGAAAATCCCTCGTGCCTCGAGGCTTGGAGTACTTCATAAATATCGCCTGGTATATTTAACGCCCGGCAGTTTTAAAAATTTATTCCTATCAGAAACTCCTTCCCTTCTCAAAGAGGTAGATGCCATTCCTAACCTTCACCGGCTTCCAGCCCATGACCTTGAATTCCCGCGAGACAACTCTAGCTCCATGCCTGAGCTCCCTCTCAATGAGAGGCTTCAACTCTTCCTGCACCCACAGCGTGAGGTAGTAGGTAACCACGTCAGCATTGGCGACGGCGATGCTCTCATCTCCGCCCTGGTGCTTCCAGAAGCGAGGCTCAAATATGTTGCCGTGGAAAATAGTTATCCTGTCCTGCAGTCCTCGACTCTCTATTTCTTCCCTCGCCCACTCCACCAGGTGGGAATTCACCTCTATTCCAAAGCAGCGCGCACCAAACTCCTCTGCGGCGACTATGAGTATCTCCCCAGTGCCACACCCAAGGTCGTAGACCACTTCACCCTCCTTCACACCTGCCAAGCTGAGCATCTCTCTCGCCCTGGCTTCGCTTGTGGGCACGTAATCGCAGGTCGCCATCAAAAAATACTTAGGCTATGAGGCTAAAATAATTTCTGGGCTTTTGGAAGGTGGCGCAGCATGGAAGAGGATGCAATCCTCTACTCCTACGGAGGTAGGACTCTAAAGTACATCCTGCCCCCGCCTCAGGGGGATGAGAGCGAGGGAAACGCTGATCTGGGCGAGGTTGAGGTCGCCGGCTTGGTCATTGCCGGCAGATTCTTCAGGCTTGGTAAAAAAGTCGCAAGCCCGGAGAAGTGCAGGCGCTGTGGCAGGTGCTGCCTTACCCTGGGAAGCAAAATTCAGGCTTCGCCAAGCGATGTGGAGCGCTGGATTCGCGAGGGCAGAGAGGAGGTGCTCCGCTACCTTAAGATGGAGGAAAACGGTGGAGCTTTAATCACCGACGGGACTCTTGAGATGGGCGACGAGAGCGGGCGGTGTGTCTTTCTTACTAAAATCGACGGCGCTTATGCATGCGCCATCCATGAGACAAAACCCGAGGTGTGCCAGGAGTATCCCCTCAACGTGGGCGGAGTGTGCAAAGGTGGAGTGGATTTCAGGGAGTAAGCCTCGAATAAAACTGGGTAAGCACATCAGGCGATATATACAGAAACCAGCGTCTATTCTTCCGCCTCACGCAACGCCTCCTGGAAGGCAGAGAAAAGCCCTTCATCGAAGGCGACCAGAATAACCCTTTCCGGCAGCGCATCCCTTGCAAGGTGCGCCAGAATCTCCTGGAGCATTGCCCTTGCCGCCTCATCCTTGGGTACGCCGCCAACGCCTGTGCCCATACCCGGGAAGGCAACGCTCCTGAAGCCATGTTGCGAGGCTGCTTGCAACGCTGCTCTTGTTGCCAGGCGAACCTCGTTTACGCCCACCCTCTGCGCTGGCTTTTGCATTGTGCTGGCGTGAATCACCGCCTTTGCTTTAAGCCTTCCCGCAGTCGTTACTGCGGCGCTGCCAACGTTGATTGGAGCCTTCGCCATTGCCTCGCGTTCTATCTCCTCGCCACCCCTGAGCTTAATCGCCAGTGCCACGCCTCCGCCCATTACGCCGTAGCTGTTGGATGGGTTCACTATGGCATCTGCCTCGACCTGTGTTATGTCACCCCTTACCACGCTTACCCTGTTCTTGAGGCTCATAAAAAATAGATTGGGTGGAGAATATTAAAAACCTAAGCCTCAGACTTCCACTTCTGTTCTATAAACGCAGGTATGCGCGAGGAATCTATTGGGCCGACGATGACCTCCCAGCCAGTGAGGTCTTCAATCTCGCCGCTTATGCGCGCTGCCATGCCAGGGATTATCAGCTTGCGGTGCTTCACCTTGTTCTCGACGCCGCTCTCCTCGATTGCCTCCTTCACGAGGCTGCCCGTGAGCTTTGCACCTGCCATCGCGGGCTCAACGGCCAAGCCTTCGGTGTTGACCACCAGCAGGTAGCAGTCCACCTTCCCTGCCTCTATGTCAGATGCGACGGTGTAGTAGGTAAGGGCAAAGTTCGTGGTCAGGAGCACAGGCGAGTTCTCGTCGGGCTTGCCAATCTCATAGAGCTTCGCATCCACCTGAATTGGCACCCTCGGGTCGGTGTATATGTTCTGCCTCAGGGTGAGCAGCGGAAGCAGGGAGAACATGTCCATGGAGTGGAGTACCAGAAGGTCTGCGTAGCGCAGAAGCTGGGTGCTCGCTATGATGCACTCCTGCATCGCGGCTTTAGCAGGCTCGTCGCCATTTAACCAAGCGACGAGGGGCACGCCCATTATAGGGTAGCCCGCCAGCTTCTCGCCCTTCTCAATCGCCAGCCTGCGCAGCATCACCATATTCTCAAGGCTCGAGCCGAACTTCGCGCCCAGCGGATAGGTGCCCACGTCGAGAACAATATCCTCCACACCCTTGCTGCGCAGCTTTGCCACGAGCTCAAGCAGCCCCTGAATATCGCCAGGCGAGGAAGCTACTACAGGTGCGTTGTGTTTCACAGCAAGCTCGGCCACGGCGTCTACGTTCTCCTTCGTCGCCGCGTAGATAAGGGGTCTCCGCTCTATCGCTATTTCCAGACCAACCTCCAGATGCTCTGGATCAAAGGAGCACAGCATTAATGGGAGGTCCGAATTCTCTACCGCGGTGACCACTGCCTCGCCGAACCTCGCGGGGTCGCCGCTCTTTGCTCTCACCGCTATACCATCAAGGCGAAGCTTTTGCCCCACGCGCTCTATAGCAAACTTGTTTATTTTCGCCACTCTTTCAGCGAGTTCGTCAGCTGGCAAGTCGTCGCTCACGTCTATGAAAAGCGCCGTGGGATTGAAGAAGGTAAGCTCGTGGCGGTACATTACCTCCTCGCCGCCTATGACGCAGGCGCGCTCTCCAGTGCCAATAACCACCTCCTTAACGGGAGGCGTCACCAGCTCCACAAGCTTATCCAGCTTCTTTTTGTATTTTTCTTCCCTCACAAGGGGTGCGCAGTCCTCGTACTTCTTCTTGCGCTCTATGAGCGCACTCGCAAAAGCCATACAGGAGTCTTCACCACACTCCTTGCAGTTCAGTCCGGGTAAGTGCTTGTATATCTCAAGGGGTGATACCTTAGCCATTTCCCATCGCCTCTCAACATTGTCACATAAACTCAATCGCCTTGTAGGGGCATGAGTCCACGCACACGCTGCATGGTCGCGACTCGCTGGCATCCTCTTCAAAGCGCCGGCACGCCTTGACGTTCACCACCTTCACCACGCCGTCTTCTATTTTGAGCACCACGTCTTTGCTGGCGCTGCCCTTGCCACCGCTCACCTCTAAGCTAACGGCAACGTTCGCTGGGCAGGCGTCGACGCAGTTGCCGCAGCCTGTGCACCGCTCCTCGTGAATCACGAACTTTGTTGGCGTCGCAGCGAGCACCTTGCTGATAAGCTCCTTGAGCGCGAGCTTCTGGCGCAAGTAGCGCGCCTCGTTTATTGTCGGGCACTCATCCAAGTAAGCCTTGCCACTCACCAGCTTTACCGCGAAAGCCATGCAGCTCGCGTTGCCGCACTTCTTGCAGTTGGTGCGTGGCAGGAGCTTGTGAACCTCTAGCGGCGATACCTTTGTCATGCCTAGACCTTCAGCCAATTCTCATACTTTATCTCCACTCCTTGGTAGTCGCCGAAGATGGAGTCGATTATCGCCTTAATCGCCTGCACCGCACTGGGGTGGAGCATCATCATTATGTCAGCTCCTGCGATCATAACAGCTAGAGCATTGACAGTCTCCCAGAGGGGCCCACGGTACTCGCGGGGACCCCACTCCGCGACGTTCATCCACGCCTCGCGCGCCGCCCATGCGTTGGTCACGCCGCAGCTTACAGGAAAAGCCAGTTCCTTCTCGCCCTTGAGGGCGTTGATCTTTATGCGCTCTATCATGGTGTAGGTGTACTCCAAACCATAGCCCAGCGCCGCCGTTGTGGGGTCTTGCACAAGTCGTTCGCGTGGCAAGCCCTCTTCCAGCAGGAGCTTGTTCAGTGTCTTCTGATCGTTTATGTCCAGAGAGACCCAGCTCAGCACATTGTGGTTGTACTTAACCGCCGCATCCACGATGCGCTTGTGGTCGAGGTCCAAGTTTGCGCTCGCAAGCAGGCAGCGCTCGTTCTCAGCAACCGCCGCCACCTTCTCAAAGAGCGCCGGGTCCTTCTCCGGGTTGCCAGAGCCGCCTATTACTATGGGCACATCTACTGCCTGAAGCACCTCCTCCACGGTTTTTGCAGCCTCGCTGATGGGCGTGTCCTTAACCTTCGGGTCAGTAGAGACCAAGTGAATGGTAACTAGGTCTGCACCACGCTTCACAGCCTCGCGTGCCCATTCAGCGGGCGAATCCCAGAAGTCGCCCCACGCCTCGCGCAGAGCCTTGGGGAACTGGGGCTGGGGAATGTCGAAGACATCAAAACTCACCACGGGCTTATTAACCCACCCTCCTTCAAAGTGGTAGAGGGTGCGCTGCCCGCCTATTTTTATCACCTTGCTCCTGCTACCGCCCTCGCTGCGGGTTGCTCCAAGGGTTATTTCCTCCACCTGCCCGCGGTACTCCTTTACGGGCTTCTCAAAGGTTATCTCAGGTAGCGCCTCCAGCTTCTGCTCCGGCTTTGCCTCCAGCGTAGCTGCCGCCTGCGGCTGAAGCTGCTGAAGAATTGGCATCAGCATCGCCTGCTTTGCCTGTATCACAAGCTCCTCCACATCCAGCTCCACATTCTCCAGCTCTATGCTCTCCACGTCCACCAGGCTTTTTATTATGTCCTCAAGGTTGAGTTTCATGCTCCTACCTCACGATCTTTTCTGCTATCTCGCGCACTGCCTTTAGTGCGGGAGTGTCAGGAGGAAGCTCTACAAGTGGCTTCCCTTCGTGATCATAGTGCCTGACGTTCTCGTCCTCGGGCACGACTCCTATAACCTTTAAACCTATCTCACGGGCGTACTCTTCGAGCTTCTGCTTGGTTTCCTCAGTTGCGCGGTTTATAACCACGTATATGTGCTTGAACTTTATTTTCAGTTCCTCTGCAAGCTCTTTAATCCTTGCGGCGGTGGTTATCCCTCGCTTTGAGGTGTCAGTGACCACGAGCATCACGTCCACGTTCTGCGTGGTTCGCCGCGAGAGGTGCTCCAGCCCTGCTTCCGTGTCTATCACCACATAGTCGTAGTTCTTGGCGAAGGTGTCGATTATCTCACGCAGCACATGATTAGCGGCGCAGTAGCATCCTGGCCCTTCTGGGCGTCCCATGCTGAGCAGGTCGAAGGCTCTGGTTTCTACAATAGCGCGCATCGCCTCGTATTCCAGCTGCGAGCGCCAGCTCACCCCAGGCGGGAGGCTATCGCGCTTCTCAAGAAGCTCCTCGCGTATGTCGCCTATGGTGCGCTCCACATCTACGCCGAGAGCTTCAGGAAGGTTTGAGTCGGGGTCACTATCTATGGCTAAGATATCGTAGGCGTTGTGTTCAGCGAGACAGCGCACCAGCAGGCTTGCTATCACCGTCTTGCCGGTGCCGCCCTTGCCAGAGACAGCGATTATCATCCCTTTCTCCTTATTATTACCTTTTCTGCGTATATCTTGGCATTCTTAAAGGTGATTGTGAACTCAGAGGGAGAGCCCGCCACAGGCATGCCCTGCGCTGGCAGCGTGAGTTCTGGCAGCGTTGCTACGGGCTGCGCCTCCTGCTCGCGCGTCTCCTCTTCTGCTGCCTCTTCTTCAGCCTCCTCCTCAGCAAGGCGCTCCAGCACGGGGTGCTGCTTCTGCTTCAGGAACTCCTTGAGCGACTCGAGGTCAGAAGCCTCAAGCTCTGTGGCAATTTTATCGTACATCTCCTCGGGAATGGCGTCGCGCACGCGCTCCTTGAGCTGGGAGGGCATCCACACTATGCGCTGCCAGCCTCCGTCAGCCTGGAGAAACTTAGGGGAGCGCAGGTAGGCTATGCCTATGCCCAAGAAGCCCTGGCTCTGTACACCGCCGCCCACCTGCCCTGCCATGGTGGAGAAGGGTATGCCGAAGGGAGTAACGCCCTGGAAATCGCGATGCACAATGCCTATGCCATCCACCTCGGGTATGTAGAAGGCGATAGCCTCAAAGCACCCGCAGGAGGTGTGGGGGTAGTCGAAGATGCTGTGGAGGTAAACTCGCTCTATTGCCCCATTGCTCTTCTCCCGTATAACCTCGTTTATGCCGGAGTACTCCCCCTTTATCGGGTCAAGAACCTCGCCCTTTGGAATCTCAAAGATTGGACCGTTGGGGTCGACCTTCACCGCCGCTCTGCCTTCAAACCAGGAAATTGCTCCGCAGCCTGAGGTTCGACTTGGGGTAATCGCACACACGTGCGTCGGCGCGAAGCTCTGGCAGAGCAGGCAGCCGTAGAACACGTCCACCTCCTCATCCTTAAGCGCCGCCGCCTTTGCATCGCGCTTCTCGTATACTTCTCTCGCCCTGGCGATGTGCTCATCCACAGCTTTCTCATCGGTGTAAAAGGTGACCTGCATCTTCTCTATAACATCGAACTCGCTCTTGTAGAGCTTTATAAGCGCCTTGCCAACGTGGTAGAGCTTTAGCCCCTTCTTGGCTGAGTCCTTGCTAACCCTGCACCATATTATGTCTCGGGAGTTGAGATGCATGAACCCCTGAACGTAGTTGGAGAAGTCGTGAATCCTGCGCTCAAACACGCCCTCTAGGTCCTCTTCCAGCTTCTCCCCAGCGACCTTGATGAATATGCCGAGAGGATAGCGTCCGCCCTCCTCCATCGCATCGATGTCGGGTCCGACAACCTCAACCTTGCCGTCCTCAACCTCTTCGGGAGGCGCAACTATGAGAAGCTCCGCACCCTTGCTTTTAGGTCCAGCCAGGTCCACGTACATGTTTGACTTTCTTATCCTCTCACCCTCATAGATTAAGCCAACATCAACGGGGATTTCTTCATCCATCACCTTGCACCTCTCGAATAAAGTTCATGATTTTTCATGATATATATCTTTTTTGGTAACGTCTGGTGTGGCATTTGCAATACTCCAGCGGGAGGTTGACATCTCAGCGCTTCTTAACAACATAAATCTATATTTATTTACCTCGGGAATTTCAGGAATTTAGATTACATGTTAGATTCGTTGGCTATATCAGGCTTTTTTTGCAGAGAGCTGAGAACACTCAAGGGTGGTGAATAAGATAGGCACAGGCGAGTATGTTGTGAAGTGCCCGGAGTGTGGAAGCACTGATTTGTACCACGACTATGAGAGGGCAGAGGTTATCTGCAACCAGTGTGGTCTTGTCGTGGACGAGGACCTGATGGACGAAGGCCCTGAGTGGCGCGCCTTTGACAACGAGCAGGCTGAGAAGCGCTCCCGCACAGGTGCGCCGATGACATACCTCATACACGACATGGGTTTGTCCACGACGATAGACTGGCGCAACAAGGATTCTTCAGGGCGTGATATACCCTCTCAGCAGCGCGCCCAGCTTTACCGCATGCGCAAGTGGCAGCAGCGCATCCGCGTGAGCAACGCCAAAGAGCGCAACCTCACCATAGCGCTAACCGAGTTAAATAAGATAGCGTCGAAGCTCGACCTGCCCAAGAATGTGCGCGAATCTGCGGCGGTGGTGTACCGCAAGGCTGTGGATAAGGGCTTGATTCGCGGGCGCAGCATCGAGGGTGTGGTTGCGGCGTGCATCTACATCGCGTGCCGCCGCTGCTCTGTGCCTCGCACGTTGGACGAGATAGCTGAAGCAAGCATGATGGATCGCAAGGAGATAGGGCGCATCTACCGCTTCATTCTGCGCGAGCTGGGTATAAACCTCTCGCCAACAACGCCTCTGGACTATATCCCACGCTTCTGTTCTTCTCTTGGCTTATCCCGGGAGGTGCAGATGAAGGCGATGGATATACTGAACAAAGCCATGAATCTGCAGCTAACCTCTGGGCGTGGCCCCACTGGCGTTAGCGCGGCTGCGATTTACATTGCCTCTGTGCTGGTGGGCGAGCGCAGAACGCAGCAGGAGATAAGCGAGGTAGCGGGCGTTACTGAGGTTACCATACGCAACCGCTACAAGGAGATTGCGGAGAAGCTCGAGATTGAGATTACGATGTAGCTCTGCAGCTGTAAATGCGGGTATAGCTCCTTCTGGCTTTCCAGAAAGTCCAACTCTAAACATAACGCAACATTTTTTCATAACCAAGATTATACTAAAAAGAGGTGAGAGTATGCCGGTAGTTAGGATAACCATGTGGAAGGGCAGAAGCAAAGAGCAGAAGGCAAAGCTTGCGGAGGCGATTACAAAAGCGATGGTGGACATCGCCGGCACTGCGCCGGAGCATGTGCACATAATCTTTGAGGATGTGGAGAAAGAAGACTGGGCAATCGCGGGCAAGCTGTGCGGATAGGGACTAACATTACCTTTGCCTTACGAGATGATGCGCTTTGCTGTTATGAAAAATTATGAAAATTTCATAAAATTTCATAAAGGTTCTCAAACAAGCTTTTATATATTGTAACAATCTTAGAAAGTTGTGGTGATATACATGGGCGAGAGAAGCGAGAAAATAACAAAGATTCTTCAGGTGGTTGAAGAGCAGGACGTGGCCTTCGTTAAGTTTCAATTTACAGACATTCTGGGAATACTAAAGAGCTTCGCCATACCTGCGCGTGAGCTTGAGACTGCCCTTGAAGAGGGTATGGGCTTCGACGGTTCGTCGATTCTCGGCTATACCCCAATCCATGAGAGCGACATGGTGGCAATGCCTGACCCAGATACCTTTGCGATTCTTCCGTGGCGCCCCCAGGAGAAGCGTGTTGCCCGCATAGTCTGCGACATACTTACCCCTGACGGCAAGCCCTTCGAGGGTGACCCGCGCTATGTGCTTAAGCGCAACCTCGAAGAGGCGAAGAAGAAGGGGTTTGTAATGAACGTTGGTCCTGAGCTGGAGTTCTTCCTCTTCAAATCCATGGAGTGCCCAGAGACCACTGACCTGGGCGGCTACTTCGACCTTCTACCACTGGACGAAGCTGAGGATGTTCGCAGGCAGATAATCTTCGCCCTTGAGGCTATGGGCATACCCGTAGAGTACTCCCACCACGAGGTGGCGCCGAGCCAGCATGAAATAGATCTGCGCTATGCCGATGCGCTCCGTATGGCTGATTATGCCCTGGCATACAAGATGGCGGTTAAAGCAATAGCCAGGCAGAATGGTCTGTATGCCACGTTCATGCCAAAGCCGCTCTTCGGTGAGAATGGCTCGGGTATGCACACACACCAGAGCCTCTTTACCCTAGATGGGCAGAATGCCTTCTTCGACGCCAACGACCCGGATGGCTGGTACCTGTCAAAGGTTGCAAAGCAGTACATTGCCGGCTGCCTGAAGTATGCCCGGCAAATTACACTGGTGCTCGCTCAGTGGGTGAACTCCTACAAGCGCCTTGTTCCGGGTTACGAGGCTCCTGTGTATGTGAGCTGGGCACGCCGCAATCGCTCCGCAATGATACGCGTGCCCCTTTACAAGCCCGGCAAGGAGAAGGCAACACGAATAGAGTACCGTGCCCCCGACCCCGCGTGCAACCCGTATCTCGCTTTCTCAGCCATGCTCGCCGCTGGTCTGGCTGGCATAGAGGAGCAGCTGGAGATTCCAGACCCAATTGAAGAGGACATCTTCCACATGAGCGAGAGGCGCAGAAAGGAGCTGGGCATTGAGAGCCTCCCCGCAAACTTAGGCGAGGCTATAGTAGAGTTTGAGAACTCTGAGCTTATGCGCCGCGCCCTCGGCGACCATGTGTACGAGAATCTACTGAAGCTCAAGCGCGAGGAGTGGGACGAGTACCGCGTGCAGGTGCATCCTTGGGAGCTTCAGAGGTACTACAAAATCCTCTAAA
>MTMD02000014.1 GCA_002010065.2 Candidatus Pyrohabitans jungbluthii | reverse complement strand
ACGCTTCCTGTAGCTCCTCATACGCCCGCTGAAGTTTTTCGTGTGCATTTTTAAGCTCCTCAAATAACCTAGCATGCTCAACGGCAACGGAAGTCTGTGAAGCGAGGGTGCGCAACGCCCTTATCTGCTCCTCTGTGAATTTTGTCCTTCTGCGGTTCGCCACATACAACACGCCCAGTGGTTCGCCCTTACCAGACATGAATGGGACCGCTAAGAAGGAAATCAAACCTTCTTTCTTCACAGCCTCATAAGGCGCGTCTATGAGGCGCTTGTCAGCGAAGAAATCTTCCACGACAACTGGTTTCCCCTCGTTGAGCACAAGCCAGCCAAGACCTGTGCCCTTCTTCAGCTCTAAGTTTTTGATCGCGTTGGTGCGTATGCCCAAAAATGTATGGTGACGAATTACATCGCCTTCTACAAAACCATAGAAAGCCACATCCGCAGCGGTAAGCTCCTTCGCCTTGTTCAGTATGAACTTGAGTAAGGACGATAGTTCATGCTTCTTAATTATGTTCCTGTCTATCTCAAGAACCACCCTGAGTTCTTCAATCGAACTCTTCAACTTCTCTTCAGCTTTCTTGCGCTGTATAACCCCTGCCAGCGTATTGGCAATTGCAGTTAAAAACTCTTCCTCTAATTGATCCCGACGGTGGCCTTCCCTTATATAGATATTTATAACTCCAAGTACCCTGCCACCGAATAGGATGGGGACGCAGTAATGCCCGTGGGGAGTAATCCCTTCATATCTGACTTCATGACGATCGTCGAGACAATCTGCAAACTGTATCTCCTTCATCAATGCTGCGCGCCCACAAAGGCATTTGCCAAATGGAACCCGACCACATCCCTCTTTTAGCGGTTCTGAAAGTCCCTTTTGGGCTTTCATCACCAAAACATTGGCCTCATCTTCAACAAGGAATATGGCACCCTTTGATTCAAACGCAAGCCAGGGAACTGAGAGAATAATGTCAATTGCTCGTCTTAAGAGCTCTTCGAGAGGTAATTCCTCTAATGAAAGGTGCAATAGCGCGTTTATCACTGTCTGAATATCGTAGTTCCGCTGAAGCTCCTGCTCAGTACGCTTGCGTTCTGTAATGTCTATCAAGGTACCAATAACTGCAGGGCGCCCTTGGTATTCGATACGCCTACCAAGGACCTCACAGTAAATGGTTTTGCCATCTCTGCGCAGTCCACGGAAGGTGTAGTGCGCCGACTCTACCTCACCATCAATGCGCCGTCGAATATTCTCTGCAACAAAAGCGCGGTCATCGGGATGGGTTAAGTCTATGGGCCCCAGTTTATCTATAAGTTCATCGCGTTTATATCCGAAAATTTGTGCCAGCGCAGGGTTGACATACCGAAATTTGCCATCTTGGACGATGTACACCCCAGTTAATGAACCCTCAGCCATCGTTCGGAAGCGAGTCTCACTCTCAATCAACGCTTCCTCCGCTTTCTTGCGCTCTGTTATATCATGGGCAAAGTGGATGAAGATTGTTTTACCATCTTGAGTTCGATATCGGGTGGGATAAACCGCTAATTTCAACCACTTCCCGTATTCAGATATGAATAACTCCCTTTCCACGGCACAACCTATCTTTCTGGCATCTTCCAGCGGACAGTCAGGATATGGCTCATCCATTCCATGAATCACCTTTGGGCAATATCCGCCTATGATCTGCTCCGGATTCACATTCAGCTCCTGTTTAACCACTTTGTTGGCTAATAAGATGTGATGGTCCTCATCAATAAGCATGACATAGAATGGAAGAGTATCTAAAATCTCCTCAAAAACTCGGTAAATCTCATTACCCTGTTTCAATTCTTTCCATATATGACTACGCTCAGTCATATATAACTCCTACATTTTGCATGTTTTAATTTCACGAATTTTTATATATTCTTAAATAATTTCACATTTTTAGAGGTTTTTGAAATCAATTAAAAAATATTGAAATTATTCGAATGTTTTTTAATTAAAATGCATTTAATTTCAAGTACAATAACCCTGTGAGATTCCTCTATATGCTATGTTAGGTAAATCCCGAATTCGTTAACCTTCCCATTAATATTACCTGCGATGATGAGCTTAAGAGCCAGCTGATATAGGGGCGCCGCACCCGCCCCTATCACCCCATCCTCACCGGATAGTGGGTATTCTACGGGGAAAAGGCGCCCCTATATGACGAAAAGCCAGACTCTGAGCAGGGTTACCCGCAACGAAGTTGTGGTGTGACGGAGTTACCCGAACGAAGTGAGGGTGACTTCAGCTACATCTCTATCCCACGGTCTGTGATCCTGAACTCAGCTATCTCATCGCTGCACTCAGCGCCACGGTGCTTTGCCACGTAGAGAGCGCGCCTGACGCTTTTACTATCCATAACCCTCCCCATGAGGATCACCGTGGTGGCGTTCGCCTCCATGCCTGAGCTGCTCAGCCCCCGCTTCATCAACTCGCTGAGAAGGCTCTCCTGCGTGGTTACTAAATACACTATGGTTATCTCGCTGGCGTCGTAGCTTCGCTCAGCCACTAGCTCGCGACTTGCAAAGAAGCGCTCTCTCAGCGCCTCCCTGGCGAGCCAGTCGTAGCTCTTGCGCACCATCCGCTGCAGGTAGGCGAGCACCTCCTCCTGCAGGGGCGCTGTGCCCAGAGGCTCAATCCCGTCCACAACCAGACGCTTAACCCCGGAAGCGAAGCTGCCATACAGGAAGCGGAGTAACCTGGGAAGGCTCCGGTTCAGCGCACCCTCTGGCAGCGCTTCTTCGCTGGCGAGCAGCCTCAGCAGTCGTCCGTCGCCCAAGGTGAAGGATTCGAGCTCAGCTGGCGTTTCCAGCTCCCAGTTAAAAAGGCGCTGAGCATACTCGCGGTGGCGCTGCGAGTCCCCGCGTAGAGTTAAATCCAAAATGGCGCCCCTTTTCCCTTCTTGCTTTAAGCCAGCGTTGGCGAAGGCTAAGCCCAGGTGGGTCTTTCCTATACCTGTGGCTCCAAGCACCACCACGCTTGTGCCCGGGATAAAGCCTCCGCCCAGCATGCGGTCGAGTTTAGCTATGCCTGTGCTCAGCATCTCTCGTCTCCTCCGCTATTGCGATTGTAACACCGCCGTAGGCTCTTTTGCTCAGGAGCAGCTTCCCCTTCCCCGAGGCTATGTAGGCGCAGGGCTCTGCCACAGCAGCTATGCCTACGCTGCGCCTAACAAACTCACTGCCCTGAAAGCGCTCCTCCACCCGCTTAACTTCATCAATGGGCACAGAGACAATGGGCAAGCCCAGCGAGGCTGCGGCGCGAGCTATTCCCGGCTCCTCTGCCTTCTGGGGTATCGTCGCAAGAGCCTTAATGCTGGCCATGCTCAGCTCAGCCTCGCGCAGGGCACGAGATATTGCAGAGAGCACCTTCTCCTTTTTAATGCCCTTCCTTGCCCCTATGCCCAGGATGATATTCTTTGGTCTTAGAAGCACACAAGGCTTAGCCGGGAGCTGAACGAGCTTATTGGTAATAACCACGCACGCGTCGCATTCTTCGCGAGAAAGCTCCACAATGGGATGACTCTCAAACGGCTCTACCTCTATCGCCAGGTCGGTGAAAATAGCGACGCGACGATGATTGGCTATCGCCGCGTTAACCGCCTTCAGGTCGCCTTCGTCTATCGCAAGATTAAACCGCTCCGCTATCTCCTCAACGCTCGCTAAGCCCTGAACGTCGGTGGAGGTGGTTATCACAGGCGTGGCTCCTATACGGGAGGCGATGAGCTTGGCTAAGCTGTTCGCGCCCCTGTGCCCCGAGGCAACACTAATCACGTGCCTGCCAAGCTCGTCGATGCAAACTATCGCCGGGTCTGTGCGCTTGTGGGTGAGATGCTTTGCTAAGGTGCGCACCACTATCCCCAGAGCCATTATACAAACAATTGCATCGAAGCTGCGCAAAGCTTCGGCGAAGAACTGTGAAAGCGGCTTGGAAAGCTCTGTACCAAAACTGGCGTTCTTCCCGAAGGCTTCGACTTCGTGCTCCGGCAGTGCTTTTACGAGGCGCTCCGCAAGCCTTGCTCCATTCTTTGTGAGATAGACCACAGCGATCCTCATGGGCACACCTACGGCAAAGTTCGATACTTCGTCGCCGCTAAACCAAACTCAATAATGAAGAGTAAAAGCGCCGCTGCCAGGAAATAGCCCGAGATGTCGCTGCGACGCTCCTCGAAGGTTATGCTCCTAGCGATCTCGCGGTAAACGTCGCGGAGTGCCTCGCTGCTTGAGGCGAAATGGTACTCTCCGCCGGTGAGCTGGGCTATTCCTTTTAGGGTTTCCTCGTCAAGACCGACAGGCTGGAGAGTGCCTGGTATAACTCCAGCAGGTGAACCTATACCCACGGTATAAACCTTAATTCCCATGCGCTGGGCATAAATAGCGGCATCTCGAGGCGCAACCCCGCGGTTGTTTTCGCCGTCGCTGAGCAGCACCACAACGCGCTTCCTGCCCTCGCTGCCCGCGAGCATACTCGCCGCGGCGATCAGCCCGTCGCCAATAGCGGTGCCGTCTTCGCGCCCGAAGGTTATACTGGCAATGCGCTGCTTTACCTCACCAAGGTCATCGCTCAGCGGCGCGACGACATAGCTAACCCCCGAGAAAGTCACAACGCCCAGGCGGTCGCCTTTCTTCAGCTCAGACGCAAACACAAGAGCAGCGCTCTTCGCAGCCTCGAGACGATTAGGCGAGAAGTCGGTTGCCTTCATGCTCCCGGAGACATCTATCGCAAGCACAATATCGCTGCTGGTGGTCTCCACCTTTATAACACTCTGAGGCTTTGCCAGCGCCAAGATTAAAAGCGTAAGCGCAATAAGTCGAAGGGCAAAAGGTATGTAGTTCTCGTACACTGGCTTGCCATGCGCGGTTATCCTGCGCAGCGTTTCAAAGTTCGCAAATTTTAGCGCCACCCTGCGCCTGCGCTTAAGCGAGAAGTAGTAAAAGGCAGCATACGCGGGGATGAGCACGAGCAGAAAAAGCCTCTCCTGAGCTGCGAACTCCATTCTAGCGCCTCCTTATGCGCTTCACAAAGAAGCGGAGCAGGGGCTTTAGCACATCCTGCGAAGAGTCTATCTCAACGAGCTCCACCCCGGCGCTGTGAAGCATCTCCTCCAGGCGGAGCCTCTCATCAAGAGCTTCACGGAAGTACGCTTTCCGAATCTCTTTGCGAGAGGTGTTGACCACCAGGCGCTCGCCGCTCTCGGGGTCGAGCACCTCCACCAGGCCAACGTCAGGCAGGATGTAGTTGCGCTCGTCGCTAAGCTTAACTGCAACCACGTCACAGCCCTTCGCAGAGAGGCGGCGCATATGCTTAGCGGCTTCTTCAAGCGAGGGGTCGAAAAAGTCCGAAATTACAAAGATTATGGCGCGCTCCTTCAGCACACGGTGCAGGAACTCCAAGCCAGCGCTAATCCTCGTAGCTCGACTGCGAGGATTAGCATAGATAAGCTCCCTCACGACGCGGTACACCTGCCCTCTCCCCTTTCGCGGCGGCAGGTAGCTCTCCACCCTGTCGGAGACGAGCAGAAGCGCAAATCTATCGCCGTGCTTGAATGCGGAGTATGCAAGCGTCGCTGCCACCTCAATGCCTCGCTCGCGCATAGTAGCAGCGCTGGTGCCAAACTCGCAGGAGGCCGAGACGTCGAAGACAACCACCACAAGCAGATCGCGCTCCTCAACGAACTGCTTGACGTACGGCTTCCCGAACCTCGCTGTGACCCGCCAGTCGATGTAGCGCACGTCGTCGCCGTACTGGTACTCTCTCACCTCCGCGAATTCTATGCCTCGCCCGCGAAAGGTGCTGCGATACCTGCTCGCCAAGAAGGTGTCCACTATCCTGCGCGTCTTAATTTCTATCTCCCTTACCCTTCTCAGAATTTCCCGCGGCTCCACTTCAGGGTACCTCTACGGCGCTCAGGATTTTTTCTATAATCTCACCCGGCGAAACCTCTTCCGCTTCAGCCTCATAGGTAAGGATAAGTCTATGGTTCAGCACGTCCTCCGCGATTGCTTTGATGTCGTCGGGTATGACGTAGCTCCTGCCTTCGAGCAGAGCATTGGCTTTCGCTGCCAGGGCGAGGAATATCGAAGCCCGGGGAGATGCACCGTACTGGATGTACGGCGATAGCTCATCTAAGCCAAAACGCGAGGGGTTGCGCGTGGCGAAGGCTATCCTCACTATGTACTCCTTTATCTCCTCGGCGATGTAGACTTTGCGAACATAGCTCTGAAGCTGGAGTATATCCTCAGGCGAGAGTATGGCCTCCACCTCTATATCCCCACCAGAGGTGTGCCTGTCAATTATCTCCAGCTCCTCCTCCTCGCTGGGGTAGCCCACGTGCACCTTGAACATGAAGCGGTCCACCTGCGCTTCCGGCAGGGGGTAGGTTCCCTCCTGCTCTATTGGATTCTGCGTGGCTAGCACAAGGAAAGGTTTAGGCAGCGAGTAGCTTTCCCCACCTATTGTCACACTCCTCTCCTGCATCGCCTCAAGCAAAGCGCTCTGCACCTTGGGAGGCGCGCGGTTTATCTCGTCAGCGAGCAGGATGTTTGTGAAAATAGGGCCAAGCTTTGTTTCAAACTCCGCCGTCGCCTGGTTGTATATCTTTGTGCCTATTAAATCAGCCGGCAGCAGGTCTGGGGTGAACTGCACGCGTGCGAAGTCGCAGCGCAGCGTCTTCGCCAGGGTGCGAATCATAAGCGTCTTGGCCAGGCCGGGTAGACCTTCGAGCAGCACATGGCCATCGCTGAGAAGGCTCAGCAGGAGGCGCCTGAGCACGCGCTCCTGCCCAACGATTACTTTGTGCACCTCTCTGAGCACATAGCCAAGAAGCTTTGCCTTCGCCTTTGCCTCCTCATTGAGTTCAGCTGTTGTCATCTCCCTTCACAGCTTCCTTGTCTTTACAAGAAGCTCGGCGTTGAGCACACTCGCTCCCGCGGCGCCGCGTATTGTATTGTGCCCCATAGCCATGTACTTCACACCGAGAATCTTGTCCTCTCTAACCCTGCCCACGGTTACTGCCATGCCATTGCCAGCATTTCTGTCTAAGCGGGGCTGCGGGCGGTCCTGCTCCTCCCGCACAATCAGAGGCTCGGGTGGTGCAGTGGGTAGGCCAAGCTCCTGAGGCTTACCCCTGAAGTTTCGCATCGCCTGCTTAATCTCCTCAGGGGTTGCCTCTTTGGACGTGCGCAGGAAAATCGACTCAGTGTGGCCGTCGAGCACAGCCACGCGGTTGCAGGAGGCAGAAATTTTGAAATCCGCCTGCTCTATCTCCGCGCCGTTGAAGTTGCCCAGAATCTTGAGCGCCTCGGTCTCCACCTTCTCCTCCTCTTTTGCTATGTAGGGGATGAGGTTGTCAACTATCGCCATGCTTGGCACACCGTTATAGCCAGCGCCGGAGAGAGCCTGCATCGTGGTTACGACGACCTCTTCAATGCCAAAGGCGTCGTAGATGGGCTTGAAAGTAAGGGTTGCCATTATCGTGGAGCAGTTGGGGTTGGTGATTATCGCCCCGTCCCAGCCTCTGCGCTCCTGCTGCACCTCTATCATGTCGAGATGCTCCGGGTTGACCTCAGGGATAAGCAGAGGCACATCCTCAGCCATGCGGTAGGCTGAGGCGTTGCTCGCCACTATAAATCCAGCCTTGGCAAACTCGGGCTCCACCTCCTTTGCGACGCCACTGGGCAGGGCAGAGAAAACTATGTCAGCCTTTACCTTCTCAGGAGATACCGGCACTACAGTGAGGTCTCTCACAGCCTCTGGAATATCGCCCTCGAGGTACCACTTCGCTGCTTCGGCGTAGCGCTTACCTGCGCTCCGCTCAGAGGCTGCAACGCTGGTGAGTTCAAAGTAGGGGTGCTCAGCTAAAAGCTGAATGAAGCGCTGCCCCACCATTCCAGTGGCTCCCAATACTGCGACGCTGTACTTGTCCATGACAACCACCTTGCTCTAAATCAACATTACTAATATAAATGGTTTAAGGCATGCCAAAGCGTAACGTCGGCACCTTTAAATGGTTTTTACAGGCATCCAAAAAGAAAACTTTTTCTACCACGCGCAGATATAAATAATAAAGCAACAGAAGGGAGGCGCATGGCAGACTACAAGGCTATTCCGGACATGCGGGTTTCTGAGCTGATGACAAAGTATGTGCTCATGGTGGAGCCCGAATTGCGAGTCATAGACGCGATGAGCCGCATGCTTGAGCACAATTTCCGTTGCATTATCGTAGCGAGGATGAACCCCTACAAGGAGCTCGGGCTGGTGACGCGATTTGACATAATGGAGAAGGTGATAGGCAAGGGCTTGGACCCGCTCAAGGTCAGAGTGGGCGACATCATGGAGAAGCCTGTGATTTTCATAGATGCCGACGACACTGTGAGAGAGGCAGCCAGGCTAATGGGCGAGAACCAGATTTGCAACCTGCCGGTGAAGAAGGATGGCAGGGTTGTGGGGGTAATAGGGAGTACTGACATATTCAGGGAGTACAGGCGCAGGATTACTGGTTAGGGTGGCTTTTAAGGACGGCTGGCGATGGCAGCCATGTTTATATAAAAATAAAATTGGGGAGGAAAAGTCAAAATTCAAAGATTGAAAGCCTGGAAATCCTGGCATTTTCCTTGAGGTTAATTCCGGGCGAGCCCACTGAAAGAGTAACGTGACAGAGATTTTCACCTGGATGCAATACCATAGTGGGGTGAAATGCCTCATTGATTACCAGGTGTGGTCTGGGAGAAAGCAGGGCGTAGGAGTTTTCGGGCAGGGAAATCTTTTCATTGAACTCTATGACATAGCTTCCGCCCCCCAATGCCCACCAGCCGTAAGCATCGCCCTCTCTCTTCAGCTTAGGGTGTTTTTTGAGCTTACCCGCGCTTGACTCCTTGCCGCTAAAATCCACACTCCCCGATCCCTCGAGGATATATACATCCTTAAGGGTGAGTTCAATCCACCCGCTTCTTACCTGCCTGGTAGGATCAATCAGATTCTGCACGTACTTTAAAGCTGTCTCCCCCGGCACAATTCCCCCTTTAACTTTCATCTGAACCACCATTTATCCACCTCCCTGTTAATACATGGATTTTAAAGAATATAAAAACACCTGCCATTGCATAAAGTAGACTTTGCGTTATCGGGAGGGCTCATCCCTAAGCCACACCACGCGCTGCGGGAAGGGTACCTTTATGCCCTCCTCCTCAAGAGCCTTCTTAATTTTCCACAGAAGCTCCATTCTCACACCAAACCACTCTGTGGAGGGTGCCCATATCCTCACCCTCAGCACAACCGCGCTCTCTCCAAGCCTGTCCACAAAAACCTGGGGTGCGGGGTTTTTAAGGGCAAAGGGGTGCTCTTCAATGACTTTTATAATTACCTCACTGGCTTTATCAACGTCGTCGCTATAGCTTATCCCCACCTCGTACTCAAACCTCCTCGCCACGTTTCCAACGAAGTTGGTTATGCTGGATGTGAACACCTTCTCGTTTGGCACCCGCACGTAGAGCCCGTCGAAGGTTCTTATTATGGTTGAGATGATGTGTATGTCAACCACAATGCCCGAGACGTCGCCTATGTTTATCTGGTCCCCTATCTTCACAGGTCTCTCCACAACAAGAAAAACCCCTGAGATCAGGTTGGCAACTATCTTCTGGCTGGCAAAGCCTATAACAAGCCCCGCTATCCCCCCCGCCACAAGAAAGCCTGAAGGATTTACACCCAGGATGGGGAGGACTGAAATCACCGCAACGCCGATGATGGTGTAGTAAACAGCCTTGACAAGGATTTCCAGATGGTCCTTCCTCAGCTTATCCTTGAGAGACCTCCTGATGTTTAAAACCACAACCTTTGCCAAAATCGCTGCAATGATAAGGATAAACAGAACCTGAAGGAGATTGAAGAGGGTTATTTCCCCGTAAATCACGGTATCCAAAATCACAGTCCCGCCTCCATCAGAAATTTTGTTGAAATTGCAAGTCTTCTGGCAGTGTAAAGCTCTACAGCCTTCTTCATACCCTTTTCAAGGGGCGAGTTGGAGAAGTACGTCTCCGCCGTGCCTTCGCCGAGTATTCGCATGTTTCCACGCATACTCACCATAGAATCGCTGTAGTAGATTTTCATGCCGTAGGCGTTGAACACCGCCCTTGTCACTTCCACCCAGCCCCTTGACAAATTCTCAAACCTGAGCTCCAGAATCCCCTCCCTCACGGGGTCAGCCTCAGGTATGGAAGGGTAAACATCACTTTTCCAGTACCTGCAGATCTTACCTGTGCTCACATCGCCATACAGGGTATACTTCTGCCTGGCAATGGTAAAGATGTCCATCACCTCAAGTTTTTTGCCCCCAGAGATGAACACCCCTATTTCAATGGGGAACTTCAGGAAGATTTTCCTCTTTGCCCCTGGCTCAATAACCACAGGCTTCTGGAACTCTATTAAAAGAAGAGGGGTTATCTCCTTGGGCTTGTTTAGAGGCTCCACAGGGTTAACAAGGAGTTTCCCATCTCCCGCGAGGAGCATCTTCTCAACTATCTCGTCACCGCTCTCCCTGCGGTAAACAAAGTTTTCGCCCCTCTCCTCAACCGAAAGGGTGAACTCCCTCTCCATCCTTAAGGGGATATCGTAGATACCGAACACATAGAAAACCTCTAATATATTAAATTCTAAGAACTTGTTTATGATTCTTTCGCCGTGCTTGAAAGAAAAAGTTATATTCAAAGTATGTAATTAATACGAATCAAATCTTCAAATATCTGGATGCAAAATATAATCGACGAAAGAAAAGAATTTGTTGAGGAATTCATATGGGTGATATTGAAATATGTCCTAATAGGGGGCTCTTCTATGCTATTTTGCTTCAGATATAGAAGAGTAAGGGCAGTCATCCTTCTTTTTCAACAAAACTCAACACATCTCAGAACAAGCGAATAAGAATAAAAGGCCCCGCATAGGTCTGGCTGATCAGTGCCTGACTCTGCGCCTTTTCGCAACAGACCACCTCGGGCTGTTAGTAGCGGCGGGCTGAACGGCTCGCCCGAAGGCTCGCCGCTTACACCCCCGCTCTATCAACCGGGTCTTCTACCCGTGCCCTTGTTCTCGGCACCCGTTGCCGTCGCCGGCCCCGGTCCCGTATCGCATAAGCGATACGGATAACGCCGAGAAGTGGTCGCCTCTTTTCGGGAGGGGTTTCGGGCTTAGATGCTTTCAGCCCTTATCCCTTACGGCGTGGCTGCCCGGCAGTGCCCTGTCGAACAACCGGTAGACTAGAGGCCGCGCAGCGCCGTTCCTCTCGTACTAAGCGCTGCTTTCCCTCAGGCGACCGACACCCCCAACAGTTAAAAACTAACCTGTCTCACGACGGTCTAAACCCAGCTCACGATCCCCTTTGATGGGCGAACAACCCCACCCTTGGGTGCTGCTGCACACCCAGGATGGGAAGAGCCGACATCGAAGTAGCAAGCCGCGGGGTCGATGTGAACTCTTGCCCGCGACAACTCAGTTATCCCTGAGGTACCTTTTCTGTTATCACCGGGCCCCACCGAGGAGCACACGGTGGTTCGTTAGGTCACGCTTTCGCGGCTGGATCCCTCTCTGTGCGGGATCCAGTCAGGCCGGCTTTTGCCCTTACACTCTACACCGGATTTCTGACCCGGTTGAGCCGACCTTAGAGCCCCCCTGATATCCTTTCAGGGGGGTGCCGCCCCAGCCAAACTGCCCACCTGCCGGTGTCCCGCCGAAGCGGTTAGTGGCATAACCACGGACGGGCAGTGTTCCATTGGCGCCTCCACCGGAGCTGGCGCCCCGGCTTCGACGGCTCCTGCCTACGCTCTACATCCGCAGCCATGCCACAACGACAGGCTGCAGTAAAGGTCCACAGGGTCTTCTTTACCCGTTGGGGGTCGCTGGTCTGTGCACCAGCACAACAGGTTCACCGGACCGCGGTCGGGGACAGCGGGGCTCTCGTTCATCCATTCATGCAAGCCGCCAATTAAGCGGCAAGGTATTACGCTACCTTAAGAGGGTTATAGTTACCCCCGCCGTTTACCGGCGCTTCGCCCGGTTGTACCCGGGTTTCACGTACCGGCACTGGGCAGGAGTCACCAGCCGTACTAACCCTTTCGGGCTTGCGGCTGGCTGTGTTTTTATTAAACAGTCGGAGCCCCCTGGTCACTGCGACCAGCCCCTCTCAGGGCTGGCACCCCTTCTACCGAAGATACGGGGCCAATTTGCCGAGTTCCCTCGACCGCGTTCCTCCGACACGCCTTGGGCTTCTCACCCAGGGGCACCAGTGTCGGTTCTTGGTACGGTCTCCCGGGGTCCTTCCCTGCTCCCTTTTCACGGGCTCCAGGTCTCAGCCGAAGCCTCCTTACGGAAGCCTGTTCGCGCCTTCACCTGGTTCTCACCATTACGGTTCTCCCCAGGCTTCAGCGCTTAAACAGGACGACAGTCCTGCTCGGCCTAACCCGAAGCGTCGGGAGCAGAGCTTGCGTCGCCGCACGTACCCGGGAGGTGCAGGAATATTAACCTGCTTCCCTTTCGGGCATGTCGTGTTACGCATGCCCTTAGGACCGACTAACCCTCGGCTGACGATCGTTGCCGAGGAAGCCTCGCCCCTTCGGCGGTGGGGATTCTCACCCCACTTTGCTGCTACTACTGGCGGGATTCTCATTCCTGCCCGGTCCACTGGAGCTTACGCCCCAGCTTCTACCCAAGCAGGACGCCTCCCTACCAAATGAGCTTGCGCTCTTCCGGGGTATCGGTGGCCAGCTTAACCCTGTCGATTTTCGGGGCCCTTGACCTCGGCGGGTGAGCTGTTACGCACTCTTTAAAGGGTGGCTGCTTCTAAGCCTACCTTCCCGCTGTCTTGGGCCAAGGACGCCCTTCTTATTTAGTACTTAGCTGGCACTTACGGACCTTAACCCCGGTCGGGGTTATTCCCCTCTCGGACGCGGAGCTTACCCCCACGCCCTCACTCTGGCCTTCTACGGCGTTGGCAACTTCGGAGTTTGACAGGGTGCCGAGGGCTCTCGCCCCCTAAACACCCAATCAGTGCTCTACGTCGCCAACTACCTCCGGCCAGGCTGTGCTGCGACACATTTCGGGAGGAACCAGCTGACACCGGCCTTGATTGGTCTTTCGCCCCTACCCCGAGGTCACCCGAACGATTTGAATATCAGTACCGGTTCGGGCCTCCACGTCGCTTTCGCGACGCTTCACCCTGCCCCGGGGTAGATCGACCGGTTTCGGGTCTTGCGGCCATGACTCCGGGCGCTTTCACACCCCGTCCCTCGCCTCCGAAGAGGCTGCGGACTGTTGGTTTCCCTGCGGCTCCGGGTTTTCACCCTTAGCCTCGCCATGACCGCAAATTCCCCGCCCCGTTTTTCAAAACGTACGTGGCGACGCTGGTCCTCTCCCCTCGTACTCGCGCCTCGCGACGCTTTCCTTCGGGGAGACTCTACCCTTTCACGCCGCCACGGGCTGTAGCCACCTGGTTTCAGGCTCTTTTCACCCCCTGCTAGGGGTACTTTTCAGCTTTCCCTCACGGTACTAGTCCGCTATCGGTCTCGGGACGTATTTAGGGTTGGGAGTCGATGCCTCCCACCTTCACGCGGGATATCCAACCCGCGCTACTCTGGAGCTACCGCTCTCCCTCTCGGATTGCGTCTACGGGGCTTTCACCCTCTACGGCGCCTCGTTCCAGAGGACTTCGACTTCTCCGAGGAGGGAGGCATATGGTAGCTCCGAACCCCACATCTCCCGGGGCTTTCGCCCAGGGATTCGGTTTGCCCTCTGCCGCTTTCGATCGCCTTTACTCACGGCATCGCTGTTGCTTTCTTTTCCTGCGGGTACTCAGATGCTTCATTTCCCCGCGTTCCCACTCCTTACGGAGCGTGCAGGGTTTACCTGCACGGGATTCCCATTCGGGCATCCCGGGTTCTACGGCTACATGCGCCTCGCCCGGGCTTATCGCAGCTTGTCACGCCCTTCGTCGGCGCCCGAGCCGAGCCATCCCCCAGGTGGCGTGGAGCGGTCTGTTGCTACTGGGGCACAGAGTCAGATTGCACTCAGCCAGACCTATGCGGGGCCTCAGCGAGCGATTATCATAATCGCTCTCGGCCTATTGACCCGCAACCGCGAGATTGCGGGCCTCAGTCACTAGATGACCATGATGATGAAAGGGTGAAGTGGACCCGACGGGATTTGAACCCGTGGCCTTCCGGCTGCAAACCGGATGCTCTTCCAACTGAGCTACGGGCCCGGATTAACAGACGCACACTATGTGTGCGCCCACCTCATTACCCGAGCCCTAACGTGTTAAACTTTCTGGAACAGGCTCGGCAGATTTGGTGCCCGGTTAGCGGTGCCGTGCTCAGGAGGTGATCCAACCGCAGCTTCCGCTACGGTTACCTTGTTACGACTTAACCCTCCTCGCGGAGCCCAGACTCGACCTGACCCCGCAGGACCAGGCCTCGAATGGACTCCACTCGGGTGGCTTGACGGGCGGTGTGTGCAAGGAGCAGGGACATATTCACCGCGCGATAGTGACGCGCGATTACTAGGGATTCCGGCTTCACGAGGGCGAGTTGCAGCCCTCGATCCGAACTACGACCGGGTTTCGGGATTTCCTCCTCCTTTCGGAGTCGGAGCCCTTTGTCCCGGCCATTGCAGTCCGCGTGTAGCCCGGGGGATTCGGGGCATACTGACCTACCGTCGCCCGCACCTTCCTCTGGCTTAGCGCCAGCGGTCCCCCTAGAGTGCCCGCCTTCCCCGAAGGGAAGCGCTGGCAACTAGGGGCACGGGTCTCGCTCGTTGCCTGACTTAACAGGACGCCTCACGGTACGAGCTGACGACGGCCATGCACCTCCTCTCGGCTCGTCCGGCAAAGTCATCAGCTTGGCCTTCATCCTGCCGTCGCCCCCGGTGAGATGTCCGGCGTTGAATCCAATTAAACCGCAGACTTCACCCCTTGTGGTGCTCCCCCGCCAATTCCTTTAAGTTTCACTCTTGCGAGCGTACTTCCCAGGCGGCCCGCTTATCACCTTCGCTTCGGCACTGCACGCCCCCGTAGAGCGTGCAACACCTAGCGGGCAGCGTTTACGGCCAGGACTACCGGGGTATCTAATCCCGTTCGCTCCCCTGGCTTTCGTCCCTCACCGTCGGGCCCGTTCTCGCGGAGCGCCTTCGCCACTGGTGGTCCCCCAGGGATTACAGCATTTCACCGCTACCCCTGGAGTACCCTCCGCGTCTCCCGGCCCCGAGTCCGGCAGTATCCCCGCAATTCCTCAGGTTGAGCCTGAGGATTTACACAGGGACTTACCGGACCGGCTACGGACGCTTTAGGCCCAATAATAGTGGCCACCACTCGGGCTGCCGGTGTTACCGCGGCGGCTGGCACCGGTCTTGCCCAGCCCTTATTCGCGGAGCTGTTTACACTCCGCAAAAGCCCCTGCAGTGCAGGGGCACTTGGGGTCCCCCCGTCGCTCTTGCGAGCATTGCGGAGTTTTCGCGCCTGCTGCGCCCCGTAGGGCCTGGGGCCGTGTCTCAGCCCCCATCTCCGGGCGACAGCTCCCACTGCCCGTACCGATCGCAGGCTTGGTGGTCCGTTACACCACCAACTACCTAATCGGCCGCAGGCTCATCCTCGGGCGCCGGAGCTTTCGGAGGAGGATCCTTCCAGACCTCTCCCCCTATCGGGTATTAGCCCCAGTTTCCCGGGGTTATCCCCGACCCGAGGGTAGATTACCCACGTGTTACTGAGCCGTCCGCCCCTGACTTTCCTCCCGAAGGAGGAAAGCCCGGTCGACTCGCATGGCTTAGGCGGACCCCAATAGCAGTGGCCTCCGGCAGGATCAACCGGAATTAGGATTGGCGGGGTTTCCCTGCTCAAAAGGTTTTTTACAAGCACCACTAACCGGGTTTCACCACTGCCGAGCCTACATCAGACCCAAGCGATGAGCTTGAGCCCTCATTGCTGTCATCAACCCTCTTGTCGAGGGTTTCAAAAGAGATCCTCGCGCCCATGCGCGAGCTATAGCGCAGCCAGGATTTTGATGCCCTTCATCTCAGGCTCCTCGCCACCTCCGGGCATTTCGCCGAAGGCTGCGCCCTATTACTAATGGGATGTTAACCTCTTATAACCAATTTTGAGTTTCTGAGAGGTTACTCGGTGTGTATCTTATTGTGCACATGCCGTGTGAAAGCAATGTTGTAAGCTTTCCACGGCGTGTTCCATAGAGTAGCGAGTCACGAGTGCAAGGGTTGTTGTAGCACTCACTTCCTCGGCATGCAGAGTACCTCCCTCACCCGCATATCGAAGAAGCGGTTCATGTTCGCGGGGCGAATTACGCACGCAGTGTCCACGCCTACTCCGCCTGTGCCACCCAGAGCTATAACGTCTTCGTGCGGTGAAACCCTGCCAGCGTCGCATGCCATTATCGCCACCTCAACGCATGTCTTGAGCCCCTGCCCGAAGAGGGCTCGTAAAGTCTCTGCCACAACTTCAACCGTAGAGATGCCGCCGAATCTCCGCGAAAAGGAACGCTCAACGCCACTGAGCGCATGCGTAGCCATTACTATGGGTACTCCCGCCGCCTCCAGGGCACGGCGGTTCTCTTCCTCTAAATCAACGCTTCCTGGCGAGGAGAAGCCCGCATGGTAGGTTACGGCAATTATCTTGACGCGTAGCCCTGAGAAAGCCTCCAGAACCTTAACCGCCGTAGCCCCTGAGGCGCTGGCAACGACCACCTTCTCGATGCCGCCCTCCTTCACGCGCTCCCTTGCAATGCGGATAACCTCGTCGGTGTTCCTCTTGCCGGGGGAGTCAAAATACACAATCTTCCTCTCCATCGCTCAGCCTCCAAAGCTTATTATAGCAGGAAATGCAAGCTTAGCCCATGCTGGAAATACTTGCCCACTCTGGTCCTGCTCGCCTGGGAGTATGGCATCTCGAAGATAAAAAGATTCCCACTCCCAACTTTCTCCTTAACATAACCTCTTCCACCTCCCGCCTAAAGCATGAAGTTTACATCACCCCCTACTGGATGCGCACCTCAAAGGCGCCGGTGGTGGTCCACTACGGAACTCTCGGCGTAGGAGCGAAAATAAGACGCTTTGGAATCCTGCCCAGCGCTGGCTTTGGGCTCGACATCCACAGAGAGCTGGCTGAGCTTGGGGTGGAGAAAACCCTCGCTCTTGCGGAGCAGTTCCCTGAACATGGTGCTATAATCGAAGGGGGTAAGTATCCCGAGCTAAGAGAGCGTGCAGCCCGTAAACTCGCGTCGCGAAGGTTGCTCTGCATAGCCAACGGTGCCAAACTCTGCCAGCGCCCCAGGTTACTGGTGGAGGTTGTTACGCGCGTAAGAGAGGCGGTAAGCCCAAACACTGTGCTTTACTTGCCGGGCGCTCCCCTTGCGCTCTTTCCTGTGCTCGCATACATGGGCGTGGATTTACTGGACGCAAGCTATGCGATAAGCTCGGCACTGCGCGGCTTCTACCTGACCCCTTATGAAAGCTACCCCCTCGATAGAATGAAGGAGCTTCCGTGCACCTGCGAGGTGTGCATTGCAAATGATAAGGAAAGGCTGCAAAATAGCCTCCCACTGCTGGTGAAGCATAACATCGCCATGCTTCGCGGGGTTATGGCAGATATAAGGGAGAGCATGCGCACCGGGAAATTCATAAAGCTGGTGGAGATGAGCGCAAACGCGTCGACGCAGGCAAAAGCGGCGCTGCGCATTCTCTACAGAGAGAAGTACGAATTTCTGGAGAAGTATACCCCAATGGCACCCTAATGTAGGCAGCGAAGCGCTTCCAGAGCCTTTCCTGCGTCACCCTCTCCAGCAGGGAAAGCTGCGATTGCTATGTAGAGAATTCCGTTATGCTCACAATACCAGGCCTTAGACATACCCAGTAGGCGGCCTCTCGCAGCACTGACTTCAAAGGTGTGGAAGATGTGTTCCTCACCTCTATAGCTTCCCACTACCCTAACTTCATCGAGGCCGAACACCTCCCTTACTATACCTCCCAATACTTCCTCAGGAGGTGGAGCGCTCATGTCCAGGCCGACTACAGCGAGCTTACCTTGGTTGGGCAAGCTGTAAACAGCACTTTTGCCCAGTGAATACATTACCGTCCCCTCCTTGGAAATCGCCAGCATGTGCCCATAATTTAAATCGCTGAGGCTCCAGTTATTCCCAGTGCTAACCTCAAGTCCAAGGAAGAGGAGGGTATCCCTATCCTCGGACGAGGCTACCAAACCAGAGAGTGGGGGTGTGAAAACCGGACTGCCTGTGTAGGATTTCTTAAAGGCAATTATATCATTTAAAGGTTCAATCACATGCCTAGGGTCATGATACTTTTTCTTTATGGTATTGAGAGCACTTCTGAATTCAAGCACGGTGTGGTCATCGGTATTCAAAGTCTGCTCTCCTCTCACATATTCTTTTACTTCCTCGGAGTCGAGAAGAAAGGTTTTGAAAAGCTCGTCCGCTAGCTGTAGAGGTCTGTCTTCCCCGTATATGGTAGCGAGGCTCCTTCGAACCTCCTCTCGTGAAAGATAGCTGAGAATTTTTGAGAAGTCGGGGTTTATCTCCTGCTGCGATGCGAGAATAATCATATCTGCGCCCGAGTTGTAAACCTGAACGTAGGGAAAGACGCTGCTAATCGTTCGAAGCATTATTTTTATATCCTCGCTGTCGTGCTCATACATGGGTGCCCACTGGCAGAATATGCCGTCTTCTTTTAAATGCTGGCGCACTATTTCAAAGAACTCCTTAGTAAATAGATGTCCCTCGCCCGAGATCCACGGATTTGAGGGCTCTGAGATTATCACATCATATTTATCCGAGGAGTGCCACAGGTGATTTCTGCCGTCGGCGAAGATTAGCTTTACCCTCGGATCTCTAAGCACGTGGTTATTGTACTGAGAGAAGTACTTTTCTGCGACTTCAGCAACGAGGGGGTTTATCTCGATGTTGTCTATTTTTTCCACCGGCATCGTCGCAATAGCGGCAAGGGTGAAGCCTCCGCCCAAGCCAATGTTAAGCACATCCTTGGCATTGCCATGGATCATTAAAGGTAGGTAGGCTATCAAGTATTGCGTCTCCATGTCTTCGCGAGTTGTACTTGCTTCGGTCTTGCCGTTAACTGCAAGATAAAGGCCCTCGCTGTCCCTGCCAACCATCACCAGACCATAGAGACCAAACCTGCTGTAGATTATTTCAAAGCTCTCCTTTGCCTCCTTCCACTCTTCCAAGCTCGAAAACCTCTTGCCAGCGTAGTAAACCCCGGCAAAAGTGGGGTCTATCCTGTAGCTGGCGATAAAGAGAGAAAGAAGGAGAGAAACAAAAAGAAGGGAGTAGAACTGCCTTTTCCGCTTCCTGAAGTACCTGCCAAGAGGCAGTGAATATATACCCTGCATCGCCAGCAGCCTATCAGAGTAGAGGAAGAGAAGGAGAGCTACGGAGATGTTGGCGAGAGCTGCAATGAGCGTCGCCTTTTCAACACCCAAGCTTGGGATGAGCACAAATCCAGTTAGGAATGCTCCTGCTATGCTTCCAAATGTATTGGCTGAGAAAACTTCCCCTATGGCGGTGCCTATTCTCGCCTCGTCGGCAGCGAAAATTCTGCTTACAAGAGGTAGCGTTGCACCCATTAGTGTTGTGGGAAAGAGAAGAAAGAAGGGTATTATGAACCATGAGAGCAGGAAGTAGTGGTAGGAAGGCGCTGTCAGGTAGAAGCGCAGATAGGGCTCGTCAAGCTTTGTGAAAACTGGAAGCAGCAAAAGCCCAAAAAGGCCTATTGCGAGTTCAACAAAAGAGAAGGTTATTATTGGCATTCTCAGACGGTCAACCACCCTGCTTATGAGGTAGCTTCCAAGGGCAAGACCGATGAAGAAACACGTAAGCATAACCGAAAAGGCGTAGGTTGATGCACCGTAGACAAGCATAAGCAACTGCGTCCATATCTGCTCATAACTAAGTGCAGCGAATCCTGAAAGGAAAAATCCAAAGAGAATGAGCTTGTCCAGCACAGGGTGTGTTTTATTCAGCGGCCTCACCCCCCCTCGGCGATGAAAAGTTGTAAATCGCTATGCCCAGGAGCAGGTTTATGGCAGCAGCGGCAAATATGGTATTCTTAAGCCCGAGATATGGAAGAAAAATAAATCCGGTGAGAAATGAGCCCATGGCAGCACCCAGGGTATCGGCGGTATAAACAACGCCCACGCGTTTGCCGAGAGTGGCAATGCCACTGGCGTAAATTTTTCCTACTAGGGGAAAGGTTCCACCTATCAGCGCAGTTGGAGGAAGAAGCACAAAAAAGCAGAGCAAAAACTTGGATAAAGAAAATAAGAAGGTTCCCTCGAAGAGGTCGTGGAAGAAAAAGAAGGGATAGCGAAGAAAAGGGAATATCGCCAGTGTGCCAACGCCGTAGGTACCGATTCCAATCTCGAGCAGGGCAAAGAGCTTTACCGGATTTTCGTAGCGGTCAGCAAGTTTCCCGAAGATGTAACTCCCCAGGGCTAGCCCCGCCATGAAGGATGTGAGAATGGTACTCACCGCATAAACCGAAGTGCCAAAAATGTAGGTAAGTTCCCTGCTCCACGCAACCTCGTAAATTAGAGAGGCAAAATTAGATATAGCAAAACCTAAGAGGATGGCCCATGCAAACCGCATCAATCTCTCCTCTCATATTAACAGTAGACCAGCAGACTTAAGCCTGTTGAGGGTTTCCCTCACAATTTCCTCTTCAACTTTAAGTTTAATAGCCAGTTCTTCTATGTCCCTGACATCATTGCTTGCAAGTTGCTTGAGAATCTCTTCCTCAAGAGGCAATGCCACCACTCTCCAAAAGCCCCTCTTTATTCAATATAATTTTAATTAATTAACATGTATAAATATTTTATTTGAAATTTTTTTATATAACTCAAGAGATTTATAAATCCTTTTCAGAAATCAGAGAGCTGTCATAAGCTCCCTCAGAATATTCAGTGCCCTCTCCCCTTTACCGGTAATGTAGTACTCCTTGTTTATATTCTGGTCAACAAGACCTGCTTCCCTGAGCTGGCGCAGATGAAAGCTTAGCTTCGTGGGGTCGTCTAAGTTAATCTTGCCAAGTATCCTGCTAAAGGACGCTTTCCCCTCAGCTTCGATTATCTTCAGCGCATTTCTCCTTATGGGATTTGCCAGCACCTTAAGCGTGATCTCAAGCTCCTCCTCAACATCCCGTGGCGCTGAGAGGAACTCCTCCTTGAACTTCGCCTCCTCGAGCACGCGCTTTATTGAAGACTGTATCTCGTTTATCTTAAAGGGCTTAGCTATATAGTCGCTTGCACCGCGCTTCATAGCCTCAACCGCGTTCTCTATTGTAGCGAAGGCTGTAATCATGATAACCTGCGTCTTTGGCTTAACGCGCTTAACATGGGTTAAAATCTCCATCCCATCAGCCTTCGGCATGAGCAGGTCGGTTATAACCACATCGTATTGCTCGCTGTCAATCTTCTGAAGAGCCTTCTCACCGGAAAGGACGTATTCCACTTCAAAACCCTCGTCTGCGAGAATCTCCGCCAGGGTTTCGCATATCTGTGAGTCATCGTCCACGATAAGTATTCTCACCATAACCTTCCCTTTTAAACTATGGGGCTTCTTTATATATTTTATTTTCTATCCAGCCCAAAATCAGGCGCCACAGGAAGTGTTATTGTGAAGCTCGTACCCTTGCCGAGTTCACTTTCCACCTCTATCTTACCGCCATGCCTCTCAATAACCCCATGAACTATAGCTAAACCCAGGCCCGTGCCCTTGCCCAGCTCCTTTGTGGTGAAGAATGGCTCAAATATCCTAGAGAGGTGCTCCTTTGGAATCCCCCTACCCGTGTCGCTGATTTTTATCTCAACTGCACCATCCTTCGCCCTCGTGCTAACTGCTATTTCCCCTTCATCGTCTATCGCCTGGATGGCGTTGAGTATAACATTTGCAAAAGCCTGCTTAAGCTGAAGCTCATCACCCTTAATCAGGGGCAGTTCTCCAAAGTCCTTTTTGAGGGTGATGTTCCCCATGTGGAAGCTAAGCTCTTCAAGCACTCGTGTAAGAAGGTTGTTAATATCAACATCCCCTATCTCAGGCGTTATCTGCCTCGCAAAGTTCAGAAGGCTTCTGGCAATCTTCGCTGCCCCCTCCACCTGTCTCTCTATAATCCTTAGCTTCCTCAGCACCTTCTCATCCTCGACCTCACGCAGAAGCTGCTCTGTAATTAAGCTCACACTTGTAAGCGGGTTGTTAATCTCATGCGCAACGCCTGCGGCAAGCTGACCTATAGATGCGAGCTTCTCAGCCTCAAAAATCTGCTTCTCAAGCCTCTCCTTCTCCTTTTCGGAGGTTATGTCTCTCGCAACACCTATGAGCGCTCTAGCTTCGCCTCTGGCGTCCAAAATCTGCCTCATGCTCAGGTATGCAGGGAAAGTTTCCCCGTTGCTACGCTTAAGCGTGGCTTCCCCGTCAAACCTTCCCTCTTTCACCACTCTATTTAATATCCTCTCCGCCTCTGAGATGTCCTCAAAAAGGGTCTTAATGTGACTTCCAATTAGCTCTGCCTCAGTGTAGCCAAACATCTGCTCAGCACTCCGGTTGCATGAGAGGATGTACCCCTCGGTGGTTGAAGTGCTTATGGCAAGGTCTACAGTGTTGAGAATGCTGGAAACAAACTCGCTCTGCTCCCTCAGCGCGGCCTCGAAGCGCCGCCGCTCCTCTATAGAGCGCTCAACTATGAAACCCACAAAGGGGAACAGCAGGGAGAGGACTGTTATTGCAACATGCTCGTAGAGGTCTTCAACAAGGTGGAAGTAAAATTCTTCTTGCCCATATATAAGATACTCGTAACCATAGTAGCCAGCGGAGACGGTTATTCCAAATAGAGAGATTGTTATTCCGAGAATGTATTTTCTAAGCGTCTCCACAACACCCATCGTATACTCACGAAATCCAGCCCTCTCCAAAAATTACTAAAAGATTTTTAAATTTTCAGGGATTGTCAGGATCAACCTTAACTAGAAGCTTTGTATAGCGGTCATTATAGATAAAATAGCTCTCAGCCCTGTGCTGCCTGTAGTAGTCCTCCCGCCTCCACTGCCATGGGGAGAAGTTACCCAGATAGGGAGTAGCGTCGAGAACATACCATTCGCCGTTGTAGTAAAGCTCCACCCAGGCGTGGTTCTCCGGTGGAATGTCTGGGTGGTATCCATCTTCATACACCGTTCCCAAAGCGACATACACATGCTCCTTAGGTATACCCTGCGCCCTCAATATGGAAGCAAGAAGGCTTGCCTTCTCTATGCAGTTACCCACCCTCGCCTCCAAGACCTCCTCCGCATTTTTTGATGAATTTGTGAAGGGGTCATAGGCTATCTCGTCCCTTACGAAGTAGTAGGCAGCCTCTGGCGAACGCAGCTGCACCGCAATTGCCCTTACCTTCGCCGCCTCTGGCTTGAGATGCGAGGGAATTTCCATCAAATTCACAGAGTTTATTGTATAGTCAACAAAGCGTATTTCATTGAGAAGTTGGGTTTTCTGGAATTTTAGCTTCTCTACATCGCGCTTGTACTTCATTAAAGCGTCTTTCTCAGCTTCAAGCAGTTTTTCTCTCTCCTCAAGCTTTTTCTCGAGATGGATGACATGGACAGCTAACCCCATAAGAAGAAGCAGAATCACAGCGTTAAATACAAAACTTCTTGGACCCATGGTACCATCTTCTTGAAGGGGGCTTCAATAATCTCCAGGGCTATTGAAATTTATTTCAAATAATATCTCCTAACACAATAAAAAATTACCGAATCCTGCCTGAGAAGCAAGCTCTGTCCCTGTTCTTCTCTCCATTTAATCCTCACTGGATGCATCAATCGCCAAAATGAATACACCAAATTGGCTTTTTTAAATTTCACCTAAAACTGTGCAGGCAAATAAACATTATTTTGTATAGTCTAAAACTTTAATCGAAAAATAAATTATAAATTTAGGGAGAAATTCCTCTGAGCTTATCCCTCGCTGCCAGGAAGAATTTCTGTGCAATTTCGGTGCAGTAGTCGGCATAGCTCCAGGGCAGAGGCTGGTACCTCCCCTTTACGTATATCAGCGTAATCTCGGCAAAAACACCGCTCCCAAGGTAGATCCTGTGAGCGCGCTCCTTTGTGGTGGAGAGCACAACGCTGCCCAGCGTAACGTAGCCCGGGTCCAAGTTCACCCTTCTCTTTTGCTCCACTGAAAGCGCCCTCTCAATCTCAAGGCATTTAAGCTTCATCTCAACGAGCTTATCCCTCTCCACAAGCTCCTCAAAGCCGAGAAAGAGCTTTTTGAGGTGGCTTCCAAACTCCGCCTCGTAGTAGCGGGTGAAGTTGAACTCGAAGGTCTCGCTTTTTAAATCAATTGTGCCAAAGGCGGCCTCCAGCTCTCCAATCGCTCTCTCGAGAGCTCTCTCTTCTCTGAACATCGCAGCCACGAACAGCTTTGCTGGAGAGGGTACTCCCAAACTACCACCATATCAAATTTGATTATAGACATTAATCTTGGCAGCGAGGATGTAAAGCTATCGGAGGCAGAGATATACAGACCTTCCTAGATGAGTGGATTGCGGTCAAGGTACGAGAGAAGGAAAAGAGGGAGAGGGAACCTCAAGAGGCAAGACCTGCACGTTACGTGCGCCTAAAGCCGCGGGGCTACCCCCTGCGCGACGTCTCTCGCACATCGCCGCTGAGCATAGCCGATGAGAAGCTTTTTGAGATTTACGCAAAGGAGCAGTGGTTGGGCGCGACGGTGGCGAAGGGCGACATACTCTTCGACCAGCGTTTAATACCAGACTTCGCATTCGAAGTAGTGAAAGTTCTGCCCCGCGGAGAGGTCACAATAACCGAGGATACTCGAATCTACGTTGAGAAGCCGGAGCCAGAAAAGAAGCCTGTGGCAAAGGTTACCTTCAGCGACATAATTGGTCACGAAGATGTAAAGCGGAAGTGCAGGATTATAATGAAGTACCTCCGCGAGCCCAAGCGTTTTGGTGAGTGGGCTCCGAAGAATGTGCTCTTCTATGGTCCACCAGGTACAGGCAAGACCATGACCGCCAAGGCTCTGGCAAATGAAACCTCTGCAAGGCTCTTCCTGATACGCGCCACAGATTTGATAGGCGAGTACGTGGGCGACGGGAGCAAGCGCATCCACGAGCTTTACCTTGCAGCCAAGGAGAGCGCCCCGAGCGTGATCTTCATCGACGAGCTTGACGCCATAGGTTTAGACAGGAGCTACCAGAGCATTCGCGGTGATGTGAGCGAGGTGGTAAATGCGCTGCTCACCGAGCTTGAGGGCATCCACGAGAACCTAGGCGTCGTGACGATAGCGGCGACCAACAACCCCGCGCTCCTCGACCGCGCGCTGCGAAGCCGCTTCGAGGAAGAAATAGCCTTCCAGCTTCCCACAGAGAAGGAGAGGTACGAGATACTCAAACACTACGCAGCTAAGCTCCCGCTACCAGTGGAGGTTGACCTCAGGGAATATGCGAAGCGCACCCACAACTTCTCGGGGCGAGATATCAAGGACAAGCTTCTGAAGGTTGCGCTCCACCGCGCTATTCTGGAAGACTCGCCAATGATTAAGAGGGAGCACCTTGAGTACGCGCTGAAGCGCATACCCGCGATACCAGAGCCTAAGGAGTTGTACGTGTAGCAACCTTTTTATCCTATCTTCCCAATCTCCTCCTCATGGAGATACTCCCTCTGCTGTGCGACAAAGCCCCTGACGTGGAGGCTCTTAAGAGGTATAAAATACAGCTGCTTGATGCGCGCTGCCTCGCCGGCAGAGAACATCTTGAATTTGCGGTGGAGCAGGCAAAGAAGGCATTCGAGAGGAGGGAAAACATCTCCAGCGATTTTCTGATAGAGGTACTGGTGCGCGCCTCCGCAACTAGGCAGATAAAGGTTGCCCTCGAGAGGCTTGGAATCGGAGATTCGCGGGAGGTGATTGCCATAGCTGAGGAGGTGCCTAAGGATTTCCTAGAGCGATACTCCTGCCGCGTCTGCGAGGAGGTTCTCGAAGTAACAGAGGAGAAATATAAGCGCCTTAAGGAAATCTACGGCATCACCGAGGCAGAGATTCAAACCTTAGCGGGGGCGAGCTTTGAGAGCCGCGTGCATGTGCTCAAGGAGCTTATTAAAGAAAGGATAGCCCTCATCGCTGCGGAGTAACATAAAGTTTATTAACAAAAGTAATAAAGACTTCTTTGATGTTCGACCTGCCAACGCCCGAGGATTTAAAAAGGTGCCGTAAACGCTTAGGGCTAACACAGACGCAGCTTGCAGAGAAGGCGGGGGTAAGTCAATCGCTCATCGCGAGGATAGAGGCCGGTGACATAGACCCCAGGCTCTCAACGTTGAAGAAGATAGTTAACGCCCTTAATGAGAAGGACGTAAAGGTGAAGGTTCCTGTAGAGAAGATAATGAAATCCCCCGTTATCCACGTGTCGCCTGCCGATACTCTCGGCGAGGCATCGCGTTTAATGGAGAGGCACGGCATCTCCCAGCTTCCGGTGCTTGAGAAAGACGTGCAAGTGGGCAGCATCACCGAGGACCAAGTGCTTAAAGCTCTGGATTTTGATGACCCCTCCAAAATAAGGGTGAAGCGTGTTGCCGAGGTGATGGGCGAAGGATTTCCCACGGTAAGCAAGGATACAGACGTAAAGGTGGTATCAAAGCTCATAGAGAGCAACCGTGCTGTGCTTGTTGTGGAAAAGGGCAGGGTTAAAGGGATAGTGACCAAGGCAGACCTTCTTAGGCTTATGGAGGGGTAACATGAACATCGCTGACATCCCTATCAGATTTGCTCTGGGACTGCTTATTCTCGATATATCTGCTTTCTTTTTGGCTCTTTTTATTATTAAAAGGAAGAGGTCCATGAAAAGCGTCGCCAGAAGGAGACACACAAGAAAGTCAATACTCGATAAGTGACTTCGGAAAGGTTTATTTATGCATACCCTTTATTCATAACTCATGGATTTCACCGACCTGAGCTTCGCTTTGGAAGATGTGATTCTCCCCAACGCTACATACCTCGCCGCCTCTGCGGTTGCTGTTTTTACTTTAGCCATTCTGTACAAACGTCGCGGTGGTTCTAAGAAGGAGGAGAAGATTGAAGCCCTTGAAAAGTCTGAAGCCGAGAAGGTGAAGCTCTTAAAGCAGGTTGAAGCCCTGGAAGAGGAGAAGCGCGCTCTGGAGGCGGAGCTTGCCAAAGTCAGAGAAGCGCTGGAGATGGAGAAAAAGGAGCGCGCTGCCAGAGAGGCGGAGGTGAAGGAGAAGCTCAAGTCGAGCGAGAAGGAGCTTCTCAAGGTTAATGCCCTGAAGGATGAGATAGAGCTTCTTAGGCGGAGGATAGGCGAACTGGAGCAGGAGCGAAAGGAGCTTGAGGAGAAGTACATAGAGGAGATGCAGGCGCAGAAGGTGGAGTTTGAGGTTAAGCTGAAGGAAAAGGACAAGGAAGTGCAGGAGGCGCTGCTCAGAGCTGAGAAGGACAAAAATGCCCTCAGAAAGGAGTATGAGCAGAAGATTCTGGAGCTGGAAAAGAGCATCGACGACCAGGCACTGGAACACCAGAAGGCGATTGAGACCCTGCGGCACGAGTATGAGCTCAAAATTAAGTCACTGGAAGACAAGATGAAGGCGATGGAGAAGAAGCATGAGGAGGAAATCGAGGTTCTCAGGAAGGAGGCTGAGAGGGAGAAGGAAGCTGAGGTTAGCAAGCTCAGGGCTGAGATGAAGGCTGAGATAGAGAGGTACGAGCGGAGGATAAAGGAACTTAAGGAGAAGACCAAGGAAACAGTGCAGAAGGTGATAGAGGACAAGGAGGAGCTTATAAAATCTCTGCGCGAAGAGGTTGAGGAGCTAAAGACCCAGAACGAGAAGCTGAGAGAGCAGATAAGGTTGATGGAGATAGACAGGCTGTGATAACTATGACTGTACTATTTTACTTTTATGGCGAGGCGTTCACCCCTGTGCATGTTGCAGCTGTCGCTCTGCCACTGCTTGTTGCCATTTTCCTTGCCATCAGGCTTAAAAAAGCCATGCAAAACATAGAGAGGCTGAAGAAGAGGGTGGAGGAGATAGACAACGAGAAGGCAGAGATATTTTCAAAAAAGGAGGCTCTTGAGAGGGAAGCAAGTGAGCTTAGAGCTAGAGTTGAAAAGCTTGAGAAGGAATACTTAGAAAAGCGGGAGGAGATAGAAGCCAGGGAGAAGGAGGTTGCGGAGAAGGAGAAGGTTCTGAGCGAGGAGTTGCTTAAGGTAAGTGCAATGCGAGATACCATAGAGATGTACCGCGAAAAGGTTGCTATGCTAGAGAAGGAGATTGAAAATCTCAGACGTGAGGTGGAGAGCAGAGAGGAAGCCCACAAAAAAGAGCTTGACGAGGTAAGGAAAAAATTTGAGGAGCAGTCAAAAGAAATTAAATCAAAAGCCAGAGAGATTGTATCAAAATTTTCAGAAGAAAAAGACGCCAAAATCAAAGCTCTTGAAGCTGAAAACAAGAAGCTCAAGAAGAAGGTTGAAGAGCTCACGAAAAGGCTTTCCCTGTGGGAGTCGGTGGAAGACCTATGAGCCTCGCCTCTGAGTTTTCAGAGCTTGCTGAAGAGGGGAGAAGGCTTAAGGAGGTGGAGAATTACAGGGAGCTGGCGATGAGGTACAGGGAGTGGAGCCTTATGGCACTGAACTCCCTTATTGAGATTTTTGGCAGGGATTCGGAGCTGACCCGTGATTTCATAAACGATAAAACCATAGCCGAGGAAATTATCTCTAATCTTGCCAAGCGTGGCCCTGCACTCGTGGGTCTATCCCGCTTTTTAAGCGCAGATGCGAGGAAGCTGGAGGTGCTCCTGGACAGGCAGGTTGGAATCCTAGCGGCGGCTGAGAAGGCTTCTGAGAGCGAGGCGACCAAGCTGAAGGCGAGGCTTAAGCGAAGGGTGCTGGCTGATTTACTGCACAGGGCGAGAAGGCTTCTTGAGAAGGATTTGAAGGATCCCGCTGCAGTACTCGGCGGCGAGGTGCTTCTGGAAATCCTGCGGGAGCGCTGCGACACTATGGGGGTGGATTACTCTGCCAGTGATACCGCAGACACGCTGCTAGCGCTGCTCAAAGATAAGGACAAGGAAGCAAGGAGGTTTGAGCGCCTCGCGGCGATAGGCGAAGCCGCCGTGGAGGGAAATTTCTTCTCATACACAAAAAGCGATGTACAGAGGATGCTGGAAGAGCTTAAAGGTATTGTTGAAGCACGTTAGTCGGCGTCATCCGCTCTGAGCTTCTCTCTCCTTCCTTGCCTTCTCAACTGCGCGCTCCACCAGTCTTGGCGCGAGACCAATGTAGTTCTCCGGCTTCAGCGCTGCATCAATCTCCTCCTCGCTGAGGTAGCGCCTTACCTCTTCGCTCCCCTTGAGCACCTCGGCATAGGCTTTGCCCTCCTTCCACGCCTTCACCGCCAGTCTGCGCAGAAGCTCATGCGCCTCCTGGCGGCTCATCCCTCGCTTTGTCAGCTGAATCATCACTGCTTCCGCTAGGTTTAGTCCCCGCGTAAGGGCGAGGTTGCGCTTTATGTTATCCTCATGCAGCTCCAGCCTCGCCAGGATTCGCTTCGCCCGCTTGAGCATCTCGTCAAGCAGTATGAAACTCTCGGGAATAATCACCCGCTCGGCACTTGAATTTGTGAGGTCGCGCTCGTGCTCCAACGAAACATTCTCCAGCGCCACAAAGAGGTTGCTTTTGACTACTCTCGCCAAGCCGCAGATGTTCTCCGCGTTTATGGGATTGCGTTTGTGGGGCATCGTGCTCGAGCCTACCTGCTTATCCTCAGCGAATGGCTCGCTCACCTCTGCGATTTCAGTGCGCATAAGGTTGCGAATCTCCTTGGCGATTTTGTCCAGAGTCGCTGCTATGAGCGCCAGCAGAGCGAGAAGCTCCGCATAGCGGTCGCGCTGCACCACCTGCGAAGAAACGAGGGCAGCGCGCAACCCAAGCTGACGCATTACCTCTTCCTGAAGCTCAATTCCGCGCTCGCCAAAGCCTGCCATTGTGCCTACGGCACCGCTCATCTTGCCCACGAGTATGCGCTTCTTAGCCTCGCTTATTCGCTGGAGGTGGCGTCTCACCTCCCGAGCCCATATCGCAAACTTTAAGCCATAGGTTATCGGCAGAGCGTGCTGCCCATGGGTCCTGCCTATGGCTACAGTATTCTTATGCTTCTCCGCAAGCTGGAGCAGAATACCCTCAAGCTCGGAGAGGTCCTTCTCCACTATTGCCAGAGCCTCTTTAAACTGCAAAGCGTTAGCCGTGTCTATAATGTCGTAGGAGGTGGCGCCCAGGTGAACATATTTGCCTGCGTCGCCGCACTGCTCCGCCAGAGCCTTAACCACCGCCATTAAATCGTGGCGAATCTCTGCCTCGATTTCCTTAACCCGCTCAAGCTTCACATAGCGCGTCGACGCCCTGCGCGCTATTTCCTGGGCAGCTTCCTCCGGAATGTTCCCCAGCTTGGCGTGAGCTCTAGCAAGGGCAGCCTCAACATCCAGAAGCTTCTGGAGCCTCGCTTCCTCCTCAAAGATACGCTTCATCTCCTCGCTGCCATACCGGAACTCAATGGGATGCACAGCCATGGTAAAAGCAACGCAGTTGGGGGTTATAAATATTCCCTTTGCGAGGTTAGGTAACACAAGAAGGACATGCACCTTGACTCCGCCCTGGCACTGTTCATCGCCATAGGCATAATCCTGCTGCTCATAAAACTCAGGAAGCACGTGGGGTATGCCATATTAGCCGGAGCCAGCTTTCTCGCCCTGGCTACGCTATCTTCGCGAGAGGCGCTCACACTTGCTTTTTCAACTCTTACAAGCGGGGCAACGCTGAAGCTCATGCTCATCCTCTTTTCAGTGCTCCTGCTCAGCTACACCATGGAGAGCGCCGGCATGCTCTCCAGACTTACATCGGCGATCTCGAAGATAGGTGGCAAGGCAGTGCTGGTAACCGTACCCCTGCTAATAGGTCTCCTGCCCATGCCCGCGGGAGCGCTTGTTTCGGCGATGATGATCTCAGGTTTGGTGAGGGAGCAGGGGATAGCACGAGAAAAAGCTACCTTCGCCAACTACTGGTTCCGCCACCTCTGGATACCCACCTGGCCTCTATACCCTGCGTTTTTGATTACCATGGGCGTAGTTGAGGCAGGCACCCTGCAGCTGGTAGAGATAAACCTCCCCTTAACTCTAGCCGCCCTCGTGGCAGGACTGCTCATCGCCTACCCAGACCTGGAGTTTCGCTCAAATGGCAATTTTAAGGACGCCCTGCCAGAGCTGATGCTAAACGCCTGGCCCATAGCGGCGATAATCCTCCTTGCCCTGGTTATAAAGGTAGAGCTTGCCTATGCTATGCTTGCTGTGCTCGTTTTGACACTCGCCTACACCAGACCCTCAAAGGCTGAGCTTAAGGAAATAAGCAGAAAGGCGCTTGACCCCAGGATGGCGGTGCTTATCTACGGGGTGATGCTCTTCCGCAATGGCATAGAGGCGAGCAGTGCAGCATCGCGAGTAATAGATTTACTCAGCGGCGCGGGTTTGCCAATAGCTGTTGTAGCCCCCTTAGTGAGCTTCCTCATAGGCTTTGCCGTGGGCATAGAGATGGGACCGCCCAGCATCGCTTTGCCCCTCTTCATCTCCTTCGTGGGCAGGGGCGATGCCCTCGTTGGCGAACACCTCTTGCTTATCTTCGCCGCGGGCTACCTGGGGGTGCAGCTTTCGCCAATGCACCTGTGTTTCACTGTCAGCGTGGACTACTTCAAGGCGAGTATGAGCAGGGTTTACCGTTACGTCGGCTTAGCCAGCGTTCTTAGCTTTGCGATGGTGGCTGGGTTTGTTGCTCTTCGTGGGGTTGTATAAAAAAAGTAGGGCATCACTTCAGCATTAGCACCAAGTCGCGCCTGCCAGGCGTAACATCGCTGCCCAGGCGCACCTCTATCTCGTCGCCCTCCTTCCAGCCCGCTAGGCGTACAAGCTCGCGTGGAAGCTGAATGTAGTACTCACCCTTCATGGTTTTCTGAAGTCTTACCATTGGATCACCTCACCTGATGGCAATCTTCACTTTCCGCCAAGATTTTTATATAAGGCACTGCAACTTATATTGAGGCAGGAAGAGCTATGCCTAGAAAAATTAAAGAGGCAAAGACGGATTACTCTGCTAATGAACGCTACCAGGCATTTTTTCGGTGGGAGAGGGACTACAAGAAGAGAGTCCTTAGGGAGCTGACACCGAAACGAGCCTTTGAGATTTTTTCAGAACTGTACGACCTTGTAAAGATAGACCAAGAAATCCTCAAAAAACTGAGAATGAAAAGGATTAAACATCTTATGAGGGTCAGAAAGCGCCTAGCAAAGCTTGAGGGGGCTTCAGAGTGAGGGAGCTTTTGCAAGCGCTTAGTGATATTCAGGACTTCCTAAGAAATAAAGGGATCCCATACATGATAATAGGGGGAATAGCTAACCTTGTGTGGGGTGAGCCCAGAACCACACTTGACATCGATATTACTGTTTATGTACCACAAAAAGAGATTGAAAATTTCATCGATGAAATAGGAAGGAGATTTAGAATTCTTGTGGATAATCCTTTGGAGTTCGTAAGAAAAACCCATGTATTGCCGGTGGAAACGGAGAATTCCATTAGGCTAGACATTATTTTAGCAGGGCTCGACTATGAGAGGAAGGCAATTGAGAGAGCGTTGGATGTTGAGATTGAAGAAGGAATTAAGGTAAGAATATGTACACCAGAGGATTTGATTATTCACAAGGCGGTATCCGAGAGGGCACGAGACTGGCAGGATATTGAAGGCATAATTATAAGGACAGGAGATAAACTCGATATGGACTATCTTATGCCCTGCCTTAAAGAGCTCTCAGTTATTTTAGAAAAACCGGAAATGTTACCCTACACATCCAGCACCCTGACTTCCTTCGCGTGCTCCTGGATGAACTCCCTTCTCGGCTCCACCTGGTCGCCCATGAGGATGGTGAAGATTCTGTCTGCCTCTATGGCGTCTTCCACTGTAACCTTGAGCAGAGTCCTGTTCTTCGGGTCCATCGTCGTCTCCCAGAGCTGCTGCGGGTTCATCTCACCCAAACCCTTGTAGCGCTGCACAGTAACGCCATCTCTGCCCAGCTTCTCTAACACGCGCTCCAGCTCCTGCTCGCTGTAAATATACACTTCCTTCTTGCCCTTCTTCACCTTGTACAGCGGAGGCTGGGCTATGTACACATAGCCCCTTTCGATCAGCGGGAGCATATAGCGATAGAAGAAGGTGAGCAGGAGAGTGCGTATATGAGCGCCGTCCACGTCTGCGTCGGTCATTATTATTATCTTGTGGTAGCGCGCCTTCTCAACGTCGAACTCATCGCCAATGCCAGCGCCTATGGCCGTGATCATGGCACGGATCTCCTCGTTCTTGAGGATCTTGTCCAGGCGCGCTTTCTCCACGTTCAGAATCTTGCCGCGCAGCGGGAGAATCGCCTGGAAGCGTCTATCCCTTCCCTGCTTCGCGCTACCCCCAGCTGAGTCGCCCTCGACGATATAAAGCTCGCTCTTCGCAGGATCGCGCTCCTGGCAGTCTGCCAGCTTGCCTGGCAATCCCTGGCCATCAAGAGCATTCTTGCGCCTCGCTAATTCCCTCGCCTTGCGCGCCGCCTCTCTTGCGCGGGCGGCAACTATGCACTTATTTATAATCTTCCTAGCTACGCTTGGATTCTCCTCAAAGAACCTGCTAAGCCCCTCGTTCACCACACTCTCCACTATACCCTTAACCTCACTGTTGCCCAGCTTGGTCTTGGTCTGCCCCTCAAACTGCGGCTCAGGGATACGGATGCTGAGCACCGCTGTTAAACCCTCGCGCACATCCTCGCCGCTGAGCGTTACGTCGCCTTTAAGCAGGTTGTTCTTCTTCCCGTACTCGTTTATAACCCTGGTTAAAGCGGAGCGGAAGCCGGTGACGTGGGTACCACCCTCTATCGTATTGATGCTGTTCACAAAAGCATAGAAGTTCTCGCGGAAGCTGGTGGTGTACTGCATCGCCAGCTCTACGTAGGTGGAATCCCGCTGGGCTTCGAAGTATATCACCTTCCTGTGCAGTGGCTCCTTGCCGGAGTTGAGCCACTTCACAAAGGCTATCAATCCGCCAGAATAACTGAAGGTGACCTCCTTGCCTGTGCGCTCATCGCGCAGTATAATCTTGATTCCCTTATTCAAAAACGCCAGCTCACGGAAGCGCGCCGCCAGCGTGTCGAAGTTAAACTCAGTGGTCTCAAAAATCTCGGGATCGGGTTTAAAGGTAATCTTTGTGCCGGTACGCTTCGATTTGCCTACAACGCGCATCTCCTCCACGGGCTTGCCGCGCTCAAAGCGCTGCCTGAACACCTTGCCTTCGCGGCGAACCTCGGCGACGAGCCACTCGCTCAGCGCATTAACAACGCTCACACCAACGCCGTGCAGTCCACCGGAGATGCGGTAAACCTTCTTGCCGAACTTTCCGCCGGCATGGAGCATGGTGAGAGCTATCTCTAGCCCGGGTTTGTTGTACTTGGGGTGTATATCAGTGGGTATTCCGCGCCCGTTGTCCGCGATGCTTATGCTGCCGTCGCGGTGGATGGTTACCTCTATCTTATTGCAGTAGCCCGCAAGCGCTTCGTCGATGCTGTTATCAACCACCTCATAAACAAGGTGGTGCAGACCTCTCGCTGAGGTCGAACCTATGTACATACCCGGGCGTCGCCTTACTGCTTCCAGGCCCTCAAGAACCTCGATGTCCTTCGCGGCATACTCTTCTCCCATGTTCATCCCAAAAACAGTTGTTCTAACGCAGATATAAATCTTTCAATCTCATATTATACGGGGAGGATACCTTTATAATAGGTTGTTGAAATATATCCTCAGCGAGGCGAAATGACGCGCAGAGAGGAGATAATTCGCGAGCTCGAGGCACAGAGCAGGAGTATTGACGAGCTGGCTAGGCTTTTTCAGTGCTCCAGGCGTGAGATTCTCGCCGACTTAAAGCATGTGCAACGCACCCTGCGCAGCCGGGAAAAGCGCCTCTACGTCCTGCCTGCGGTATGCAACTCCTGTGGGGAGCCTATAAATATCACAAGGCTGAAAAACATTAAACGCTGCCCAAAATGCAAGTCCACCTACGTTACGCCTGCCAGGTTTATTATAAAACGTGGTTAGAATGGAACAAGCGAGGAGAGAGTTGGATTACCTGAGGCAAATTCTCAGCGATAGCCACTTCTCGCGCTTAGACGTGGCAACAAACCTGCAGGTGGTGCTCTACCATTACGCAAAGCACCTGCTCGTTCCAAAGCTTGTGAGCGAGGCTGAGCTCAACGCGCGCCTTGCTGAGGAGCGCGAAGACGGGCACCCTCTACACAACCTGATTGAGCTTATGGAGGAGAAGGGCATCGCTAACGAGGACTTCACCACCCTTGCAAGGCGCGTGGCGGAGCTTCACCTTCGCATAGCGAGCAATGCAAGCGCTGAGGTGAGCTACAGCGAGGTAAAGGAGCTGCTCGATGCCTGCGAGAGGCTGCTGGAGGAGAAGCGATGAAGACCTGGGTTGAGAAGTATCGCCCGAGAACGCTTAAGGAGGTTGCTGGCAACCCCAAGGCGATAGCAGCGTTGGTAGCGTGGGTGAAGGAGTGGAAGCTGGGCAAGCCAAAGAAGAGGGCGGTGCTGCTCTATGGTCCGCCTGGCTCTGGAAAAACCTCCGCCGCCTACGCCCTGGCGAGAGATTTAAACTACGACTACATAGAGCTGAACGCCAGCGACTGGCGCACGCGAGACGTGATAAACCGCATTGTTGGGAGCGCCTCGCGCTTTGGGACGCTTGACCCGGAGCGGGAGAAAAAGGTTATAATTCTGGACGAGGTGGACGGAATCCACGGCAGGGCGGAGTACGGCGGCTTAGCTGCGCTGAAGAAGCTGATTGGGCAGAGCAGGCATCCAATAATACTCATAGCCAACGACCCCTGGAAGCTTCCCGCTGACTTCAGAAATCTGACACTGATGGTGGAGTTCAAGCGCATAAATCAGCGCACTGTGCTTCGCGTGCTGAAGGAGATATGCCGCCGCGAGGGTATTGAGGCTGAGGAAAAGGTGCTGAAAATTATCGCCGCCAACTCAAACGGTGATTTGCGAAGCGCCATAAACGACCTTCAGGCTCTAGCAGAGGGTAGGCGGAAGCTGAGCTTAGCCGATGTTGAGCTTCTCACTATGCGCGATGTTGAGATAAAAATCTTCGACACCTTAGTTAGAATACTAAAAACGGAGAGCATAGACAGAGCAAGAGAAGCGGTTTTCGACTCGGGGGAAGAGCCAGACACAATACTAAAGTGGTTAGCTGAGAATCTTCCCCTAGAGTACCGCGATCCAGAGGATTTGGCAAGAGCGTACAACTACCTCTCCCGCGCCGATGTATTCCATGGAAGAATACTGCGCAGGCAGGATTGGGGCTTGCTCAGCTACATGGTTGACCTCATGAGCGCGGGTGTGGCACTGGCAAAAAAGAGGAAGTACCCCGGCTATACCCGCTACCAGTACCCCAAGATATTCGCCATGTACGCTCAGTTGCGAGGTGAAAGGCAAAGCTTGGACGCTCTGGCGGAGAAGCTTCAGGGCAGGAAGGATGCCCACACCAAGATACACGCCTCAAAGCGCATTATTAAGGAGCAGTTTATCCCGATGCTGGTGCTGCTCATGAAACACAACCCCGAGATGGCTGCCCTAGCGGCGAGCGAGCTCGAGCTTGAGCTGAAGGAGATAAAGCTACTGGCTGGCGATGAAAAGCTCGCTGGTGAAATTTACAAGCAAGCTGAAGAGATAACAAAAGAGAGAATGAGACGGCTCGCGAGAGGGGACAGAACAAAGCAGGTTTCCCTGTGGGAGTTTTAACTAATCCCTGTTGTACATTCCCCTGGTGGCGAAGTAGGACTTCCTTCGCAGGGCGTTCATCACAGTGCGCGCACTCACCATCCCCACTATTTTCCCCTCGTCATCCACGACCGGCATGTGGCGCACATAGCGTCCCATCATGCGCTCCGCCGCCTCTTCTATTGGCGCATCCTGGTGCACCGTGGTTATAACCCGGCACATCACGTGCTTGAGTTCTGTGCCGCACATTATGTCCACGAGCGAGGTTTTCTGCGTGTCCAGATTCTTAACCACAACCTCGCGCAGCATGTCACGCTCTGTGAACATGCCTATTGGATCGGTAGGCGTTCCCACAATAACGCTGCTTATGTTCTTCCTGACCATTATCTTCGCCGCTTCTGCAATCGTGGTATCTGGGGGAACAAATGTGGGCGCATGCATTATTTCCTTTACCTTCATATTCTGATATGATAAACTTCACATTATAAATAACTTCCGACACCACTCATCTCTCTTCCTCGGGAGCGAGCTCAGCCTCCTCAATTATGTAGACCCCACTGTTTCCCCGCCAGAGCTTCCTCGCCCTTTTAACCACTATCCTCTGCTTAAATAGAGGCATATCAAGCACCAGCGTCTCAGCCTCGCCGCCTTCAAAGCCAAGGTGAAAGCGGTAGTGCTTCGCCAGGCGTTTGAGTTCTGCCAGCTTCTCCCGCGTCACCACAACACCTAGCCACTCCTCGCCTAAGCCTTCGGCGGCTACCGCAGTTATCATAACCTCAAAGCCGCTCGCAAGGAGCTCATCCCAGTACTTCTCCGGCTCTATCCCCCAGAGGGGCGAGTAGACCTTTAAACCAAGCTCTGAGCATATCCTCTCTATCCGCTCGCGCTGGTATTTCGAGGCTAAAGCGCCTGTTACTATACCCTCAACCTCGTCTGCAACGCTTGCGATGAGGCGGCGCAGGTCTACTAACTCTGCCTCCTTTTCTCCCCTGGTCGTGCCCCTTATCAGAGGTATTCCCAGCGCCTTAGCCTGGAGCTCCACCAGCGCTGCATTGGGATGGTGGAACATCCAGCTGTCCTCGCGCTCGGGAAGCATATTCAGCAGATAGGCTACGCTATTCCCAGCTTTCACCACCCTATACAGGGCAAAAACGCTGTCCTTGCCCCCGCTAACAAGTGCTGCCAGCTTCATGAAAATCCCGGTTATACTTTAACCCTCAGGTCGGGAATTATAACGTGCTCGAGTATTTTAAACAGCCTTATCCTGTGCTTAGCGTGCTCATAAGATGAAGGCAAACACCTTCTTCATCCTGGTGATACCCTGATGCTATCCTGCTCCGGCAAAGCTCACCATGTAATAACAATGCTATGCTTTACCACCTGATTTCAAACCTCTCAAACTCGCCTGTATACTCCTCTTCCATTGCCTCAACATTGCTCACATTCGAATAAGGTGAGCCCTCCCAGCACCACTTTACTATGGCATCCACCGCCTCGTCCTCGCCTTCAAAGACTGCTTCTACCCTTCCGTCGGGCAGGTTGCGAACCCAGCCTTTAACCCCGAGTTCCTCAGCTTTTCTACGAGTGTACTCGCGGAAAAACACGCCCTGCACTCTGCCCGAGATAAAGACATGCACCCTCTTCATAGATAAAACTATATCTTCCCAAGGATATTACCTTTTTCATTATGAAGAAGCTCAGAAAAGGTTTTACCACTGGCACCTGCGCAGCCGCAGCCGCGAAGGCAGCGGCGCTGCTCCTGACCGGAGACAGAAGGGAAAGGGTAAGCGTTGCCCTGCCCTCTGGCAAGAGGGTGAGCCTCAGCATCGCGCTGCTGGAAGGATACGGAGATAAAGCCAGAGCCTGCGTGGTTAAGGACGCCGGCGACGATCCCGACGTGACCAACGGCGCGCTGATATGCGCAGAGGTGAGGAAATGCGAAGGCGAAGATGTCAGGATAAGGGGCGGTGAGGGCGTAGGCGTGGTGACTAAGCCTGGACTAGCGATACCCGTGGGCGAGGCTGCAATTAACCCCGTGCCCAGAGAGATGATACGCAGTGCGGTGAGGGAAGCTCTGCCAGAGGGTGGGGTGGAGGTTGTGGTCTCTGTGCCTAAAGGTAGAGAGCTTGCCCAGAAGACAATGAATCCAAAGCTTGGCATAGTGGGAGGTATTTCAATCCTGGGTACGAGTGGTATAGTAGAACCCTGGAGTGAGGACGCATTCAAGCGCTCCCTGGTGCCTCAGATCGATGTTGCCCTTGCTAATGGCTTCGCAGAGGTTGTGCTCACTCCAGGGAGAATAGGCGAGAGGAATGCTCTCAAGAGGGGCGTACCAGAGGATGCAATTGTGCAGTGCGGCAACTACGTTGGTTATATGCTCGACGAATGCGCTGAGAGAGGGATTAAAGGGGTGCTGCTCTATGGGCATGTGGGCAAGCTCGTTAAGGTCGCCGCTGGCATCTTTCACACCCACAGCAAGGTTGCAGATGCCCGCCTCGAAACCATCGCTGCATACGCCGCTGAGGCGGGCGCCTCCCGAGAACTGATAAAGCAGGTGCTTAACTCAACTACAGCAGAAGAGGCGGTAGCTCTGCTTTTCAGCGAAGGCTTTGCTGAGGTGCTTAACCGCATCGCAGAGAGAGCTTCACAGCGCGCTGAGGAGCGCGTGGGAGGAAAAGTTAACATAGGCACGGCGCTAATTAACCTGAAAGGAGAGGTAATAGGTAGCGACGAAAAAGCGAGGCAGATAAGGTGGGGAAGATACTTGTTGTAGGCGTTGGCCCTGGAAGTGAGGAGTACCTAACCCCGGCGGCAAGGCGCGCCATCGCTCGTGCATCTGCCTTTGCAGGCGGCGAGACTGCGCTGAGGTTTGCGCCCCGCGGAAAGCCAAGAATGGTGATAAGCCGCAACCTGGAAGAGGTGGTGGAGTTTATTGAGAAGCATTCTCGCAAAGACGTCGCGGTACTTACCTCTGGCGACGCCACACTGTTCAGCATCCTCCGGTTTCTCAAGAAGAGGTTCCCCGAGGATATGCTTGAGGTGATCCCAGGGATAAGCTCAGTGCAGCTCTGCTTTGCCAAGATTAAGGAGCCGTGGAACGGGGCGAGGGTTATAAGCTTACATGGGCGCGACGATGCCTTGAAGGAGCTTCGCAAAGAGGAGAAGATTGTTATATTGTGCGATGCAAAAAACCTGCCCCAAGAGGTTGCGAAAGCGCTACTCGCCCGCTGGGGAAACCGTCGCTGCGCCGTGTGCGAAAGCTTGAGCTTACCAGAGGAACGTGTCGTCGTGGCGACGCTTGAGGAGGTCTCAAAGGAAAGCTTTGGCGGGAACAGCATAATGGTGGTGTGGGAATGAAGCGTACAGTGCCGGGAATACCCGACGAAGCATTCGAGCGCGGCAATGTGCCCATGACCAAGGAGGAGGTGCGCAGCTTAGCTTTGGCGAAGCTCAGGCTTTGTCGCGGTGACGTGCTCTACGACATAGGCGCGGGCACGGGTAGCGTTACCGTTGAGGCGGCTCTGCTCGGGGCGAGGGTTTACGCTGTGGAGAAGCGTGGGGAAGCGTTGGAGCTTCTGAGGCGAAACCTGGCGAAGTTCGGCGTGGTTGCCAGCAATGCGGTGCCTGGTGACGGGGAGGCGCGCGTAGTTGAGGGCGAGGCTCCCGAGGCACTGCGCAACCTCGAGGCGCCACACAGGGTGTTTATAGGCGGAAGCGGGGGCAGGATGGAGGAGATAATCGAAGCAATAGCAAAAAAGCTGCATCCTGGGGGCCGAGTGGTGATAACTGCGATAACCCTGGAGACGCTCCATAAAGCGTGCGCTGCCCTCGAGGCAGCGAACTTTGAGCAGGAGGTGGTGCTTGCCAGCTTTGCAAGAGCCGAGAAGGTGCGCGAGGGCGTTACAATGATGAAGGCAATGAATCCTGTTTTTATTATCACCGGCTGGAGATGATCTTCCAGTCATAATAATTAGCTTAAAACAACATAAAAAAAGAAATAATCGTAAGTTAACTAATAAAATTTCCGATTTTCTGAATTATCCCGTCGTACCATTCGCTACCAAGAAACCAACCATCAAAAACACTAAGTCGGAACAATTCTTCCTTTGAAACATCCAGTAAATTTGCAATTTCTCTTAATGCCTCATCTTCTTTGCTGTTTAGTAGTTTTCTTTGTTGTCTTTTGCTTAATGATATTTTTGTTTCAATTGCTTTATGTATAATCTGATATTCCAAACTATGAGGAATTAAACACACTCGAATATAAATCCAATAACTGTCATCAGAATTGAATTGAACTTTGATGTTACTACTATTTATATCTAATACTTCCGAATCTGGCATATTCCTATTAATAATCTCCTCTTTAATTCTGACCATTATATTACTAAGTGGTTCGCCATCCTCATCTAAGACTACAAGAAATTCAATTTGTTTTGGAGGATTTTTTCCTATTAAATCATAACATAATCTGGGTATAACTTTTGAGATTACGTTATCCTTACCGTTGTCACCGTAAATAATTATTCCAAATTCGTTTTTAAGATAATTATACTCTTTAGAGTCTCTAAGTTTACTCATCAGCGTTTTTATACTTTTTCGTAAATTTATTTTATTATTAGAGGCTTTTGGTATATTTGTTTTTTTAAAGTGATGATTTAAAATCGATTCTATAAAAACTACGTCATTAGGACCCTCTAATACGAATATCTTCATTAATATTTCCCCCTCTTAAATATTATGTTTGCCTCAGATCTGTTCCTATCTCATCAATTTCTTCCTTAGCCATCTCCCCATCCAAGACTTCAGGATAAATCTGATTTGCAGCTTCTCTATAATGGAGTCTTACTATATTTATTTCATCCAGCTTTTTATATTTTTCAGCCTTTTCTAAAATAGCCTGAATTAAATCAAAGCTGTGGGTAGATATAAAAAATTGTACTTTATCAGAATTTAATACAATTTCTTCAGCAATTATATCTAAATATCCCGGGTGAAGAGACACTTCTGGTTCTTCTATTAAAATTACTCCTCTCTCAGCTATAGCAATTAAAAATATGATTTTAAGCAACGCTAAGAAACCATCACCCATTGAAGATAGAGGCAATGGCTCATCATATTGTTTCGGAAATACCATAAGACCTCTCTCAGTTTTTCTAATATCATCAATAATATCTCTCTCTTTGAGTAAATCTACTGCACGCCTAATTTTTCCTGTTTCTACCACAGAATCATGTAAATCTTCTATATCATATGTAACCCTTTCAAAATCAAAAAGTAGAGGAATATGCTTTAAATCACCTTTAAATGGAATTATTTCATATTCATCATCTATTTCAAAATATTTATATTTGGATAGGAATGAAAATAGCGTAATTACTTTTTTTGACCTAATATTTTCAAATTTTTCTATTAAATCTAATGATTCTGCAAAAAGTATATACAATCCTACTATTTGTGAATTTTCATAAGCAGTGATAATCAATTTTGGCAAATTGTAGATATCTTTTTGCGTTTGCGATTTAACTTTATCTAACTCAGTTTGTATTTCAGATTCTATATATCTATCCATAGTTCTAAAAATTTTTTTTCTTAATAATCTATTCTTGATATTGTTTTCCAAAATTTTTAGATCTGATTGTTTTAATTTTAAATTTATATTTTTTAGTTCATTAAAAAAAGTATTAATTACGTCATTGGTGATATTCTCAGTATATCTTTCCTCCTTTTCAATGTAATTGCGATACCACCTATTTATTAAATTTTCAAAATACTCTATTATATAATTCAGTCTTTCATCCTGTGGCAGACCATCAGAATAATATTCAATGGAAATAGTGTACTCTTTATCTTTAATCTCTGCTTTAATTTCTGCAGTTTTGCCATTTATATTCACCAAATACGATTCCTCATATTTTTCGGTTATATAATCCAATAGGTCATTTCCTATTGAATCCTTAAATTTTTTGTTAAATGACAATATAAATGCTATTGATTCTAATAATGCCGATTTTCCTGTGTTATTTCTTCCAACCAATATATTTACAGAATTTGATTTGAAGGAAATATTTTTAATACCTCTATAATTTCTTACTTCAAGATTTTCAATTACTTTCATTTTTATCGCCTTATGAATATTACGGTGTAGACACTTTTATAATATTTTTGGATATTTATATCTTTATGACTGGATGGCTGGAGATGAACAAACAGCTTTTTACTGGATAGCCTCACCTGCTTATGTATGCTCACCCCGAAAGAGGTCTCCCAGCTTTTCAGCGATTCTGAGCACTTACTCGAGGCGCTGGCAGAGGCGAATGCGCTAACGCTAAAACACCACGGCAGCTACGTCACCCTGGAGAGGGCAATCTTCCTCTCCTGGTGGTGCTCCGTCGCAAGCTGTGCCTTCTGCTACATGGCGAAGCAGAAAGAAAGGCTGAGGGAGGCTGAAAAGGCGAAGCGCGCACCCTGGCGAATCCTCGCTGAGGCGGAGCTTATGCGCAGGCTCGGCTGGGAGGTGGAGTTCCTCTCAGGAGGGTACGGCGCTTATACATTAGAAGAGTTGCGCCTTCTTGCGGAGATGGTAGCCTATGCAGCGCAGTCTAAGGTGTGGCTCAATGTGGGTGTGCTCAGCGGCGAAGAGCTTGAGCAGCTCGGCAGAGCGGTGGAAGGTGTAACTGGAAGCGTGGAATGCGTGAGCAAGAAGCTTCGCAGCGAGATTGTGCCTGGCAAACCTCTAGCTCCAATAAAGCGCATGCTTATTACAGCGAAGGAGATGGGCTATGCAACAGGGATTACGATAATCCTGGGTCTGGGGGAGAGCGTAGCCGACACCTACACGCTTCTTGAGCTAATTCAGGAGCTGAAGTTGGACAGGGTTACCATCTACTCCCTCAACCCCCACAGGGGCACGCGCTATGAAAACTCTCCCCCGCCAGCCTCGCTGTACCAGGCAGGGGTGATAGCAGCGGTGAGAATAAGCTTCCCTGAGGTGAAGATAATCTCAGGCACCTGGGTGGACCAGCTCCCCAACATAGGCGTTGCGCTCCTCGCGGGTGCGAACGGGATAACAAAGTTCCCCCTCTTCTCCATGTTCGGCACCCGCCACGGCAGAAAAGTGGAGGAAGAGGTGAGGCACGCGGGGAGAGAGCTTCTGGGAACCTTCAGCGACGTTGATGTGCTCCAAGGTAGCAAAGCGCTTGAGCCAGAGCGTGACCCCCGCGTGGTGTTCACACACAGCGCGCCAGAGATATCCAAAGAAGCGAAGGAGAGGCTGGAGTACTTTAAGCCACGCGTAGAAGAGGCGGTTGCAGAGTATGTGGAAAAAGTACTTAAAAATCTCCAGAAGAAGGAGAAGTAATGACAAACCTCCGCGACATAGCCCAGGTCACAAGCAAGTGCATCTTCTGCTCCAATTTAATAGTAAAGTGGAACTTCAATGGTGCAGAGCTGAGCATGTTCTGCGCCCTGTCACGGGATATGCGTGCTCGAGAGTGCGACGCCTTTGAGCTTGTTCGCCCGATAACCTGCAGAAGGTGCGGTGCCAAAAATGAGCCATTCTTCAAATTCTGCAGCGAGTGTGGAGCGAAGCTAAGGTAACTTCGTCACCCTATCGTGCTTAGCACGAAACGGATAACTTCGTCACAACAGAAGCTTTCGCTTCTGGGTAACGTAGAAAAATTCTCCGCGATAGTTCACCAGCTTCATACCCTGAGGCGGAGGGTCTGTGCTCAGGGGGCGGATTATTAGGTCGGCGTTTACCTTTGCCGCCAGCGATATTAACGTGGGGTAAAGCTCGGGAGGCGGGCGAATGGCGTAAATCAGATCAGCGCCCTGATATATCTCCAGATTGGGTGAAAGCACATCATCTTTTACCACGCCTTCCCCTCCTTTGATGTCCACGCCCACAACCTCGCCCTTTATACTCGCCTTCAGCTCATTCAGCACATGCCTCTCGCTACCCACACCCACTTCTACAATCTTGGCAGCATTTCCATAATTCTTCTTTAAAAATTCTGCCAGGATTTCAAATCTCTGTGTCATTCAATCATCCCTGATTAGACATTCTGCTGTGCTCCTCTGGGAAAAGATAATATGTAACTCTCAGATAATATTAACGGGGTTGCTTTTCAATGAGTGCGGGTGCTTTTGATATGCTGCTAATCAGAAAGTTTCGGCCCAGCGACTTGCAGAAAGTGTATGAAATCGAGGCTCAGAGCTTTAAAGACCCGTACCACCCCATCTTCCTAATCAACCTGTACGAGCTTTATGGCGACACCTTCCTGGTGGCTGAGGAGGACAGCCAAGTTGTTGGCTATGTTATTGCCAGAAAGGTGGACGCAAAGGGACACATCATAGCTATAGCCGTTGACCCAAGGCACAGGTGCAGAGGCATTGGCAAGGCTTTGATGCTGGCGGTGGAGGAGGAACTCAGAAAGAAGGGAGTGGTGGAACTCTGGTTAGAGGTGCGCGTATCCAACACCAGAGCGGTGAAATTCTACAAGAGGCTTGGCTACGTGGAGAAGGGCATCCTCAAGGGATACTACAGTGACGGTGAGGATGCGATGCTACTCAAGAAGTACATGCTGTGGTAGCGAGTTTTGAGAAGGGTCGCATAATTTACCCGAAGTAAACGAAAAATATTAATATATCATGATATAATAAAATTCTCAGGAGGTAGGAAGATGAAGGTTGGCATTGTGATATACTCCAACGACTCTGAGACTGTGTGGAATGCCTTCCGCTTTGGAAACTTTGCGCTTAATGCGGGAGACGAGGTTAAGGTGTTTCTCCTCGGCAAGGGCGTAGAGTGTGAGTCCTTCGACACAGAGAAGTTCAAGGTTACGGAGCAGATGCGCAGCTTTCTGGAAAATGGTGGAGAGATATTTGCGTGCGGCACATGCTTGAAGCTCAGGGGCAGTGAGGAAAGCGAGCTGTGTCCGATTTCAACGATGAAGGATTTGTACGATATAGTGAAGTGGAGTGACAAGCTGCTCACCTTCTGAACACTAAATTGATAAACTCCGGAGAAGAATTAATAAGCATGTACACACTGGAAGAGGGGAAGTACCTTGTAAGGCTTGCGAGGCGTACCATTGAGGTCTACCTGCGGGAGAAACGAGAGCTTTCGCCACCAGAAGATGCGCCCGAAAAATTGAAAGAAAAGGCGGGCGTCTTCGTCACCCTGGAGACCTACCCCACGCACGAGTTGCGCGGATGCATAGGCTACCCTGAGCCAATCTACCCCCTTGTGGAGGCGACAATAAAGGCGGCGATAGCGGCGGCGACGCAGGACCCGAGGTTCTATCCCGTTAGCCTCAGGGAGCTTGAGCACTGCACCATAGAGGTGAGCGTGCTTACCAAACCCAAACTGCTGAAAGTTAGCTCGCCCAGAGAATACCCGGAAAAGGTAAAGGTAGGAAAGCATGGGTTGATTGTAGAGAAAGGCTTAGCCCGTGGTTTACTCCTGCCCCAGGTACCCGTAGACGAGGGCTGGACAAGCGAAGAGTTCCTCAGCCACACCTGCATGAAAGCCGGGCTTATGCCCGACTGCTGGCTTGATGAAGAAACAAAAATCTACACCTTCGAGGGGATAGTATTTGCCGAGACTTCGCCTCGCGGCGATGTGGTGGAGCGTGCCCTTAAGCGGTGTTAGCTATCGCCTCCTCCACATCTCCTCATAATCTATGGTCTCTATGCCACAGTCGTACTTCTCTGCTATCTTCTTAATCTCTTCAATCGCCTTTTCCCGCTCCTCCTTTGGACCAACGAGGTAGCACCGCATCGTCGAGGGTTTGCGCTGCTCTATGCCCTCCTTAAGGGTAGTGAATGAGATTTCGCAGTGCTTCACGTCCACACCAAAATCCTTTATCCTCTCGTATACCTCGAAGATTATGTTCTTCTCCAGAATGTGTCCCACCATTATTATCTCGGTTTTTGGCTCCATCATTTCCATCACCTACAGTCTGGCCACCATCACGCGCATGCGGTCGCCGCAGTTCTCAGCATGGTCAGCGACACGAGCCAAGAGCTTGACCACGCGCATCAGGTGGAATAGTTCGCCATGGGTTAGCTTGTCCTCAATGTCGAAGATGCGCTTCCTTATCTTCAAATCCAAGTCGTCAGTGAGCTGCTCTTTTTCATTGAGCAGGCTAATGTACAGGTTTACCTTGCTGTCCTTCTTCCGGAACGTCGACTCAAGAAGTTCAATCATGCTTCTAACCGCTAAAGGTACGAGATCAACGACGTCGCACACCTTCTTCGCCATGTCCAAAAAATCATCGCGGAGCTCTTCCGGAATCTCTGTCCTGCGCAGGCTCATTGTTAGCGCTACCTCCTCAAGGCGGTCAGCGACCTGGTCCTGCTCCCGCAAGTAATTGAGAAAGTCCCCCCTGTCAACAGGCATAAATATGCTCCTAGGGAGGTGCTCCCGAATGTGGTTCTTTATCTTGTCAGCCTCATGCTCCAGCTCAGATATACGAAGTGCTATCTTGTCAGACCTCTCGAAATCCTTGTCAAGGTAGGCAACCACCATCTCGCGAAACAGGTCAGAACACTGTCTGACTATCTTCACATGCTCCTCCAGGGGTTCAAAGGGCGACGGTGCAAACATTCCAAGAACACTCCTCAACTGGGTCACCTCAGGTACATCAACACCTTAAATGTAATCGCCGCCACAAGGGCAGCGAAAGGTACTGTTGCTAACCAGGATAAAATTATATCCCTGATTATTTTTAAATTTAATGCCTTTATTCCACGAGCTAAACCTACGCCTATAACGCAGCCCACAAGCGTATGTGTCGTAGATATGGGCATGCCTATCTGCGAATTCGCCAGCACAACGCTTGCGGCGCTGAATTCTGCGGTAAAGCCGCGGGTTGGCGTAATCTGCGTAACCCTCTCGCCTATTGTACCCATTACGCGATACCCCCAGGTTGCAAGACCCAGAACTATACCAAAGCCACCAAAAGCGAGAAGCCACTTGGGTACAGGAAGCTTTGCAGCCACCTCTACGGCTGTTCCCTGAGAGAAGGTGAGCGCTGCTGCAAGGGGGCCTACGGCATTGGCGACGTCGTTGCTTCCATGGGCGAATGCCACAAAGCAAGCAGTCATTATCTGAAACTTCCCGAAAATCCTCTCCACCCGCTGCCTGTCGTCCACCTTCTTAAGCAGGAAGTGGCGCATGCCTGTGAAGAGAATGAAGGCCACAAGGGCACCTACAATCGGCGATACGATCCAGCTTGCAACGATTTTGCTCATCTTGCCCCAGTTCACCACGCCTAAACCCTGGGCCGCGATGCCAAAACCCGCCATGGCTCCGACGATGCTGTGCGTCGTAGAGACAGGAAGCCTCGCCCATGTTGCGATGGTGAGCCATATCCCGGCAGCGACAAGAGCTGCGAAGGCTCCAAACGCAAGCACCTCCGGTGAGGTGAAGTACTTCGGGTCGACAATGCCCTTGCGTATCGTCTCCGTGACATGCTTCCCGAAAACCACGGCGCCACCGAACTCAAAGATCGCGGCAATGAGTATCGCCTGCCTGTAGGTTATTGCGCGAGAGCCAACACTGGTGCCCATAGCGTTGGCGACATCGTTCGCTCCTATGTTCCAGGCCATGTAAAGCCCGGCAAGCAGGGCTGCAATGAGGAAGGGTGTTAGTATTACGTCCAAGCTCTAAATCCTCCCTGTGAGTTTTAGAAACAGCAGTACAAGAGATAGGCTCGTTATCATGGATGTGAAGAAGATTTTGTTATCACTCCACTCACGGGTGCGCTCGTTCAGCAAGAGAGCACTTGCAATAAGCGCCGCTAAACCAATGCCAACAACCCAAGTTATCGTCACAGGGTTAGCGGTTACGCCCATGCCTACCTCACCACCAGCACCGGCTTTGAAGAGGCAACCACCAGCTTGGAGGAAACACTGCCCAGGAGAAGTCTGTCCACCCTGCCCATACCCCGAGAACCAACCACCACTAAATCATAGCCCTTCTCTGCCTTAAGAATCTCCTCCACAGGATTGCCCTCTTTTAGAATAACCTCCTGCACTTGCACACCTTCCTCTTCTGCGATTTTCTTTGCCTCCTCAAGGTATCGCTTGCCAGCCTCCTCGGGGGAGCCTATCTCCTCCTTTATCAGGCGTATTACTTCTTCCTTCGTGGTTGGAAGCTTTGGCACAACGTGAAGTAGGGAGATAGAGTAACCACTATCCTTCGCGAGCTTCAAAGCAAAACGCAGAGCCTTTCGCGAATCTCGGGAACCATCGATTGCTACGAGAATACGCATGTATTGCCTCGCCTCTGTGGGTTACTATTAACTCATGGGAGAGATATTTATGTTTTTTCCAAATAATGTAAATAAGCTATATAGAGTATATACCTCCGAGATAGCGCTGCTGCGCCCATGCACACACCACCACTACCAATTTGGATAAAATCGTTAACCTGTTCGCAGACACGAGGAGATTGTTATGCTTGGAGAGTGCAAGTATCACGACCCTGAGCAAGAGGAGCTTTGCATTCATACGAGGAGACCCTGCTTCGGCGCTGAGTTTGATGAGTTCAACCAGAAGTGGGTAATACACAAGTGGAAGGAGAGAAGCTGCCCCACTTTTGAGGCGAGGGAGCAAGGGGTATGGAAGATAGACTACCGCAAAGCCTTTGCGGGAGAGCTGGAAGAGGAAGAGCAGGCTACGCAGGCTGAGATTATCATCTTCGGCACTCTAATACCCTACAACTGCGAAGAAGACGGGCTGTGCGACCTGCCAGAGAGCATAGATTTGGACGCGGAGGTGCTTCAGAACTTCATGGACAAGAAGTACGGCAAGGGCAGGATTAAGGTTAGCTGGGTTGACATAATGAGCGACGACGTTGAGAAGTACCCCGAGGTGAAAGAACAACTGGAGAAGAGTGGCCCCACAACCATGGTGACAATAAACGGCAGGCTGCGCTTCGTGGGCAGCATTCCCGTGGAGCTGATAAAGCGCGAGTTAGAGAAGATGGGAATTCATGAACTCAACCCCTCTGAGAGGGAGGGGTAACCCTCTCGTACTCCTCAAGCCACGCAAGCAGGTTCTGAAGCGAGGTTCTTGCAAGGTAGTAGGGGTAGTATTTGTTGAGAAGCTCCTGAGATTCCTCTCTTATTCTGTGCACACTTTCATGAAATGCCTCGCCTCTCTGCTCAAGGCTGCGAAGCTCTGCTCTAACCCTGCTGAGGTGGGTCTTCACAATCATGTAAACCTCACTCTCCAGAGCATAGAGAAGGTGCTCCATTTCCCTGCACCTTTCCTCAAGCTTCGTGCTTGCCTCTTTTAGCTTGGTCGGGAGGCGTTCGCACAGTATGCTGAGATTTTCCTCGCCTGTGCGCTCAACCGCGCGCTTTAGCTCGGCTATTGACACAGCACCGCTGAGCAAGGCTTTTTCAAGGTTGGGCGAATCCAGATTCAAAAGCTGTGCCAGCTCCCTCCTTTCGCCTTCACTTAAGCCTGAGAGGTATTCGAGGCAGGCTGAGACCTCGCTTCCCAAGTGCTCCGCCGCCACCTTTAGCGCAGCGATGAGGTCCTCAAAATGCTCCAGGGTTTCGTTTAACTGCTCCGGGGGCATACCTCTACGCTTTGCCATCTCCCTTAGAATAGCCAGGTAATTTGCAAGCTGCATGCTCTTTAGCTCGAAAATGTAGGGCACCTCCAGCGTCAGAAGCTCGCCGTTTGCGATCGCCACTGGAACAAGCATGCGCTTATACTTCTCCTTCCTCAGCAGCGGCGCTCCAGGATATGCCATGAGCATGTCGTTGAAGCTTATTGTGGGGAGTCTGCGATGCGTGCGGTAGAGCGAGAGAAGAAGCTGGAGCAGGGCTTCAATTTCGCGTGCCACCTCCTCCAGGGCTTCTCTCTGCTTGGGTCTTGTGGTTATCACAAAGATTCCAACATCTAAACCAGCACGCATGCATGCATTGATTAAAGCGAAGGCTTTCTGGATGTACTCCTCCTCCCTCCCGGGCAGGGTTTTTCTGAAGTACGCAATCTTCTCCGGCACAAGGCTCTCCAAACCTACCTGAACCTTTGCAAAGCCAGCTTGCTTCATCAGCCTGAGCAGGGAGAGGTCTCTCACGGCGTCGACGCGCAGCATTGCCCCGAACCTAAGCTTGCGGTTGAGCTCCTCCCTCAGAATACCCCTGCACAGCTCAGCCACCCAGCGCTCATTCTGCACAAACTGGTCGTCGTCAAAGGTTACCTGAGCTATGCCATGCTCCGTTGCTTCTTTGAGAAGCGCCACCACTTTCTCCACGCTTATGCTTCGCCCCGCTGGCGTGGTTATGCTGCAGTACTCGCACCTGCCCCAGTTGCACCCCCGCTGCAGGTACAGGCTTAAGGCACGCCACCCTTTCGCTTCGACGATATCCCAGGGGTAGCCTGTGAAGTTCTCCTCCAGCTCCTGCCTTGTGGGGTGGGCGTGGATGAAACGAGAAAACTCACGCTTGGATATAGCATTGCCGAGACGCTCCTCGTTCCTTCTGTACGCTCTATCTATGACCTCCTCATCGTGGGCTGAGCCCGAGTAGAACACCTTGCCCTCACGGGTTTTTACATAAACCCCTGTGATGGGAACCTCTATCTCAAGCTCCTTCCCGCGGTAGTTTATCCTCCTCGTAAAATGCTCACCAAGAATCTCTTCTGCCTTCTCCTCAGTAACAGGGCTCCTGAACTCGTTTTTTCTGAGAAGCTCAACCGCCTCTTCATCTAGGTAGGCAAGCTTTTCCGCACGCAGGGATAAGGAGGCATGACGCGGAGGTAAGCTCATACTCTGCTTAGCTTTCTCCAGGTGCTTAAGCATCAAAGGAAAGGTGTTCTCTGCCTCGCCTTCCACAACTGCATCTATGCCCGTGGCGAGGATTAGCTTTGAAGCGTTCTCAACAACGCCGTGCCCGCCGAGTACGTTAACCACGCGAGAATCCGCCTGCTTAACCCTTATCGCCGTTTTAAGTATGTCTCTCAACTCCAAGCTGCTGAATGCAGAGAGTGCCACCACGTCATAACCCTGAGGAAGCCTCTCCAGAAGCTCCCTCTCAGAGGTCATGAAATCAACGTCGTGACCATAATTGCGCAGCGTCTGAATGAACTGGAGTATCGCCGGCGCCTCTTCGCGACCGTACTTATCATAGTCCATGAAAAAGGCAATCCTTTTACCCATGAGTATTCCTGCCCAGCTTGGGTTATAAAATTTGGGGAAGAATTTAGGCAAAAATATTTAAACACCTAATTTAGGAATTCCTAATTTAGGAATTCCTAATTAGGTTAACCTAAATTGGTGTGTGCATGAGGCTCAGCAGAAGGGCAGAGGATTATCTGAGGATTATTTATGAGATAAAAAGAGATAAAGGTTATGTCAGGATAAAAGATATAGCACTCGCCCTAAATGTGAAACCACCATCAGTTACGGAGATGGTGCACAAGCTGAGCAAAATGGGACTGTTGATTTACGAAAAGCGTGCCTATATATCTTTAACCGAGGAGGGGGAGAAAATAGCCAGGAATATCAAAGACAGACACGAAGCGATAGTGAAGCTCCTAGAGATAATGGAGGTCCCGCCCGAAGTTGCAAGAAAGGATGCCCACCGAATAGAACACATCATAAGCATAGAAACCCTCGAATGTATAAAAAATTTTGTTAGAAAAGTCAGAACCTAATTATTTTTGGAAAATATATTTATTAACCTAAAAAATAAAATATTACATGGTGATTGTATGAAAGCAGTTCTTATTGGTGGTATGCAGAGGATGAAAGAGCATTACAGGGAGATATTTGCAGAATCTGGCATAGACGTGGAAATTTTTAGCAGATGGAGGGGAAACCTGGAATATAAGCTCAAGAATGCCGATCTGATACTGGTGCTTACCAGCATGGTTTCCACGAATATGGCTAAGAAGGCTACGGAGATAGCAGATGACATGGGAATACCGATAGTCAGAATCCACAGACACAGCCTATCTTCACTGAGAAGGTGCCTGGCTGGGCTGGAGAAAGAGCCTTCTATGGAAAAATGCAGGGGATGCGGTGATAGGTATCGCTGCGAAACCTATGGGTACACGATTCTGAAGGAGAGCGGAAAAAATCAGAAAACCTAACAGAATTAGGGAAACCTACATATAAACCTAAAATTAGGTATGCCTAATTGAGGTGATGGAAAATGCTGGGACAGTTTGTAATAACCTTCAGGGAAGCTTTTGAGGCACTGCTGCTGGTTATGATACTCGTTATGTACCTCAAGAGAACCGGAAGAGAGGAGTACGTAAAGAGTGCTGTGTATGGCGCTGTGGGAGCGCTATTGGCAGGCGCAGCCATAGCTCTTGCGGTTGCCCTCATTTACGGCGGTCTCGGTGAGGGCAAGAAGGAGCTCTTTGAGGGCATAGCCTCCCTCACTGCTGTGGCTGTTCTAACCTACATGGTATACTGGATGGCAACCAAGGGCAGGGAGATTAAGAGAGAGGTAGAGAAAAAGGTGGCATCCAGCAGGAGCCATCTCGCAGTTGCTCTTGCTTCCTTTATATTCGTGGTACGGGAGGTCATTGAGACGGTGCTCTTCTTAACGCCCTTCGCAGCCAGAGATTTCACAGGCACTGGTATAGGAGCCATAGTTGGCACTGCGGTTGCCCTTCTCCTAGCCTATGGAATTTTCTCTCTTGGAATGAGCTTCCCCATAAAGAGGTTCTTCTACTACTCCAGCATCATGCTGATACTCATTGCAGGCGGGCTCGCTGGCTATGGGGTGCACGAGCTCATTGAGTATGCTGAAGAAGAGGGTATTGAGCTCGGCTGGCTGGGTGAGCCCGCCTACGACCTAGGCATAGAGAAGGGCTCGCTGCTTCACCACAAGGGCTTGGTGGGGAGCGTGCTTGCGGTGCTCTTCGGGTACACCGTCAAAGCCGAGTGGCTCCGCGTAATAGTGCACCTCGCCTACCTTGCGGTAGCGCTGCCGGCAATCTACCTGGCTTATTCCGGGGATTCCAGAGCAGAGCCTAGGAAGACGACTACCGCATAAATGAAGAGGGGCTGCAGCCCCCACCCTCAATCCTCGCCCAGAAGGAAGCGAACACCTCCTTCCTCCGCGCCAGAATATAGAGCACAGCCAGAATCGCCATACCGGCGAGGAAGGTGACCACACCTGTTAGCACCAGCTTGTTTGCAGGAAAGGCATAGATAACCAGCGGATTGGTGTTGCGAAGGTAGTCGAAATAGTCGTTGAGCGCCAGCCACGCGGTGGCTATAGCGAGCTCCCGCCTGGTGATTCTGACCTTATGCAGTATAAGCGCCGGCTGAATCAGCATCCCAAAGTGCAGCACAAACATGAGGTAATAGTAGTATCGATGGTAGGGGGCGAGGAAGTAGTCGCTGAAGTAGAGAATGACAAACATTGTCCAGAAGCCATACTTCATGCTCTGCGCCATCGCCACGAGGTAGAATGCGTCGACGCGCTTTTTAAGGTAGATGAGGAAGAGGGAGAAAGCGAAGAAGAGCGTGGCGAGGGGCGAATCTGGTATAAAAATCCAGAGCTTCGCAGGAAAAAGCGCGAACATATTGCGGTAGTAGTAAAAGCCAAAGGCTGTGCCTGCAATGTTGATTACTGCAACCGCGAGCACAAGCGCATCATAGCGTTTCATCGCTCTCGCCTCTCAGCACTCTCGCGGGCACGCCTCCCACAAAAGCGCCTGGGGGAATGTCCCTATTAACAAGGGAGCACGCCGCCACGGTAGCGCCGTCGCCAATCTCCACGCCAGGCAGCACTAAACTGTTGGCGCCGATCATAACGTTTTTTCCCACCTTCACCTTGCCCCTGCGCCACTCATTGACGAGAAACTCATGCGCGAGCAACGTTGCATTATAGCCTATTATTGAGTTGTCCCCAATCTCAATGAGCTCAGGGAAAAATATGTCGAACATCGCACCCAGGCCAATGGAGACATTCTTCCCCACCTTCATTCCAGTTAGCCTCAAAAGCACGCGCTTAAGCGCCAGCGAAGGCACAAAGCGGCAGGTGTATATTACAATAAAGTTGAATACCACGCGGAGAGGGTTCTTTATCCTGTACCACTTCTCGAGAGAGTTGCTGCCCTCGCTGGGGTAGACTTCAATCCTGCGCATCCTCAAACACAACCTCAGCCTTAGCTACAAGGTACCTCACAAGCGGGCATCTCTCGTGGCATGCCCCGCAGGCAGAGCAGCGCTCAGTTATCTTCGCCTTCTCCTTAATTTCAATCGCATTGTAGCGACACTGGGCTACGCACACACCGCAAGCGAGGCAGTGCTCTGCCCTCTCTATGACGCCCTGCATCCTCCTTACCTTCTCCTGCAGCGTGGCTCTATCTCCTGCCACAGCCACAGCAACACCATCACGATAGAACCTTATCCCCTCTACCTCTATAAAGTCGTTGCTCTCAGTTTTAATCCCCAGCGCCCTGGCAAAGCTGGCTATGTCTTCAAAGGCTGCGCTGAAGCGTGTCCTAGCGAGAAGCTCCTCGCCTCTCTCAAGCGTATACACAAACCTCGCCCTCCTTCTTCTTACCCTGAGCCCGGCTTTTCTTGCGAGCTGCTCCTGCCCCCTAGGTAAAGTCCGCCACCGCCACAGCCCATGCAAAAACTCTGCCTCGCCGAAGCCCTGCTTTGCAAGCAAATCGCGGAGCTTCTCCCATAGCTCGGGGTGGCTCTGCCTGAGCATGGCTATCTCCGCCATCTCAGAGCCAGGGCAGAGCCAGCATCCCAGGCGGTAGTTTCCCTCCTGGTAGAGCGGATTAAAGGCAACACCCTCCTTGAGGAGGAAGAGCCACACGTGCAGCGCTGTCCACTCCTGTATCGGCGAGGCTGCAAGCTGGCTTCTCAGCCAGGGGTTGCGCCACACCCTTCGAGAGGCCGCTCTTGCCTCGCTCTCATAGCGGCGCTGACCTATGAAAGCCAAGCACCCCTGGGGGAAGTGCTCCTTGATAACCTTTGCTGTGGGACCAAGCTTCACCACCTTGCAGCACCACCTGTAGTCCCTGCCCGGAAAGCCAAAGTACTCAACGCCCCTCCAGAATCTATCGCCAGCCCTCGCCACGAGAAGCTCCGCACCTATCGCTCTCGCAGCTTCCTCAGCAAACCTAATGGTTTCAGGAAACTCAACACCCGTATCTACAACCAGAGCGGTAGCCTCGCCCAGGGCTTTCTTCACCAGGAGAAGCGTTGCCAGGCTGTCCTTACCCCCGCTGAAGGCCACTATTACCGGTTTGCGGCTTTTCTCCGCGATTTCCCTTATAAACCTCACCGCTTCGCGTTCATAGCTCTCGATAACCTGCTGGTTTGCCCTTACAGCGTCGTCCCAGCTTCTCCCGCCAGGAAGCTCATCTTTCGCCTCGCCGCTGTACCTGCGAACCTTGACGAACATGCCCTTTGTTCGCGAAGCCGCATCTTCTGCGTTCATCTTAGCCTTTCCCACGGCTATGGCTCTGCCCCTGCAGGTTACAATAACCTCGTCTCCGCGCCTTATTTCCGGGTCGAAGTCCACCACTCCCGGCAAAAGAACACTCGCCCCTTTCGCCAGGAAAGGCTCCACGTCCGGGGCAACCTCGACGTAGCCTTTCCCGCCCTTAACCAGCCTCTGCGCTCCTGCAGGCGAAGGCATGAGCACATAGCCTTTCTCAAAATCGTAGCGCAGCGCTCCGAGCACAGCTCCGTCGGCAATTATCTCGTCCAGCACGTCCTCGCCAGGGGCGCGGTTAAGCACCACCAAGCTGTCTTCAGAGAGCAAACGAGTACCGAACTGCTTCTCAGCGGCGCGGTTTATAATCTCTACATCGCGAGCAAAAGCTGGTCTTACATCTCCCGGAGGGGTAATAGCCACGCTCTCCCCAGGGTCGCCGCAGATAGCGCATCTCTTAGTGAGCAGAGGAAGGTTGCACTGCATGCACCAGCGCAGGCGCAGCCTGCCAAGATAAGGAGCCTTCATCTCTGCGCCTTCTCCAGTTTGGTTTTAACCTTGCTCAGCCCCTTAAGCGCGAGGTGGAACTCCTCAGGTGAGGCTTCATAGTTGGCAAACTCCACAAGTTCGCAAAGCTTAACCGTATCTCGGGCGAGGCTTTTAACTTCTTCGTCCACCTCATCCTTCTCGAGGAGCGCCAGGTACTCGCGCAGGGTGAGCTTCCTGTCAGGGGAATACCTGCGGTTGAAAATCTGCTTTAGCTCCTCAGAGATCATAATGAAAGCTTCCTTTTTCTTTCCCCCGTAGAACACCTCCTTCGCCTCTTTGAAAACATCACGCTTTGGAGCCTCTATCTTCTTCTCCTGGTATATCTTGGCTATCTCCCTCCCGCGCTTTCCAAAGCGCTTAAAGGCGAGGTAAGCAAAGGGGAGCAAACCCAGAAAGCCTATAAGCGAGAACTTCAGAGCCTGCTTCACAGTAAGCCCCTTCTTGGGCTCTGGGTAAAGCCTGGTCTCGGCGCTCTTATTGGCTACATCTCCCGTAAAGTTTTGAGTGCTCCCGCTTGGTGGCGGCGCTACCGCAACAACGTGGAGCTCAACCTCATCTGAGCGAAGGGTAACCTTCTTCCCGCCCACGCTGAACTCAAGCTCAGCACTCGGCAGGGTGAAGTTGCCCTCCTGAGTGGGGACTATGGTATAGGTGAAGCTGCGCTTTTCCCCTGGGGCGAGGTAGCTGAGGTACTCAAGGTAGTTGTAGCTGAATCCTGGCAGAGAAACGCTATCTTTGAGCTTCAGGTCGGTTATGGCTTCCTTGCCGTTGTTGCTGACAGTGAGCACCACTGTTACAGGCTCTCCCACAGCTACGACGCTCTTGCTCAAGCTCTTCTCAAACACCACACTGCTCTGAGCGTGAGCGGCGCCGAGGAGGAGAAGCAGAACCGCAAGTGCAGTGAAACGCATGCCCTCTGGTTAAAGAATAACTACGTTAAAGATAGTTTTTTAATCTCCTGCACAACCGCCTCCACGCTCTCACACACCTTCGGGTACGCTAACCTTGGGCGGCGCACAACTATCGCGGGGATGCCTACCTCGCGGGCTGCGGCTAACTTTTCCACTACACCCCCCTCCCTGCCGCTCTCCTTGGTTACCAGCACCTCTGCTTTGTACGCTTTAAGCAGCGCCTTGTTCAGCTCTTTGTCAAAGCGGGGATGCATAGCGATTATATCCTCTGGGCTAACCCCCAGCCCAATTATGCGAGCTATTACCTCCGGGAAGGGAAGCGCCCTAACAACAACACGGGATGTGCAGTGCTTAAGGAAGGTGGGGAGATTCTTTATCCCGGCGGTATAGAAGACAACACCACCAAGCTCCGACGCCGCTTTTGCAGCCTCCTCAAAGCTTTCAACCTCGCGTATGTTCTCGCCGGCTAGGCTAAGCCTCTCCCTTTCGTACCTGATGTATTCCACTCCCGCAACCTTTGCCGCCCTCATCGCATTCTCGCTCGCCTCAGCGGCGAAGGGGTGGGTGGCATCGATAACAACGCGAATGTGCCTGTCTTTGATAAGGCGTAGCATCTCCTCAAAGCTAAGCTGCCCAACCACAACCTCGCCTGCACCAGCACGCTTCGCAAGCTCTGCTCCATACTGCGTGGTAGCGCTGGCAACAACCTCAAAACCCTCTTTAGAGAGCCTTGAGATGATTTCGCCTGCGTCGCTTGTCCCTGCGAGCACCCAGAGCATGCTACCCCCTCAGAGAGTACTTCCTCTTATACCCGCGGGGGGTGATGATTTTGCCATCGTAAACAAAGCTCTGGGAGTTGCCTATTATGACGGTGGTGAGCATGTCCGCCTGCTCTGTATCCATCTCACCCAGGGTGGTAACTTCGACGGTGCAACCCTCGCGGTAGGCGTTCTTTACAATGCCAACTGGCGTTTCTGGCTCGCGATACCTGAGCACAATCTCTCTCGCCTTGTCAAGCTGCCAGTTTCTCCTGGAACTTCTCGGATTGTACAGCACAATAACAAAGTCGCCCTTAGCAGCTAACTCAATGCGGCGCTCTATCTCCTCCCATGGCACAAGGAGATCGCTGAGGCTTATTACTGCGAAGTCGTTACCCAGGGGCGAGCCCAGCAGCGCGGCGGAGGCATTGGCAGAAGTTATGCCGGGGATGATCTCTACCTCCAGCTTGGCTGAATTTTCGGCGAGGTATTCCAGCACAACACTTGCCATTGCATAAACACCAGGGTCCCCGCTGCTCACCACTGCCACCTTCTTCCCCTGAAGCGCAAGCTCCACCCCCAGCTTAGCCCGCTCCACCTCCTTGCGCATCCCCGAGGATACCACTTCTTTGCCCGAGAGCAGGTCTTCCACAAGCTTCAGGTAGCTTTTGTAGCCGACCACTACATCGCTCTCTTTAATTGCCTCAATCGCTCGAGGCGTTGCATGCTCCAGGCTTCCAGGTCCTATTCCCACGAGGTATAGCTTGCCCGACATACCTCCAACTTCAAAGACAAGTTTTTAATATTTTCCGGTGGACTCTTAGCTATGTTTCCCCACAGGAGGCCCTCCGAGGCGGCGAAGCTGGCGATATCCCAGGCGGCTATGTCCCTGGACGTTGAATCTAGCGCCGAAATGGTGGAGAAGGCAAGTGAGGCTATAGCGAAGCTCACCCGCCACGAATTCGCCAAGCTGGTGGCGAGTGGAAGCTGCGCCGCGCTGGCTGCGTTAAGCGCCGTGGAAAACAAAGTGATGCTTCCCGACCAGGGGGGATGGAGGGGCTTTAAGGCGTATGCCCAGCTTCTGGGTAAAGAGGTGTGCGAGGTTGAAACCGAGCTGGGGGTGATTCGCCTTGAGGTACTTGAGGAGGCGCTTGAGCGCGAGAAGCCTGAGGCTCTAATTATAACCTCCTTCGCTGGCTACATCGCTGAGCAGAATTTGCGCGGGATTCACCGGATTTGCCAGGAGTATGGGGTTCTCCTAATCGAGGACGCCTCCTCAGCCATAGGGGATAAAAAACTCGCGAAGGGCGAGAATGCCGATGTAATTATCTGCTCCACCGGAGACCCGAAAATCGCCAATCTCACCGCAGGCGGTTTTATCTCAACCAACGATGAAGAGTTTTTGAGGCGAGCGGCAAAGGTAATTAAAGCTTGCCGCCTCAGCGGTGTTCTCGCCGCTGGGCTTGTGGAAGAGCTCAAAATTGCTCCGAGCGTAGTAGAACGATTGACGGGGTTTGCTTCACTTCTCAAGGCTAGGCTACCCAATGTTGTTCACACTGAGAGGCGAGGGGTATGTGTAGGCGTGCTGCACCCTGAGCCGAAGGAGGTTGCCAGAAGAGCGCGCTCTTGTGGATTAATAACAGACCTTGGAAAGAGCCTCATTACCACCTGTCCAAATTATGACCGCTTTCTTGAGCATGGTTTCTGCGTTGAGCTTAAAAAGCTGGATGTGCTCAGCATGAGCAGAGACGACGTGCTTCTGCTTGCGGAGAAGCTGGGAGAGGTGCTTACCTAAGCTTTATATTGTGCGGCCTGGAATTCTTAATTAATGAAGCATGTAGAGGTAATTATCAACAGCGCCATTGATATAGCCAAAAAGCTTGAAGCTTCTGCAATAGTAGTTGTAACTGAGACTGGGGACAGCTTTGAAGAGTTTAAAAAGGCAAGGCTGCGCTTGCCAGTAATCTTCGCCACAGCCTCAGAGGAACTGTTTCAGAATATGCTTAAAGAAGCAACGGAAAGCACCCTTGAAGTTGAATTTGTGGACAAGGAGGTGAAGCGCAGCTTGCCTGAGGTGCACGTGCTCAAGCTCCTGACAAGGAAAAGCTCCGTGGCGGAGATGATTGAAGATGCGATTGTGCGCGGGATTGAGAAGGGAATTATCCACGATAAGGATGTGGTTGTAGCAGTGGGTTCGACGCTGAACACAGAGGCAAACTCCATCTTCTACTACGAGGTAAAAGCAGAAGCCCTCGACTTGGCGCTTTACCACTTCCTCCGCGACATAGAGGTCAAGCCTGAGGTGTTTGAGGCGGTGCTGAACATCGCCCTTGAGATAGGTAAAGAAGGAAGAGAGGGCAGGATGATAGGCACCGCCTTCCTGATAGGCGACTCGAAGAAGATACTGGCAAACTCAAGGCAGCTCATCCTCAACCCCTTCGAAGGACATCTCGTGGGAGAGCGCTCAGTGCTCAACCCAGAGATAAAGGAGACCATCAAGGAGCTTGCTCAGCTGGATGGGGTGTTTGTTATAAGCAGCGAGGGGATTATAGAGTCCGCTGGGGTTTACCTCAACGTTGACACCAGCAGCGTTGACATACCCCGCGGTTTAGGCTCGAGGCACGCTGCAGTGGCAGCGACGACAGCAAAAACGCGGAGCATAGGCATCACCGTGAGCCAGAGCGGCGGCATAGTGCGCGTGTTTAAAGATGGCAAGGTTGTGCTCACAATTGAACCGCAGCGCAGGTTTTCGATGAAGTGATGTGTACACATACAATTACAAGGCAAAATAAAAACCAAATCAATACCTAACCCGCTCAACCACAATTCCTTTTCCCTTGGTAAAATATTTATTCTACCCGGGATATCCCTTTTAAGGAGGATTGTTATGCCGCGGAATATCTTTGTTGAGCAGGTTGTACGCACCCCCGTGGAAGAGCAGCGGGTTGAGCTTGTGGAGAGGAAGGGTATAGGTCATCCAGATAGCCTGGCCGACGGCATCGCCGACGCCGTGAGCAGGGCACTGTGCAGGGAGTATATCGAGGAGTTTGGCTATGTTATGCACCACAACACAGACCAGGTGGAGCTTGTTGGCGGCCAGGCTGATGTGAGGTTCGGAGGTGGAAAGGTAATAAAGCCGATATACATCCTGCTCTCGGGAAGAGCGACCACCATCGTAGATGAGAAGGTTGTGCCTGTACACAAAATCGCCATTAAGGCTGCTAAGGAGTATCTTACCGGCGCCGTAAGAAACCTCGACGTGGAAAGCGACGTTATTATAGATTCCCGCATTGGTCAGGGTAGCGTAGACCTGGTGGATGTTTTTAAGCGCTCTCAGCAGGTGCCCCTTGCAAATGACACCTCTTTTGGTGTGGGCTTCGCACCTCTCAGCGACGTTGAAAGGCTGTGCTACCAGACAGAGCGCTACCTGAACAGCGATGAATTTAAGAAGAGGTTCCCAGAGAGCGGGGAGGATATAAAGGTGATGGGTCTCCGCGAGGGTGACCGCATAGCTCTGACGATTTCAATGGCTATGGTGGCAAAGCACGTCCCCGACCTAGACCACTACATAAGCGTGGTGCAGCAGATAAAGGAGGAGGTAGAGAAGCTCGCCTCGAAGATAACCGAGCGCGAGGTGGAGGTCTTCCTAAACACAGGCGATGACTATGAGAGGAAGACAGTCTACTTGACTGTAACAGGCACCTCCACTGAGATGGGTGACGACGGCAGCGTGGGCAGGGGGAACAGGGTTAACGGGCTAATTACACCTAACCGCCACATGAGTATGGAGGCGGCGGCAGGCAAGAATCCTGTAAACCACGTAGGCAAAATCTACAACCTGCTCGCGCCCAGGATAGCGGAGCAGATTACCCGCGAGGTTTCAGGAGTTAAGGAGGTATATGTGCGCCTCCTCTCGCAGATAGGCAAACCCATAGACCAGCCAAAGGCAGCAAGCGTGCAGCTCATCCTCGAGGATGGTGTTAGCCTCAGCGCAATTGAGAGCGACATCTCAGGTATAGTGGATGAAAATCTTGCAAATATAACCAAAATTACGGATATGTTCATTAAGGGTGAGCTAACCACCTTCTGAGCATTTTCCTTTTGCGCTGATTGCGCAAAGTTTTTGCCTTAGCATACTATAAGCCATTCCATTATTTTTTCACGTTAGGTTACTTTAATCATAATGTATGGTGGGGGAGTACTATACCTTGGCGGAGCTTGAGGGTAAAGCGCCGAAGCTGTTCGGCATACCCACTGGCACAAAGCTGGATGAGCTGTTTTACAAGATTGAGAAGGGTGAGCAGGGCTATGAGCGCAAGCCTCTCGGGGGAATACCATACCTTGCGGTGATGAACATCACCGGAATACCCGACACCGGCAAGAGCATTCTAGCCGAGCAGTTCGCAGTAGCTCAAGCAAGCGCGGGCTACAGGGTGCTTTATGTTACAGTGGAAAGTCCAGCGAATTTTCTATACACGGCGCTGAAGCAGAAGAGCGAGGCGCTGGGCGCTGACTTCGCTACAGTGGAGAAGAACATTGTGGTGATAGACGCCTCGGATAACGAGGAACTGAGGGAGAACCCCAGGGCGCTGCTCGATACCATGGCGTACGCAATTAAGGAAAAGAAGATTACAAACGTAATTATAGACAGCATCACAGGTTTATATGAGCACAAGGAGGTCGCGGCAAGGCAGATTGTAAGGCAGTTTTTCAATTTCCTCAAAAAATGGCACCAGACCGCTCTTTTAGTATCTCAGAAGCGCTCTGCGCAGGCGAGCGAGAGCGCAGAGGCAGCCGGCGGCTTGGCTGTGGCGCACATCGTCGACGGCACCATAGTGCTGGATAAGAAGATAATAGAGACCAGGTGGGATGTCTCGCTCTACCACTTGCCTCTTGGGAGTGTGCTGCGCACACTGCGCATAGACGGATGCCGCCTGGCTCCGCATGACTCTCGCACCTGGGTGTTTGATATCTCCGACCTCGGGGTCATAGACATAATCGCTCCCCTTGAGGAGTACATAAAGAAGTGAAGGGAGGTGGTGGAAATGGAGGTTATTTCAAAACCCGTAGCTACTAGCATTGATACGATGGCAGAGCAGGTGTTTGCCGAGAGCATCTCCCTTCTTGGCGGGCTGAAGAAGCTGGTGGAGTACCGCAACCTCACCTGGCTTCCATCCCTGGCGGAGGCGGCATACGTGGTGGTGCTCAGAAATGAGGCGATGAAGAGCTATGCGGAGATTGCCAGAGAGCTCGGCATAACTGAGCAGACGGCGCGAAACATAGCTACGGCGGACGAGGAGAAAGTTAGGGCATACCTTGCGCAGGAGGTGGAGAGCGCAGATGAGCACATCGCCGGCGGCCTAGCCAAGCTCGCCTACAGGAAGCTGAAGAAGGAGGGGCGCCTGGGCGAAGAGGTGAGGCTTGCACAGCGTGAAGCTGAGGTTCTTGGCATCGACTGGGCGGTGCACGTGCTGGCGCGCATAAAGGGGCTGGATTTCCCCGTAGAGAAGGAGCAGCTAATAGAGAGACTTCGTGGGCTTGTGATAAAAGACAGAAAGGCGGAGGAGATTCTGGAAAAGCTGGAGTACCCGGTAAAAACGCCAGCGGAGCTTCTCCACAGGATTAAGGAGCAGCTGTAGCACCTTTCTTTAAATTTTATTGCTACAAGCCTAGAGGCAAATACATTCTTATGTCATGCCTGCAAATGTAGTAATGTTTGAATTTTCGTGAGCTTAGGGAGGTGTAGATATGGGTGCCAAGAAGATATTGATGCTTGTGGGGGACTATGTGGAGGACTACGAAGCCATGGTGCCGTTCCAAGCGCTACAGATGGTTGGACACGAGGTGCACGCGGTGTGTCCCGACAAGAAGGCTGGGGAGAAGGTTCGCACCGCTGTACACGACTTTGAGGGCGACCAGACCTACAGCGAGAAGCCGGGGCACAACTTTGCACTTAACGCCACCTTCGATGAAATTAACCCAGAGGAGTATGACGCTCTGGTAATCCCTGGTGGGCGTGCGCCCGAGTACATCCGCCTCAACGAGCGCGTGCTAGAGATTGTGCGCCACTTCGCTCAGGCTGGTAAACCCATCGCTGCAATCTGCCACGGAGCACAGGTACTTGCTGCGGCAGGGGTTATTGAAGGCGTAGCGTGCACAGCCTACCCTGCGGTCTCGCCCGAGGTGAAGGCCGCAGGGGCTAAGTGGGTAGACGTGCCAGTGGACAAAGCTCATGTGGATAAAAACATCGTCACCGCTCCCGCGTGGCCCGCGCATCCTGAATGGCTGGCGAAGTTTCTGGAGCTGCTCGGCACCAAGATTGAGCCGTAGCCGAGCTACTCCCTCTTCTCCATCTCCACCATGTGGTAGAGCTTCTCCCCAGAGTGCCTCTTAACCTTCGCCTTTAAATCAAGCGCCTCAGCTTCCTTCAGAAGCTCCTCCAGCGGTATAATCTCAATCCCAAGCTGCTCTGCCCAGTTGTACGCGCCCTTGAGCGGGAATTTCGCAAGGTACTCGCGGTAAATCGCCACGTGAAGCTTGCCATGCCTGCGGAGAACACGCGAAGCCTCGCTGAGCACGCGCCGCCACGCTTTGCCTATGTGGTTTAGCCCGAAGAAGATTGTTACGCTGTCGAAGGCTTCGGTAAGCGTCAATGGTGAATCACCGCCCAGGCTGCGCACACTGCTTAAGTTAGAGGCGTCTCCCTGGAGCAGTGTTATGTTCTCAAGCTTAGCGCCGTGCTTCTCCCAGAAGAGCCTTGCAAAGTCGGCGTAGCAGGTGAATTTCTCGCGGTTTGCGCGAATAAACGCCTGACCCTCCGGAAAGCCAGGGAAAAGCTCTATCGTTGTGCCATCGATGTATATCCTATCCTCCTCGTAGATTATGGGGTTTTTGTAGGCGCTGTCCAGCGCATAGACATGCGCCCTCTCGCTGAGGAGCACCGGCACCCAGCCAAAACCGCTCGCCACATCCAGAACCTTCTCCCCTTTCACAGAACTGCAGAACTCCTTGGCAAAGGCGTAGTTAGCGTCCGGCTCTGCCTCAAGCTCCTCACTGCTCAGCATCACCAAAAACCCGCGTTGCAAGCTGCGAAGCGAGGCGTTACCCGTGACGAAACGCTTCGCCTCTTCAAGCGCCGCGAGGGGAATCGCATATCCACGCCTCCAAAGCGCGAGATTATCCCTGAGCAGCTCAAGGGCATCGTCGTCAATCTCCAGCACAGGCTCAGGAGCCAACACTAAATAAAGCTCCTCCAAAAACTCCCTATCATCCCTAAGGTAATCCCGTACCCTCGCCATAACATCATCGCTGAGGAGCACAAAAAGCTCATGCATCTGACTACCTCAGCGCAGGATTGGCATCTCTCTCGAGCAGTGCTTTTGCAAACCCATAGCCAAGGCGCTCCATACCGGTGCCAAAAATCTCCCTGAAGAGTGCCTTCCTCTCGTAGCTCACCAAATGGGGCTCGCCCTCTATGCCAGCCAGCTCAGCCGCCTTCTTAATCGCAACCCTGCGGGTGCCAACCTCGTCCACCAACCCTAACTCCTTCGCTCGCCTTGCAGAGTATATTCTGCCCTCCGCCACCTGCTTCACGTGCTCAACGCTGAGATTGCGGTTCTGCGCCACCTCAGCGATAAAAAGCTCATAGAAGTCGTAGATTATTTCCTCTACCATCCTGCGTTCTTCCTCGGTGAGAGGGCGATACCCGGTGGAGAAGTCCTTGTACTCCCCCGCCTTGATTACAGTCATGTTTATCCCCAGCTTCTCCAGCAGCCTCGAATATTCCGGAAACACCGAAATTACGCCTATGCTTCCGGTGATGGTGCCGGGATCTGCGACTATATAGCTGCTCGCACTGGCAACGTAGTACCCGCCCGAGGTGGCGATCTCCCCTAGCCAGGCGACGACGGGCTTCTTCTCTTTTGCCTCTTTAATCGCCTCTGCAATCTCCTCGCTGGCAACGACGCTGCCCCCGGGAGAGTTTATCTCTATGAGAATTGCCTTCACAGAGCCGTCGCTTAGTGCGCGGTCAAGCTGGGATTTGAACTCCTCCGGCGTTGTCGCTTCGGTGGAAAACACACCCTCCCCCGAGTCCATGGATATAACTCCGTCAATCCTTATAACAGCAACCTTGTCACCGGAGATTATCCCGTCGCTTGGTTTTGAAATCAGGTAAGCGCCCAGAATAGAGATTCCAATCACCGCAACTGCTATAGCCACTACTATTAAAAGATTCCTGTTCATCTTCCTCCTCCAAAGTAAAGTATAAATATCACCTCTGTGAATATCACCCCTTAGTTAACCTCATATGAAATTTAAGATTTTCTGAGGTTACCCGTGTCACGAAGTGATAGGGTGACGGAGTTACCCATCTCGCGAAGAAATAAGTTGACATGCCTTTTGGAGGTGAAAATTTGGGAAGAATCAGGCAGAAGTACATAAAGCGCACCGCCCTGGAGTTGGTGGACCGCTATGGTGACGCGCTCACCCTTGATTTCAAGAAGAACCGCGAGTTTGTGGAGCGCGTGCTTGACCTACAGGGCAAGATGCTGGCAAATAGAATAGCCGGCTACGTCACGCGCATACTGAAGCAGAGGCAGCGGGTAAGGGAGTGAGATGTTCCAGGGCTGCTTTACGGCGATTGTTACACCTTTTAAAGACACCGGCGTTAAGCCTGAGCTTGACTTAGATGCCTACGCTCGCCTAGTGGAGATGCAGAATGAGGGTGGCGTTGCTGGTATCGTCGCAGTAGGCACAACCGGCGAATCGCCGGTGCTCAGCCATGAGGAGCACAATAAGGTTATAGAAGCTACTGTTGAGCATGCGTGCTGCGCTGTTATTGCTGGCACGGGTTCAAACTGCACCTGGGAGGCGATTGAGCTCAGCAGGCATGCCAGCGATGTGGGCGCCGCGGCTACGTTGCAAGTTTGCCCCTACTACAACAAGCCGAATCAGGAGGGGCTGTTCCGCCACTTCTCGGCGATAGCGGAGCGGGTTGATATACCGCACATACTTTACAACATCCCCGGGCGAAGTGCTCGCGAGATAGCGCCCGAGACCATGGCGAGGCTGAAGGAGGAGCACTCGAATATTATAGGTGTTAAGGAAGCGAGCGGAAATCCCGAAGTCTGGCGCAGGATTCGCGAGCTTTGCGGCGAGGACTTTCTCATACTCTCGGGCAACGACGGTGATACCCTCGCCTTAATGCGGGACTACGCCGCGAAGGGAGTTATTTCAGTTGCCTCCAATTTAATCCCTGGGCGAATGCAGCGCTTTGTTGAGCTGGGCTTGAAGGGAGACTTTGCTGCCATGGAGAAGGAGCACCGCGAGCTGAGTGAGCTCTTTGATGTGCTCTTTATTGATACAAACCCGATACCAATCAAGGAGGCGATGGCGCTCGCGGGCTTACCAGCAGGAGGCTTCCGCTTACCTCTGTGCGAGACCTCGCAGGAGAAGCGGGAGCGCATACGCGAAGTAGTTGCCAAACTGGGCATTATTTAGGTGATGCCCTTGATACGCGTAGCTGTAACCGGAGCTCTTGGAAGAATGGGGAGCGGGATAGTTAAGAGCGTTCTTGCTCAGGATGATATGAAGCTGGTCGCAGCTATAGAGGCGCCAGGGAAGGAGGAGAGAGGTAAAGACGTGGGCGAGCTCATTGGCGTGGGCAAGTGTGGCGTAGCATTGAGCACCGCCGATGAGCTGCGCGAGGTTTTGATTGAAGCAAAGCCAGAGGTGCTGATCGACTTCACCACAGCCAAAGCGTGCGTGAGCACAGCCAAGATTGCCGCCTCGCTGGGAGTTAACCTGGTGATAGGCACCACCGGATTTGCAGAGGAGGAAAAGCAGGAAATTGTCCGCGCTGTGGAAGAAAATGGCATCGCCGCGGTGATTTCGCCGAATATGGCTACGGGCGTCAATGTGTTTTTCAAAATCGCGGCACAGATTGCGCGGGTGCTTAAGGATTACGACGTGGAGATTATAGAGATACACCATCGCCACAAGAAGGATGCGCCCTCCGGCACAGCGCTCCGCGTTGGCGAGCTTATAGCAGAAGCCCAGGGAAAGAGGCTTGAGGAATGCGCCAGATATTCAAGAGGGCGAGGCTTAATAGGCGAGCGCAGCGATGAAGAGATAGGCTTCCACGCGGTTCGAGCGGGCGACGTGGTGGGAGAGCACATAGTGATATTCGCCGGCGAGGGCGAGCGAGTGGAGCTTATTCACCGCGCCCACTCAAGGCAGGCTTTCGTGGAAGGCGCTATAAAGGCAGCGCGCTTCGTGGCCAAAGCGGAGAGGGGCAGGGTCTACTCCACCTTCGACGTGCTTGGGATTTAGGTATGCCCTCACCCAAGCTGCCACCGGGGCAAAAAGTGGTTGAGCATCTGCCTATTCTTCATTTTGACGGAATACCCCACATTGACATCTCAAAGTGGAGCCTCAGGATATTCGGGCTGGTGAAGGAGGAGGTGGAGCTGAGTTACGCTAACCTCATGTCCCTCCCGCGAGTTACGGTTAATTTAGACGCTCATTGCGTTACCGGCTGGTCGAAGCTGGGCTTAACCTGGGAAGGGGTCAGCACCCGCGAGATTAAGAAGCTTGTGCACCTTTTGCCTGAGGCGAAGTATGTTATGGTTCACTCTGCCGATGGGTACACAACCAACCTCCCGCTTGCTGAGTTCTTCGCTGAGGATGCGCTTCTCGCTGTAAAGCTCAACGGCAAACCTCTAACCCCTGAGCATGGCTCACCTGTGAGGCTAGTGATTCCGAGGCTCTACTTCTGGAAGAGTGCAAAGTGGGTGGTAGGCATAGAGTTCATGGCTGAGAATAAGCCAGGGTTCTGGGAGGCGAGGGGGTACCACATGCGGGGCAATGCATGGAGGGAAGAGAGGTACGGAAAGCAGGAGCTATAATGTCCCTTCGCCCTCCTCGCCCTTCATTACCATCATTCGGTGTAGCCTGTCCAGGGGGAAAATCTCCACCTTATCCTCATACATGAGGTAGATTACACCATCTGCGATATCGTAGCGATGTACCTCTCGCGTCAGCTTCTCCACATTCTCCCTTGCCACGTCAAGAAGCTCCAGCTCAACCTTCATTCGCCTGCCTCCTTACGCTTGCATCAATTACGCGATAACTCAGCCCTGCCCTTTCAAGTTTTCTGAGCAGGAGGTGAAGCTCATCCTCAACCGCAGCCACGAGCACAGGCATGCCATGAAGCGCCGCCTCCACGCACGCATGAGGCGCGCCGAAAAAGGCATCGCAGCCTATGCCTGCCTTCTCAAGGGCAACCTTTGCCTCTACACCCAGCGCTGCGACAAACTCTGCATCCTCTGCTAAATGCTGGAGCATGCCCAAGTTAGCGGTTCTGCTCCCACCTTTCTCAACCCTGGGCACCTTCACAACCGTAACCATGCCGGGAGGTGGAGCCACAAGCTCGCGAACCTCGACCACGGCGACGTCTTCGCCGCGCTGCGCTGCGCTCAGCGTTTTTCCCTGCGCTCTGCCGCTGCGCTTGCCGGCATAGAGTAGCCCGCGCTCCATCCACAGGGAAACCTCCTCCTCAGCCTCCAAATCCTCGGCAGCAACTGCAGTGTACACGCGCAGCCCTGAGACAACCTCCTCCAGGATAAAACTCGACAGGTCTCTAAGCTCCCTTGCGTTGGTGAAGAGATATTCATAGCCCTTGGGTGTGAGGGTATAGCTCCCCTTCCCGCTGCTCTCCACCAGCTTAGCTTTAATCAGCGACTTAACGCACTCCGACACCGCCTGCGCACTGATGCCCAGCTCCTTGGCGATCTCAGCCTGCCTCACGCTGGGCTGCCTCGCAGCTATTTCAGCGAGCACAAGAAAGCTTGTAGCGAGGGCGCGCATGCCAAATCAAGAAAACTTTAGCAAAGACAAAGAAATTAGCCACCGTCGCAGAGCCCATGCCTGCGGAGCCTGCAGAAGTGGCAGGTTATCTTTGTGACCATCTCCATTCTGTGGAGGCAGGCTATCTCCTCTTCGTCCTCTTCAACGTAGGCGATAAACTCGTGGTGGCAGGAGGGACAATCGCGGATAAAGCGCGGATAGCTGGTGCCAAACTTCACGCCGCAGGAGGCACACTGGTACTCCCTCCCTGGCTCCATCCAGAAACCTTTTCTATAGTGAGGAGGCATTACAGGTGACTCCATATTTTATTGTTCGCAAAGTTTTTTCACATCTAAATTATTAATGGAAATTTATTAATTAAAAACAGCTGTAAGAGGTCTGGCTAACGCTGAGGCATGCTAGCTCAGCTTTAGGCGACATCCTGTAAGAACTCAACTTCCACGTCTTTCACTTTCTCAAAATCTCTATCCATAGTGACTATTTTGAGTCCAAAATACTTAGCCACGCCATATTGATAGGCATCATCAAAATCCAAGTTTATGGTTTTTCTAAATTCTACAATCTTTTTATACATCTCCTCTGGCAATGAAAGTAGAGAGGTATTTGGAATCATCCTCAACAATTTTCTCCAGTTCTGGTTTATGGGCTGTCTCAAGTGGTTGTGCCGGAGGAGCACTTCCAGCGGGAATAATTCTTCTCTGAATCCCTGCGACCCTAAAGCGATGCTCAACTCTTCCCTTTTTATCCCTTTCTGAGGTTTTAGCGGCTGTTCGACGGTCTTCTGGCGGAACGGTGAAACAAAGGGGTGCTTAAACCACAGCCACAGCAGTCCGAGCAGCTTCCCCCTATCACCTGCAGTAGCTTCAGCAAATGGTCTTGCAAAAATGCTGCACAGGCGAAATCTCTTGCAGATGACACACCTAATATCAAATCGTTACATTTTTAAATTTAAAGTGGTTAAATTGTTATTGTGAGCACCACGCTAAAAAAAGCAATAGAACTTGCAAAAGAATTAGGAGAAGAAGGAAGTAGATTTATATACGAGGAAGAAGGAAGCATTCCAATACCGGACCCATATACAATTCTACATGGTGGTTTTGTTCATCAAGAAAGATTAGCAGAATATCCATCTACCGAACCTGAAAAGAAGAGCGAGAGAGAAACAGAATCGAGTAAGACGAAGAAAATACTTTACGGTATAGTTGCAGGTCTAACAGCATTGGCCGGTTTCGGAGCAGCATATTATTTCGACTCTGGTTTTAAGGATTATACGAATAAAAAACTTAAAGATGCATACGAATTCGTTTTCGATCGCGAAACATATAAACTCAAAAGAATGGATAGCGACGGAGACGGTGTTTCCGACTGGGAAGAAATTCAGAGGGGAACAGATCCGTATTTAACACCGGAAGTGGAAAGACAAATAAAATTGAAAGAAATGCTGAGAAAAGAATTCTACGATGCATTGGCAGAAAAAGTAGGAAAGGATGATGCGGAATTGGTAAAGAAGAATTTTATAACATACACTTTCAAAGATGGAATAATGTATTCAGAACATTTTGCACCATTATTTTTAGATAGAATTAGCTATATCGCAAATGCCTCAGAGGCGCGTGAAGAAATAAAGGAATTTATCGATGAAAACGTAGATGAATACCACCACGGTCTCGATATAGGAGATGGTGATATATTGTTAATCATGTCCGTTGAGTTTAGAAGAGAGATGAAAAAACAAAATACTTCTCAAATGCATCCATTCGAAAAAATAAAGAAGGCTTTGGATATTATTAATGAAACTTGTCCGAAAGAATATGAGGATATTGCAAGATATGTGAATAGGATACAGCTTTACAATACACAAATATTTGCTGGAGGTGACGGAGAAATACTAATTGGTAGAGAAAGTGTTTTTTACTACGGACCTTATCATTTGGCTGATGGCATTCTTCATGAAATGCTTCACAACAAAATTGAACAGACTGGTGAAAGAAAACGTTTTAAGTCTCTTAGCGAAGAACATGAATATATTGGTAAGTTACTTTGGGATTGTAGAGATAAGCTTTATAAAAAAATGAAGGAAGAAAAAAAGATAAGGAAAGTAAAAAATTGGCATGAATTGTAAAAATTTATAATAGATGAGAGTTATTTAATTTATTATGTATATATCCAAAAGTAATTGGAAAATTCTTCTATTCCTAATTGTGCTAATAGGAATTTTATCTTATTTTTTTATATTCTCCTTTCAAAAGCAGAAAGAAGATTTAACAGAACTTTTCCCGACAAACATTCTTCCTGCCGGTCTCTCCTATCTCGGCTACACAAACACAACCGAACTCATGTTTTCAGGCGCGGAAAGCGGGGTTGTGGTTACATATAAAACCGATGACGGGGCGATAATTCTTCATATAGGCAGATATTCCTCATCTTCCCAAGCGGAAAATTATCTGAGTAATTTTATCTCGAGTATATCTCCTTACGCTGACGAGACGGAATCTTTCAATATAAACGGAACGAAAATAGGTTTTTACGCCGTTGCTGTGGGGAACGAATCTCTGAATATATTTTTATGGAAAAGAGATAATATTTTATACGGAATGAAAGGTAAGGAGAAAAAACTGATGGAAAAATTATTGAATGTGATTTTATGAAATTAGAAAAAATAATATTATCATTCCTTTTCGTATTCTTTATTTTACTACCCTTCGGTTTCTCGCAACAGTGCACGAATTGGTATTCTTATTACGAAAATGGTGGAAGCGTAACATATACTTGTAATATAAAAAACGGATACTGCGAAATCGATTATGTGAAGGGATATATAGAAGCATGCGATGTTTTTAATACTCATGTAAAATCAGCAAAAATGATAATCCCACCTTTAACTTACGAGTGTATAGAAGGTGGCGCATCAGTTGGAAGTTGTGGTTTTCTAAATTTAGGCGATTGGGTACCATTTGAATATACTGTTGATTTTTCTCAGAAAATTAATTATGGTGAATCAGTAACTTATTCTACGGATTGGAGATTTTATGAGAATCTTCCTTTAGATTCTTTTACTTGTCCAGAAACAGAGGTATCACCTAATGTTAGGAATGTAAAAACGATAATCGGCGTGAGAGAATGTTGCCCAAATGGATACAATCTCAAACCAGATGGAAAAGGTGGATATTATTGTGAGCCTCTTGGATGTCAGGGCTATACCTCAAAAACGTCCTGCGAATCTAGCCCGAATTGCTGCTGGGTTAATGGAGCATGCTACGATAAATCCTCTTCGGAATGCCAGTCTTGTTCCGCGATAACCGATCAGCAGGAATGCGAATCTAATTCCGCATGTTGCTGGAATAATGGACAATGTTATGACGTTTCATCCGGAAACTGCACATGTACAGATACCGACAATGGAAATAATCCATATCAACCTGGGACGTGTACGGATGCATTTCAGTCTGTTAGCGATTACTGTGAGTGATACAAGGCTGAACGAATACTACTGCTCCCAGGGAACCTGTGCCTCACAGGTATGGAACTGTCAATCATGTACACAAGGCGAATGCGAATGTACTGGAAAGCAAGTAGGTGAGCCCTGCACGTCTTCGGGAAAATGCTGCTCTGGCTACTGTTATTGAACAAATCCGGGCGAATATACATTTATAAGGAGGTTTTCGATCGTATTAGTCGTTTATTTAGATAATCGCCTACGAAGGTTATATTAACTAAAGCATTTACCATCTCTCCCTTTCCTACCCTATCCAAATTACAGTAGCGTTATCTTTCTGCTTTCAATCTCCCTTAAACCTTTCGCTTCTTTGCGGACGGTAGGCAAAATTAGGCGGTGCATTTACGGTGATACTGCTGGAAGAAGATGGTAGTAAAGGTTTGCAGTTTTAGGTCTACCTGGTGTGATGGAAAATGCAACAACTGTATTCTTCGTTAAGGTACATGGAAAATTCAGGTACTACAATAAATATGATGTATGTTCTCAGAAATTCAGAAATAGTTGGTGTTACCATGGCTGCAAAAGAAGAATTGATAGAAATCCCGAAGAAAGAGTATGAGGCGATGAAAGAAACACTGGAGATTCTTTCAGACGTAAAAACAGCTGTGAGGATACTGAAATCTATTGAGCAGGCGGAGGCGGGAGAGACTATTTCTGAGAAAGAATTTGTTCGGAAATTCGCTCTATAATTTTTCTAATATCCTTCTGGTAAACCCTCGATCTGAGGTCCACATCGATGAGGAATACTTTTCTTATATCTTTTTTGGGCAAATATATGACTCTGTATTTACCTACATGCATCCTATGACAACCTTTGAAAGGTCCTGTAAGTGCCCTGTGTCTGAATGGATCTTTCTTCAATTCCAAGATTTTTTTTATAAACTCTTTTTTGATTTGCGCGATCTAATTTTTCAAATTGCTTAACGAATAATTTTGTAAATTCTAAGTTGTACTCTGCCTGCATTTTCTTTCTGCACCCCTATTGGTTGCTGTCTGATACAAAACGGTATATCTTACGTCTTATGGTACATTCTTATTCCTATAAACTTTTCTAATATAAGGACAGTGCTGTGAGGACTCACTGAGTCTTTTCCTCATCATCCTCTCTTCTTCGAATGGCGAAGTTTTATCAAAAAAGCTTGCGTTGCAAATCAAGAAAATTTTAGGAAATGCTTAAATATCGTACTATTATTAAAATCTAAGCAAAAAACATGTGAGGTTTAAGCTTATGAGCAGGCTTGATGAGATAATAGAGAAGATTGAGCCCATTGACGAGGAAGCAATGAAGCTTGCGAAGGAGAGGCAGGACAACCTCACCAAACCCCAGGGCAGTCTGGGCATTCTTGAGGAGCTGAGCATAAAGATGGCTGGTATACAGCGCGCCCCCAGACCAAAGATTGAGAATAAGGTTATATTTACCATGGCTGGCGACCACGGCGTAGTTGAGGAAGGCGTAAGCGCATATCCGCAGGAGGTTACGCCTCAGATGGTGTACAACTTCCTGCGCGGGGGTGCGGCGATAAATGTGCTTGCCCGCCACGCTGGCGCTCGTGTTGTCGTCGTCGACATGGGCGTGGCCGCTGACATAGAGGCTGAGGAGGGACTGGTGAAGAAGAAGGTCGCCTACGGCACGCGCAACATGGCACGCGAACCTGCGATGACGCGGGAGCAGGCTGTCGAAGCTATAGAGGCTGGAATAGAGGTTTTTGAGAAGGAGTTCAAGCGAGGCGTGGACATCGCAGGCGTGGGAGATATGGGCATTGGCAACACCACGCCCAGCGCGGCAATATGCGCAGCTATCACCCGCCGAGCCGTGGAGGAGGTTACAGGAAGGGGCACGGGTATAGACGACGAAGCCTGGAAGCGCAAGGTGGAAGTGATTAAGCGCGCCCTAGAAGTTAACCGCCCTGACCCGAGCGATGCAATAGATGTGCTTGCGAAGGTTGGTGGGTATGAAATCGCTGGTATAGCTGGCGTGGCTTTAGCAGCAGCGGCGCACCGCGTAGCCGTGGTAATCGACGGGTTTATAGCCACCGCAGGAGCGCTTATCGCTGGTGAGCTTGCTCCTCTGGCTAAGCAGTACATGATTGCGAGCCACCTATCCCAGGAAGTTGGGCATAGGGTGATGCTGGAACACCTCGGGCTTAAACCGCTGCTCAACCTCAACCTTCGCCTTGGCGAAGGCACAGGTGCAGCGCTTGGTATTTGCCTAGTAGAAGCAGGGGTTAGAATCCTCAACGAAATGGCAACATTCGCAGAGGCAGGGGTGAGTGAGAAGATAGAGTGAAGTTTTATATACCTCCCGCGGGAAAGTAAACCCGGTGGGAGAATGAAGGAGAGGGTAACCCTTGCTATGCACCTGTTAGCGGTGCTGGCGGTAATTGGCGGGATATACCGCGCTGTTAGAGAGGTGGACGATGCCCTAGCTGCGCTCTACATGATTCAGTACCTGCTGTGGGCGATTCTCTTTGAGGTGGCTGCACTCAACCTGAAGGATAGCCGCAAGTTTTAATGCGCCCGTTAAGTTTTTCTCCAGCACAGGATGAGGCTGCTCCGCGAACTCAGAGACAGCGAGGCTTACGAAATCGCTGAGAAGGCTCTCGCGGGAGAGGAGCTTTCGAGGCAAGATGGGTATGCGCTCATAGAGAGCGACAACCTCTTCCTCTTAGGCACCCTCGCCGACGAGCTTCGCCGACGCCAGGTGGGCGATATTGTAACCTTTGTGGTTAACCGTCAGATAAACTACACCAACGCCTGCGTAAGCGCGTGCGACTTCTGCGCCTTCTACCGCACGCCTGAAAGTGACGAGGCTTACACGCTGAGCATCGAGGAGGTACTGGAGAAAGCTTCGCAAGCGGCTCGCGAAGGCGCTACCGAGCTTCACATCGTGGGCTCGCACAACCCTGAACTACCCTTCGAGTACTACGAGGAAATGCTGCGCGAGATTAGGCGACGCTTTCCCCAGCTCCATCTCAAGGCATTTACCGCCACAGAGATAGCCTTCTTCTCCAAGAATTTCGGGATGAGTGTGCGAGAGGTGCTTTCTCGCCTTAAGGAGGCAGGCTTGAGGAGTATGCCAGGCGGTGGGGCTGAGATTCTTGACGAGGAGCTGAGGAAAAAGCTCTGCCCCAACAAGGCTTCTGCGAAGGAATGGTTAGAGGTGATGCGGTGTGCGCATGAGCTTGGGATAAAGAGCAACGCAACCATGCTCTTTGGTCACGTGGAAAGCCTGCGCCAGCGCGTAGACCACATGCTCAAGCTGCGGGAGCTTCAGAAGACTACGCGAGGGTTTATGTCCTTTATTCCTTTGGTTTACCACCCGGAGAACACCCCGCTGAAGCGCTCTCACCCCGAGCTGATGCGCACCTCTGCCATAGACGTGTTGCGCACCATCGCCGTGGCAAGGGTGCTTCTGGGCGATAGCATCCGCAACATCCGCGCATACTGGGTGATGCTGGGCAAGAAGCTTGCCCAGGTGGCGCTGCACTACGGCGCCAACGATTTAGACGGCACCGTCGTGGAGGAGCGTGTAGCCCATGCTGCAGGGGCAAAAACGGCGCAGCTTGCGACCAAAGAGGAGCTTATCAAGCTGATACGCGAGGCGAAGCGCATACCCGCGCAGCGCTCCACAGATTACGAGATAATCCAGAGGTGGGATTAATTGCGCCTTGGAGAGACCCATTTCAAGAACACCGACTTCATATACCACGCGATTCGTAGCGGCGTTGTTAACTCCGCAGGGGTGGAGCTTGTCAGGGCACACCCGCCTGAGCTTGGCGAGCTTTTGCATCGCGGTGAGGTTGACGCTGCACCTACGTCGTCGATAGTATATGCCCTCCATCCAGGAGAGTTTTTCATACTTGACGGATTCTCCATAAGCGCGCCTGCTGGAACGGGCAGCATTCTGGTGTTTTCAAGAGAAGCCTCATGCCTCGAGGAGCTAGATGGTAAGAGCATCGCAACCACAAGCACAAGCGCAAGCTCCGTGGCGCTGCTTGAAATCCTGCTAAGGGAGCGTGGGATTAATGCCCGGCTCATAAAGAACCAGAGCCCTCGCTTGGAGGAGATGCTTCGCCATGCTGAGGCTGCGCTTCTCATAGGCGATCATGCCATAGTAGAGGGGTACCATAGGCGCGAGCTTGTAATCGCCGACCTGGGCGAGGAGTGGCATGCTTTAACGCGCCTGCCAATGGTTTATGCGCTGTGGCTGGTGAGGAAGAGCTTTGCACACCGCAGGGAAGAGGTGGAGAAGCTAAAGCTTACGCTGAATGAAGCGAGGAGCTACGCTTATGAGCACTTTTCAGAGCTTGCTGCCCAGCTCGCTGCCCAGCTGGGCATCCCTTCTAAAGCAATGGAGGAGCACCTTCGCTGCTTGGATTACAGCCTGAGCGAAGCTAACCTTCGCGGGCTTCGCAGGTTCTTTGAGCTTGCTTCAAAGCACGGGATAATACCTTCGCCGCCGGAGATAAGACTTGTGGGAGGAGAGAGATGAAGCTTTTAGAAAGCGCTGACAGCGAAGTTATAGCGACGCTGGAAAAGGCGCTGGCTGGAGAAAAGCTCAGCCTGAAGGAGGTTACCCTGCTTCTCGAGTCTAGGGAGCTGAAGCTTATAACCCTAGCTGCGGACGAGCTTCGTAGCCGCCAAGTGGGTGACCTCGTAACATTCGTCATCGACACAAACATAAACTACACCAACGCTTGCGTGAGCGCGTGCAAGTTCTGCGCCTTCTATCGCGCGCCTGGGAGCAGCGAGGCTTATACTCTTAGCGTAGAGGAGATTCTTGAGAAGATAGCCCGCGCTGTAAAGCTGGGCGCCACGCAGGTGCTGCTCCAGGGCGGACTCAACCCGGAGTTGAGCATCGAGTACTACGAGGAGGTGCTTCAACGCGTAAGGGAGCGCTTCCCGCAGGTGCAGCGCCATTTCTTCTCGCCCAGCGAGATAGTGCACATTGCCAGGGTTGAAGGGCTCAGCATACGCGAGGTACTGTCTCGGTTAAAAGAAGCTGGACTGCAGAGCATGCCCGGCGGCGGGGCGGAGATTCTCAGCGACCGCATTCGTCGTGAAGTGAGCCCCAATAAAATCTCCTGGCGGGAGTGGCGCGAGGTGATGCTGGTTGCGCATGAGCTCGGCATTCCCACGACTGCAACGATGGTTTTCGGTCTTGGAGAGAGCAACGAAGACCGCGCCAGGCATCTTCTGCGCCTGAGAGAGATGCAGGAGGCTACGCATGGCTTCACCGCCTTCATACCCTGGAGTTTTAAACCGGGCAACACCGCACTTGCAGCGAAGCAGCGCATGTATGAGGCAGGGGGGATAGACTACCTCACCGTCGTGGCTGTAGCGAGGCTGGTGCTGGGCGAAAGCTTCAGAAACATCCAAGCTTCGTGGCTTACCCAGGGCGAACGCATGGCGCAGCTTGCGCTCTGCAGCGGCGCCAACGACTTTGGGGGTACGATGATAGAGGAGAATGTGGTAAAGGCTACGGGCTATGAAACGCGTTACCTCCCTCCCGAGAGAATAGTCGCGCTGATCAAGCAGATCTCGCGTCCGGCGGCGCAGAGGGATACGCTTTACAATATTTTGAGGAGGTTTCAGTAGGTTGTCCTAGTTTGCGTTGAGATTTAAATATTGCGCATGGTATTGAGGGCTAGATTGCCAATTTTATTTCTGAAATATTGGTGCTTGGAGTAGTTTTAGAAAATAATGTGGTTGTTTTGTTGCAACTCGAAAGAAAGTTCCAGATGGCTTATATAATCCTATAGGATTTTAAAAGAAGAAGGTAGGTTTAAAGCAAAATGCATAAACCCTAACTCGACTTCTTCCTTCTCCTCCTCTTCGGCTTTGCCTTCTTTTTCTCCTGCTTCTTCTCTTCAACCTTCTCCTCTTTTTTCTCCTCCGGCTTCTTGAATATCTCCTGGAACTCCACTTCGTTTATTCCGTCCAGGTATTCGAATATCTCCTTTGCAACGAGATGTTTGGCGATAAAGGCATCGCTTCGCAGCTTAACAGCGTCGCTCAGAGTAATAATCGCCCTGCCGTCCTCACAGCGAATCTCGTGCTCATTGGGGTCAGCGTACGGGAAGTGCCTCTCCAGCAGCAGGCGAATCTTCTCCTCCAGCTTGTTTATCTTCTCCTCCACATTCACCTCATAAACGAGCGTCTTGCCGGCTAGCTCAGAGTTGAAGTCCACCAGCACGCGGCCGCCTGAGACGCTCTGCACCCTGCCTACCTTGCCCTCTGCCTCTATGCGCATCCCGGGGTATGGCTTCAACCCCTGCTTCTTAAACTCGCGCAGAGGCACAACCTTAACCTTGCTGGGATCCCGCAACCCGAAGCCCTTCTCAGGCGGAACCTCGATCACGCGCTTCTCTCCAACTTCCATACCAACGAGGGCTTCGTCCAGGCCGGGGATTACGTGCCCGGCACCTATAACAATAGCCTGAGCCTTGAACCTAACCCTGGGGTCGTAAATTCCGTGCTCCTTGGCAACCTCCTCAATGGTGGTGTCAAATACCTCGCCGTCCTTTATCCTGCCCGTATAATTTATCTTTACAAAATCACCCTTTTCCAGAACCATAGCCCTACTCTCCTTTCCTCAAATACATGCCTCTGTCCTGCAGGTTTTCCACAAAAATATTTCCCATGCGCACTCTGCCTAGAGCGAGAGGCTCGCCGCGCAGATTGAGTATAAAGCAGGGGTCTCCTTTCTCTATCTCGCCCTGCTCAACTACCGAGTTTATAAAGACATCTCTCCCATATAAAACTAACTGTTCCCCCTTTTCATTCACCTTCACATACTTCTTTGCCCGTCCTGCTATTAGGTAAGCGCCTTCCAAGCCGAGCTTGAACTCTCCCCTCTTTATTTCTCCTATCGCAAGCCCTGCGCTGTAGGGCTCGCGCCTCATCCTTTTCAGTGTTTCAAGCACTTTGCGGGAGGCGACACTCACCACGCGTCTGCCATTTTTTGCAACGAGAAGCTCCCTGCCATGAAGCACCTCCTTCAAGCTTGCGCCGTACTTCTCCACCCCCCGCCTTATGACCTCCCTCTCGCCTTTACTCGCCCGGGCTATCTTCACCTAATGCCTCCTTCCTGGCTTTTTCTGATATTATGGCGCTGTTGCCTGTGGGATCAGAGATTATCAGCGTAGCCCGCCTCTTCCCTGCCTTAATCTCAGCTATCTCCCTCAAAAGCTCCTTTGCACGCTTTTTGGCGGCTTCGCTCTCCGCCCACCTCTGGGCAGTGCGCACCGCTTCTTCCATACGCAGAAGCACGCCCTCCACGTTTGAAACGAAGCCCTGAGCCTCGCTCCCAGGGGTAACCTCTATTCCAAGCTCCGGCACTTCTATAGTTGCGCTGCTCGAACGTATAACTCGAATGTACATGTCCTCGGCGCTGTCAATAACCAGGGTGTACTTGGCTGGCTCCTTCTGCTCAAGCACCATCACATCGGTGTGGCGATAGCCGCAGCGCCTGCACAGAAGAACGCTTTCCATTACCTCCCCAAAGTAAGGTATGTTAAACTGAAAGAACTCAAGGGTAGCTTTTTCGTTACCGCACGCAGGGCAGGGCGTAGACAGCTTTACATTACTTTGCAACCCTCTTCCTCACCCGTTCCATGGCTTCTTCGAAGTCAGTAGCTCGAGCTTCGGTACTCCTCTCTATCTTCATGTAGGGCGGGGTTAGTATGAGCAGATACTCACTGAGCCCAGCGATATCCCCTCCCATGCTCGATACTATTTCCTTTATCTCATCCACCGCATGCTTTAGTTCATTCATGCTCCTCTCGGCGAGGGGTTTAATGTCAAGTATAACCACATTGCCATTGCTAAGCTCCCTTGCGGAGATGTCTACGTCTGCAAAGCCACCGAGCTTGCACACCTTAACATACTTCCCGGCGCTGCCTCTCTCCTCGGGCATACCCTCCTGAATCTCAATCTCCACATAATCTTCAAGGTTAGTATAAGTTCTGGAAGTGCTCCCCTGAAACTTTGTAAAAAGGTCTTTCAGTCCCATACTATTCCTCCTTTAGGATATTATAAAAACGGGGGATATATAAGGGTTTCGAGCAGCTTAATCACCTTACCTTACCTCTTGCAAGGGATGCAAATATACCCCCAAAACAAAGGAATGCGAAAATGAAGAATGCTATTTTCACACTCCTAAGAAAAGCAGGATAATATTCAGGTGTAATTTCCACTCTTCCAATATATAATGCGAATATCAGCATAACAATTCCCATGCTTAGCATCTGCCCAATAAGTCTCATAGTCCCGAGTATTCCCGAGGCTACCCCGTAAAATCTATTTTCAACTGAAGACATAACAGCATTTGTATTCGGAGATGAGAAAAGGGCAAAGCCAAAACCGAGAAGGATTAAGCTGGCCAAAATGAACTCCAAAGGCGTTCTTTCGTTTAAAAAAGTGAAAAGAAAAAGTCCCAAAAATGTAAACGCCATTCCTATTGAAGCAACTATTCGTGGCTCAATCCTGTCTGATAGCCTTCCAGCAAAGGGTGAAAAAATTGCCTGAACAACGGGCTGAGAAACCAGCACCAAGCCTGCATTTTGCGGGCTGAGTGATCTAATATACTGCAGGTAAAGGCTTAGAAGAAAGCTCACAGCAAATGTGGCGCTGTAATTAATCAACGCCGCTAAGTTAGAGAAAGCGAATACTTTATTTTTTCTGAAGAAATTTATATCCAGAACAGGACTCTCCTGCTTAGTTTCCCACTTAACAAAAGCAAAAATCCCCAAGGCACCTATTAAAATCAGCCATGCACCTGCCCTTGCTGGCAACAGAGAAAAACCATACATTACCGCTATAAGCGTTAAGCTGTAGATTATAGAACCCGTAAAGTCAAAGCTCTCTCCCTTCGCTTCAGCCCACTCACCCTTCAATTTCCAGAAAATAAGAGCAGCTATTAGCAAGCCTAAAGGCACATTTACAAGAAAAATGCTTCTCCACCCAAAGTGCTGCGCTAAAAATCCGCCAAAGAATGGTCCAAGAGAAAGTCCCAAGTAGACAGAAGCAACATTTATTCCTAGGGCTTTACCCCTTTCTTGGGCAGGAAACACTGAGGTTAGAATCGCTACCCCAGTACCAAATATCATCGCACTCCCTATTCCCTGCAAAATTCGGAAAGAGATGAGCAGAGCTGAAGAGGTCGAAATCGCACAAAGAAAAGATGAAAAAGTATAAATTAAGATTCCACAGGTAAAAATCCTCTTCCTTCCATGTATGTCTGCTATCCTCCCAAAAGGGACAAGAAACATAGCCGCGGCCAAGAGAAATGAGGTGGCAACCCAGCCAAGCAGCACAGCGTCCATTGCAAATTCTTCCGCAATTAATGGGAGGGCAATGTTCACAGAGGAAACCATGAAAGGTGTGAGGAAAGAGCCCATTGTGGCAATAAGTAAGGCGATTCTTTTGTTTGAAGAGTCTTCCATGCCTATTCCTCATCTCACGCCGTAGGGAGATATCTCACTCAAACTCGAACTCAGCCCCAACCGATGCGAAGTGCATTTTATCGCCGTACATCGCCCTGAGTTCTGAAATAATTGCCAAGCCGGTGCAGTGGTTTGGTGCAAGAAATTTCAGATTGAGGTTTTTGAAGTACTCTATGGTTTTACTCCTCTGCTCCTCACCCGCTAACCCGAGGTGGGTCCCACCCAGTATTCCATAAACATCCTTCTTCCCTGTTACCTCCTTGGCGTGCTCTATGATGTTAACCACACCTGCGTGGGCACATCCAAGTATCACCAGCACCCCCTCAGCCAGAGTCGCGTAGAGGCTCAGGTCATCCCTGAAGGGGTCGACTCTCTCCTCATCGCCCTCAAGCACATACAGATTTTTATCCCTACCCTCAAAGTCTGTTCTCCTTGGAACCTCTCCGCTTATCCACAGCCCGGGAACAACTTCCACCGGCTCAACCACGGGTATGAATCTCGCGCCTATGCTTTCCAGGTCTTCCCTCCTGAAGGGCACGCCAATGTACCTGTTGAAGGGCTCTTTTCCGTATCTAGGTGTGAAGATGTCGGGGTGAGCGTATACGTCCACCCCTCCAGCAGCCTCAATAACAGCTTTAAGCCCGCCGGTATGGTCATAGTGCCCATGACTGATTATTATCCCATCCAGGTCTCTGAGTTCCTCCCTCATCGTAAGAGCATTCTCAACAATCCTCTCGCTCTGCCCTGTGTCAAAAAGGAAGCGCTTCCCCTGCGTTTCTATGAGGAGCGCCAGCCCATGCTCACCGCACGCTCTAATAGGGTTCAACACACTATTTTCCATCAGCACTTTAATCCTCATTCTATCACCGATGCATAGCATGAAGATTAACGCCTGAATAATCAAGGATAAGGTATATATCACAATCAGGCTAAAACTCTTTCATGGCTTCACTCCTGGAAGATTTCAATCTCTGGCTTGCTCAGACCTCTACTAATGTTGGAATCCCACTGGAAGTATTCATTTTTATTCTCTCTGCAAACATAGTTCTGCTGATTGCCCTGCTGATCTTCGCCCTTAAGAAAATCTGGGTGAAGGGTGGAGAACACCTCAAAAGGGGTGCTCAAAAACCTGAGAGCGCTGAAAGAAAAGCAGAGGTTGCAAGTGGCACTCTGTCTGAGCTTATAGAGGAGCAGTAGGGAAAGATTATATACTCCCTTTGCCATTCCATCACTCATGGGTGCATTGAGCTCTTTTCCTGCCGCGTGGAAGCTGGCGCTTACCAGGCATGCGCTGCTTCTTCCCGCGCTTATCTACACCATCCTCTCTCTGCCCCAGATGCTCCTCCAGCTTTTCTACTCCGGCACAAGCGCCGGCGTGGTCGCGGTGAGTGTAGCCTACTCCCTACTACTGTGGCTCCTCACTCCATTCTTTACAGGTGGATTACTCGCAACCGCTGCTGAGGCGCTTCGCAGCGAGGTGAGTGTGAGCAGTTTCCTGAGCAATGCGAAGAAGAGATACATCTACTTACTGCTGGCAAGCATAATTTACTTAATACTCATCGTTGTGGGTGTTGTTGTGCTGATAATTATAGGAGTAATCTTTGCCTTGGCTGCGAAGGCACTGTTCTCTCCGGACTTCGCCCTTGCTTCTGCATTGATTTTTATACTACTTGGCTTTCTGCTGCTGGGCGCGGTGCTCATAATGCTGAACTTCTATGATGTGGGCGTTGCCATAGATGGACTCGACCCCATAAAGACCTTCAAAAACAGCTTTAACTTTGTTAAATCTCATGCCATCTCTGTGCTGGGCTTTCTTCTGCTATCTGCCTTTACCATGCTCCTGCTCTATATACCCATGGCACTGGTGTTCTTCTACCATGCCCTCAGCACTATCCCTGAGCTTAGCGTCGCAGAACTTGAGGCAGGCACTCTCCCGGCGCCCAGCTTTGGGCTCGGGGTGGTTTTAATCCTCATCCTCATAATTACCAATACTATCGCAACGTGTTTCATGTACACCTACAGGGCAGTCTTTTATGTTGATGCAGTATCGCAAGGAGGTAAGTCCTGATGTTCCATCTTAGATGCATCGCATGCGGAGAGGTTTACGACCGCAGAGAGGTCATATACCAGTGCCCTCGCTGCTCGGGGCTGCTCGAGGTCGTTTTCGACCTGAGCGAGATTTCAGTAACAAAAGCTGAGATTGAAAGCCGTGCTTTCAACCTGTGGCGGTACCGCGAGCTGATGCCTGTGGAGGATTACACGAGGGTGGTTAGTCTCAATGAGGGTGGAACCCCCCTGTACAGAGCCGATACCATCGCTGAGGAGATTGGAGTCAAGGAGCTTTATATAAAGAACGAGGGTGCCAATCCCACGGGCTCATTTAAGGACCGCGGGATGACAGTTGGCGTTACCAAGGCACTGGAGCTTGGGGCAACGGCGGTTGGCTGCGCTTCCACGGGCAACACCTCAGCATCGCTAGCAGCCTATGCAGCAAAGGCAGGCATTAAATGCCTTGTACTTCTTCCAGCGGGAAAAATCGCCATAGGAAAGCTCGCCCAGGCGCTGCTGCATGGCGCCATCGTTGTGGGAATTAAAGCCAATTTCGACGTCGCACTCAAGCTGGTACGTGAGATATGCGCAAAGCACAATATCTACCTGCTCAACTCTATAAATCCGTGGCGCTTAGAGGGGCAGAAGAGCGAAGCTTTTGAGATCGCCGACCAGCTCGGTTTCGAGGCTCCCGATCGAGTAGTCGTACCCGTGGGCAACTGCGGAAACATCTCGGCGATATGGAAGGGTTTCAAGGAGTTCCATGAGCTTGGGCTTATAGATGAACTGCCCGTGATGACTGGTATTCAAGCTGAAGGAGCTTCACCTCTCGTCAGAGCTTTCAAAGCTGGTGAAAGCAGCGTCACCCCTGAGCCCAAGCCTGAGACAATCGCCACGGCGATAAGAATAGGCGCACCCGTGAATGCGCCTAAGGCGCTTCTCGCCCTGAAGGAGAGTCGTGGAATTGCGGAGAGCGTTACTGACGAGGAGATAATCGAAGCACAGAAGTTACTGGCGCGCAAGCTTGGCGTTGGCGTTGAACCCGCGAGTGCTGCCAGCGTCGCCGGGCTAAAGAAACTTGTGGAAGCAGGCGAAATAGACAGAAGCGAGCGCATTGTTTGCGTGACCACAGGGCATGCGCTCAAAGACCCGGAGATAATCTTCCATCGTTACGAGAAGCCCATTGAGATAGAGCCAAGTATAGAGGCGCTGGAGAAGGTCATCAACGGGTGAGGCAATGAAGTACCTCGTGGTAGTGGGCGACGGAATGGCGGATTACCCGCTGGAAGAGCTTGGCGGGAAAACACCCCTGGAGGAGGCGAATACGCCCAATATGGATTATATAGCCAGGAAAGGCGCCACAGGTATGATTCGCACTATCCCCAAAGGCATGGACGCGGGCTCCGACATCGCTAACCTGGCTATCCTAGGCTACGACCCGCGAAGGGTGTACACGGGGCGGGGTCCCCTTGAGGCAGCGAGTATAGGCGTTGAGCTTGGCCCGGGCGACGTCGCCTTCAGGTGCAACCTGATAACAGTGGAGAATGGTAAAATTGCCGACTTCACCGCAGGGCATGTGAGCAGCGAGGAAGCCAAAGCGCTGCTCTCTGCGTTGAACGAGGCTGAGATTGCACCCTTTGGAAAGTTTTATCCAGGGGTGAGCTACCGCAACCTCTTTGTGTGCTCCTTCGGCGAGGAGCTCAGGGCGACGCCTCCCCACGATATAGTTGGGGAGAGCATAGATGATTATCTGCTCAAGCCACGACAGAACGAGAGCGCGGCGAAGCTCAACGAGATGATGCTCCGCTCAAGGGAGGTGCTCACTGAGCATGAGGTTAATCTGAAGAGGGTGGAGCAGGGTAAGAGGCCTGCGAACATGGTGTGGCTCTGGGGACAGGGGAGAAAGCCAGAGCTTGAGCCCTTTTCCGAGAAGTACGGAGTAGAGGGAGCGGTTATCTCGGCTGTGGACCTGATTCGGGGCATCGCTTGCTTAGCTGGAATGCGGGTTGTGCATGTGCCTGGTGCCACGGGCTACTACGATACTGACTATGCAGCCAAGGCGGAGTACGCCCTCAAGGCTCTTGAAAGTGTAGACTACTGCTACATCCACGTTGAAGCGCCTGACGAGGCTGGGCATGAGGGCAGCGTGGAGATGAAGATTAAAGCAATAGAAGACCTGGATGAAAAGCTCATAGGCAGGCTTCTTGATAATTTAAACGACGACACTGCCATCGCCGTGCTGCCAGACCATCCTACGCCGATAAGGGTGAAAACCCACACCTCTGAGCCAGTGCCTTTCGCTGTACTCTCGCCAAGGCTGCGTGGCGACAGTGTGGAGAGCTTCTCAGAGCGCGCGTGCAGCGCTGGTAGCCTGGGTTTAATAGAGGCCACAAGCTTCAACCGCCTTTTGCTCGCCTGATTTTGCAATTGGATATGCGATGGTTAAAAGCCGCTGAATATACAGGCGATAGATATTTAACTCCACCGAAAAATATATTATAGGAAGATGAAAATGAGCGAGGAAGTTAAAGACGATAAGATAAACCCGGAGAATGGGGAGGACATAACCCAGTACCTTCTCAGCAAGGTGCGCGAGCTTGAACGGGAGTGCGTTCAGCTTAAAAATGAGAACAACCGCATAAAGAGCGGCTATGCACAGCGACTGCGCTGGTTAGAGGACAGAAAGCGCATGCTGGAGAGCGAGCGCATCCAGATGGAGCGAGAAATTCGCAGGCTTCGCTCAGAGCTTGAGAGGCTGCGCTCCATGCCGCTGATTATAGGAACCATAGTAGATGTCCTCGATAGCGGCAAGCTGGTTGTGAGGAGCACCTCTGGCCCAACGTTCCTGGTGAACACCTCCCAGTTTATAGACAGGAGTAAGCTTGTGCCCGGCGCCAGGGTGGCGATGAACCAGCAGAGCTTAGCAGTTGTGGACGTCCTACCTATGGAGAAGGACCCCGCGGTGCTCGCGATGGAGATTGTGGAGAAGCCTGAGGAGAGCTATTCCGATATAGGCGGGCTTGAGAAGCAGATTCAGGAGATACGCGAGACTGTGGAACTGCCCCTGCTCAAGCCTGAGGCCTTCGAGAAGGTGGGGATAGACCCGCCGAAGGGCGTGCTACTCTACGGCCCGCCGGGCACTGGTAAGACGCTCATCGCCAAGGCTGTGGCGAGGGAGACAAACTCAGTATTCATAAAGCTTATCGGCTCTGAACTTGTGCGCAAGTATATAGGCGAGGGCGCTCGCCTAGTAAGAGAGCTTTTCCAGCTCGCAAAGGAGAAGGCGCCCAGCATAGTGTTTATCGACGAGATAGATGCCATCGCAGCCAGGCGCACAGACTCGCTCACCAGCGGCGACCGCGAGGTGCAGCGCACCCTTATGCAGCTCCTGGCAGAGATGGATGGCTTCGATGCCCGTGGCGATGTGCGCATTATCGCGGCTACAAATCGCCCTGACATACTCGACCCGGCCATACTCCGCCCGGGCAGGTTCGATCGCCTGATAGAGATTCCCCTGCCGGACGAGAAGGGTAGAGCGCAGATATTCGCTATTCATACGAGGAGAATGAACCTGAGCAGCGATGTGAGCATGGAAGAGCTTGCGGCACTAACCGAGGGTGCTACGGGCGCAGACATCAAAGCGATCTGCACCGAAGCCGGGATGTTTGCCATACGCGAGGACCGCAATGAGGTAACCTTCCTAGACTTCCAGCACGCTATAAGCAAGGTGATGGGCAAGATAGAGCAGACAGCGAGCAAGCTCGGCTCAAATGAGCTCATGTTTGCGTGAGCTTCATCTTCTATCTCTTTTCTATTTTTGCTCAGAAATCAGCATCAACTATTTTAGAACTTTTAAAGGCGGCATGAGCCTTCTTGAAATACGGCGAGGCTATTCCAAGCAGTTATAAATGATATTTGAATTTCAACCTTAACCTCGTTGCTCTTCTAATCTAAGAGGATGAAGCTTACTGTAATTTCTGGCTTTCTCGGAGCTGGAAAGACAACGCTAATACGTAGAATTATCTCAAACGCAGACTCGAAGACTGCCGTAATAGTCAATGAGTTCGGCGATGTTGGTATAGATCGCGAGCTGGTTTCGAGTTCAGGCAAGCTAGAGGTTGCAGAGCTTGCCAGCGGGTGCGTGTGCTGCACACTGCGCGCAGACCTCAGCGAGACCCTCACCGAGCTGAGGGAGAGATTTTCACCCGAGAGGGTGTTCCTGGAACCCTCTGGCGTTTCTATGACCTCCAGCATCGTAGAAGCTCTACAGGAGCCCCACCTTAAAGGCATCGCCGAACTTGAGGGCGTGATAAGCGTGATCGACGCCAGCGCCTTCTCAGAGCTGTACCCCCTTGAGACCTTTCAGCACCTTTATCGAGATGCCATAGCCAACGCTTCGGCGGTGGTAATAAACAAGGTGGACCTAGTCAGCGAGAAGGGGATTCTCAATGTAGAGCGCACAGTGAGGGAGATAAACCCCTCAGCTCTGGTGCTTCGCTCCTCCTTCGGTGAGGTGACGCTCCCTGAGAAGCTTCCCGGCGTTGAAGTCAGGGTAAGCGAGGGCGTCCACCTGCTCTTCGACTCCTTCTCGGCTAAGCCCAGAGAGATGAGTACTGATGAAGCCGACGAGCTTTTTGAGAGGCTTAAGCGTGGAGAGTTTGGAAGGGTGATAAGGGCGAAGGGGATCTTCAGAGCAGGCGGAAAAAGCTGGTACTATGACCTTTCCTCGGGGAGGGTTAGCAGAGAGGAGCTTCCCTCTGAGGCGGAGCCAAGCTTCGTGGCTATAGGCAGCAAGATTGACAAGGAGGCGTTAAAGAGGATTCTGGAGGTATAGGATGACGACGCGAGCAGAGGTAGACGCCGGTTCCTGTAAGTTTGTAACCCGCATAAGCGTTGAGAGGCACGGAAAGAGAGTGGAGATACGCATAACCTCGGGGTGCGAGAAGGTTAAAACGTTTGCAGAGGATGTTAAGAGCCTCGACTGGACGAAGGAAGTTCTCGTCGGCATGTGCGACTCGGCAATTTACCAGGCGGCTACTCGTGCGAGGCTACATCCCGGCTGCCCTGTACCGGCGGCAGTTATTCGCGCCGTGGAGATTGAAACTGGTGCAGCGACGCCCAAGGCGGTGAGGATGGAGTTTGAGAGGTGATTAATAATACAGCCTCTCTTTTTCTTTTGCAAAGCGTGTGGTGATTTGCGCTGCAAACATGTGCATCGCCTTTGAGAAGGGGATATATGCGAGAAGGGCAAAGGCTGCGGTGAAGTGCAAAAGCTTGGCGTAGACGAATACCTTCCCCTGCATTTCTAAGGTTGCTGGGGAGAGCAGCTCCGCCACGAGGCTTCCAAAAGGCGAGTACGCGTCGCTGGCAGATGTTATCGCCAGCCTCGCACCTTCAACAGCAAAGCCGGAGAGCAGGATAAGAAGAAATAAGCCGAGGAAGACGCCGTCCTCTGGCATGGTGAACACTTCTTCCCTTGCGAGCAAATATCGCCTTGCGATGGCGTAGAGCACGCCTAATAGAAGAAGAAAGCCGGCGGTGTCAACGGAAAGGCTGAGGAGGTGATAGGTGGAGCGGAGCGGGACCCCGACCAAGCGAGAAGAATAGCTCAGCACACCGCCGGCTATGATTAGCAGAAAGCTCCATATTATGAGCACGAGCATTGCGCCGCGAAGCCAGCTCCTTGGAAAAACCCGCCTGGCGAGAAGGCATTCTGGGGAGAAAAGGGAAGTGAGGCTCATCCAAGCGATCCTAAAGATAGAGAGCCTGCCAGTTGTGTCTCGAGTGCTGGATATAAGCATTATCTTGAAGCCAACCCCCGTCAAAAAAACAAAAGACAAAATAAGGGCAATAAAATAAAAATGTGTTTTCAGGGCAGGGGGAATCACCATGTACTCCATGGCTAAGCTATCCTTCCGCCTCCATTTCCTTGAGCGAAGCCTTGCCAGCTTTGAGCTCATTCACGAAGTCTTGGTAGAACTTGTATATCGGATGGTTCTCGCTCGCTGGAAGCTCGCCGATTTCGTCGTAGACGAAGGTTGCCAGCATCGCATTGGCGTTGGCTATGGCTGGGAATATCCATGGGGCGCTCTCTATTGGGCCATAGAGCAGGAAGTCGCTCCAGAAGACTGCGCCCAGCGCATGGGCAGCGCTGTCTATGCCCACGAAGCCGAGCTTGCCCCACTTAGCCTCTGCGTCCTTCTTAACCAAGTCTGTGCCGTTCGAGGGAGCGCAGCCCACTGGAAAGCCCAGCTCCTCCTTGACCAGCCTGCTTCCCAAAAAGGAGAAGGGAGAGGAGGGGATACTCATAAGCGATGTGTCTACCAGGATATTCTTGAATCCAGCTTTCTCTGCCCGCGGGAGCAGAACATCCTTGACAAGCTCCACCCTGCCCTGGGGCGTGGGGTTCTGCATGTTGAAGGCAACGAGCAGAACATTCTTCAAACCAAGCTTGCTCAGCTCGTTTACCTCATACTCTGGGTCTTTCGCCCATGGTGCAAGGCTGTTGTACAGGTGGCGATCCTGAAGCCCTACCTCAGCGATGTACTGCGCCGCCTCCACCTTGGGCTGCTCTGTCCATATATCTGTGGAGAAGGGCATGTCTGTAACCTCTGCCACGAAGTCGATGTAGCGCTTTGCCTCTTCGCCAAATGTGGCAACTATGTCAAGCATGCAGGGCACGCCTGTGGCGTCGCTCAGCTCCTCCTGGCGGTTTATTAGCTCTTCAGCTCGCTTCTTGTCGAACTCGCCCTTTTTGCGGGAGCCGAGGATTTTGTGACCGTTGTAGAACATTGTGCCGATGAGCACTGTGGGATTCTCCCCAGGGCGCCCGCCGAACTTCACATTCCCTATCTTCACGACCTTCTGATTCTTATTATTCAGGCTGAACACTTTACTCACCTACTTGGGTATCTTATCAAGGATGTGCTGGATGTGGGGGAACTTGTCCTTCATGTGTGGGAAGTACATCGCCTGCATGAACTCCGTCTGGAAGTCGGGGTCCACTGTAAGCTCAATGTACTTTATGCGCCTCGCTACGGCGTTAGCCTCCTCGCGCTTCCTACGGTTGAGCAGCGCTATACGCGCGCCATCGCCGGCGGCGTTGCCCACGGCTACAACCTTGTCCAGATCGCAGTCCGGGAACATGCCTATGACCATGCTGGCTTCTTTATCTATGTAGCTTCCGAAGGCTCCAGCGAGAATCACCTTGTCCACAGCATCTATGCCATAGCGCTTCATGAGAATCTTGCAGCCGGTGTACAGTGCGCCCTTCGCTAACTGAACCGCGCGCACGTCGCTCTGGGTAACGGTTATGTCCTTGCCTATCGCAGTCTCATCCGCCCAGGCGAGCACATACTCTGGCTGGCCGTTTTCGCCTTTGCGTATACGCGGGGTGTCGAGCTTGGTATTGAAGACGCCGCTGTTCTTTATAATGCCAGCCTTGAACATCTCTGCCACTACTTCTATTATACCCGAGCCGCATATTCCGCGAGCCTCGCTCTTAACTTCGTCGCTCCACTCTTCCTTGCCTATGACCTTGTAGCGGGGCTCCTTTGTCTCCGGGTCAATGCGCACGCGCTCTATCGCTCCGGGCGCTGCTCTCATGCCGTGCGTAATCTGCGCACCCTCAAACGCTGGACCTGTAGCGCAGCTAGTCGAGAGCAGTTTGTCCTTGTTGCCCAGCACTATCTCGCCGTTGGTGCCTATGTCTATGATGAGCCAGATGTCGTCCTTCTTCTCGGGCTCAAGGGCTACAACCACACCCATGTTGTCGGCGCCTACGAAGCCTGCCTCTATTGGCAGGACGTGCACATTAGCGCCGGGCGCCGCCTTGATGTTGAGGTCCCTCGCCTTTATGTCTAGGCTGCGGTGCACCGCGGGCGTAAAGGGTGATACGCCGAGGTACTCCGGGTAGATGTTCAGGTATATGTGGTGCATTGCAGTGTTGCCCACGAGCACTATCTCTGAAATTTCCTCCACTCCAACTTGAGCCTTATTGCACAGGTTTGAGATGATCTTGTTTATCCCTCCGATGATTGCCTCATGCATCTTCTGCAGCCCATCTTCGTGCTCCATAGCATAGGTGATGCGCGCCATCACGTCTTCGCCGAAGCTTACCTGCGGATTCATCATGGAGTCTATGGCGATAACCTTGCCGGTGTTAATGTCGGTGAGGTAGCCCACCACCGTCGTCGTTCCCACGTCGAAGGCTATGCCCAGGGTGCGGTCGTTATAGCCCGGCTCCACGCCTATTATCTCTCGATCGTTCCACACTGTTACGGTGACCTTCCACTTGCCCTCTCTCAGCGCCAACGGCAGAGCCCTAAGAGCATGGTAGTCCATGCTCAAGCCCTCGAGACCGTGCTGCTCCTTGAGGGCGCGCATCAGGCGCTCATAGTCTCCCTCAGGGTCCTCCAGGGTGGGAGGAGGTAGCTCGACGTAGTACTTCCGCACTGCAGGGTCGAGCTCAATGTTTATCTCGCCCGCTGCCTTCCTCACAATCTGCCCGCCAACACGGCTCTCCTCAGGCACAAACACAAGCACATCGCCCTGCACGCGGGCAGCACAGGCTAGGCGATAGTTGTTCTTAACCTCCTCTTCATTAAGAAGCCTGAGCTCTTCCTTGCCTATGGGCGAGAGGTTGTTCATGCTGGAGTGGACATCGAACTTTGCAAAGTAGCCTTCCTGAATCTGAACCTTGCACTTTCCGCAAACCTTGTTGCCGCCGCACACCTGCTCTATGCCCACACCCAGCTCAATCGCAGCCTCACGGAGGGTCTTGCCCTCCTCTATTTCCCCTCTGCGCCCCGAGGGCTGGAAGATCACCTTGTACTTCATCACAGCACCTCAGATCTCCTTCTTCCTCTTCATCTCTCTAAGCGAGGCAACCATCTTTATAGCCTCTTCAAGGGCGCTTGCAGCGTCCTTGCCCGTGGCGTCGGCACCGTACATCTCCACTGTCTTCTCCGACACTGGGGCACCGCCAATCATGATCTTAACATTCGGGTTGCGCTCGCGAAGCATCTCAATAACTTTCTTCATCCCTGGCATTGTGGTAGTCATCATCGCTGAGAGGCACACGAGGTCTGCGTCTGTCTTTAGCTGCTCCTCAACGAACTTCTCCAGGGGTACGTCTTTGCCGAGGTCGTGCACCTCAAAGCCTGCAACCTCGAACATGAGCTTCACCAGGTTCTTACCTATGTCGTGCACGTCGCCCTCCACGGTGCCTATTACCACCACGCCTTTAGTTTCCGTCTTATCCTCCGCCTTTATGTGGGGGCGCAGAATGTCGAGGCCTGCGTAGAGCGCATCGGCGCACATGAGCACCTCGGGCACGAAGTACTCGTTCTTTGCGAATAGATCGCCCACAACCTCCATGCCCGCGGCCAAGCCCTCAAAAATTGCCTCGTTGGCATCATAGCCCAGCTCAATCCACTTGTTGGCAAGCTCCTTCACGCGGTCTTCGTCGAATTCTATAACTGCCTTCCTTATCTCTTCCAGAAGCTGCTTCTTGTCCTCGGTCATCTTCCTCACCTCTCAGCTTTTTGCGCCGTATTTTTCCACAGCTTTTATGAGCGCATGCATGTTATCCTCGGGCACCTCGGGCCAGATGTCGCATCCTGGCATTACACCGTCGACGCCCGCTTCGATCGCCTGCTTAACCGACTGCTCCACCTCCTCAGGTGTGCCCTTAACTATGACACCATATGCATCCAGATTGCCCAGAATCACCGCCTCCTCGCCAAGCTTCTGGCGTGTAGCAGCGACGTCGTTCTTCTGCTCCACGCTTATCGCATTTGCACCGCACTCATAGAGCATCTCCACCAGCATGTTGGTGTCGCCGCACATGTGCAGAATAGTCGGCGCCTTTATGCCGGCGATGGTTTCCTTGAGATATGGCTGCACCAGCATCTTGAACATGCGCGGCGAGATAACGTCGCTGGGTGCTCCCATCTCGCGCACTGTTATATAGTCAGCGCCAGCCTCGTGGAATGCATTGGCTATATCAACCAGCGGCTCAACCAGCTGGCTCAGCAGAGCTTTGACATCATTCGGCTTTTTAAATGAACTCTTGAGGAGGTCGTTCAGGTCGAGGATCTGCCCCGCAAGTGTAAATGGCCCGAGAATATAGCTTCCAACCGCCACCTCGCCGTTGAGCTTCTCCTTGCAAAGCGAGATTGCCTCCTTTACCAGAGGTATCCTGCCCCGCTCAAGCAGGTTCTCAGGCACCTGAAGCTCCTCACCTACCTTGAGAATCTTCGACTTTATTGTAGGATAGAGTATGTTCTGCTTGCCAGCGTAGAAGTTCACTTCGCAGCCCAGCGCCTCTGCTTCCACGCACAGGTCGAAGGGTACGACAGCACACTCAAATCCAAAAAGCTCGTAGGTAGAGCACGCGAGCGTTGCCATCTGCTCAGCATTCGCATGCGACGAGGCAAAGTCGATGCCGTACTTCTGCATCCCAGCCACGGTGACGTTGCCCATTCCGCTGAACACTGGCACGCGGTCAACTTCCTTCTTTTCCAGTGTGTTCATCACTCTCTCTTTCGGCGTCATGTTGCTACCCCACTTATCATATACCTGATACAATATTTAAATTTTTCTTTGGTAAGCAATACAATTTTCAATAATTCACAGAAATACTTAGATTTTTTCCTAATGGCCACCACCACCTGCTCGCATCATTGCAACCACCTTTCCAGGCTCACTGAGATTTTGAGTATTTTTGCTTTTCTGAGCCGCAAGCTTCATCAAAAGGCTGAAACCCTTATCATTAACCTCTTTAACCTCAATTATACCCTCTTTTACCATGTTTTCAAATATTTCCTCAGCTTTCCTGGTTCTGATAATTACCGTGGAGAACTCTTTGGGTGAGCCCACCGCGCCAACTGAGATATCCGCATGCACCGACGTAAAGTCAGCGCAGCACTTGCATGCGGGTCTGCAGTACCTCAGAGCTTCTTTAAGTGGGATATCCACAACCCCAGCTGGCGTTGTCACGTAGAGACTTTTGCCCTTGATTGCAAACTTCTTCACTTCATTGAGGGAGAATCCATACTTTTGTGAGAGTTCAAGTATCCCGGCGTAGTGGAGGTTAGCCTTGCAGAAGAGGCTTATGTTAAGGGCAACAATGTCCATAAGCTCCCTACCAAGTTCTGAAGTTTCAAGTCGTTGAAGTGCTCTGCTCTGGCAGGGAAGCGTCACAATCCCGAGCTTTTTAAAACCACTTTCACGGGCCTTTTTCAGTGCCGCAAGTGTTGGAGAGTTTGTATATTTGGTTCCTGCCCCAGCGATTATCTCCTCCTCAGTTGAGGCTATCAGTGGCACAGGCTTCCAGGGCTGCGAACTATTCACCGCAACTACTGCAGCATCTATTATGCCCTTCCTCAGCGCATAGGTGAGAAGCGCAGTAACAATTCCGCCATCCTGAGCTACGCTGGCGATTCTTGCTGCACTAGCCCTTGCAGCCACCAGCTTCCTGTACTCCCCAAGAGGTTCGTCTATGAGCGAGATCTCTCCCTTGGTGGACGCTCTCCGCATTGATGGGCAGTGAACTAGGCAAAAGCCGCAGTTTATGCACTCGCCTCTGAGTATAGGATATTCATTTATCTCTATAATTTTATCCGGGCAGACAGCAGCGCATGCACCGCAGCCGGTGCATTTTCCAGCGTTTATAATCTCAGCTTCCAGTCTCTGGAATCCCTCACTATCAGGATAAATTACCGCACGCATTGGGCAGGCGTCGTAGCACTGCCTGCAGGCGCTCTCGGGTATGTCCCTGCGGCAGCACTCGGCTGAGACAAAACTCGCGACACCATTCCTCACCACAAGAGTGCCTCTCCCCTCTATACCCCTGCAGAGGAGTTCATAGTTGCCTGGGCACACAGCCTCGCAGTTTCCGCACCCTATGCATCTGTCTTCGTCTACACCTATACCGCCTATCAGTGTGAGCAGGCGTCTTTTCATCACGTACCCATATTGTTTGGATTATATTTAAATATTTCGCTACTTATTTGGATAAAGTATATATATCTGAAATCAGTATTGTATATCATGCAAAAGGACATCGCCGTAAAGATGATACTCAGGGCGATGCACCAACGGAAGAGCATAAACCTGTGTGAGCTTGCCTCTGAGCTCAACCTTTCGCCAGAGGACACCTATGCTGCAGCCAAGCTCCTGGTGGACTGGGGAGTGCTCAGAATGAAGGTAGGAGACGAGCGCCAGGAGTGACTTTGAAAAATATCCAACTTCTGCATTAATTTTATATATAGTAATACAAAAAACAATAAAACATCATGTCCGTAAAGCTTGAAGAGAAGGATATTAAAATACTCAGATGCATCGACGAGGATGGAAGCTGCAACCTCGATGAGATATCAAAGCGCACAAGCATAAGCCGCTCGACGGTGCACTACAGGCTGAAGAAGTTTGAGAAGATGGGACTTATTAAGGGCACCTTTGTTGAGCTTGACCCCCAGGTTTTGGGTCTGGACATGACCGCCGTCACCTTTGTGAACGTCAGTTATGAGAACACCACTGCAGAGGAGATAGGGGAGAAACTCGCTTCCATCTCAGGCGTTTTTACTGTTTATTATGTGCTTGGCGACTTTGACTTCATCGTCATTGCCAAAGCTAAAGACAGGGAAGATTTGAAGAGAATCCTCCGCGAGATGCACGCCATAGACGGGGTGGTTAAGACAGGCACCCACTTCGTGGCTTCCACTATTAAGGAGGAGAAAAGGCTGCTTGTGAACTACAGTGATGATGTTCTTAAGAAACTGTTCTGCGAGTAGTGGAGGATTGACATGACACCGAGGGAAAGATTCCTCAAGGCCCTGCATCTTAAAAAGGTTGACCGCCCGCCTGTGACTTCTCCAAACCAGACAGCAACCATAGAACAGATGGACAAGCTGGGAATATACTTCCCAGACGCCTACCGCGACGCACGCAAGATGGCAAAACTAGCTGCCGCTGCCTGGGAGCAGGTTGGTCTGGAAGGCATAGGCGTCCCATTTTGCCAGACGGTAGAAGCTGAGATTTTCGGGCTTGAGGTGAAGTGGGGCAAGAGAAAGACAGACATCCCAGAGGCGCCCTTCAAAGGCTATTCAACACCAGAGGGTGTTGAGGTGCCGGAGAACTTTCTGGAGCGGGGAAGGATTCCGGTGGTGCTGGAAGCGATAGAGATTCTCAAGGAGGAGTACGGAGATGAGGTGCCAATAATGGGACACGTAATAGGCCCCTTCTCCCTCGCAGCCCACCTTGCGAACATGGAGAAGATTCTGAAGATGTCCATAAAGAACCCGGTGATTGTCAAGGAGTTCACAAACCTTGGCCTTGAGGCGATAGCAGAGTATGCCAACGCCATGCTGGAGCACGGCGCGGATGCAATTGTAATAGAGAACATGTTTGCCTCTGTGGATATTATGGGTGTCAAGGGTTATGTTAACTTTGCCCAGCCCTTCGACCGTGAGCTTATACGAAAGATTAAAGGCCCGACGATTCTCCACATCTGCGGCGATGGCACGAAGATTATAGATAAGATGATAGAAACCGGCGCCACCTGCCTGAGCATAGATTCCAAGACCGACGCCAGGCATGCTGTGGAGGTATCCAGAGGTAAGGCGTCTATTATGGGCAACATCGACACTGTCTACGCCCTAGCCTTTGGCACCCCCGAGGAGGTGATTGCCGAGACGAAGCGAGCTATAGAGGCGGGTATAGACATAATCGCCCCGGGGTGCGCCATCTCGCCGCTAACGCCAAATAGGAACCTTCGCGCCATGGTTGAGACTGTGAAGAGTTTGGGCTCATGATTCAGATGATTGATAGAGTGGAGGGTGACCTCGAGCTTGTCGCCCTTCAGGAAGTGTGCATGGCTATTTTGAGTGAGTTGGATACGCGGGAGGTTTTCCGGCTTATAACAGAGAAGGCGAGGATGCTCATCAATGCCGAGACCGTGGCAATTCCAGTTATCAGCGAGGACCGCTCAACCATAACCTACGAGGAGGCGGCGGGGAAGAACAGAGATCTGCTGAAGGGTATGAGTCTGCCGATGAGCGAAGGCGGGCTTTGCGCCTGGGTTGTGAAGCATCGCAAGCCGATACTAACCAATTCGCTGTGGAGCGACAACAGGATTAACAGGGAGCTGGTGAAAAAGCTGAATGTAAACGAAGCCATAGTTGTGCCGCTTGTTTTTAAGGGAAAGATAATCGGCGGGCTTGCTGCCTTCGGCAAGGCTGGTGGAGGTGGTTTTACAGACAAAGATTTAAAGCTGCTCACGATTTTCGCCAGTCATGCTGCTATAGCTATTAGAAACTCAAGACTCTTCAAAAAAATGGAGGAACTCAAGAGGTTCAACGAGAACATAATTCAATCTATGGAAGAAGGCGTTGTGATAGTGGATGCAGAGGGCTTTATAACCTTTGTTAATCCTGTGTTTGAAAGGCTTACTGGTTACAAAAGGGATGAGGTTGTTGGAAAGCGCGCCGATTTCGTGCTTCCGGGGCTGGAGAGACACTCCCAGGACAGGTATGAGATAAACTTCAAGAAAAAGTCGGGGAAAGAGGTGCACCTGCTTGTCAGCGCCTCTCCGCTTCGCGGTGCGGGAGGCACCCTCTATGTGCTCGTGGATATAACCGATATGAAGAGGGAGCAGGAGAAGCTGATGGAGAGGATGCTCTCCTACGACATAAAGAGGGGCAATCTCTACCTTGTGAAGGAGAAAAACTATGAGAGGAGCAGGAGCATCCTCAGGGATATGATTAACTGCGGCTTTAAGGGGATGGTGCTTTCCAGGCTACCAGTGGCAGAGGCAAGGCGAATTTTTGGCGAAGGCGTTGCCTGCTACTGGCTCAGCGAGTATGGCGAAGGAGAGGACACAATTAAGCCCGAGCCTGAGGTTGTAGAAACCAGAATTCGGGAGTTTGTGACAAGGACAAGCGTCGTCTTGGTAGATAGGTTTGATTACCTGATAACCCTATGGGGCTTCCGCTCGGCGCTTGCTCTGCTTCAGAAGCTTCGTGACTTAGCATACCTGAGCAGGGCGGTGATCCTGATTTCCGTGGATCCTGCGACGCTGGATGAGAGGGAGGCAAACCTATTGGAGAAGGAGACCAGGGCTGTTGGAGTTAAAGGGGAGGCGGAGCTCACCGAAGAACTTTACGCCCTTCTTAGCTTTGTTCATGAGCAAAACCTTAAAGGAGTAAAGCCCTCGTACAAGGACGTAACCAGGAAGCTGGGCGTTACCCGCACCACAGCACGGAAGAGAGTGAAAATCCTGCTTGGCAAAGGTTTGCTTGTGGAGGAAAGAGCGGGGAGGAACAAGTTCCTCAGCGTGAGTGAGAAGGGAAAGCGGCTTATATTCTAACCATGTTTTGACCCTTTTTCTGCCACTTTTTTTATCATATCTGGTTAGCGCATTTTTACCTGAGGTGTTGAGAATGAAAGTTGTGAACGGCCTGGATGTGGAGTACCTCCAGAAGGTGGTGGAGACAGTAAAGGCAAACCCTGAGCTCGGAAAGACTCTGTGGCGCGCCAGCGCCAAGTGGAAGGGAGGCTTCAAGGAAGAGGTGAGAATAAGGGACTTCACCATAAGAATGGACGAGCCCCTTGACCTAGGAGGCACAAACACTGCGCCCAACATGGTGGAGTTCGTTCTCGGTGCCTTCGGCGCCTGCCTAATTGTGGGCTACGTTATGAACGCCGCTGTTCGCGGAATAGAGCTTGCGAAGGTTGAGGTTGAAGTTGAGGGTGATATAGATCTTCCAGGCTTCCTTGCCCTTGAGCCGCCTGAGAAGGTGTGGCCAGGGTTTACCAACGTCCGCGCCAGGGTGTTCCTCAAGACCAAGACGCCTGTGAGCAAGGAAGAGCTTCAGAAGCTTCACGAAGACGTTGTGAAAACCTCGCCTGTGGGTAGTACCTTGCGCAACCCTGTCAACGTGGAGGTAACGCTGGAAAGCAGGCGCACAGTATAAACCCCCTTTTTACTTTTTTGCAGGTGGTTTCAATGGGAGACAAGCTGGTCTTCGTCTTAACCACGGGCTTCAACTCACCCGGCGTTACCCGCGCAACGCTCATGTTCGCTTCTATAAGCGCTGCAATGGACGTTGAGACCATACTCTTCTGCGTTCAGGAGGGCGCTGAGATAATGGTCAAGGGCGCCCTGGATAAAGAGGAGGCAAAGCCGGGCGTACCAACGATAAAGCAGCGCCTAGAGGAAGCCATCGAAGCCGGCGTAGAGATACTGGTGTGCGAGCAGACAATGAAGGTGAAGGGAATCAAGGAGGAAGACCTTATCGACGAAGCGAAGGTTTCTGGGGCGGCGACGCTCATAGACCTGGCACTTGAGGCAAATAATGTTATCTCACTGGGGTGATGTTATGGCTGAAGTAAAGGCGGATGTGGTGCTGGATGTTAGCGGCGCTGTGTGCCCGCAGCCTGTACTTAAAGCAAGAAATGCGCTGAAGAAAATGCGCCCAGGAGAGGTGCTGATGGTAATAGCCACAGATAAAGCCTCGAAAACAGACATCCCAGCGTGCGTGAAGAGAACAGGAAATGAGCTGCTGGAGGTGAGAGACGAAGGAGAGAGGATTATCTACCTGATTAAAAAGCTCAATTAAAGCTTTTAATCTCCAGCGAAGCATTTTTCACATTCCCAGTATTCCACCTTCTCTGTTTCTGAAAATTCCACAACTTCGATTTCCAGGGAGCCCAGTTTAGTTTTCCCTTTATAAATACCACGGTTTATCTTTTTATATCACAACCGTATAAATTATACCATGCTGGAGAAAGCACGGGCTTTGCCTAAGAAAGATTTTCTCACCCAGCTTACCCGGAAGCAGATGCTGGAGCTTGAAGCGTGTGTGCGCTGCGGCGCTTGCTTCGACGCGTGCGTTGTTCAGGAGACAACGCAGAATCGCGACATCTCGCCGCCCGCGAAGATAGCCGAGTATAAGGGCTTCATTGAGGCGGTGCACGGCTTAAGGGCGAAGCTTCTGGGAGCAAAAAAGCCTGCGGAGGAGGAGGTTATCCGCTTCCTCGACGCACTCTACGCCTGCACCACCTGCGGCGCCTGCGGCGAAACCTGCGAGGTGGGCATCGACACGCAGAAGCTCTGGTGGGCTATGCGAAAAGAGCTTGTGGGCATGGGCTACTCCGCGCCAGGCACGCTGCCCAAGCTGCTGGAAAACGCAAGGAAGCACCACAGCATATTTCCCTCACCTCTCGAGCTGCGCTACAAAATCTGGCTACCGCCAGAGGTGAAGGTGGCCGAGAGCGCAGAGCTCTGCTACTTCGAGGGGTGTGGCGTCGCCTGGGATGCGCCTGCGATGGCAGAGGCAGCGGTTCGCCTGCTCAATGCGGCAGGCATAGAATTCACACTTCTGGAAGCTTCTCAAGCCTGGTGCTGCGGCTGGCCCCTCGCCGTCGCTGGCATGTGGGAGCTTCAGGAAGAGCTGGTGGAGAACAATATCGCCAAGCTCGAGGAGAAGGGCATAGCCACGCTTGCAGTGAGCTGCCCATGCTGCCTTCAGCAGATTCGCGAAGTGTGGCGAGGCTATGCAGGGAAGCTTCCCTTTGAGGTGCTCCACATTACCCAGATAATAGCCGAAGCTGTTGAGGATGGCAGGCTCAAGTTTACAAAAGAAAGAAAAGAAAAGGTTACCTACCACGACCCCTGTCAGCTTACACGAGGCTTTCGCGGACCCCGCATATACGAGGAGCCTCGCACAGTAATACAACACCTGCCCGGGGTGGAGCTGGTCGAGCTTGAGCGCCACGGAAGGCTGACAAAGTGCTGCGGCGCTGGCGGGGGAATACGCGGAGCAAGGCCGGAGGTTGCCCTGGAGATAGGCAAGCTCTTTTTACGCGATGCAGAGCGCACTGGTGCTGAGACGCTGCTCATGAACTGTCCCGCGTGCTATGCGATGTACGTGGCGAGGCGCCTTCCAGAGCCCTACGGCAAAGAATGGCGCGCGTTTAAGAGCGGCGTTAAGTGCAACGACGTGCTCCAGTACGCGGTAAGCTTTCTTTAGGAGGCGTGAGTATGCTGTGCAGAGTTAAACTATTAGAGGTGAGCGAAGAAGACCTTGAGGTTATCAAATCTTTCTTCCTCGACCCCATGGAGAAGGTGGAGGTGCACGAAGGAGAGGTAACGCTGAACTACATGGGAGGTGAGCTCTGCCCTGGAGAAAACGACTTCGGCGAGCACTGTGGGGAGTGCAGGTACATGCCCTACGTGGTAAGAAAGTATCTCAAAAAGGGAAAATACACGCTGCCGGAAAAGAAAAGATAAGGGGCTTAGCCCCTGAACTCTGGAGGCTTGAGGTACTCCCAGTCCTCGCCCTTTCTGTACTTCTGCGCTATTTCGAGCACCTTGGCGGCATACTCGAAACAGTAGGGGATACCGGGGTTATTTGGATAGAATCCTGCACCTACGAAGCCCACCGCCACAGCCTCGAGAATCTCCTCGTCTGTTGCCCCAGCCTCAATCGCAGGGATAACGTGGACTATGCAGCGAGGTGAAGCCGTGGCAACGCCTATCGCAGTAAAAATAAGCTCTTTTGTCTTCCTGTCCAGCGCGCCATCGCCGAAAATCGTTTCATAGAAGTCTGCGAAGCGCTTCGCAGCCTCGGGGTGCACCTGGCAGATTGGCTTCAAAAACCTGGGTACTATCTTCATCTTCTCCTTTACATATTCCTCACACTCATTTGCCATCCAATGCTACCTCCTGGAGTCACCTCCGGTATGGATATTTGCTTATCCCCATATTTAAATTTTACTAATTAATCTAAAAACAGTCCATATTTATATCCATAGATTTGAAAAAAATCCTAACACTAGGATAAATTTATATACGTCTGGTACAACAATTATACTTAAACTGAGGTGGTAGGACATGCAGCCGAAGGATATACTTCTCGAAGCTTTTGAGTTGGGCACGCCCGAGAGGGTGCCCGCCGTAATTTACGGCGGGGGGATGTGGACTATAAAGAATGCGGGAAAGACCTTCATGGATTTTATAGGCAAGCCAGAGGAGTACGCGGAGACCATAATAAAGACCGCCGAGTTAATCCAGTCGGATATGGTCTTCCCTGGCTCCGGCTACAACAACTTCCTGGCGGCGGCGATTGGAGGAAAGATAAAGGTTCGCCGCGTAGGTGCACCCGACCTAGAAGCACCAATAATAGACTCGCCCGAAGACCTAGAAGCGCTGGATGTAGAGAAGATTTCCGAGAGCGAGGCGATACGCACAGTCTGGCGTGCCTCTGAGATTGTGTACGAGCGCATAGGCGATAAGTACCTCGTGGGCACTACCGCGTGGGGACCCTTCACAAAGGCAGCTAACCTTCGTGGTGTGGAGAGGCTGATGCGCGACACCTACAAAAACAAGGAGTTTGTCAAGCAGGTGGTTGACTTCGCAAAGGAGCTTATCCTTGCCTTCTATGAGCCGCTTATAAGGGACGTGGGCATGGAGGCTGTGAGCATCGCTGACCCCACGGCGAGCGGTGATTTAATATCAAAGAAGCAGTTTGTGGAATACGCTCTGCCAGCGCTCAAGGAGCTTGTGCAAGAGATTGAGAAGATGGGCGCGCGCACATTCCTGCACATCTGCGGCAACACCAGCGACAAGCTCCATGAAATAGCAGAGAGCAAAGCAGGCTGCTTCAGCTTAGACCACAAGGTTGACCTTGCCACAGCCAAGAGAGAGTTATCCGGCAAAATATGCATCGCTGGCAACGTTAACCCCGTAGCTGTGCTCACCGAGGGCACACCCGAGGATGTGAAGAAGGCAGCGCAGGAATGCATCTCCGCCGCCGCTGAGGGCGGTGGATACGTGCTCTGCCCCGGTTGCGATATCCCGCCCACGGTGCCCCTAGATAACATAAAGGCCTTTATCGGTGCAGTCAGGTAGTAGGGGGCTGAATAGTGGGAGACCTTCTCAGTAAGTTTGCTGTGAGAGATGTAATGACACGGGGCGTAGTCACAGTGAACTTCACAGCTGGTGTGAAAGAGGTTCTCGATGCTATGGTGGAGAACGATGTAACCGCCGTCGTGGTTGTGAACAACCAGAGTGAGACCATGGGGGTTATCTCCAGCGTCGACATCCTGAAGAACTTCACCGGCAAGACTAAGGAGGAGATTCTCAGCCTTACCGCAGAGGACATAATGACGCCACACACCATAGACATCGCACCGGAGTCGAACCTGGAAGAAGCGGCGAAAGTGATGCTGGAGAAGAACATCCACCGCCTGGTGATAACCCAGAAGAAGCCCGTGGGCAGCCTCCCCATTCCGGTAGGCATACTCTCTGCGACGGACTTTGTGAAGCTGTATGACATAGAGTTGAAGAAAGAATAATATCCAACTTCTTCTATTTTTTATTGGACAATATACCAAAAATGTTAAATATACCAAGATTGTATTTTATCCCAATGGCTCATGTCAACCTCAATTCCAAGGTGCGCTTACTTTTTGAGGACAAGGAAGCGACGGTGAAGGAGATACTCAGCATGATAGAGGAGAGGTACGGCGAGGTGCCCCTTGTTTCCAGAGTTTTGAGCACCAAGCCTGAGATTTTTATCCCGAATTTTATTAAAAGCTCGAACCTCATATTAGGCAGCACCCTTGAGCCAAAGGTTGCGGAGCTAGTCGCTTTAGCCTCTGCTGTAGCCCTGCGCTGCGATGCCTGCGCTCTCAGCCACATGAAGCGTGCCCTCGCCAATGGCGCTAGCAAGGAGGAGGTTCTCGATGCTGTGCTCATCGCCAGCCACGTGGCAGAAACTTCATCCCTCGCAGTAGGGCTGAGAAAGTTCCTGGAAGTTGAGAGCGCCGCTGGAGAGGAGTGCGCCTGCGACTATGGAATGTGTGAGATTGAAGGAAGCGCAAAGGAGAGGAAGTAGAGTGGCAGCAGAGTCTAGAGCTTTGCTTCAGTCGCGCCTCTGGGCGCTGAAGGATGAGGTTAAGGCTATCGTCGTTGAAGAGGGAATGGACATCTTCGGGTGCTACTGCGGAGCGTACGCAGCACCCCTCACAGGTTTTCCCTGGGCGAGAAGCGTAATTGTTTTTGGTCTGGGTATAAAGGAGAAGGAGCTTCTGGTTGGCGTCAGGCAGGAAGGCTGGAATAGAGCGAAGCAGTTTGTTGACCAGATTCTCGACCTCGTAGCTTATAAGGTTTCAAACCTCCTGCTTAAAATGGGATACGAGAGTGAGGTTATAAGCTCCTCGCAGCCGAGCGCTGACATACGCAGATTAGCAGCTATCGCCGGCGTGGGCACAATTGGCAGAAATGGTCTTGTGATAACTCCAGAATTTGGCCCCCGCGCCAGGTTCGCTGGCGTAGCCACGAGCGCCATACTCTCAGGCTCTGAGCAGAGCGTGCCCGACCTCTGCCTGGAGTGCAACGCTTGCATAGAGGCATGTCCAGCCAGCGCTATAGGTGAAACCTTCGATGCGAGGCGGTGCTACGAGTACAACCTTCGCTTCGAGCGTGGGGGAAGCTTCAGAAAGTGCACCCTTTGCACCGATGTGTGCCCCGGAGGGCGTGGCAGAGGCGCTACTCCTGGACTCTAACCACCCTGCGCGGCGTTGCTATTATGCTAACCCTCTGGTCGTGCTTTTCTTCAGGGATTCTCTCAAGTATCTGAAGCTCGTGCAGAGTGGTTGCCACAGCTACGTCCCCAAATCTTTCGCGCACTGCTGCTATCTCCCTGTCGCCGTAGCCGCCACCCTTGCCGAGCCTTACGCCTCCCTCTGTGGCAGCGACACAGCCAGTGATTACCAAGTCTATGCCCCCCACCTCGTCCAGGCTGATAGTCCTGCCATATTTGAAGGCTCCCTTAATACTGGAAGCCTCCCTCTCCCTTCCCTTCACATCCGCAGGGTCTATCTTAAGATATCCCCTCTTGAGCTTGGGGGATGCCATGATGAGCATCTTTCCCTGTTTAAGGGCGAGCTCCCTCACCTTCCTCTGAGGCGAGTCGGGATTTGCGAGCACCACCTTTGCCCTTCTCCACTCCTCCAACTTGCTTAACCTCTCCGCCGCTATTTCTGCCCCCTCAAAGTTGGGTATCCTTCCGTAAGGTGGAGGAAATCTCGCCACTCCCGCTTCTTCAAGCCTCCTCCAGACGTATTCCCTCAGCTTTTGTTTTTCCTCTTTTATTCCATTCATGAGCCACCATTGTGATAGTTGCATCTTCACCTAAAGCAATTTTCCCTCTCCTTTACGCCACATATTATTTATCTCACATCGTAGATACCTTATTTTGCAAGGTGGACTTGATGCCCAGCATAACCATCTTCGACGGGGCGAGGAGCATCGGGGGTAACAAGATTTTCCTGGAAAGCGATGGCAGAGGCATTCTCCTCGATTTCGGAATCAACTATAAGAAGATGTACGACTTCTACGAGGAGTTTCTCAGCCCCAGGCCAGCGAGAGGTATCCACGACCTGCTGCACATGGGCCTGATACCCTGGATAAACAACTACCGCTCCGACCTAATCCCCAGCGATGTTGACCTCTCACGCATGCCGAGGCTTAACATAGAAGCTGTGTTCATCTCCCATGCGCACCTCGACCATGCGGGCAACCTGGGCCTGCTTGACCTGGATATCCCCACGATAGCAACCCCCACAACGGCGGCGATACTCAAAGCGATGAACGACTGTGGCTTGAGCTTCAACGCAGAGGTTGCCTACTCCGCACCCAGGGAGGCTTTTCCCGGCGATGCGAGAGTGCTCAACACCAGCCACTGGAGAAAGGCACCATACATTGGCAGGGACTATGTTATAGCAGGCGATGCAAACAGCGAACTTGAGGACTTCTGGCAGCGCTGCCCCAGCTCCAGAGGCTTGGATGCGGGGAAGCTTAAAACCTTAGACGAGCTTGGCCTTGAGGTTAAGGTGTTTGATGTAGACCACTCCATCTATGGTGCAGCTGCCTGCGCCGTCGAAACCTCAGCCGGCTGGGTGGTCTACACAGGCGATATCCGCGCCCATGGCACGTTTAAAGAGAAGACTGAGAGGTTTATTAAAGAGGCGAAGGCGCTCGCCCCGCAGGTTCTCATAATCGAGGGCACAAGAGCGGGGGTTGAAGAGGCTGAGGTTTCGGAGCAGCAGGTGTATGAGACCTGCCTTGAGGCTACACTTGATGAAGAGCAGCTGGTGATTGCCGACTTCTCGCCGAGAAACTTTGAGCGCCTGGACACCTTCGCAAGGATTGCAAAAGAGGCTGGGCGAGAGCTCGTAGTCCTAGCTAAGGACGCCTATCTCCTTGACGCTCTGAGATGTGCCCAGTGCGTTGATAGAATGAATGAGCTTTTGGTTTATAAGGAGTTAAAGGCAAAGAGGGACGCCTTTGAAAGAGAGGTGCACGAGAGGTATGAGGACAAGCTGGTTGATCCCAGCGAGATAGCCACCTCGCCAGAGAGCTACATCCTGTGCTTCAGCTTCTGGGACATGAAGCACCTGCTGGACATTAAACCAGAAGGCGGAACATACATTTACTCAAGCAGCGAGGCATACACAGAGGAGCAGGTCATCGACTTCCTGCGCTTATACAACTGGCTGAAGTTTTTCAACCTCGAGGTCAGGGGCTTCGAGATTGTTGAGAAAAACGGCAAGCCAGTGCCAGAGTTCCAGCGCGGCTACCACGCTAGCGGACACGCCTCAGGCGATGAGATTATCAGGATGGTGGAGGAGATTGAACCCGAGGTGGTGGTGCCGGTGCATACCGAGAGGCCGGAGTTCTTTGTGGAGAGGTTGGATGGGGTTGAGGTGGTGTTGCCGGTGGAAAATGGGAGAATTAAATTTTAATAAGTTCAATACAATTAAGCTTATATAATTAGCTCATAAAATAGTAACTTTTTTATACTTCTTCTTTCACGATAAGAATATGGGTGAAATTACACTCCCCAGGTGGCTCGAAGTAAGGCACGAAGCCCTTTTTGAAGTGTTCCAAGAAAAAGCTTTTACAAGAGAAGATGCCTACCGGGTATTGAGGGAGAGGTTTAAAGACCCTAAGAATAACATTAACGTAATCCTCTCAGAGCTTAGGAAAGCGGGCTGGCTTGAAGCGAGAATAGACGAAGCCGACGCCAGAAGGCGGGTGTATATCTTGAAGAGCAAGAGGGACATAATCAGAGAGGGACTTTCCCCCGGAGAGAAGCTAACCCGTGAGGAGCTGGAGAGTCTTCTAAAGAAGGCGGCAGATTTAATAAGAACCAGGGTGGACTACAAGTTTATCCTCATTCTCCTCTTCCTCAAGAGGATAAGCGACAAGTGGGAGCTGGAGTACGAGCGGGCTTACAGGGAAGCTCTTGCCGATGGTTTAACCGAAGAAGAGGCGAGGGAGGAGGCGAAGAGCAAGTATTACCACGATTTTGATATACCCCAGGAGTACCTGTGGGAGAATATCAGAAGGGATGTGAACCAGCTACCTGTGAAGCTTTCCCAGGCGCTTAAGGTTATCGCTGAGCGCAACCCGGAGCTTAAAGACGTCGTTGACAGGGCAGACTTTCTTCAGTTCACCAGCAGCACTGAGAACTTTGAGATTCTCAGGCAGCTTGTTGAGCTATTCAGCGCCAGAAAACTCCACCATGTTTCGCCGGATATTTTAGGCGACGCCTACGAATGGGTTCTGCGCTATTTTGCACCGCAGAAGGCAAAGGAGGGCGAGGTATATACCCCACGGGAGGTTATAAAGCTACTGGTTGAGATTCTCGATCCCAAGCCGGGAGAGGAAGTTTATGATCCAGCCTGTGGCTCTGGAGGCATGCTCATCCTCGCCTACAACCACGTTAAGGAGAAGCACGGTCCAGAGGAGGCAAAGAGGCTCTTCCTCTACGGTCAGGAAGCCAACGCCACTACCTTGGCGCTGTGCAAGATGAACCTCTACATTCACGATATTAGGGATGCAGAGCTTAGGCAGGGTGATACCCTGATCTATCCAAAGTTTCTCCAGGACAGCATGTTTAAGAAATTCCACGTGGTTATAGCAAATCCCCCATGGAATCAGGACGGTTACGACGAGAGCGTTTTAAAAAAGGCGGACTTCTGGAGGGAGAGGTACAAGTACGGCTTTACCCCGAAGCAGTCAGCAGACTGGGCATGGATTCAGCACATGCTGGCGAGCGCAGATGACGAAAAGGGTAGGGTAGGCGTGGTTATTGACAACGGTTGCCTATTCCGCGGAGGCAAAGAGCGAGCCATAAGGCAGAGGGCGCTGGAGGAAGACTTAGTAGAGTGTGTGATTCTGCTCCCTGAGAAGCTGTTTTACAACACTGGTGCACCAGGCGCTGTGCTTATCTTCAACAAGAACAAGCCTGAAGAGCGAAGGGGTAAGGTGCTATTCATCAACGCCTCTCAGGAGTACGAGCAGCACCCCGAGGTGAGGAAGCTCAACCGCCTCAGCGAGGAGCACATCTCAAAGATAGCCCAGGCATATAGAGAATTCAAGGACGGGGACGGATTTTCAAGGGTTGTGAGCCTTGATGAGATTAAAGTGAACGATTTCAACCTCAACGTCACCCTCTACGTCTTCCCGCAGGAGGAGCTTGAGGAGATAGACGTAGCCAAGGAGTGGGAAGAGCTCAGGGCTATAGAGAGGGAGATCGCCAGCGTAGAGGAGAAGATTGAGGATTATCTGGCGGAGCTGGGGTTTAATGGTGATGGTGGATTTAAATGAACTAATAAGTAAAGGAGAGTCAGATACCGTCGAATTTAAGGAATACTTCAACAGGGAGGTAATCGTCACCGCCGGAGCCTTTGCCAACACAAGGGGTGGGGCAATAATCATAGGCGTCTCCGACAGCGGCGAGATTAAGGGCGTGGATATCGGAAAAGAAACTCTGCGAGAGTGGGCAAATCAGATTTCTCAGAGCACAGAGCCGAGAGTTATCCCTGAGGTTGAGCTTGAGGAGGCAGATGGGAAAAAGGTTGTTGTTATAACGATTAAAGAGTTTCCAATCAAGCCGGTATCTGTGCGAGGAAGATGTTACAGAAGGGTGGGAAACAGCAACAGAGCTATGCAGCCCCAGGAGATTGCCCAGGTGCATTTCGCCTCCGCTGGGATGAGCTGGGACAAGCTCCCAGCGAGGGACGCAACCTTGGAGGATATAGACCCCGAGAAGGTAAAAAGATATATAAAGAGAGCCAACAGCGCAGGAAGGAGGAATATCTCCGAGGACGAAGACCACCTTCAGGTTCTTGAAAAGTTAGACCTGATAAAAGACAATCAGCCCACCTGGGCGGCTTTGCTTCTCTTCGGCAGAGAACCTCAGCGTATTCTCTCTCAAGCGACGGTGCACTGCGGCAGGTTCAGAGGAGAAACCACGATAATCGACGACCGCATGATAGGCGGCACAGTAATTGAGCAGGTGGACGAAGCAATGGACTTTATTCGCAAGCACATCAGCGTAAGCTTTGTGATGACAGGCGAACCCCAGAGGGAGGAGGTCTGGGAATATCCTCTGGAAGCTTTGAGGGAGGCGGTTATCAACGCCGTCTGCCACAGGGACTACACCATCCCTGCCAGCGTTGAAATCAGGATATACGACGACAGGCTTGTAGTGTGGAGCCCTGGAGGCTTACCCTACGGCATCACCATCGAAGACCTCTACAAACCCCACTCCTCAGTACTCAGAAACAAGGGCATCGCAGGAGTCTTCTACGACATGGGGCTAATCGAACAGTGGGGCTCCGGCATAGACAAGATGAGAAAAGCCTGCCTCAGCGCATCGCTTCCTGAGCCCGAGTTTGAGGAGCGCCGGGGCTTCTGGGTGATCTTCAGAAAGGACATCTACACAGAAGAATACCTCCGCAGCCTGGGATTGAATGAAAGGCAGATCAAGGCGGTGATGTACGTAAAGGAGAAGGGGAGGATTACGAATAGGGAATATAGAGAACTCTCTGGACTCTCAGATGAAGGCGCCAGGCTTGATTTGAATGAGCTGGTCGCAAAGGGCATTCTTCAGGTAAGAGGGAAGGGACGAGGTGTCCACTATGTCCTCAAATAACTTGGCAATTATTTGGCAATTACTTGGCGTTTTTGGAGATTATTTGGTCAAAAGGAAATGTATTGAAAAAGTGATAAAACTTAATCCAGTCCTGGTTATCTGGAATCTGTATGACTTTTTGCTTTTCTTCTTGATCTTGCCTGGAATCCTCGTATTAATATATTCATTACCTCCAGATATGAAGGAATCTTTTACCTTAATAGTCTCAAACCCAACGATATTAACTATGTTCCTCTCCCATTACACCCATTTAGAGTATAAACATTTTTTAAGCAACATAATCACATATTTTCTTATAATCTTTTTGATATTCAATGTTGAGACAAATAAGAAAATCTTTTATGTATCATCATTTTTAATTTTTATTATTTTACCTTTTGTATCTTCTTTAAGTAACATTATTTTTACGCCAAACATCCCCAAAATAAGTGGTTTTTCTGCAATTGTTTCTGGTTTGATAGGTTATTTTATTTTTGCAGTCTATAATTATTTAAAGAAGGTATCAACTCTCTCAGTAAAAGCAGAATTTTTTAGCTTTCTTATCCTTGTAAATCTCTCAATAGTGGGAATTATTAATTTAGGCACACCAATACATATAAAAGTACTATTGGCTGTTATTTCAATTGTGTTTCTTTTAATCAATCTTAAAACCATGCAAAAAATATCTATTCACTATCTCAAAAAACTAAAAGAGCTTGTTAATCACCCGCCTATTTTATCTTATAGAGTGGGAGTTTTTGTAATAGCTATAGTTTATCTATTTTCCCTACCAAATCTAATACCTTCTGAAATACGAAGAGGTACCAACTTGATTAACATATTGGCACATTATGTTGGCTTTTGTTTTGGTGTGATTGTACCCTCAGTCATGGAGAAGATACCACAACTTTATCAGATATGTGAAAAATTGAGCCGGAGGCTTTTAAGATGACAAAATTTAAGCAAACCCCAATCGGAGAAATCCCAGAGGATTGGGAGGTTATGAGGCTTGGGGATAAGGAAATTGGAAAGTTAAAAGATGGTGATTGGATACTTAAAAAATATTATACTTCTGAGGGTGTTAGACTCTTACAAGTTGGGGATATTGGAATAGGTAGATTTTTAGATAAATCAAATAGATTTATTTCATATGATTCAGCAAAAAAACTAAGTTGTACTTTTGTGCGACCAAAAGAGGATATTTTAATTTCAAGAATGCCTGAACCAATAGGGAGAGCATGCATTGCTCCAGAACTTCCCTATCCTTATATTGTTGCTGTAGATATTACAATACTTAAAGTAAATAAAAAAAGAGTAGATAAAAGATTCCTAGTATATATTTTAAATAGTCCCAAGATATTAGCAGAAGCAATGAGATTATCAGCAGGGGCAACAAGGTCAAGAATTAGTAGAAAAAACCTAGAAAATCTCCTAATCCCCCTTCCACCACTCCCAGAACAACACAAAATCGCCGAAATCTTAAGCACGGTGGACAATGCCATCCAGAAAGTCAGCGCCGTCATAGCCAAGACTGAGAGGCTGAAGAGGGGCTTGATGCAGGAGCTTTTGACAAAAGGAATTATTAATGGTTTTATGTTTGATACTAATATATTTGATGCCATATTAGACGGTAAAATAAGTGTGGATCAACTCCCTACCAAATATAACTATTACATTACACACATTCAAAAAGATGAAATTGAAAACATTAAAAAAACTGAGAAATTAGAAAGAAGAAGCAATCTTTTAGAAATTTTTAAAAAATTAGAACAAAACGTAATTCTGACAGAAACAACAGTTTTCGACATTTCTAGATGGGATAATTCAAAATTTGGTGAAGGAGATTTATATGATAGAATATTATTGAAGCTTCAAGAATTAGATGAAAAAACTGGAAAAAAAACAAAAGAAAATCAAATAAGAGATGCACTAATAGCCGAAACTTCCATTAAAAATAATCTAATTCTTGTAAGCAATGACAAAAATCTGAGATTAGTAACCACTGAATTTGGTGGACATGCCATAACATTTGAGCAATTTTTGAAGGGAGAATATAGAAAATTTAAGGATTCCGAGATTGGTAGGATTCCAGAGGAATGGGAGGTGGTTAGGCTAGTACATGCCAATATAGAAGTAATAGATGGAGATAGGGGAGTGAATTATCCTAAACAATCAGATTTTTCGAATAAAGGATTTTGTCTCTTTTTAAATGCAAAAAATGTTACCGAAAGTGGATTTAAATTTACAGAAACTCAATTCATTTCTAAAGAAAAAGATTCTAAAATGGGCAAGGGAAAATTGAAAAGATACGATATTGTTTTAACCACTCGTGGAACAATTGGAAATGTTGGATATTATGATGATAATGTGCCCTATGAACACATACGAATAAACTCAGGAATGGTCATCCTTAGAAACAAAAATAAAAATATTGATAACAAATTCCTATGTTTACTTTTTAGAACACCTTTTCTTAAAACTCAAATTAAGAGGATTGCGTATGGTACTGCTCAGCCACAATTAAATGTTAGAATTATAAAGAATTTTAAAATCCCACTTCCACCCCTTCCCGAACAACAAAAAATCGCCGAAATCCTGAGCACAATGGACAAAAAACTGGAGCTGGAGAAGAAGCGAAAGGAGAAGCTAGAGAGGATTAAGAAGGGGTTGATGAATGATTTGCTCACAGGGAGAAGGAGGGTGAAAATTTGACAAATATTAAGGCTATTCAAGTTGCGATTAATACTGCAAATAAAACTGCCGGCCTAAATATTAGTTTAAAAGACGTGTTAGAGCTATATCAATACCTTGAAAAATATATTCATAACCAAACACATATTAGAAATGCAGAATATATTTCTTCTCTTTTATATTGTGCAAAAGAGGATTATAAAGCAGCAAAATTATTAAGTAAAGAAAAAATTTGGTCATTGTCAGTATATCATTTACAGCAAGCTGTAGAGAAAATTTCCAAAGGATATGGCCTATATTTAGGCATCATCAAAAAGAATGACTTATACGGCAGGAAAAAAGAAATAAAAGGTGGTTTATTAACCAAATTATTTAGGAAGAATGATGAAAATAAAACTATCAGCCATATTACGCCGAGAACATTTTTTATATTTCTTAATAATATGGAAAAGGTAATTGATTGTTTGAATAAATGCAATTATTTGAAAAAGAAAATTAATAAATCTGATATAGATAAACTAAAAAAATACATAGAACGTAAACCAGAACGATTAGCAAAAATGGATAAAAATGAAATTTATGTTTATTTAGAGTTATGTAAAAAATTCATTAAAATTGATAAAAATGTGGATATAAGACAGCTCCGCAAAACTATAAAAAAATTCAAAATAGATTTACTTAAAAATCTAAAAAAGGTAAATTTACCCGAACATGAATTGAATTCTATAGACAGAAATTTAACTTATACTCATGAAAATATAGATAAAATAATTAAACTCTTTGGAATTTCTGGTTGTATTTTTATATTATCTGTAATTACTTATCCACATTTTTCATATACGAGGTATCCAGATGGAAAACTTAAGCCAACAGATTATAAGCCAGGACTTGGCATAGTAGATTCTTTAGACAAAATATTTATAATTTTAGGTAATATAATCAAAAATTTTGATGTAGAATTAGAAAAACATCTAAAAAGAGTGACTAAAAATGCCCACCTTCACCGAGAAGAGCGCCGTCGAGGACTACATCATTGAAAAACTCGTGGAAGAGGGCTGGCGCTTTGTGCCAGCGCAGGCGTTAGAGAGGGAGAGCTTGGCTGAGCCCCTGCTGGAGAGGAGCTTAGCCAGTGCTCTGAGGAGGATAAACGGGGAGAAGCTTACAGAGGGGGACATAAACAGGATACTTGTGGAGCTAAAGAGCCTGCCCGCGTCTATACATGGCACGAGGCAGTTTCTGAGGTTTTTCAGGCGGGGTGTGGGGATAAAGCTGGAGAAGAGCAGGGAGTTGATGCTTGCTCGTTTGGTTGACTTAGAGGATATTGCAAAGAATGAGTTTGTGGTGAGCAGGCAGGTGAGCTTTGAGGGTGCTGCTGAGAGAATAAGAGCCGACCTTGTGCTATACGTTAACGGCATGCCTCTGGTGCTGATAGAGTGCAAGAATCCTGCGGATGCAAGCGTCTCATGGCGGGATGCCTACAGGCAGGTCAAGGAGTATGAGAGCACGGTGCCCGAGCTTTTTAAATATGTGCAGTTCAGCATCGCCGCGGAGCAGGAGGCGAGGTACTTCCCCAATGTGAGGGAGGCAGACGAGGTAAGCATATACCGCTGGCGCGCTGGTGAGCTGGACGAGCTTGAGGCGACGCTGGAGATGCTGCGGAGGCGCACTCTGCTGGACATACTGGCGAACTTCACCTTTGTGAGGGAAGAGAGGGGCAGGATAACGAAGGTGCTGCCCAGATACATGCAGTACGAAGCTGCGAACATGATTTACGAGAGGGTGCTCCGCAACCTGAGGGGAGAAGACCAAAGAAACCACGGGCTAGTGTGGCACTGGCAGGGCAGCGGAAAGACGCTGACAATGATATTCGCGGCGCTCAAGCTGTACAGGCACAGAAGCTTAGAGAACCCCACCATCTTTTTCGTTGTCGATAGAGTGGAGCTTCAGGAGCAGCTCAGGCAGGAGTTTTCAGCACTCGATGTGGAGATAAAGCCGGAGGTGATAGACTCCATAGCCAAGCTGAGAGAGGTGCTGAGCCACGACTCCGGGCGAGGAAAGAGGGGGATATTCATCACCCTTATCCACAAGTTCCAGCCTAAGGAGCTTGAGGAGCTTGCCAGAGAGCTGGAAGCGCAGGGCTTAGGAGAGACGATAGCAACAAGGAAGAACGTTATAGCGTTCATAGACGAAGGACACCGCACTCAGTACGGTCTCCTTGCCTCGCAGATGAAGAACATACTTAGAAACGCCTTCTTCTTTGCTTTCACGGGTACGCCCATATCAAAGAAGGGGAGAGACACCTTTTTGGAGTTTGCCTATCCAGATAAAGGAGAGCTCTACCTGCACAAGTACTTTGTTCTCGACTCGCTGAAGGACGGCTTCACCCTGCCCATAGTCTTTCAAACGAGGATGGAGAGCGACATAGTGCTGAGAAAAAACCTCCTCAGGGCTTTTCTTGAGTATGAAGAGGAGGAAATTCCTGAAGAGCTGAAGGAAGAGGTGGAGAAGAAGATAAGCAGAAAGCTGGACAAAATTAAGGTGGTGCTCTCCAATCCGAGAAGGATAAAGAGGGTCGCCAGCGATATTGCAGAGCACTTTTTGCGGGAGGTGGACGGGAAGTTTAAAGCCATGGTTGTGGCGGTGAATAGAGCTTCATGCGTGCACTACAAGAGGGAGTTGGACACGCTTTTACCGAAAGGCTATGTTGAGGTGGTGATGACCTACAACAGGGTTGAGAAGGAAAAGATTATCTCTGACTACCTTAAGGAGCTTAGAGAGAGGTTCCCGGGCAAGGATGTGGGGGAGATAAAGGAGGAGATTGTAGAGAAGTTCAAAAATGGCAAGCTGCCCAAGATACTCGTGGTTACCGACATGCTACTCACGGGTTTCGATGCACCTGTGCTACAGGTTATGTATCTGGACAAGCCACTGAAAGGGCACAGGCTTCTCCAATCGGTGGCGAGAACCAACCGCCCGTACAGGAGCGTTAAAGAAGCGGGGCTGATTATTGACTACGTGGGCATTCTCGCAGAATTCGAGAAAGCCTTAGAAGACTACGAGAAGCAAGACGTTGAAGGGGTGCTCATAAGCATCGATGAAAAGGCTCAAGAGTTCGTCACACTTCTTGGGGACACAGAGGAGATATTCCAGGGGATTGATAAGGGCAAAGACGACAGGGCTACGCTGATGTCTGCTGTAAAATTATTAGCTAAGGATGAAAAAAAGGCAAAGCTCTTTCTCAAAAACTACAGAAAGCTCAGAAACCTCTTTGAGTTTCTGGGCTCTCATCCGGTTAAGGCACAGCATGCCTCGCGCTTCGGGTGGCTAACTCAGGTTTACATCGCCTACAGCAGATACGCAAAGAGGAGAGACCCCAGTGAGGAGGCAGAGTACCCCGAGCAGGAGCCTAAAGCTCTGGTGGTGAGAGAAAAAGTAGAGGAGTACTACCCCAAGACGCTTGAGGCGATACACAGAAGCATTGAGGTTGACAGGATAAAAGAGGAGTTCCCAATTCTCAGGCTGGATGAGGATTACTTGGAGAAGCTGAGCAAAGCCTATGGCGATGCTGAGGCGAAGATATACGACATGATTTTCACCCTAAACAGGTACGTGCTCGTTGACAAGGCGAGCAACCCGGTGTATGAGCCCATCGCCGAGAGGGTGGAGAGGATAATAAAAAAGTGGAAGCAGAGGAAGTTAGCGATAGAGGAGGCTTACTCACAGCTTGAGAAGGAGGTTAAAAATCTCATTGAGCTTGAGGAGAGGAAGAAGAGGCTCAAGCTCAGCGAGCACGAGTATCTAATGCTTGTGGTGCTGGAGGAGAGGCTGAGCAAAGCTGAGGAGCTAATTCAAGATGTAAAAGGTTTTGTTCAGCAGCTCGTGGAAAAGGGGAAGCTATTCCAGGGGTGGAGCAGGAAGAGCACCACTAAGAAGGAGGTGGGCAGGGAGCTGATGAGGTTTTTGAGGAGGTTCAAGGATAAGCTGAGCTTTGAGGATAGGAAGGAGATACATGAGAAGATCATGCAGGGCTTTGAAGAGCTGGACTGATGTGTTTAAAGCCAACGGGGTTGAAGTTGAATACAGAGTAGAGAAGAGGCGAGTGAAGTACCCCAGGCTGGAGTTCAAAACGGGCTCGCTTCTTGTGGTGCTTCCCGAGAATATGAAGAGCGAGGAGGATATTTTAGAGAGGAAGAAAAGCTGGATAATTCGGAAGTACAGGGAAATTCAGGAGGTTGTAAATAAGATAAATGAAAGCCTCGATGAAGATGAGGCTATCCTTTTCGGCAGGAAGTTAAAGATAGTCCCATCTGAAGAACCAAGCATCGATTTTGAGAGGGGTAAGGTATTAATAAATCCTGAAAGTGAAGCACACCACAGGAAGATTAAAAAGCAGATCAGGAAAATCCTCAGAGAGAAAATTGAGGAAGCTGTGGAGGAATATTCTGAGAAGTTATGTCTGAAGCCTGGGAAAATTTTCATTAAAAATCAGAGGAGCAAGTGGGCAAGCTGCTCCTCAAACGGCAATCTTAGCTTTAATTTGAAGCTGGCTGTGCTTCCAGAGGAGTTGATGAGGTATGTGGTTTTCCATGAAGTAGTACATCTAAAAGAGAAGAGGCACAGCAAGAGATTCTGGAGCATCGTTGAAAAGGAGTTTGAAGACTTTAAAGCCAATGAAAAGAAGCTTACTGAGTATTGGTTTTATATCCACACTGGCTATAAGCTGCCGATTTTTAATGGTAATAAGGCATGTTTCCAAGCTCATAGATTTTCAGAGGTATCATGGAGGGAATGGAGAGGAGGTATACATGAATAAAGAAGAAGCAAAAAAGATTCTTAAAATAATGGTTTCTGCTGATGGTGGGTGTGTTTATTATGCAAGAGAGCTGTTTGTCCAGTTTGCGAGGGAGTTTCCGGAGTTTAAAAAGCTTGCAGAAGATATTTTTAAGAGGCGGTTTAATAAAGACCTTTTTGATATAGAATTCAAAGAAGGAGTTTGTTGAGAGGAATGATCTACCACCTCCTATGATATACCACCTATTTCTTACACCAACGGCGCGTTATTCCCCCATTAAACACAACGTAGCCAGCCCATCCAGACAGAGTGGAGAAAGTTTCCCCTCACTCTTCTCTTTGACACATGTCTCTCTTAAATCACAATGCGGACAGACTTTTTCTTTTAAGTACTCTATATCAGCATCAAGCAAACCCTTATCTCTAAACATTTCATAGAGGAACTTCAGGTATTTTCCCTCGGCGATTCTGGGAACGTCATACTTTGCGGTCTTCAACCCTCCCTTCAGAGCATAATATTCGTATAACCTTCTGTCCCTCTTCGAAGAGTTGCAGGAGGGACACACCCATACAATATTCTTCTCATCATTTGGACCACCTAAAGCTCTTGGAAACATGTGCTCTAAAGTAAGGGAAGCTTTATTGCCGCAAAATATACACTCGTCTCTTTTTTCTCTCTCCTTTACGTATTCTCTGATTTCGTTCCAGAATATTTCTCCTTGCTGAAACTTTTTGAATCTGCTCATCACAAAGCGCCAGTGTCTTTTACCAAAACCTGCAGAGTCGGCGATTATTTTTGCATATTGCCAGTATATTAAGTCTCTAACTGTTTTTATCGCCCGTGGCGGCATGCATTACTCCCCCGTTCGTGCCCAGTATTTTCCTGAATTCCCCCAAGGCAACCACACCATCGATTTTTGTTTGTAGAAAGCTTTTACTTAAATATTTTGGCGGGTTTGCAAATCTGGAAGATTCGCTACAAAAGATATGCTCCCATAGGAAGCGTCACAGGTTATAGGAACCTACAGCACTATAGGAAAATTAGTGACCCCAACCTACATTCAAAAGGTCGGTGAGAGGTTCGAAGCTGAACTCCTTAGGATTTTAGAAAAAATTCCTTGCCAGGATAGGTGAAAAACGCCCTGAGCAGCTTCACCTTTGTCCTATTCCCGAGCACCTTGGCAAGGACGTTGCGGGACCTCATTTGCCAGGCTTAGCAACGCGAAGCCTAGAAAGTCTTCAGTAATACTCCTCCGCAATCTCCCATGCCAGGCGTGCACTTTCCCTGGCTTCCTCGCCCTCCACAACCTCCATGTGCCCAGGGTAGAGCACATCGATATCCAGCTTAGCTAGGCGTCGCAAAGAAGCCTTGAGCTGCTCCATGTTGCCTCCCAAGTCTACGCGTCCGAAGCTTCCTCCCGCAAAAAGGGTGTCGCCTGAGAAGAGCGCCTTTATGCTGGAGATATAGAAGCACGCGCTTCCCGGGGTGTGCCCGGGGGTGTGGAGCACCTCAAGCTTAGCCTCGCCCAGATCTATAACATCGCCCTCCCTAAGCACGCGGTCATACCTCAGGCTCTTACCCTGAGCGAAAAGCGAGGCAGTGCCGTAGAACCTGCCGTCGCTCAAAGCTTGGGCATCAAGCTCATGGATGAGCGTCTTCGCGTTTTTGAAAAGCGCATTGCCCCCGCAGTGGTCTACGTGAGCGTGGGTGTTTATCACGTAGTCCACGCGCTCAGGGGCAACTACCTCGCTAAGCTTGCGCTCCAGCCAGGATTCGCTCAGCCCCGTGTCTATAACCGCCACCTTCTCATCCTTGATAACATACACATTCGAATCGTAGCCTTTAGAAATTATAGGTACTATCTCCATTTCCCCACCTCAGTCCAGGTTCCAAAGCCCGAGCTCCTTTGCAATAGCGAAGGCTCTGCCCATCTCCTCGCTGGTAACTTTCCGTGATATCTCCGCATGCTTGTACGCCTCAAACTCTGGGCGGTACTGCCCCATTATATTCACCCTCGCCTTGTTTCCAAGGTTCTTGGTTATCCACTCCAGAATTTTGCGGGTGCAGCACTCCACGTGATTGGGAAGTACGAGGTGGCGGATGAGAAGCTCCGCCTGCTGCTCCCTTGCGAGCAGGAGGTTGCGCGTCACCACCTCAAAGTAGCGGGGCACCCTGGATAAACGCATGGCACACTCGTCGTTGCCGTACTTGAAGTCTCCTAGATAGACGTCCACAGCGCCATGGAGCAGAGCCATGGCTTCTTGGCTCATGTACATGTTGCTGTTCCACACTATGGGCACATTCACGTCCAGCTTTGCAAGCATGTCTAAAATAACATGCAAGCTTGGTGTGGGTGAGCCTCCCACCAAGTTAACGTTGCGACTGCCTTCGCCCAGTCTGCGCTTCCTAGCAAGCTCCGCCAGGTATTCCCCGGTTACAGGCAAGCCCTTTTCCACATGCCGCGAGATCGGCCAGTTCTGGCAGTAAACGCAATAAAAGTTGCACCCTATGAAGAAAAAGGTGTGGCTGGGCACTAGACAAGCCTCCTCACCCATGTGCAGGAACTCGCTGCTCAGCCTTGCCTCGCCAGCAACGCCGCAGAAGCCAATTTCGCCCTTCCTGCGGTTTCTTTTACACCTGCGCTCACAGAACTCACAGGATTCGAGCATGCGCCACGCCAGCTCTCGCTTAAGGTCAAGCAGAGTCTTCTCAGGCTTAGCGATAGAGGCGTAATCCCTCTTCCCAGCGTCGAGCTCTGCCTTCAGCCTCTCGTAATCTTTAAGCTTCTCTGAGTGAAGCTTCCACAGCTCCTCGGTGCTATCTTGGGCTGAGTAGTCAGACGCCACAAGCTGCGCTATTCTGAAGTTCGCCTGCTTTTCATTGGTGGCGACGCTGATGTATCTCCCTAAGGCGTGCTTCACTCCTCGGTCTTCAAAGGCACGCGCTGCGTCCGGGCGAAGAAGCCAGTACATACCATATTGCTCCAGCCTAACGAGGCTATGGCTTAATTGGGATATGTGAAGTCATCACCCTCGTCGAAGACCTCGATTTTTGTCGCCTCTCCCGGCGCAACCATGGGCTTAACCTCCTCCACAGCCTCAACGCGGAAGAGGTGAGAGAAGTACCATATCCTGCGCTTCGCGGGCTCCAGCTTGAAGCGCGTCGCCCTGAGCACCTGGTCCACGTACTCCTTATCCTCCGGGTACTCCATGGGGTACCAGGAGAAGCGCCGCTTTATGTCGGTGATAACAAAACCCATGCGCAGTATCTCCTCCTGAATGCGCTTCCACTTCTCCAGGGAACACTCTAGGTTGGTCAGCCCCACGTAGCCCACGCCACCTTTTCGCAGAGTCGCAGCACCGCGCGCAAAGAAGGTCAGGAAACCAGAGAGCGTCTCCAGGGGCTCGGTGGAGAACATATCGCTGCTCTTCACAAGCTCTTTGGGCAGAGGCTGCTCCACGTTGTAAGGCACATACTCTATCTCAAGCCCATACTTCCGCGAGCACTGCTCTATGAACCCGCCTATGCGCTCGTCTATCTCAAGCACCACCACGCGGGACGGCAAGCCGGTCAAAGCTAGAGCAAGGCTGAGGTAGTCATCATCTCCGACAAGCGTTATGCGCTTCCCTGCCAAGCCATCGCGCGCATCCATGAGGTATACCCTTGCGACAACGCTCTCAGCGTCCATATTCCCCTGGAAGTACTTCGCCGTCGTTAGCGGGCGCTCTTTCAGCAGCGCTCTGAACCTCCTCAGCAGCGAGGTACCCTTAACCTCCACGCCCCTGCCCTTGCATGCTTTGCATGTCCTGTCTCCGAGCACGCGGGGTGCAGTAGCGAGCGCCTGCTTTGAGAGCGCAAGCCTGCCGTTCTTCACTACCAGTTCACCAGAGGAGTGCATCTCATTTACCACATCAACAAAATCCTTGAGGCGATACTCCCACCTGCTCAGAAGCTCCCAGAAGCTCCTGCTCCGCTTACCAAGCATTCTCGCAATGTGCTCCTTCAATGTGCTCACCTCCTTATCCTGACCACGAACTCACACGGCTCAGAGCTTCTCCAGTAGCAGCGCCGGCGCTCCACCTCGGCGTCAAAAAAGCTGCCGAGCGCCGCCTCGATGAACCTGAACTCAGAGTTGCAACCTGCCTTCTTAATCTTGTCTATTGAGGTGCCTTTTATAACCTCCCAGAAGGCGCTCCTCTCAATGCGGAGCAGCGCTTCACCATCGTTGAGCATCTCATAGGTATAGCTCAGGTAAGCTTTACCCTTCTCTGCAAACTCCTGCAGAAACTCCTCCAGCGTGGCAGGCTTCCCCAATTCCTGCGCTACCCTCCTGCCAAGTATCGCCCCTGAAGCAAGACAGCAGCTCTTCATGGCTACTCTATTATAAGCTCCACCTTCTCGCCCAGCACCTGGGAGAACAGTACCTCTATTCCACACTCGTACTCTTTAATCTTCTCCTTCTTCTCCACCCGGTGCACAGTGCCCAGAGTGTGGATGTACTCTGTATCCACGTGCTTTCCGTTTTCGTCGAAGAACAGCGTGAGCCTATCGTGAATTTTGTACCGCTGCTTCAGGTAGAGGGTGATAAATTTGCGAAGAGACTTGCCGTGCTTAATGCACAGCTGGTACCCCCTGAGAAAGGGGTATCTCTCGACTTCTATGATTTCCTCAACGCCAAAGCAGTGCGTAGCTATGCCATCGCTGGGTATATCCAGATACTTCAGAATCTCCTCATAGCTCTTCTTTATCCGCTCATCTTCCTTCCCGTGCATTTTCTTCCGCAGGGGCTGGGTCCTTATAAACAGCTTCACCGTAACCACCAGCTAAAGCTTAGCCTACAACTCTCACATTTGAAAAGCCCACACTCGCTGTGACCACACCCGAAATCTGGGTTACGTCTCTGCCAAAGCCCGAAACGCTACTCAGCAGGTCGTAAACATTCCCTGCAAGTATTGCCTTTCTCACGGGTGAGCCACCATAAAAGGCATTTCTCGTCTCGACGGAAAAGTCGCCTGTAACAGGGTTGGCGGTGTGCGCACCTATCAAACCGTGAACCACCAGCGCTTCGTCTTCGTCTAAGCTGCTGTTGCCCTGGATTATGAAGTTCGAGGCGTCGATGCGCGGAAGCGTCGCGAAACCGCTGCGAAACGCATTGCCCGTGCTCTCTACACCAGCCTTGCGCGCTGTATATATATCGTAGAGGTAGCCTCTGAGCACACCCTTTTCCACCAGCACCTTGCTCCTGCAAGCGGTACCTTCGCCGTCGAAGCACGAGGTCTCAAGCCCAGCCTCAAGGGTTGCGTCGTCCACTACGCTTAGCTCTTCGCCAAAGACCTGCTCGCCGAGCATGCCCGCCAAGCGGCTTCTCCCCCGCTGCACATTATCCGCGCTGAACGCCGGGATTAGCACATTCTCCACCAGCTCCGCCATTGCGATAGGGCGGAGAACAACGGCATAGTCGCCTGTTTCCAGCTTCTGCGCGCCCAGCGACTCCTTAGCTAGGCGGCATGCGGTCTCGCCAACCGCTTCGAAATTTAAATCAAAACTTCGCGAGGCGTCGAAGTGCATGCCCGTGGCTACGTCATCGCCCCTTTTTGCGACCGCGCTGAGATGGGCATATATCTCCGTGCCCTCTTCGCTCACCTCCACGCCAAGACTGTTGAGCATTCGCTCCTCGCTCACCTCCCAAGCGACGCTCGCCTGAGTCACCTCTACCCCAAGGCTCTGCGCGGGCGCAAGCATCGCCTCCAGCTTATCCTCAAGCTCATCAAAGCTAAGCGAAGCTAAACGAGAGTCGTAAATTCCCTTAACGCTGGGGTAGCTCTGCTCTCCAGCGAAGGCTAAGTGCTCATCCTGAGGAGAAACTCTCGCCACGCTCAGTGCTTTGTCCAAAAGCTCCTGAGTAAGCTCATTCCCATAGGCGAAGCCCATGCGATGCGCGAGGAGCACGCGTATCGCAAAACCATGCTGCTCCCCCGCTTCCACCAGCTCAACTTCGCCCCTTTTTATTTCAATCCCATAGCTGCGCTGCTTTAACTCGTATATTTCGCCCTCGCAGCCCTGCCTCTCCAGCCAGCGAAGCGCTTGCTCTGGTGTCATTGCGTACCCCCCACCGTTGCCACTGTTCGAATCGCCGGACCGCCGTCTCCCACGGCGACGAGCTGGCCATTCTTGCCGCAGTAGCCGATGTGCACCCCCCAATGCTTGCTCACCGCATCTACACGGCGGAGTATCTCAAGCGTCTCCCCCGACAGAGCCACATCCCTCACCGGCGTGGTGATCTCGCCATTCTCTATCAGGAAGCCCTCCTCAGCCGAGAACTGAAAGACCCCACGCGCTGTGTCCACCTCACCACCTCGAGAGCCCAGCAGGTAAACCCCGAACTCCACATCCTCAATAAGCTCTTCGAAGCTGGCATCGCCTTTAGCAAGGTAAGTATTGCTCATCCTGGGCATGGGCGGGAAATTGTACCCCTGAGCGCGAGCATTGCCCGTAGGTTCATGCCCGAGCTTCGCCGCAGTCTCACGGCTATGAAGGTAGCTGCGCAGCACGCCATTCTCCACAAGTGCCTTCTTCTGCGCTCTAACCCCCTCAGCGTCGTAGAAGTAGGAGCCGAACCCCTGCTTCAGCGTAGGGTCGTCATAGATGGTGACCAGCTCGGAGGCTATGCTCTGGCCAAGCTTTCCCGCGAGTATAGACTCGCCCTGCACCACATGGTCCGCCTCCACCGCATGCCCTAAAGCTTCGTGGATAAATACGCCCGTGAGCTTCGGGTCTATTACCACAGTAAACTCGCCGGAAGGCGGTGCTCTTGCGTGGAGCAGACGCAGCGCCTTTTCGCATGCGTCCTTTGCTACGCTCTCCACGTTGGCAAGAGCCTCTAAGCCAGAGGTGGCGCCTACACGCTCACTGGCGAACTGAATCTTCGCCCCGTCCTTGGCGAAAACCTGCGCATAGAAGGCAACACGCGGGTAGCGCATCTCCACCTCTGCCCCTTCAGAGCTTAGGTAGGTTATCTTAACGCTTGCATCGTTGTACGCGAAGCTGGTGCTCACCACGCTTTCGTAGCTCTTTGTCACCTCATGGGCACGAGAAAGGTAGTCCAGCTTCTCCTCCAGCGTGGCACGCGATGGGTGCAGCTTTGCTATAGCCTCAGCTTTATCCTGGGTTACATCCACCTCAGCAAGCTCCACCCTCTCCTTCGCAAGCTTGGCACCACGCAGGGCGCGCTCCGCCGCATCTTTTAGTTCATGGACACTGCTCGCGTAAGCGAAGCCCCAGCCGCGGTCAAGCACACGCACAGAAATTCCAGAACTCCTGCCTGTGGCAATCTCCTTTGCGGAGCCGTCTTTCATCAAAATACTCGTGCTCTCAACGTCATGCAAGGTGACGTCTACAAAACGCGCAGGCAGCTCTAACAGCTCTCGAACCTCTCGCAACATGCGCAAGCCTCAGCTTCCCTGCTTGTCAACACTCGGCAGAGCCCTGTCCACCCTCGGCAGGGAAATCATGCTCTTCACGCGGTCGAGCAAGCCCTCGCGATCCTCGCTCCAGCACAGCGCCTCTTCCAGCACCTCCGAAAGCGTCTTCACAGGCACAATCTCTATCTTCCTGCGCTTCTCCGGGTCAAGCATCACATCTTTGAGGTTTCCGTGAGGTATTATCACCTTCTTTATGCCCGCGTTGAGCGCAGCCTCTATCTTCGCGTTTACACCGCCCACCGGCAGGACGTCGCCGCGCACGCTGAGCGAGCCCGTCATGGCAACGCTTTGATCAACTGGTATATTCTCGAGGGCGGAGAACACAGCCGTGGCGACGCTTATGCTGGCGCTGTCCCCCTCGACGCCCTCGTATGTTTGCAGAAACTGAATATGAACGTCGTAATTCGAGATGTCTCTACCCGTGTGCTTCTTGATAATCGCGCTAACGTTCTGAATCGCCTCCCTCGCTATTGTGCGCAGCTTGCCCGTGGCTATTATTTTGCCCTCCTCGCGGCTCTGTGCAGGCGTCACCTCGGCTACAATGGGCAAAATTACGCCGCTGTCGCTGCCGATTACAGCTAAACCGTTAACCTTGCCCACCTCTGCGCCCTCAACCTTGTAAACCTCATAATCCTTTTTCTGACTGATGTACCTATCGGCAATCTGCTGCTCCAAGGTACGGGCGATCTTCTTTGCCTTCTTTACGTGCCTCGCCTCTACGTAGGGCGCACCCTCGCTTATTGCAACATCTCCAGCAGCGCGCACCAAGCCACCGAGCCCGCGAAGCTTCAGCGTAAGCTTACCCCTTCTGCCAGCGCGCCTCCTGGCTTCTTCAATTATCTCAATCACAGCTTCGCGGGTGAAGTGGGGTATCTTGCCGTCCTTCACAACTTCCTGCGCTACGAACTGCACCAGCTTGTCGCGATTCTCTCGGGTGTCGTCCATCACATCCTTCATGTAAATCTCATAGCCGTAGCCTCTAATACGGGAGCGCAGGGCGGGATGCATCTTGTTGACCACGTCGAGGTTGCCCGCCGCAATGAGAATAAAATCACAGGGCACTGGCTCTGTGCGCACCATTGCACCTGAGCTACGCTCACTCTGCCCGGTAATCGGGAACCTCTTCTCCTGCATAGCGGTGAGCAGAGCCTGCTGGCTCTCTATACCGAGAGTGGAAATCTCATCTATAAAGAGCACGCCCTTGTGCGCCTTGTGGATTGCCCCCGCCTCAACCAGCTCGTGGGGAGGCGTCTCCAAACCGCCGCTCTGGAAGGGGTCGTGGCGCACATCGCCAAGCAACGCTCCAGCGTGCGAGCCTGTGGCGTCCACAAAAGGTGCCTTCGTCCTGCCCTTGTTGTTAACCAGCAGCTTCGGAACGAGCACATCGTCTTTAACCTTAATGTACTGCCTGCCCATCAGCAGGAAGACGAAGGCGATTATCCCGAGAAACAGCACATAAGGCTGCTGGAGCACCAGCATGTAGTACAGCACCAGAAACATTACGCTTATGAAGAGCACCTTGAACATGGTGTTTATGGGCGCCTCTACACGGCGCTTCTGCTCCTTGAAGCGCTGAATTATCGCCTCGCCCTCGCCTGCCTTTACCGCCTCTATTTTAGGGTTGTTCTTGTCCTCAGGGTTGGGGTAGACCAGAATATCTTCAAGCTCCTCCGTGGGGAGAAGCTCTGCCATAGCCTGGCCCAGCATGCTCTTCCCTGTGCCAGGGTCGCCTATCAGTAAAACATGCCTCTTCTGGAGGGCAGCCTTCTTTATAATCTCAACCGCCCTCTCCTGACCAATCACCTGGTCGATGAGGTTCTTGGGAACCTCAATCTCCTCGGTGGTGCGGAACTGCATCAGGTCCAACTTGTATTCACCTTCCTGAAAAGAGGGGAAAGCTTAACGAAGGTAATATTGGTGAATGAGGAATATAAACCTTGGGTACACTTTCATTAAAATTTTAAGAGGTGAACTCACAGGCGAATCACGAGGGCCCGTGGCGCAGCCTGGTTAGCGCGTTCGCCTGATAAGCGAAAGGTCCTGGGTTCGAAGCCCAGCGGGCCCATACCTCTTTCTTTGTAGATTAATCACATGCTTAAATTTAAACCTGCTAAAATTTAACTAAGCTTAAAATTAAGATGGCTCAATCCTTTCGAGCAGATAAAGAAACCATCAATGAAGCAAGTTTTATAATTTGTCAATTAAATAAAATACAACATGGACATTAAAGAGGCAAAGAGGAAGAAGAGAAATCAGGTATTACAAATGTTTATTGCAGCACTAGTATTCGATCTTTGGTCCTACTATATTATTAAAACAGCGCCCAAAGAAACAATCTTTGGGCTGATGAAACATGTATTTTTTACCCCGGGTTATGGATGGCCGCAAGCACCTCATGGTATTATTATCATTATTGGAATAATTTGCACAATTTTATTCTTCGTAGAACTCAAACAATATCTCCAAGGGAATTACAAACTTTGGAAAACCGGGAAAGAGATGCAATAGTCTTACTTCTAATCGCTTGAGTATCAATAAAATAAAACTTGATCTGAATTAAGCCTTGAATTTCAACCACATATCATGGATACCCATTCCATAAGCTTTTCCATCCTTTTATTATATTGTTCCTGACTAATATGTCTTTTGCTTAATGCATCCTGAAGTAATCTCTTCTCCTCCTCCGCCCATTCTTCAAAACTCGAGGCCGACTTCCTGTATCTGAGAATTTCTTTTATAATGTTGTACACCCTTCCCATATCATCGACTTCCCAAGGGGATATACTGATACCCTTCACTCCATAAACTTTTCGACAGAATTTATTCATCTCCAGAGAAATGGTTACTCCACCTTTAAAATGCTCGACTTTTTTTACATCAGCAACACAGTTCCATGTCACAAACTCAGGTCTGAGGAGAATATCTCTCTGATATATTCCCTCCCTGTATAACTTTAGATTACTAAAAAAGGAGCTTACAAAACCGCAATAGGAAATAAATGAGAAAGACAGACCTGTAATAGAAACCCAGTTATCTTCTCCAAAAGCTGTAAAAGCAACATATAGGCTTAAAACCATCCATATAGCAAAGAATATCCCTCCAGCATAGCTCCTCTTCCCCACATAAATAACATCTTTCCACACCGATATAGGCTCTTTTTCAGACTTCTCAATGGAGATGTCAGGAGAGAAAACACTCCTATAACCTAAATAACCTAAAAATAAAAGCACCACAACAGTAGCCAGAGCATAAAAAATTCCCCATATAAGATAAGCCAAATAACCAAAACCAAAGACTGCTATGAGAAATGCACTTATGTAGACATAACTATGAAATTTTAAAAATTCTAATTTTCCTGACATTCTGAGTATTAAAAATATGAATGTGCCAACCAGATATATTGCCATTAAAGAGACCAGCATAGACTCCATAGCTGAAAGAAGCTCTCTGATATCTTCCAGATGGGCTTCGTCTCCTGAGTCGGTAGGACTATGAGTCTCGGCTGAGATTATAGAAATTCTGTCCATGTATTCCATCGGAAGCGGATTTTCAACGCTTAAAGCACACGTATACGTTGTGAAAAATAAAGAATATAGCACAATTAGAGAGACAAAGCCAGATAAATACACCATTTTTATCTTGTGCATAAAAATAATACAGATCATCGATATATAAATATTATGCCACTGTTTTTGTTGTGTAATATTAAAATAACATTATCATCTACTAAACTATGGACGACAGAGGATACCATAAAAATTCTTGAAAATACGAATAAGATGCTTCCAACAATCCTTCCCAACGCCATCACTTACCCTTCTTAAGGGGGAAACCATGCCTCGGGATGTACTTGCACCTTTTGGTAAGCTGGACGTGCTCTACTACTACCGCGAGGTGGGGAAGGCGCTTTTCGGCTTTCTGCGCGGTAAGGAGCTTGCCTCCAGGGTGTGGATTCCGGGCGGGCCAAAGATAATAAAGCGGGGCTCAAGGCATGGCACGCTTTATGTTGAGCAGCTCGTGGAGAGTGTTGATGAGGAGTTTCTCAAACTCAGACTGCGCTCCCTCAGGGAGGTTCGGGAGAAGCTTACCGAGACTCAGGTTAGGGTGTGGAACTACTTCCTGCCGAGAAAGCTGTGCGACTTCTTCTATGCCACCAACGGCGAGGGTGAGGGCAAAGCCATAGAGCGCATATTCTTCGACATCGACAGGGCTAAGGAGGTCAAGCCTGAGGAGGCACAGCGTGCCACAAAGGCGCTAGTGGAGCTAATACGTGAAGATGAGGAGTTTAACGCGCTTGTGCCTGAGTATAAGCTTTTTCCCATGTACACCGGCTCCTCCTTCCACGTTTACCTCCTGCTGGAGAAGGAGCTTCCGCCGGAGTTCTATAACAGGTACCTGCGATTCTCAAAAGAGGCGCCGCTAGCAAGCTTCACAGGTAGATGGGCTGAGAAGATAAGGTCTGCGCTGGGCATACGCATCACTGGCGGACACGAGAAGCTTGCAAAGCAGCTCACCCTTGATCCTTCGCAGACGCCCAGTGGCAAGCTCGCCAGGGCGCCCTTTTCGCTGCATATGAGCGATGCAAAAAATGTCGACGGCGTCGCCCTGCCTCTCAGCGAGGACATGCTGAATGAGCGCAGGCTGGTGGAAGAGCTCAGGAGCTACTCACCAGAGAAGGTGCTGGAAGAGCTTCCTGAGCTGCGGAAGAGGATTCCTGTATAACCTGCATAATAACCTTTTTAATAATAACCTTTTTATATTACAGAGTAATTTAGGCATTAAACAGGTGGTTGGTTATGCAGGAGACCAAGAAAGTGGGGGAGATAATGACGCGGGATATTATCTCAGTCAAGCTCGACTCCACTGTGGCTGAGATTCTTGATAAGATGGTCACAAATAACATCTCGGGCGTCGTCGTGGTGGACAGCGGCGGTGATGTGGTGGGCGTTGTGTCAGCGCTGGATATATTCAAGCTCGCCAACGGTAACCCGGGGATTAACTTCAAGTACACCGCCGAGGACATAATGACGCCGTACACCATCTCAGTAACCCCCGAAACCACCGTAGAAGAGGCGGGGAGGGTAATGCTTGAAAATGGAATTCATCGCCTTGTGGTTACAGCTTCACCCACACGGAAGAAGCCCCTGGGAATAGTAACTTCCACAGACGTGCTACGGGTGCTTGGGGAGAAGGCAAAACGCTTCCTGGAGCAGCAGCAAAAGAACTAGCTTCTGGCACTTGGGAAATGGCCGAGTACGTGGTTAAAATCAAAGACATGCCTCTTTCAGAGAGGCCAAGGGAGAGGCTTATTCGCCATGGTAGCGAGGCGCTTTCAAATGCTGAGCTTCTGGCTATCCTGCTCAGAACGGGCACTAAGCGGGAGAGCGTCCTCAGCCTTGCTACGAGGATTCTGAGCGAGTACTCGCTCAAAGACCTCGCCAGCGCAAGCGTAGCCGAGTTGAAGAAGATTCACGGTATAAGCGACGCCAAAGCGTGCCAGATAGCGGCGTGCTTTGAACTTGCACGCAGGTTAGCGGAGGACCGTGCAGAGGAGAAGCCGGTGATTAAAAGTTCCGGCGATGCATTTCGCGTGCTCTACCCTAGGCTGGCGCAGCGAAAGGTTGAGATTTTCGCAGGCATCTACCTGAACTCGAAAAACAGGGTGCTGCGTCTTGTGAACATATCCCAGGGCGGACTTGAGGCGAGCGTGGTTCAGCCTCGCGAGGTGTTCAGAATCGCCCTTGAAGAGGCTTCCACCCGGGTAATAGTGGCCCACAACCACCCGAGCGGCGACCCTGAGCCAAGCAGCGAGGACATCGCCATAACAAAAGCGCTCAAGCGAGCGGGTGAGCTTCTCGGCATAGAGCTGCTGGACCACTTAATCATAGGCGATGGGCGCTACGTCAGCCTGCGCGACAGGGGCTATGTTTGAAGTGAATATACATAATAAATAAAATAGAGATTGGAAAGGCAGAAAAGACAAGTTTTTTATAGTTCGATGTTTATAATATAAAATGGTGTGAGGGGATGGGTGTGAAAAGATTAATCCTGGTGGTGTTACTTGCAGCGATTTTTGCAGGATGTGCACAGAGGCCTCAGGCTGAAGAGGCTCTAGAGACAGAGAAGCCGGATAACTTAGTGGAGTACGGCAGGGCGCTTTTCGCGGATGCCAGCCTTGGCACGAATGGGAAGAGCTGCCTGACCTGCCATCCCGAGCCATCGACGCTCTCCGGAGTGGGCGATAAGTACAACCCCAAGGGATACTTCAAGATGGCAAAGAGGGAGATGACACTGAAGGAGGTAATAAACTTCTGCATAGAGGTGCCCATGAAGGGCAAGCCTCTGCCAGAGAACGACGAGCGTCTCACAGCACTGGAGGCTTATCTGAAGTCTCTGTAGACTGTCCTGAGAGGGGTACGCTGAGCAGACCATAGTACGAAGTGGAAAATGACACACACCTTCTATTTCTATTTTGTAAATAATAAAGGTTATTAGTGATTAAAACCATCAATCTATTTAAAAAAATTTGAAGGGTGGCTGCAAATGCTGTACAAAAATTTGATAAGTCCCTTCGCGGCGGATGCTGCGTTCACAAGGCCAAGGGAATATGGGGGATATAATCCCTCACATTAATCTGTGGGGAGTGTTTTTTGTTGCCTATGCTTATAAACAGACTGTCAAGAAGCGAGGTATATTAACATGGTAGCCGAGCCTTCAATAGTTCTGGTATTTCTCGCTGGCGTACTAACAGTGGTGACGCCCTGCATAATACCAATACTTCCACCACTCCTTGCGGGCAGCGTTGGAAGCAAGCTCAGGCCGCTGGCTATAGTCCTGGGCATGTCCATCACCTTCACACTTATGGGCGGAGTGTTCTCCGCTCTTGGCATCGCCGCGAGCGCCGCTGGCGAGGTGATGCGCTACCTTGCGATTGCCTTTATGATAGGCTTTGGTGCCATAATGGTGGACGATGAACTAAACCAGGCTTATGTAAAGCACTCTTCTTCCCTCGTCGGGAGGCTTTCAAAGTTTTTACCTTTAAAAACCGGCGAAGACTCTCTCGGCGGAGCGTTCCTCCTGGGGCTCTCCCTGGGCATAGTCTGGATACCCTGCGTCGGCCCGGTGCTCGGAGCGGTGCTATCCTACGTCGCCATGGGTGGAGACATACTTAGGGGCTCCTTCATGCTCTTTGTGTACTCCATAGGCCTCGGCATACCCATGCTCGCCGTGGCGTATGGGAGCAAGCGCTACGGAGCAAGACTTGAGTGGGTAAGGAGGAACTCACTCAGGATGAGAAAGTTCGCCGGGTGGGTGATAATACTCACAGGCATTGGCATCCTCTTTGGCGTAGACAGATATATACAGGCAAAGCTTCTGCCTTACTTCCCCGCCCTGCTTTAGGAGGTGAAGATATGGCTAAGAAAAAGAAAAAATATCGAAAAAATAAAGAAAAAGTGAAGGCAAAAAATGCAAAAAGAAAAAATAACAGAGGGATATATATCATAGCTGCAGCCCTCTTGCTTCTGGCGATAGGAATCTATTCTTTAAAATTCTCAAAATCCGAAGAGATAATCGAGGGAACGCCGAAAATGGTGATTACCCCTGAGGCATACGACTTTGGCACGGTGAGCGTCAGGGGCGGTGTGGTAACCACCACCTTTGTTATTGAGAATCGAGGTGATGGCGATTTGGTAATCGACGATATGGACACCTCCTGTGGGTGCACCTCCGCCTCTATCATATACAATGGAAAGGAAGGTCCAAAATTCAATATGCGGGAGCACGGCACAAATCCAAAGTGGTGGAGTCAGAGAATCCATCCCGGAGAGAAAGCCTACCTCAAGGTTTACTACGATCCCAAGGTTCACCCCGATCTCAGAGGTGAGGTCGTGAGGTATGTAAACCTCTACACCAACGACCCGCAGAAGCCAGTGGCTAGGGTGTATATAAGGGTTATTCAGGTGGATTGAATGAAGAGCCTCTACCTCTACTTCCTGTTTGTAGCAGGAGTTATTGTCGCCGTCAGCGCTGTGAAGTACCTCTCTGTAGAGGGTGAGCCGAAGATAGAGGTTACGCCAGCGAGCTACGACTTCGGCGAGGTTCCCTACGTGGAGGTAAGGAAGGTGTTCACTGTAAGAAACGTCGGCGACGCCCCTCTTGAGATAAAGGCGGTGAGTACATCCTGCGGATGCACGCGCGCGTACATAAACAAGACTTTGATCGCCCCCGGTGAGGAGGCGGAGCTTCTTGTAACCTTCGACCCCAACCTAATGGAGGTAGAGGTACTTGGCGAGGTCTACAGAGAAGTGTACATTCTAACAAACGACCCGGCTGAGCCGGAGGTTGTTATACCTTTAACTGCAGTGGTTGTTAAGGAGGAAGAGAAATGAGGCTTAGGTATATTTTTCTGCTCCTGCTAATCTTTTCATCGCTGCCCCTCAGCTATGCCGCTGAGCAGCGCGAGGCTGTGATATACTACAACGAAGCTTGCACAGACTGTACTATTTACATTAAAGAGAGGCTCATACCGCTGCTTAAGGAGGAAGGTGTTACCAAGATTGTGCTCAAGGACTATATAAATAACCCAGACTACAGGAAAGAGCTAATCTCCCTCAATGAGAAAGAGGGGATTCCGCCAAGGCTGCAGGGGCACCTTACCGCTGTCATAGACGGGAGGATATTTCTCGAGGGACACGTGCCGGAGCATGCTGTGAGGGAAGCGCTGAAGTGGGATGGCAAGCTGGTAGTATACCAGGATTCCATGAAGGCGAATGCAAAGAGCTACCGCGTGTGGGTGCCTGGCGGAGAGATACGGGAGTATCCAATAGACGAGCCCCTCTCAACTTACTTTAATGAGCTAAAAGACATGAAGCCCAGCAACCTTGAGGGGATCTACGCCTCCTCCGGCTTACTTCCCTTGGTTATTGTTACAGGTCTGCTCGATGGGATAAACCCCTGCGCATTTGCAGTACTGCTCTTCTTCATCGCCTTCCTATTCACTATCAAGAAGACCCGCGCCGGCGTGCTTAAGATGGGCGTTGTGTACATCTCAGCCATCTACCTGGCCTACTTCCTCATAGGCATTGGTATAATGAAGGCGCTGATATTTACGGGCAGACCCCACTTCATGGCAAAACTGGGCGCCTATCTTATAATAATCCTGGGGCTGATAAACATTAAAGACTACATCAACCCCTTCATCCTGCCCATCCACCTCCGCATTCCAAGCTTCAGCCATGCCACACTGAGAAGGTGGGCGTACAAGGGCACTTTCCCTTCCGCTGCCGTCCTGGGCTTTCTCGTTGGTCTGTGCACCTTCCCATGCTCTGGCGGAATATACGTGGCGATTCTTGCATTGCTCTCGGCGAAGACCACATATTTTCAGGGCTTGGCCTACCTGCTGCTGTACAACTTCATGTTCGTCGTGCCCCTCATAGTCATCCTCGCCCTGGCTTCCAATGAGAAGGTTACAAAGCGGCTGAAGGACTGGGAAGAGTCCAAGGCTAGGAGTATGAGACTCGCTTCAGGCATAGTTATGGTACTTCTGGGCGTGGTTATTCTTGTGTGGTTTGTGTAGCTTAGGTGAGGTGAAGGCATGGAAATCTGCTACAAGCCCATTGGTATAGTGAGGTCGGAGTTTAAGTCACCAGAGCAGCACGAAGAGTTCGAGGACTCTGGCGAAGGCGTTGTGGAGGTCTTCGAGGAGTACAAGGACGGGCTTTACAACCTGGCCGAGCACTTTTCCCACGTGTTTATCATATACCACATGCACCGCGCAGAGTTTCGCGGACTCCGGGTTAAGCCACCTCATGGCGATGAGGAGATAGGCGTCTTTGCCAGCGGTGGTCCATTCAGACCGAACCCCATAGGTATAACCCCCTGCAGGATTATAAAAATCGAGGGAAATAAGCTCTATCTTAAGGGCTTAGATGCGATGGACGGCTCGCCGGTGCTGGACATTAAGCCATACTCGCCGCAGCACTACACCATAACCAACCCGAAGTACGGTGCATGGGAGGACAGGCATCACAAGAGGAAGACAAAGGATTAGACTATTTCCCAGAAATAGCCGTTTCCTGCGCGTAGCTTTCTTATTTTCCCCTCTTTTTCCAGCGCTTCAAGTTTTGCAAGAGCCTCTTCGTCAGTTAGGTCGAAAACCTCTGCCACTTCCCGCGTCGCTACTCTGCCGTACTTTTCAATAAATGCAAGAATACTCTGCGGCTTTCTCTTCTTTAACCCTGGAGACAGCTTCTCGAAAACCATCTCGAAGGTGCTGAAGGGGTGGTATCCGGTGACCCATATACCTTCGCCCTTTTCGTTCCTTACCAGAAAGGTGGGGAAGCCAGTTACACCGAGATTTCTTGCATACTTCAGGTCTCTGTAGAAAGCCTTCTCAGCCTCAGAGGTGAATTTTTCAGGCGCCTTTAAACCAAGGGCTTCGCCCATAACTGCTAAATCCTTAAGAAACGCATCCTTAGCTTCTCTTCCTGTGAAGTCACGCACAAACCTCTCAGCGTCCAAGCCCACCTCTTCCGCAAGCTCAACAAGAACTTCCAACCTTGAGATGTTTTTGTCCTCGGCTGCAGCAGCTTCACGCATCCTTCGAAGAAACTTCTCTGCCTTTTCCTCGCTCTGAAGCTTCGCCGCATGGTAGGCGATGTTCGCGGGAAAGGTTGAGCGGGGTGGGTCGCTGAGCCAGAGCTTACCACTAACCGGCATCCCATGCCTTTCTGAAGCACTCAACCAATGCGGAGCAACCTGCTCGGCGCGTGAGATGTCGTTGAGAGGGTCGTAAAAGCTTTCCATGTCCTCAACCAAGCCCCCCATGATGTAGGTGATTTTCACCTGCTCGCCGTATACCTCCTTTATTTTCCTGAGGATGGGCTCGCTCCCCCAGCACCAGGTGCAGTAGGGGTCTGTAAAGTACAGGATTTCAATTTTTGGCATTTTTACTCCACTGAAAAAGAAAGAGGGAGGGTTACTTTACCCTCACCCTGGAGTTTGCATCGTAGACGTAGAGCGAGCCTTCCTCCTCGTCTGCGCAGCGCTTGTGGGAGCCGTCACAGAATGGGAAGTTTGCACTTAAGCCGCAGGTACATATACCTATGGGAAACTTCGCCTCCTCCTCGGTTATTACCTTCGGCTCCTTTCCTTCCAACTTCACCAGCCTTGCCACATCTTTCACCTCCAATTTCCTTTTTATACCTAGTTTCCATAGAAAAGTATTTATACTTAACGTAACCTAGATGTAACCAGATTTCCCGGTGGTGATTTAGATGAGGCAGAGGGAAGTTTGCCCGGTGGTGGAGGCGATAAATCTACTGGGCAGAAAGTGGCACCTAGCAATAGTCCACTTCCTTTTTGATGGACCAAAGGGCTTTAATGAACTCAAGCGTAGCCTCGGGGCGATTTCTTCAAAAACCCTCTCCAAGTGCCTAAAAGAGCTGGAAGAGCAGGGGATTGTGAAAAGAAAAGTTTACAACTCACCTATAAGAGTGGAGTATTCCCTCACCGAGAAGGGCAAAGACCTGCGTGAGCTTGAGAATGCGCTGCGAAGATGGGGTGAGAAGTGGCTGCTGCGCTGAAATTATATAACATCTACACGCTCCGTCTGCATCAATACTCAGTGATTTCTCAGGTTCTTCTCCTTGAAAACATGTACACAACGCCGTCCTCAGAGCCAGCGGCAATGCACAAGCCGTCGCGGGAAATGTCTATACTGCAAATGCCCTCGTATGTCTCCTTCTCCCAGAGAATCTCACCCTCCCTATCAAACAGGTAAATGAAACCGTTGTCCAGAGCCGCCACGCTGCAGCCTGCTTCTGAAATCCCAACCGCCCGGATTGAGCTTTTAAGTTTTCTGCTCCACACCATTCCATCTTTGCTAAATAAATAAACCGCCCCATCGAGGGTGCCGGCAACCACGTAGTTGCCGTCCGGAGAGAAGGCTAAATCCTCAACGCCACCTCCGGTTTCGTAGTACCACAGACACTCACCACCCGCGTCGAACATCCTTACACCGTGCAACGAGCCCGCGGCAATCAGCGTCCCTCTCTGAGAGGCTGCAACCTTCACGCTCCCGGCTAAGCTCCAGCCGGTCTTCTGCTCCCAGAGCACATCTCCATGCCTGTCGAAAAGGCAAACCTTACCGCTGCTCAGGTCTCTGGCTCCCACAGCTATGCATGAGCCGTTTGCCGATGCAGATACCGAATCAACGCTCCGGGCAACCTTACTGCTCCACAGGAGTTTTCCGCGTCTGCTGAAGACATAGAGCCAGCCACCTGCACCTGCGGCTACAAAAGACCCATCCGACGGGACGGAGACAGAGCTAACCCTGCTTTCAAGCCCATGGCTCCAGATAAGCTCACCGCTCCTGCTGAGTAGGAGCACCTCCCCGCCGTCTATGCCCGCGGCGATGCATGAGGCATCTTCCACCACAGCCATCGCACGGATGCTGCCCTCTGCTTCATAATCCCACAGAAGCTCGCCGTTTCTGGCGAGTGAATGTATCCCTCCATCAGCAGAACCGGCAACGATGAAAGAGCTGTCTGATGAAATAGTTATCGCATTAACCCAGTACATCACGTCGTACTCCCACTCCAAACCAAACACCTTTTATCACCTGTCAGGTGTAAATAAATTGCAAACGCTACGGGATAGCGTTTCATCAATTGTGTCACTCAAGGCAACCTTGGATTCATTTTTCATCTTCAATCATTCTAAACTTAATATCCAGTTCAACGACCCGCTTTATTTTCATTTCAGTGCCCAAATGTCGATGATACGCAGTACAGGAAGAAGATAGCAATTTTTCATCTCCACTCCAATATCTCACCCTATCCCCATTCCAAGATCTGCCATAAACATCTAATCCAAGATTGTTGCAGATTAATCCTTTTTCAAGTTCGACATCTCCTTTTTTATTTAATATCTTTTGCCAAGCATTTATTGTCATGAGCCTGTAATTTTGGTCGAAAGTTGCTTTGAACTCTCCTATAGTCCTTGGGTCTCCACGATAGTCATACTTAACATGATATATATTGTTAGTTACTTTACTGCCATATCCATAGGTATTTAAATTAAACCAATCGCGCTTTCCATCTTGGAGTTCTACATCTACCACAAAACCTGCCTTATATTCCTTATTTAAATTGAAGGGACTTTCAGCCTGTGGTGTAGTTGTGGGCTCTCCTGGAAGTGGTGTCCCTGTAGGCTCAGATGTGGGTGCCGGCGTCTGCGTTGGCTTCGGTGTCGGCATCACCTCTGCCTCAACAACAAAGCTTGCGGTGCCCATAACCCCGAGTTTTGGTATCTCAACGCTGACGATGTTTGTTCCCAGCTTTTGCTCGATGTTTTTCGCGTATATCCTCAGCTGATATCTGAAGTTTCCGCTGCTGTCCGTGTATTTTATGTCGCTGTAGCTCGCACCGCTCTGCGCGTTCAAAACGGAAAGCTTGGCTTTATACCTCCCGGGCGGCTCAACCCTCGCCTTTATCACCACAGCCTCACCCGGTCTAACTGTTGAGGGTGAGACTGTAACGCTGATCTCCGGCTTGATAATCTCGAAGGTTGCTTTGCCTTCAGCTCCGAGCTCTGGGGCGGTGACAATTAACACATTCTTACCCGCCTTCTTATAAACATCTTTGGGCTGGATAACAAAGTTGCTCTCGTATCTGCCGTCCTTGCCTGTCTTAACCTTCCACGGCTCTGATTTCTTTCCATACCCCGTCTCAATATTCTCTATCTTAATCTCCAGCTCTGTTTCAACAGGCGGATTTACCTGAACGCTCACCTTAATCTTGTCCCCGGGAGCAACCCTCTTCGGTGTTACGCTGACCTGAATGCTACCCTTGCCCTCTATATTAAAAACAACGCTCGTTGACCTAGAAGTGAGCTTGAACTCCTGCTCAATTTTTTCTCCAGTCTTTGTTATAAGCACAACCTTGTTCTTTGCCTGTGATTTCAGGAGTCCGTAGAGGGTAAACCTGATGAAGCACTCGCCGCTCTCGTCCGTCTCCCAGCTCCACTGCTCCTGATTACCCGCCTTCACTGGAATATAAACTTCAAGCCCCGAAACAAAATCTTTTGGACCGTTTACCCTGACATTCAGGGTATACACTTTGTTCAGTTCCTCAGCCATTTTCTTCAATTGTCTGGTGGCTTTTGCCTGCATTTCAAGTAAAATCTGCTCTTCAAGCCTCCAAAATACTGGCTTTAGGGCATTCATAAGCTCCGCCTTATGATTTTCTGAGATTTTCTTTTTAAGCTCCTCGTTCAGCCCACCGCCGCCGGTCCAGGCGTGTTTCATGACCTCTTCCTGATAGAAAGCAACTGTGGTTTCATCCTCCCAGAAATCGTAAACGTAGTCGTTTATAGCTTTATCAATTTTTGCTTTTAATTCCGCAGGAGTTCTGCTCTCCTTGTAAAGTTTTAAAAATTCATCATACCAGTATTTCATCTTTTTCTTCTGCTTTACCCTATCATCTTTCTTATAGTACAGCTTGTAGGCTTCCTCCCATATCTTCTCCCTGTCGCTTATAGCGGTTACCATGAACTTTGTTAGAGAGTAGTCTATTGCAAATACACCAACAAAGCTGAGTTGCATTGCTGGGGTGCCAAACTCACCCACCGCCGAGTACATCATGTTCTTCAGAAAGTTAACAGTTCCTTCATCGGCATTTCCATCATACAGATCCCAGCCAAGCTGTATTACTGCAAACACAACCCCTAAGTGCGTTGCCCATGTGTTGAACTTATCAAGCGTCTGCACGTCAAGCCCATGCTGGGCGAAGGTTGATGCTGCACCCCCAATTCCAAAATACTCCATCGCGGCGTCCCAGCCAACCCTGTAGGCATTGGGACCAGGCTCGTAGTTGTTGTTTACGTATTCCCGCAGCACAGCTAACGCTCTATCCTCATCCATTGAGACGCCGGCTGCGGATACGTAATCTAAGTTTATCTTTGCCATTGGTCCTGACTCGTGAGTCACCACAGCTGTGGCAAAATAGGACAGGTGCGGGGTGTATATAATAACGCCATCATCGACTATTCTGTACAACACACCCACCCATCTCTTGGAGGATTCGTCGTAGGTCAGAGCCACAATGTTTTTGGCTGGCCCGGTGTGCCTCAGCTTTATCTCAATATATCCGTTGAGATTTTCCGTCTTGGCCAAATCTATATTGTAGGCTCTTAATATTTCAGCACCTTCTGGTTTTGGTGCTTTTTTCACCACTGCCACTCTTAAGGTATCATTCTCGTCGATTGTTCCAAAAGGTATTGTAACACTCCCGCCGTCAAATTCCACAGTCTGGGTCTCATCTGGATTTATGGTTTTTTCGAGTATCACCTCCTCCACAAACTCCTCCCCACCGCCAAAACAGCCGCTCAGGAGAATAGCGGGTAAAACCGTGAAAATCAAAAGTAAAATAAGCCGGTCTTTCATCCCTGCTTCTCTACCATCCTCCGTCATCGCCGCCATCGCCCCAGTCTCCGTCGTCTCCATAATCGCCTCCATCGTCGCCATCTCCACCTGCATCTACGTCGATGTCGTATGCCATGTCCTCCGGCACGGCGACCACTTCCTCCACCTCTCCGGGGGGTTCGCCTATGACATCTACGATCTGGTCTCCGGTGATGGTATCAGGAACGACATGCAGGGCATACATCATCCAGAAGAGGGCAGCAAAATTATTCAGCATCTTGTCATCATCTGCCACCGCCTTCTCAACCTTCCTCCTGTCCCTCGCAAGTATGCTCTCACCCTTCGGAGTAAGCTCATACCAGTACTTCTTCCTTATAAAGCCCTTCTTCCTGAGCTTAATGTAATCCTTATCCAGCAGCTCCTTAATCTCATCCTTCACCTCACTCTGCCCCACACCAGTAACCGCAGCCATGGCGTGCGAGTTGCTTACACCATTGTCTATGGCTGTCATTATCGACAGCTGAAGCGGGGAGAGCCTCAGCTTCAGTTCCTTTATCCTCTCAACTCTCCAGAAGAAATCCTTCAATATCTCCTCTGCCTCCTCTCTGCTGACGTCAACCGCTATTAGCTCGGCAGAGCTACTTTTAAATTTAAATCCTGCAAGTTCGGTGAAGTCTTCTGTTATCACCTCTATTGACTCTCCGTCTGAGGTGAAAAAGGTGAGGGTGTAGGTGTTTGAGAAGATTAAGTGGGGCACACACACGTCTTCCATATTCTTAATTCTCTTCAGAAGTTTTGGCGGAAAGTCCTCCTTTTCAGGCATCATTCTCAGATACTCCAGAGCCTCCTCGAGGGAAACCCTCCCGAGACTGTAAAGCCTGTAGGAGCCGTTGGGTTTGAATTTTTTGTTCATCCCCTGAATTGAGCACTTCAGCTTTATTTTACTTTTAGCTTTACCCCTAGCTGGAGATTTAGCAGATTTAGCCTTGCTGACCTGCTTCTCCACCTCCCCGCCAGCACTCTTAGAAACCCTGCCTCTAACCTTTAGTTTATGCCCGCAATTATAACAAAATTTGTCAGTTTCCTCCACTTCTACTCCGCAATTAGAGCAGAACATGTTCAATTTATCCTTATAAAATTTTAGTCATATAAATAGTTTGTGGTTTATGTGTGCAAGTAATAATATCCAACTGGCGCAGTTTTACAGCAAAATCACAATATCTTCGATTTTTGCCGCAAATTTATGCGATTCGCCCTCAGCCGCCACAGTTTGCGAAAAATATAAATACCAACATAACCAGAGGGGATAATATGTTTTGCCCTGAATGCGGGGCAGAGGTGGGTGAGAAGCACAATTTCTGTTCTAACTGTGGCAAAGATTTAAGGAAGTACAGACAATCAATTTTAAGCAAGGCTAACAGGAAAGTCAAGGCAAAATCTAAAAAATCTACAAAGAAGACGAAGAAAAAGAAAATCAAATGCTCGCTTCCCCCGGTACAGCTTTCTGTATTAATGGCGGTGAAGCACGGGATTAGCAACACGGAAATAATCGCAAAGATGGTCCGAAAGTCCCACTCCTACATCAGGAATACTGTCGACAAGCTGATAAAAAGAGACCTGCTCAGGGTTAAGAAGAAGGGATTTTTTAGAAAGAAAAAGTACTATGAGCTGACACCCAAAGCAGAAAAAATTGTTGAGGAGGACAGGAAGAAAATAGGGAGAATCATCAGGGAAGATGAGGACGATGCAATGCGGTATGCAGCACCAATATTTGTTATGTCCTACCTCAACGACCTTCCGCAGGGTGTTTCTCAATCGGAGGTTGCAGAGGTTGTCGCAATTCCGGAGGAGGACTACAGCTCAATACTTGAGGATGTAAATTCGGATGACGCCGCCTTTGATGACTCCTTCGGCTACGGCGGCTCTGATGATGGCGATGATGGTGACTGGGGCGATGGCGGCGATGACGGAGGATGGTAGTTTGCCCAATTCTACGCTTCCTTTAGGCTGTAACCGAAGGAGAGAATAAGATAATGAGAAAGTCTCTAAAAATAGTTCTTGGCGTAGCTGGCGTATTCGTGGTCGTCATTTCTGCCCTGCTCTTGTATATTGTTTTATCCCCGCCGGTGCCGCCCTCTCCTGTCGAGGTGACATTCAAACTTGTTGAGGTGCGGGAGAACCCTGCCACAGGATACTACGACGTGGTAATTGAGGTTGAGAAAATAGAACCAAAGCTTAGGAACATATACTGGGGCGATTTTGTGGCAGATACCGGCTATCGCAGTCTCATTCTTATGAATCAAAAAGATGAAGGTGAGTACATCATGCCCATGAAGGAGGGTGACAGAAGGGTTATTTCGCTCACATATCCGGAGAATCTGCTCATAATCTATTCACCGCCTTTTATCGCCATAGATAAAGGAGTGTTCGGGAATCTCACCGTAAACCTCGATCCCTACATTTCTCAGGATAAAAAGGGTGACATACTGGAAACCGAGGCTATGGAGGTAGCCAGAGGGGTGACCATTGAAGGCGGGGATATACGCTTCTCTTACTTGCCGGAAGGCTGGATAAAGGGTGAAGAGGGCGTCGTTGAGGCGCCGCCAAATTCAACAGAGGGGTTGGAGAGCTTTTTCGGCGGCAAGAGAGGGGAGAGGTTTGTGACCTACTGGCGTGAGGAGGACGGAGAGGTCGCAGAGGCGGTGAGGGTCTACATCAGAAAGCTCAGGCCGGGTGAAGATGGGAATAGGCTGGCGAAGGGATACCTGCCGAAGAAATACTCCTCTACCCTGTTCAGCCTCCTCTATGAGCTTGAGTGGATGGACAGGGGTAGCATGTCCCTCCGGGGGGCAAATGCATACTACTTCAAGTCGTATAATTCCTTAGACCACTGCAACTTCTACACCTTTGAGGACCTGTTCAGAGTGAGCAGAGGGTTGGAGCCTCTGATTAAAAGCAGGTGCGAGGCGCTTCTTGACATTGTGCAGGTCAGGGGCAACTATCTGGTGAACATTGAGGTCTGGTCCCGCTTCTACGCGAGGGCTCCTGCGTTCTTCCCACCCCACAACGTCACCTACGACGGTCTCAGGGAGCGCCTCATCATCAACGGCGAGGAGGTTCCAATCCTCGACGAGGAGTTTGAAATATCCGAGGGTCTCGGGGTAATTTCAACGGAAGAGGGTGTTAAAAGGCGCTACCCCAGCCTAAAGCTCAGAGAGGGCTTCAGGCTTATCAGACCCATCTACCAGCGCATCGGAGCGGATGAGCTCAGCTATCTCATCGCCGAATACAACAACGTGGGCTTCGCCGTGGAAGGCTGGGAGCAGGCATCCTTCCTGTTTGCGCCCATAGATACACCGGAAGAGGCGGCAGACTATGTGCGCTTTGTGGTTCATGAAACTTCAAATTCCTGGTACGGAAGGGAGCACCGGGAGGTAAATGAGGGAGAGCTTCAGAAGGTCCTGCAGGATATGAGGGAAGAGGCTCAGAAGATGGGAGGAGAGCTCAAAATCCTGAGGGAGCCGCCGATATCCCACACCGTTGCGAGAGAAGAAGCCGGAGGCTTCATCGTTGAAAGGCTCTACAGAAAGAGCCTGGGGAAGGACAGGCTAATATACGCGAAGTACATGGTGCTTAAAAATGGGGAGGTGAGGGAGATGGAAAGATATGTTTGCGCCGAGTCAACTGTCCAGGGGCATTATCTCTAAGAGTTACTGGATGAGGCTTCATAGTTGCTCATTTCCCACCACAACCTCCGCGATGTCGAAAAGCCCCCTGTTTATCGGCTTTCCTTTTTCATCGTACAGCTCGGAAAAGATAGAGAAGCTCAGAACGCTCTTACCCTCACGCACCCCTCGTATGGCGATGCTTGCCACTATGCTGCCATTTTCGATGGGTCTCTCAGGATATATTTCCAGCTCCAGGACATTCTTAAGAAAGTGGTCGAGTATATAGCCGGTGGAATAATTAATGCTGTAGTTTGAGGTGACGTTTAGCACCTCGATCACATTTCCGTCGTATTCAATACCAATATCAAGAGCCGCTACGGCTGAGCCATTTACGAGAACCACATTGACAACCGCTGTCTCATTTGGCTCAATTTTAACCTGTTCCGGCTTAAGGTACAGCTCGGGAAAATAGGATGGGCCATTGGAGACTGTCGCATTCTCTGGCAGCAAAGCATCAGACTTCCGGTTCTGAAACTTAATATAAAGCAGCGTGCCTGAAATCACCGAAAGTAAAATCAGGAGAAGCAGCACTATTTTAATATTCCTCGAGCTCATCACACCACCTTGGCCGCTCGCCTTTGAAGAAATCTGTGAGGCAATCAATGGCTTTTTGCTCCGGCAAACTGCCTATCAGGTATACTTTTTCACCGGGGTTTTCGTATCTTACCTGATACTCACCATCCGCAAGTTTTGTGAACTCAATAAAGCTTCTATCCCTCTGGACTCCCACCATCTCTGGAATTTCCACATTTGCCGGGGAGATTTTCAACTGTCTTACGGCTAATACCGCATCGGAGAGGTCGATATGTCCAATTTCTCTTATTTTTTCGTGCCCCTCTTTCTGTCTGTAGGCTTTTAGTCTGTCCGCCATTTTTCCACTTCTCCAAATATTGGGCATCAGTAGTCAGCAATCCCTTAATAAATTTTAAGTTCTTTTGATAATATTTATTACTTCTTTAATTCTTTGAACAGTTGTCAGCATTACCGGTAAGGTACAGGTTACCCTGCTAAGAGAGGATGTGGGAGAAGCATGGATGCAACTCTACTCTCAGGAGAAGATTCGGATTTTTCTGGCTTAAACATAAAAATAGAGAGGGTATAGTCTTATAAGAGGTGTTCAGCCTTGAGCAACGTCATTGAGATTCTTAAGGAGAGGTTCGAGGCGGAGCCCTTTGCAAAGAAGCTGGGAATAAGGTTGCTGGAGCTGAAAGAGGGCTACGCTCTGGTGGAGATGAAGGTGAGTGAGGAGCACGAGAACATCTTCGGCTACGCTCATGGCGGCGCCATCTTCGCCCTCATCGACGCCGCCTTCGAGCTGGCGAGCAACTCTCGGGGCATAGTAAGCGTGGCGCTGAGCATGAATGTAACCTACACCTCGCCAGCCAAGCAGGGGGATGTGTTGCGCGCCGAGGCGAGGGAGATAAACACCACGCGCAAAACAGGGCTCTACGAGATAAAGGTGAGAAACCAGGACGCTAGGCTTGTGGCGAGCTGCAGTGCGCTGGTTTACCGCACCGATAGGAAGCTTGTGGAATAGCCTACTCAAGCTCATAGCTCGCGATTAGTTGTTCTATGTTGCGCTTCTCCTCTTCGAGGAAGCCAAGGGTGAGCATCGCCACACCGCGATAGAAGAAGGCCCTCTCGCTCTTGAGGAGGTCTTCACAGAACTTCGGCACCCATCTAAGCAGTTGCTCATTGAGGAACTGCTTTTGAGTGTGCAAATTCCTCAGAATCTCGCTTCTATCCACAAGCGAGGAAATTCTATTGCAGAGGAGGCCCATAAACGCCAGCTCCATGCCCACGTGGTCCTCAGGCTCTTTTACCCCAGTACCCTTGCTCACCTCAGCTTCTTCGTATATCTCCTTCATCCTCAGCGTGGCTTTGCCGTAGGGTGCGCCCTCCTCGTAAACCGACTGATACGGCGATACCAGCGGCTTCCCTGGTCCAATAAAGAGCCTTGCAAACTCGTCTTGAGCGTTAAGATAGCCCTCCCTTACATCCTCCACGCTCGTGGCCCATTCCTCTAAAATCCTAATCCCCTCCTGCATATCCTTGTTTCTGTGCTCAAGCTGAAACTTTCCATTAATCAGGTCTTCCACAAGCTCCTGAGGAGGTCCTTCCAGGTATAGCCACGAAAGAAAGTAGTAAAAGTCCCTTCTCGACTCCATGATTTCTCTCAAATTCTACCCTCCATCAAAAGCTCTAACACCTTCTTCCCCCGGCAGCGCTCGCAGTACTCAAGAAGCCTTATCTGAAGAGAATCCCCAGGTATGCCGGCATCAACCAGCTTTTCAGCAGACTTCCTAAGCATGCCTCTGGGAATTACGCGTCTGCCGCAGCCCTCGCAGGGGAGCATCTCCTCCTCCACAAGCATCTTCTTCTCCCCACCCACGTATTCCCTCAGGTCAAATACACTCTCCACCCTTATCGCACCTTCAGGACATGCCCTTTCACAAAGCCTGCAGTTTATGCACTTCGAATGGGAAAACTCGAGCTTGGAGTCTGCTTTAGTAAGAGCAGAAGTAGGACACATGGAGATGCAGGCGTTGCAGAAGGTGCATTTCTCTCGGGCAATTTCAGCATAGCCGAAGGGCAGCCTTTCGTCGAGTATTCTTATTTCTGGCAAATCAAAGGAGGAAAAAGCTTTGAGTATTTTTAGCACACGCTGCACCTGATTGCCGTCAATTTTCCCGGCAGAAGCGAATGGCGAGGGTGAGAGGTTGCCATAAAAGCTCTTTATAGCTTCTGCTGTTTCCTCAGGGGTTCTGCCTCTGATCTCAAGCAGGGCGTTTTGCATCCCGTAACCTTCAAGCAGCTTGGTTACGAACCCCACGGCGGGAGTGCTGGAAGAGTGGCGACACTCCCCGCAGCCCAGAAGAATAACCCCGTCAGCGCCCATTGCGAAGGGTAAGAGCAGGTTGGGTATAGACAAAGCGCCGATGCACGGCACGAGTAGCGGAAGCACAGGAGGGTAGCTTAACCCTTTCTTCCCCATAGCGAGCAGCTTCTCCCACTGGTTTTCGCAAGTGAAGGCTATGACCTTCTTTCTCATCTTATCGCTGCTGAGAAGCTGGGTTAGCTGGGAATCGATGGCTGCCTGTGGGAGAGTTACCAGCTCGGGCACAGAGAGGGGACATGCAGCTACACAGGCGCCGCAGCCGACGCACGAGACTTCAGAAAATCTTATTCTCTCCCCCTCTCTTATCACCGCACCCTCCGGGCAGGAAGCTTCACAAAACTGACAGCCCACTATTGTGCTCTTTCCACTGGCGCAGTGCTCAAGGCGCGCCTCGATGTACCTTGGTTTAGCCCTCTTGTAAAACCCGGGGATGAGCTTGGAGAGCACCTCCGCATAATCTCCCTCGCCCTTCACCTGAAATATTCCATGCCTGTTTGGGCCCATCCAGTTGCCAAAGATTACCACCTGCCCCGCCTCTGCGATTGCCTCCCTGTTCTCGAAGCTTATTGCACCAACCGGGCACACTTTAATGCACTTGCCGCAGCGGGTACAGGAGTCTGAGATGGAGTAGGTGAGCAGGGAGATTGCACCCTCAGGGCAGGAAGCTTCGCATTTACCGCACCCTATGCAAGTGCGCGAATCTATAGGCGCTACCTCGTAGCCTACCTTAAAATCACCAAATTCGCCAGAAATGCTCTTTATCTCACCGGCAAGAAACTCTTGCACTACCCCTTCCGGAGAAGCACTTCTCGCAATCATTCTTACCTTAACATCCTCAGGAAGAAGGTTGGCGAATTCTCTTGCCTTCTCAAAGTCACCGGCAAGAATCACATCTTCTCTACCACCAACCACCACAGGGGCGGCGTCGTGCTGGACTTCAACGCTCGCGATCGCGCTTTTAACAAGAAGCGCCGCTTTTTCTGTGGCCTCCTCTCTGTCATGAACCCACCCACAGGTTTCGCGGATATTTATGGTATATATGGGCACATCTATTTCCTCGCCCAGCTTTTCGAAGCTCTCTGCTTTATCGCTGCACGCAGCCATGTATATACTGCTCAATCCCCAGCGCTCAGCAAGGTGGGCGATGTACTCCATGCCCTTCGGCGAGCAAAAATAGTCGTAAATCTCGGTTTTTCCCTGGTTTGAAAGCCTATTCTTAAGTTTTTTAAAATTTAATTTGTTCTGCCTCCCGCAGGTGCACAGGAAAATTCCCCGCATCATTTAGTGGTAATTAAATTTCACATTAAATAAAATTTTGGTTTTCCTGAAATCGGTTGGGACTATTTCTAAAATTTTAATATATGGGTGAGGAGATTTTTAAATAAAACAGAAAATTTTTTATAGAAAATAACGGCAAGTTAATACTACGGGAGAAATAGAGGAGGATGGGCTATGGCATTGTCTGCTATGAAAATGAAAAGACGTTCTTTTTTGAAACTTGCTGCTGCGGCGGGAGGGGCGGCGACGCTGGGTAAATACTTCAAATACAGCGGTGTAGAGCTTTTTGAGCCTGTGGCAGCGCAGGAGGGTGGAGAGAAGGTTGAACTGATTAAAACAATTTGCATCCACTGTTCTGTGGGCTGTGGAATTCTGGCGAAGGTTGCGAACGGTCAGCTTGTGGATATTGAACCCTGGGAGAACCACCCGATAAACCGGGGAAGGCTGTGCTCAAAGGGAGCGAGCATCCCCGCGAGCATAAACAACGATCGACGTTTGAAGTACCCGATGAAAAAGGAAGGCGGGAAATGGAGGAAGATTTCCTGGGAGGAGGCGCTTACTGAGATAGCAAACAAGATGCTGGAGATTCGGGAGAAGTATGGCCCCGACGCTATCTTCTTTGCGGGCTCGGCTCATGTCTCCAACGAAGCTGCCTACTTGCAACGCAAATTCATGGCCTTCTGGGGCTCAAACAACATAGACCACCAGGCGAGGATTTGTCACTCCACGACCGTCGCGGGGCTGGGAAACACCTGGGGCTATGGGGCGCAGACCAACAACTTCAATGACATGAGGCACGCGAAGAGTATAATCTTCTTTTCAAACCCGGCGGAGGCGCACCCCGTGTCCTTCTACCACATATACAAGGCGAAGCAGCGCGGAGCAGTGCTGATCTGCGCCGACCCGCGCTTCTCGCGTACCGCGGCGCAGAGCGACCTGCATCTGCAGTTCAGGCCGGGCACTGACATACCCCTCGTGTGGGGCATCTGCTATGAGCTGATAACCAACGGCTGGGTTGACGAGGAGTTTATACGGCTGCGCACCCACGGCTACGAGTATGTGAAGGAGGTTATACTCCAATACCCACCCGAGGTGGCTGAGGAAATCACAGGCGTACCCGCTGAGAAGATAAAACTGGCGGCAAAACTCCTTGCCGAGAATAGGCCGGGAACGCTCCAGTATGCCATGGGGGCGACGCAGCACGAGGTTGGAACCCACAACATCCGCGCCTTCGCGATACTTCAGCTTCTCCTAGGTAACGCCGCCAAGAGCGGAGGCGGTGTAAACGCCTTCAGGGGACACGACAATGTGCAGGGCGCAACCGACTTGGGCGTGCTCTCAAACACGCTTCCGAGCTACTATGGCCTGAGCGAGGGTGCGTGGAAGCACTGGGCAAAAGTGTGGGGAGTGGACTATGAGTGGCTTCAGGGCAGGTTTGCCAGCAAGGAGTTAATGCAGGCCAAGGGTGCGACGATGTCGCGCTGGCGCGACCTTGTGCTTGCTGAAGAGACGGGCGATAAGATAGGACAGCCCACGCCAATAAAGATGGCCATATTCTGGGGGCACAGCACGCCCTCGCAGGCGGGTACGTACTTGGTGAAAAAGGCACTGGAGAAGCTGGAGATGCTGGTAATCGTCGACCCCTACGTTGAAAGCGCAGCCGCGCTTCCTGAGCGCGACGACGGCATAATACTTCTCCCAGCCTGCACCAACTGGGAGTACCCCGGTACTGTAACCAACTCCTCCAGGCAGGTGCAGTGGCGCAACAAGGTGATTGACCCGCTTTACGACTCAAAGCCAGATGTGGAAATTCTCATCGCCCTTGCGCATAAGCTGGGCTTCGGGGAGGAGTTTACAAAGAACTTCAAGAAGCTTCCTGAGGATATCTACGACAAGGAGATCCGCGTTGGTGCTCGTGTGATAGCCATGAGGCAGTCCACCTGGCGGCTGAAGAGGCAGCAGGAGTACGACTACGTGTTTAATATTGAGACGCTGCGCGCTGAAGGCGGTCCATGCGACGGCGAGTACTGGGGTCTGCCCTGGCCATGCTGGAACGACGAGCACCCGGGTACGCCTATACTCTACCGCAACGAGATACCCGTCGCAGAGGGTGGGCACGACTTCCGCGCAAAGTGGGGAACAAAAGCGCCAGACGGAAAGACACTTCTCTCTGGCATCAACGGTCATGCTGAGCTCAACCCGGACGGCACCCCTGGCCCGGGATGGAAGCTCGACCTCACCACCGACTACAAGAAGCTAATCGCCGCAAACAAAGTGCCCTACGGCAGGGGCAGAGCGCGATTCTGGGCGTGGAATCTCCCAGACCCTGTGCCGGTGCACCGCGAGCCAGTTTGGACACCTCGCCCAGAGCTTGCCAGGAAGTACCCGACCTTCGAGGACAAGGTTTACGGGGAAACCCACTTCAGGATAGAGACGAAGGGAAGGAGCATACAGGAGCAGGACATCTTCGAGAAGGAGATTCACAAAGCGTATCCACTGGTGTTCACCTCTGGCAGGCAGGTGGAGCACCAGGGTGGCGGAGCGATGACACGCGCCAACCCGATACTGGTTGAGCTTCAGCCTGATATGTACGTGGAGATAAACCCCAAGGATGCCAACGACCGCGGAATAAAGGATGGCGACGTGGTGTGGGTGCACACCTACCGCGGCTATGAGCTTGGGCACTACCGCTCGCGCATTCAGGTCAAGGCGAAGGTTACGCGACGCGTACCTCCCGGCGTAGTGTTCCTGCCCTTCCACTGGGCGGGTATGTTTGAGACTGTAGAGTATACGCAACGCTTCCCGGAGGGTACAAAGCCTATCGTCATAGGTGAGTGCGCCAACACGATCTCACCACCCGGCTGGGCACCAGAGACACAGATGCAGACCACAAAGTCAGGGCTGTGCGAAGTCACCAAAGCGGGAGTTATCCCTGAGGCGATTGAAAGGCTTGCGAAGGCATAGTGAGGAGGTAGAAAGATGCCCAAGAAGTTCCTGCTTGATATGTATGTGAACCGCTGCCTCAGATGCGGCGGTTGCATGGCGGTGTGCAAGACGCACAACCGCACTCCCGAGGGCGTGCACAGGATCAGGGTTATAACCTTCGACGAGGGCGAGCCCACGGAGACAAACATGCCCATGCCCTGTCTGCACTGTAATGAGCCCCCGTGCATGTACGTATGCCCCACCAAGGCGATATACAAGCGCAAGGAAGATGGCATAGTGCTGGTAAACAAGGACACCTGCATAGGGTGCGGCTACTGCTTAATGGCGTGCCCCTTCGGCGCACCTCAGTTCGAGAAGGGCACCTTTGGAAACAGGGGCAAGATGGACAAGTGCACCTTCTGCGTTGAGCCATATGAGCAGAAGGATGAGCAGGGCAGGCTGATTCAGCGCGAGCCCAAGCCAAGGTGTGCCATGGTGTGCGCCACAGGGCACCTGTTAGCGGGCGATGCCGACGAAATCTCTGCCAAGCTTCGAGAGAGAGTTGGGTACAGGATGAGCAGAGGTGTGGAGAAGACCTTCCTGACCTTCTAGCTTGAGGCGTGAAGCATGGAGTTCCCGTACTATGTGATGGTGTTCCCCGGGTACCAGCGCTGGGGCTGGGAGATAGCGCTGTACATCTTCCTTGGCGGCGTCGGCTCGGGAGCACTTATCACAGCGGCTGTTACCTTGCTATTGGGCAAAGAGACTAAGATTGCCAGGGCAGGTGCATATCTCGCTCCACCGCTGCTCATCGTCGGCTCTGTGCTTCTCCTACTCGACCTCGCTGGAATAAAGGCGATGCTGCGCGCTATGCTTGTGCCCCTGACCTTCACCAATATTACCACCTCCTGGATGGCGAGGGGGGCGTGGATTCTGTTGGTCACGCTTCTTGTCGCCATCGCCTTTGCCTATTCCCTTGCTACGGATAAGAGGTACTCAAGGACGCTTGCGCTGCTAGCGCTGCCCCTTGGCATCGCCACGGCGCTTTACACCGGGCTCCTCCTTAAGGGCGCTAGGTTCGTGCCCCTGTGGAATAGCGGCGAACTTCCTTTACTCTTCCTTACATCTGCTCTAACCACAGGCATAGCCGCCACACTGCTGCTCGCCTCTGTTAAGGAATACAGTAAGCTCAGAGGCTTCCTCGCCGCCCTACTCGTGCTGCTGCTCATCGAGGCTATAGAGGTACCCCTGTACTTCTTCATAATAGGGGAGCAGGGCGACATCGCTGTGAAGTCTGCATCGGCTATACTCTCCGGCGCCTACTCAATAGCGTTCTGGCTAGTGCTCATGTTTCTTGGGATTATCATCCCCATACTGGGATTGGGCTATGTGCTGATAACCAGAAAAGCCGCAGCCTTACCGGCGTTCTTTGCTCTGGTGCTGCTGGGTGGGCTTACACTCAGGTTCCTCTTTGTTCACGGCGCCATAAAAGCGTTTGTCGTGCCTCTCATCTGAGCAGTAAAAATAAATCCTGCGGTGCTCTTAATTATAAAGCATGGAAAAATCAATCAAAGTCAGGGCGCTGAAGGACGGCGAAGAGGCATGGGATGAGGTTGCGCTGGAGCGTGACCTTCGCCTGGTGATTAACGGCAAGGTTATAGCCAGTGTAAAGCTATCGCCAGGGCACGAGCATGAGTTCGCCCTAGGCTACTGTCTGGGCGAGGGGTTTGTTAAGAGCGTCTCAGCGATAAGAAGCATAGAGGTTGACTATGCCGAGATTCGCGTACTCGCGGATGAAAGCTTCCTCGAGGCTTATGAGCGCTACATCTCCAGCGAGTGCTTAACCGGCTGGCGCAGCAGAATTAAGGAGGAGGGGATAAAGGTCGCCTCAGAGGCAAAGTTCAGCGCGGGTGAGATTTTTGAGAACATGCGCAGGATGCAGGAGCAGAGCGAAGTGTGGCGACGCACAGGCGGGGTGCACAGCGCAGCGCTGGTGAGCGGCGATGCGTTTCTCCTCGTCGAGGACGTGAGCAGGCACGTGGCGATAGATAAGATAATAGGCTTAGCCGCAGAGCGCGGTATAGACTTCGAGCACAGCTACATCCTGACCTCTGGAAGAATGCCCGGCGATATGGTGATTAAGGCTGCACGCGTTGGCGTGCCGTTGATAGCCTCGCGTACAGCGCCAATATTCTCGGGCATCCTAGCGGCGGAGCGCACCGGCTTAACCCTCATAGGCTTTGTGCGTGGAAAGAGGATGAACATCTACACCCATGCGTGGCGGGTAGTGCGGTAGCTACGAGGTGCGCTTTTTTATCTCTTTTAGCAACTCCTCTTTGCTTTTATCCATGGGGTCAATGTTCATATCCTTAGCAATCGCCCTAAGCTGGTTGATGTCATCCTTTGCCTCTTTAATTTCCTTCTCCACGCCTGCAAGTTCGCGGTTAACCTCCTCTTCAATCTCGCGGGCTGCGCGTTTGTACTCCGCCACCGCCTTGCCCAGGGAACGCGCCAGCTCTGGCAGCTTCTGCGGACCGAAGAGCAAAAGGGCAAAAATTAGTATTACCAGGATTTCGGTGTTGCCCAACATTCGCCTCGCCTACTCTTTTTTCTCCTCCTTCTCTTCTTTGCTCTCCTCCTTCTCCTCCTCTTCCATTCCCTTCTTGAACTCCTTCTTCGCCTTACCCAGAGAGCGCGCTAACTCTGGCAGCTTGCTCCCACCGAAGAGAAGCAGGATTATGAGGAGGATTATGAGAAGTTCCTGACCACCAAGCATCGGCATTCTGACACCTCAAATTACTTATAGCTGAGGTTTTATATAAATCCGACGGTAAGTAGAAATACTCGTGAGTACAATTAAATTAGGGTGGTAGGTATCGAGGAATACGAGAAAAGCCTCAATCTCGAGGCTGAGCTTCACGGGATTGGGAAGAAAGTCGCATTCGATGTGCTTGGCAGAGCAGGCTTCAAGGTGTGGAACTTCCCTGGTTCGCAAAAAGAGGCAGAGGAAATGCGCACCGCGCTTGGAGAAGAGCGCTTCTCTGCGCTGCTCGAGTATATAGCAAGCCTGCAGGAAGAGGGGGGAGTCCAAGCCTCACCTGACCTGCTGGCAGAGAAAGATAAGGTAATCTACGCCGTTAGCTTAGTGCTCAACGATGCTGCCCTCTTCGGCTTGCGCAGGCGTGCTCTGCGAAAGGCGCAGGAATTTGAGCTTGTACCCGTAATTTTTAGAGCAGCTGTGGAAGTTAGCATCCCCTATTCTTCTCTCGAGCTTCTGCAGGAGTAGTGGTTGCCATGCGCAGGGTGATTGAGCTTGACGAGACCACTTTCCGCCGCCTGGTTAAGCTGAAGAACCACTGGAGCTTTCAGTATCGTAAAGTTACAAATCCTCGCGTGAAGGAGATTATCGAGAAACTCAAACTTGAGATCTTCGGGTATAACAGCTCAACTCCGGCTAGCGAGGTGGAGAGGATAATCGCGAGCAAGAGTCGCGAACAGCTTGAGCAGGAGTCGGAGAGGTTCGCCAGAGCAATAGAAAAGCTGCTCATTTCTGGCTATGACTTTGAGCCTGAGTACAGCTTCGCGGAGCACATCGCCAAGATGATTGAAGTGCTCGAGGACAGCGATGTGGCACCGGTATTCTGAGATGAGGAGCCGCTTTATCCTGGTGGGCGGCGTGCTCATTATCTTCTCGTTTGCAGCTCTGAAAAAGGCGCTGGAGATTATCAGCAACAACAGGGACGTATTTCCCCTCTACGGAAGCATCCTTCACCCCTCGCCTCAGAGCATAGTCGCGCTTCAGAACCCTGGCGAGGTTGCCACGCCGATGATAGCAGCCGTGCTTCTGCTTCTCTTCGCCTGCCTGGCGGGCGCTGCAAGCATCGCACTTGTTGTCGCAGGTTTAATTTCGAGGTCGCCCCGCTGAGGCTTCCACACTTTGAGGAAATCCACCTCCCCCAAAGTCAGCGTTAATAGTGGTTTTTAATAACCCTACCCCAGAATCTCCCTTATAAGCCAGTCTGCGCTGAACTCAACCAGGTCGTCGTAGCTCTGCCCTGTGCCCAGGAAGAGCACCGGCTTGCGAATCGTGTGAGCGATGCTTATCGCCGCGCCGCCTTTTGCATCGGCATCCGCCTTGGTTAAAATTATCCCGTCTATGCTAACGGCGCTGTTGAAGCGCTCCGCCTGTTCTACGGCTGCGTTGCCCGTGAGCGCATCACCAACGAAGATGACCAGGTCAGGCTTTGCCACTCGTGCGATCTTCTTCATCTCTTCCAGCAGGTTAACATTTGTTTCCATCCTGCCCGCAGTGTCTATGAGCACCACATCCTTGCCCTTTGCGCGCGCATGCTCAATCGCATCATACGCTACGGCTGCTGGATCAGCACCACGAGCATGCTTAATCAGCTTGACCCCCAGCTTCTCCGCATGCCTCTCAAGCTGCTCTATCGCGCCAGCGCGATAGGTATCGCTGGCTGCGAAAACGCAGGTAAAACCCCTGCCCATAAGGCGCTTTGCCACCTTGGCTATCGTTGTCGTCTTGCCAGTGCCGTTTATCCCTACGAAGAGTATAACAAAGGGCTTCTCCTTCTTCCTGCGAATCATCTCCTCGAGGCTTACGCTGGGCAGGTCGAGAATTTCTCTCAGGCTCTGCTCAAGCGAGGCCTTTATTGCAGCCTCAAGCTCAGAGCGCTTGAACTTCTTTCCGTAAAGGTTCTGCTTAAGGTCAGAGATTATCTTCTCCGCCACATCGAAGGCGATGTCGCTCTCCAGTAAAGCTATCTCAAACTCGCTCAGAAGCTCCTCAAGCTTACGCTCGTCCAGCACAACTTCGCCGCGGAGCAGAGCAAGGGTTTTCTCAGCTACTCCCAGCTTGGGCTGCTGCTTTTCCTCCTCTCCCCCAGAAAGCTTCTTTGTTAGCTCTCCTATCTTAGCCCTGAGGCTTGCGAACATCCTCTGCTCCGCCCCTCTGGAGCTGTGCCTGCTGCATCGCCGATATGATCTGCTCCACCATCGGCGCAATAGCCTCGAGGTTCTTCATAACCTCCGCCAAACGGGAGCTGTGCTCCTCTCGCACCTTCTCAAGCTCCTTCACCCGCGCCTCAAGGTCGGCCTTCGCATCGCTGATGCTCTTGCGCGCTGCCACATCTGCGCCCAAGCTCAAAATAACACTGCTCGTATCCTTAATCTCCGCCTTAACAAAGGAGCCCACTCCAACGGGCACGAGAATCTCATTCCCCTCGCCCAGCTTCTCAATCTCAGACAGACTCTCCAAGGTGCGCTTGAACTCGGAGATGTGCTGATTTACAAGCTCCAGGTTCTGCCCCAACGCTTCTGCCTGAGTGCGCAGCATCTCATAGTCTGCGAGAACCTTCTCAACGGGTATGCGCTTTTCCTCAGCCATGCTCCTCTACTCCAGCAAAAATCCTGATCATTGGATCCTCCGCCTGCTCAGGCGAAATCTCCTCAACTTCCTCAATTATTATATTCCGGCGCTTTGTGCGGTGCTTGCTCCCAAACTCGGAGTAAACCTTCTCATACGCTTTGGTCACGTCCACGGCACGGCACTCCCACACGAAGGGCTGCATACTCTTGCCCATTAGGAACTTGCCCTTTATTCTGAAAGTCTTAACCTCCATGCTATCACCTCACAGCAGGTCAAAAGTCTCCTGAATCCGCATTATTTCAGGACCTGTGGTGGCGCTTCCCAGCAGAGCGCCCTTTGTATTCACCACAATACCCGTTTTAACAAAGCCAACACCCATGTTCACAGTACCTATCTCTGCTTTAACACCTAGCGCCTCCTCCACGAGCTCAAGCTCCGCCTCACCCAGCGAGGGGTGTAGCAGCACTCCCTTACTGGTGGCAACACCAATGCTACCGATGGTGCGGAACCTGCCAAGGGAAGTAACCTCTGTAACCTCGCACTCCATGATCTCTTCAACCGCCCGCTTAGTGCTTTTCCTCAGCCCTTTGAACACAAGCGCACCCTCATCGCTGGCGAGTATTAAATTGCCCAGGGCGTTGTGCTTCTCGCTCACAACCGCCACGCTTAAACCTGCGCTTTTTAATGCTTCAACCTCACTCCGCTCCACGTGGTCGCTCACCACAGCGCCGTGGTTGTTTATCGCAAGCATCGCGCCAATCAGTGAGGTTCTGCACAGGTTGGTTCGAATAACCTCTACCTCCAGCGCCTTTCTCGCTGCTTCGGCGAAGCTCTCAGGGGCGTCTCTCGGCACAATCGCCACGCTATCGTTAGCTGCAGCCAGTATTCCAATGTTCGGATTGCTGTTGTAGTCTACGCGGAGGAGCATTGCTACGACTCCGCGAGGGTTACAACCACGCTACCATCGTCCTGCTTCTCTGCCTTAACTCTGAGCTTCGCAGGGGGCTTCTGGATTCCCCGCTTCCAGAGCTTCTCATTGAGTTCCTCTGCTATGAGCACGCGCTCGCTCTTCATGTGCTTTCCGATAAATTTGCGAAGGTAGCGCACCGCCTTAACTGTGCGCTTTGTTCGCGGCGTGCGTTTTATTTTGTGGAATCGCACAGTGTACACTCTCTCCATTTTCAACACCTACACCTTCAGCTTACTTCTCCTCCAGTTTCTGCGCTTGGGATGGGTGCGCACTCTGCCCATGGTCTTCGCCACAACCCACACGGGGACAGGGCGGTTCTGCTTCATCGCTTTAGCCAGCCTCAGCTTTTTCGCCAGTGAAACTTTACTCATCGTTCTCACCCTTATAACCTATCACCCTGCTCTGCACATGCGAGGGGAATATTTTGTTAACGTCATAACCCTTGTCTTTGAGGTACGCTCTAACCTCTTTCTCATAATCGGCGCTTTTCGAAGCTTCGCTGGGTGCATATTCAATATTGAATATGCGAGAGGTTAAATTTTTTATGCTCGCCGCACCAAATCCGCGCAGCGGCGCAATATAGGCAACGCGATAGCGCTGCTCAATGCTCTGCACCTCACTCAGAGTCGGCATTGGCACGCGGTCATCTCTGCGCGTACCGTCTGCGATGGCTTCGCTCTCTTTTGCCAGTGCTTCAAGCGCGGCGATGTGGAGCTGGTGCAGCCCCCGCCTGGGAAAGCCATCGCCAGCGATGAGCTCGCACGCTTGGCTTAGCACCTCTTGGCTCAGCTTTTTTATCTCATGCTCAAAGCCCAAAGCAAGGGCGCTCTCCCTTGCGTAGTGGGCGAAATCAGCGTAACCAAAGCTCACCGTTACCAGCTTAACCTCGTAGCCAAGCCTTCTGAGCATCCAAGCTGCGAGGGAGCTATCCTTGCCCCCGCTGTAAAGCAGGCTAACTTTCATCAGATCCTTCTTATCTTTATATCCCGCTTTTTGGCGCTCAGGCGTCGGAGGATTTCCTTCAGCTGCTCATCGGTGATGCGCTGCTTCACCTGCCCCGCTTGGGCGAGCTGAATCAGCAAGGCTTCAATCTGGGCAGCGAACTCAGGGCGTGCCATCTTTATGTTGCTCAGCCTGCTCCTCGCCTCAGGCGTGAGTATGCTCTTGAGCACAATGCGCTTCTGCTCCTCAACCTGGCGGAGCTGTTCCTGGCGCAGTGCTTCTTCCTGAAGCTGACGCTGAAGTTCAAGAAGCTTCCTGCGCTTCAGCTCCTCCAGGTCGTCCATAAAATCACCTGTACCTCTGAAGCTCTGGTCTGCGGCGGATTATTTTCGCTGCCGTCTTATCGAGAAGGCTCATCGCCTTTGGTGTGGTTTTGCGCCCCTGCTCAGTCTTCTCAACCAGACCAGCGGCCTCAAGCTGCTTCAGAATATTCCTAATTACAGAGCCACTTCCCCTTCGCACGGCGTCTGGAGCACAGCCGCAGTTCTTCCTTCCACCATACCAGCGGCGCAGGGTTTGAATGCCTACAGGACCATGAATATGAATCTTTCTCAGCACCGACGCCGCGCGGGTATACCACCAGTCCTTCTGCGTTGGAGCGCGCTCCCGATTTGCGCCCGTCTTCACGAAGGCGGCCCATTCAGGAGGCTTTATTGTCTTAATTTTCTTCAGTTCCGCTGACAGTTCGCGGATAAGCTCAGAAGCTGGAACATCATAAACTGTTGCCATGCTAAACCTCCTTGCGTTTTTTCCTTCTTGGTCTGAATAAGCCGAAGGTTTTGCCTATAACCTCAACTACCTCGGCGTTAGTAGCATCTGCAATCTCTTTTGCAATCTCGGCTGTGCTTTTCTCAGCGGCGGCGCTCTTAAGCACCTTTACCTTTATTAGCTCCTTATCCTCAAGCTGGCGATCAACCTCAGCCATAGCCGAGGCTGCTCCACCCTTGCCAATTATTACGCTTGCCCTGCTATGGTGCAACTCCCTTTTAAACTTTTTCCTCTCCTTTGAGCTTAGCTTCATTTTTCATCGCCTTCTTTTCCCTTATGTAGGGTATGCGCTTCACATGCCCACATTCCAGACAGGTGATGACGACACGCTGCTTTGTGCAGCGCACCCGCATGTTTACGCCTGGCACAAGAAAACTCCCGCAAGCTTTGCAGAAGAATCTCTTCCACTTCCTGGGAAACCTAACGTTGTAACGCATTGCAATCTTTCTTGCAAGCTCCACATAGCGCTTCGCCAGCGCTGGGTCGTTGCGAAAGACCTCTCTCGCAAGCTGCATGAGTATCTCTATACGCTCTCTCGCTATGCGACGCTCCAGCTTAAGGTTGCGTTTTCGCATCTGCAATACACCTTCTGTAGCTGCTCACAACCTCGGCGGCAACGCTCCACGCCGCTAAGGGGGAGGGGAATATTGATATGCGCTCGTGGGCGAAGCTGTAGTCGCCCCTAAAGCCACCACTGGGAAAGCCGCCTATTATAACGCAGGGGTTGCGTTTGCTCACGAGCTTAGCAGCAAGCTCCCAGGGCTCGGCTTCGCGTCCGTCTTCGCTGAGAAGCACCACGTGCTCTGAGCCAATGTTGCGCACAAGCTGAGCTATGCCCATGCGCTTCATCTCCAGCAGCATAACCTCGCCGGAGGTTATCTTACCCTCTGCAAAAAGCTTCTCCATCAGCCCGCGGAAGCGCTGACAGGCGCGAGGGAGGCGGGTCTCCGGGTTTATGAAGATCACCTCGTCGTTACGGGTGTGCAGGTAGCATCTCAGCATGCCCTGCTTGTTGAGGGGCGATTCAAGCAGAGCAAGCAGAGTGTAGTGAGCTATGTCCGGTCGCCCCCGCCTTTTGCCATCGGTGAGGCTGCGCATCGCTGCGTGGTGCACCGAGGAGTCGAGAAGCATCGCCTCAGGTTTCTTCCGCCTTCGCGCAGCTTCCTTCTTTATCACAGGGTGCCTGGCTATCTTCGCGGGTACAAGCTCAACCTCTGCCTCGGCTATGACCACGTGGAGCATCTTTTATTTAAACCTCCATTCACTTCAGGGGATAGACTATTAATTTTTATGCCATTTTTTATCGTTAAAGGCATGAATCTTCAGAAAGGAGAGGTGGTCAACTACGGCAATCGAACTAAAAAGCTTTTGTGAAATCATGGGTATAACAGAGGCTCAGAATGTATTAATAAGCTTGCAGCTCTTGGAACAGAGACATTTATTTAAAATTGAAAACGTGTAATCATGGCAGATTCAAAGAATAAACTTAAGAGGAAGATTAAAAGGCTTAAAGCAAGCCACATTCCATCATATAGCCGTGGTCTAAAGAGGATATTCAGGGAATCCTTCGGAAAAGTCGATAACCTGAATCCTGTTCTGGATGCAGCGATAAAAATCCCAGACAGCTACTACAGCGCCGAGGTTATAAGCTACATCGCAGCAAGGGGCACCCTGGAAGGTAAGAAAGAATATAGAAAGTACTTCCGCCTTGCCCTGAAGAAGGCTGGCGAAGTTCCCCAGGAATGGAGGAGGGCAGAGATTCTGGAGGTGATTGCAAAGAGGATGAGGAGGGCAGGTGAAAAAAACCTGGGCAGGCTTTTTGACCTTGTTGCAGAAATTGAAAGCCCAAGGCACTACTATGCCCCAATGAAGCAGACTATAAAAGCCCACTTCTCAGCTGAAAAGGGAGACGAAGCCTTTGAGAAGATTAAAAAGCTGGAGGGGAATAGGAGAATAAAGGCACTTAAAATTGCTTCGAAGCTTGGGATTGAGCACGGCATGGGTGTTAGGGAGGTAATATCCCGCATAGCGCGCACCGAAGATGCCGCTAAAATCCTTCTTTACCTGCGCGGTCTGGAACTTAAGCCGGCGGATAAAAGCGACGTGGATGAGACTTTAAAGGAGCTGGGAGTGGAATTGCCCCCAGAAAAAGGCGCAGCCAATGTTAGACCGAGAAGAGAGCGCATCAAAGCGAGAGTAGCGGAAACGCGCCCAGCGCAGGAGGCTGTGCCGAGGGCGCCTGAGCTTAAGGGCATGGAGAGGTTCTCCCTGGGACTCTACAATACCTACCATGGCTCTCTGCATGCGGTGCACACTAGAACAGTTGCCAGGGCTGCGCCGCTGTGCTATGCGTACGGCATGAAGCTTGTGCTCTTCGGATTTCCCTTTGAAAATGAAGAGGAGGCTGTTGATAGGGTATCTGCCGAAACAAATATAGGTAAAGGAGGGGCCTATCTCAAACTTCTAAAGGAGGAGGGCCGCCTCATTGTCCTCCCCTACCCAGATAACAACATCCTTCCTGAAGTGGGTGAGCTTATCGCCACGACCTCAAAGCCTGGTGAAAAGAAAAAGGTGGATATCGAAAAGATTGTTGAGCAAGGGAGCAGAGCGTGCCTAGTCATGGGGCTGGGAAGGAAGGGCTTGCCTAAGAGGTTTCTGAAAATGGCTGAAAAGCATGTTGAACTCACTGGCCACGGCATACCCCTGGAAACCTGCACCGTTATGGGGGTAATATGCGAGAGGCTTAAGAGTCTTGTGCTTAGGTGATTTTGCTCAATATGGATCTCAAATGACATAACGAATAAGATAGCGAGTTGGGCTGCTCTCTTCCACCACTTTTTTGGATCTTCTTTCTTCAAGTTTTTCCTGAAACTTGTTAAAGAACTACCACATCCCCAACTCCCTTATTACTCAAGAATGTCAACACTCATGTTTGTGAGGAATTTCAACGCCGCTTATAGAAACTTCAGATATATGTTTTGATCAAAATAAAACAGAAATTAAAAAATCAAAAATTATTTGGGAGATCTTCTAATAGATGCATAGATCGCTAGCGGAATAAGTGCAATCCCTATAAGCATGCTTGGTCCACAGATTCCCTTTTTCTCTGGTGGAACTTCTTCCTCGGGCTTTTCCACGTCTTTGGGTTTTTCAACTTCCTTTGGCACTTCTTCAGCCTTGAATCTTCCACCAACCTGCATTGGATCTCCCTTATATCCTAGGGCTGTCCAGTCAAGTCTGTTGCCGCCATGGCAATCGTTGCACTGTAGTGCGTTTTCCTTAGGCTCCACTCCATGATTTATAGCCATATATCTCACTTCTGTTACAAAGTCTCCTGTAAACTTAAGCCCACTTTGTTGTGCTGCCTTCATTATACCAAGGGTAGTGTTTCCTGTTGCAAAAACAACTCCCACCTTAACAGGTACTGGTATGTTTTTTTCCTTGTCTATTGGAACAACTGTTTCATGGTACTTGAATGGGTATATCTTTGATCCTGGGTCATCTATAGAACCAACTGGTTTGAAGAAGTAGAACTTACCGTTTTCAAGCTTTAAAGGCTCAGGATACAGATAGGCTTCCCTATCCTTGCTGTTCCACCATGAATATACAGGCGTTACATTGCCTCCAAGCTCAATTTCAGGCTCCCATCTACCAAGCTTTTCGTTGAACTCAGCCTTGCCGCTCCAGTCCCTCTTTACATCTATCTTAAACTTCTTGGCAAACTTTGGTATATGGCATGTCTGACAGGCAACTGTTTTTGTATGCTTGTTCAATATATCGTTTCCATGCGGAGCATCTGTATGACAGTTTTCACAGCTTGGTCTCTCCTCTAGCTCCCTTACCCATGTGTCCATAGCCTTTACACCAAATTTATGCTCCTTTACTGGATGGCAATCCACGCAGTTCAATCCTCTAGCCATGTGAACATCTATGCTTTCAGACACATTGCCGATTAAAGCTGGCTCTAAATTTGGTCTCTTAAATCCTGGACCGCCTCCAGAGAAGGCATGACATGTTAGGCAGTTCTCCTTAGCCGGTTTTTTCTGAATCTTCTTGGCAAGCTCCTTGTAGTCTAGGTTGGGATTTGGTATCCTCTTAAACTTATCTCCTTCCTTTACAAGGATTCTGCTCTTTTTATCATAACCGGGGACGTGGCATATGAAGCAGTCTATATTTTCAAGCTGTTCTTGAGTTGGTTCCTTACTTGGAACAAGGCCTAGGCCTATATGACATGTTGAACATCCCTGACCAACAACCTTCCCCTTTAACTCTTCTTTACCTTCAGGAGGTTTTTTCAAAGTTGCATTTCCTATCCAGTTTATTGGAACTTCTCCGTTGTAGAAGACCGCACCGCAGAAGTCGTTGTAGGCATACCTCTTTCCATGTACTACGCTACCTTTACCAGCTATGTCAGTGATCTCACCCGCCCACTGGTAGTGGAAGGAGTTGAAAACATCCTTTACTTCATCTTCATGGCAGCCAATGCAGGTTTTCGAACCCTCATACTTATCTATAACCGTACTATGGTCGAAGGCACTCACACTGCCTAGGGCAAAAAGCAAGACACCAAGTAAAAAAGTTGCAATCTTCCCCATAACCAACACCTCGCACAACTACGATTATCATTATTAGTTAGTCAAAGTCTCTATAAAAATTTTATGTTTGGCACTGTGAAAGTTAAATGTAAGTAAGTCCCAAATTTATAGTATTATTTCGAAATTTTTTTATGCAATGAAGCTATATATCCACTTGATATAGTGGAGGGGATATGGCTGACATTTCTGTTGGCCAATCCTTTTTTTCTCGTTCTCTTTGTAGTCTCTATATTTATCATCACTGATGGGTGGAATAATCAATCTATTCCACCGGTATCTCTATCGTCGGAAGCTCCTCAAGCTTCAGAGCCTCTCTCTTCTCGTACTCCTCTCTCGTAATGTAGTAGAAGGTGATAGCCTTCGCCTTCTTCGCGAGCAGGTTGCCCGCCACCACAGTATTTATTTCCTTATCCACCTCAAAGGCTATGCCGAAGGCTTCGAACAGCTTGCCCGGAAACTCCTCTCTCGGGATTACCAGCGCGAGAAGGGCGACCTCGCCCGTATCGCTCAGGCTTGCGTTGAGGTTGGCAGCCTCCTCGGGGGTGAGTATGTAAACCTTCTGTGCATTTACGCCATTCTCAGCCAAGGCTTTGGCTATAAGCTGTGCCCTCGAATCCCTGTCGAGCAGCCTGCTCATCTCCAGCGGAAGCTTCTGCATATTCGCATAGCTCCGCACCTCTACCGGAGCGTACACCAGCTTCTTAGGTTCACTGTCGAGGCGGAGCATCGCCACCGCCTCCACCTCGGGAAAGGCAGATACAACAGCTTCAAGGGTTTGCTCAAAAACAGAAGCCTCATCCTTGAGGGGTGAGCGGAGCATCACAAAGCCAACCCTCTCGCTTCCCTTGACTGAAATGTTGACACCCAGCGCCTTCTCCAGCTCTGCCACTGTGGTGGTGTAGTAGTCCTCCAGCACCACTCCGTGTTTTAGAAGCTCCTTTTCAAGCTTCTCCTTTGGCCCAGGTTTTTTTATATCTTCCTTCTCAAGCGGAATAAAGCCAGCGGCAACAACCGCTACAACAAAGAGTGCTACGATGAGCTTTGTGCTCTGCTTCATGCTCTTCCACTCAATTCTACAGGTATATAAAGGGTGCGCCAAATGAAACATGTTAAAATATATTTTAATATATTACAGAAAAATTTATATACTCGCAGGTATCAAAAATTTTCAATGGCTCTTACTGGTAGGAATGGACTCCCCTCCCTGAGACGGCTTTTAATCAGGGTATTTTTTCAGATAATCATATTCTCAATCATTCTGCCATCCGCCTTCGCTGTACAGGTTCATAAACAACCAGAAGGTATGGTGGCACATCTCATTGCCCACATCTTCTTTCTTTTTTCTATGGTTGTTCTTTTTATCAGGATAAGAACTTCTGGCTATGGAGGTGGATGGCGTGACATAGGAATAAGCGCTATGATATTTGCCCTGTGGAATGTCGACACTATTTTCACACACATAGCAGGGGAGTATCTCACCAGCGAGACACTCTCTGGAGATGAGTTTATTGAGACGCTCCCCGCAAAGGTGTACTATGTAGGCTGCCTCCTTGACCACGTGCTTGCAGTGAGCGGGATGTTATTCTTCCTTTCGGGAGTTAGAGCCCTTGCCCAGGGCGCCGCGAGGGGTGATACCCTTGAACGCAGAGCTTCTAATTAGTATGAACCTGGCATTTGACATCGTGGGCAGCATTCTTATCATCCCCCTCAGCCTTCTTGCCGTGAGGCATGCCCGGAGGCTCTATCAGAGGGAAAGAGGGGAATCCCTGTGGCTCTACCTATACGGGCAGGCAGTGGTTTTTGCTATTTTTGCTGTGTCGCGCTACTTCGGGCACATGGTTCAGAGGATGCTTCTTTTTTTGGGGAAAGAGGAGTTATGGAATGCTATCTCTCCTGTGTCCGGAGCGGTTAATACGCTTACTTTTATCGCCGTAGGCATATTTGCGCTGATGTATCAGAATCTGGAGAAGATTTACAGAGATATTGCGCTGCGAAGGCGCGCAGAGGAGGCGATAAGAAAACGCAGCGAAGAGCTAGAAGCTTTATACAGCACCACCAGAGCGGCGTCGTCCTCGCTGAAGCTGGATGAGATCCTGAACTCAGCCTTGAGAGAGATTCTCAGAGTTATGAAGGCAGACGCAGGGACTGTGCATCTTGGGAATGGAGATAAGCTTCAGCTCGCAGCCCACTACGGGCTGAGCGGGAAGCTGCTGGAACACATCAGAGTGCTGCCCTCAAATAGCATGCCCTCAAGCACAGGAGATGCTGAGCGTGTTTTCATGGAGTTTGCAAAAGAGGAGGGGTTAAGCACGGCGGTGAGTGTTCCAATAGAGACGGGGCTACGAAGGCTAGGCGTGATAACTGTCGCCTTCAGGTCTAAAAGGCTGGTTACAGAGGATGATTTGAGGCTCCTCACAGCAATAGGCGAGGCTATAGGGGTTGCTGTTATGAACGCACAGCTTTTCGATGAGGTTAAAGAGCGCGAGCATCACATCCGTGCAGTTATAGACAGCATGATGGATTCCCTCCTTGTTATAGACAGGGACTTCAATATCCTAGAGGTGAACCGTTATTTCCTGAAAGCAGAAGGCCTGAGACGTGAAGAGGTGGTTGGGAAAAAATGTTATGAGGTTATCTATCGCAGAGGTCAGCCATGCTCCACCCTTAGAGAACTCTGCCCCCTTGAGGAGGTTCTTTCTACAGGTAAAACTGTAAGTGCTCTGCACGCTCACCAAGATAATTCCGGCAGGAAGCGGTATGTAGAAATAGTTGCCTCTCCACTTATCAACGAGGGCGGGGAGGTGGTCAGCATTGTGCACATATCGCGAGATGTCACAGAGCGGGTTGAGTGGGAGGAGGAAGAGAGGATTTTGAGGGAAGCAGGAGGCATGCTTGCAGCAGGGGCAACGCCTGAGAGGATATTTCAGATGATAGTTGACAGGCTGCGGGACACCTTTGGTTACGATATTGCAGTGGGGTACCGACTTAGCGATAGCAAGGACTCCCTCAAGGTTGCAGCTTACAGTGCACCTCCGGAGATTGTGGAGGAACTGAAGCTTGCGAGACACTCGCCAGTGGGGTACAGGCTCCCCATAACTAAAGGTGGTCTCTTCGAGGACATAGTCGCCAGGAGGAGATACATAATAACCGCAGATGTTGAGAGGCTTGTAAGGGAGCACAAAAGCGGGGGTGAACTGGAGAAGCTGATTGCGCGCATAGCTACGCTTTCTGGTATTAAAAAGGTACTGGCAGTGCCTCTGGAGAGTGGAGAGGCGGTTATCGGAGTTGTCTGGATTGGCGCCCGGCGCGAGCTAACGTTGCAGGATGCCGAGCGCCTTATGAGGTTTGCTAGGCAGATTGGAAGCACCGTGGAAAGGGCTGAACTCTACCAGAAGCTTGAGAGGGCTCATGACGAACTAAAGCAAGCCTACGAGGAGCTGAAAAGCATTAACGAGCTCAAAAACAACATTATAGCCAACGTGAGCCACGAGCTTCGCACGCCTATAACCATTGCCAAGGGCTTTGTGGAACTCGCCCTTGAAGAGGAGGACGAGGATGTGCGCAGGTATGAGCTTAATTCTGTTCTTAATGCACTTCTCCGCCTTGATTGCATTGTTGGCGACTTCATCACATTTGCGAATATCCATGGGGGAGATTTTCACCTGAAATTTGAAAATGCAAAAATAGAGGAGATAATTTCAGCGGCAGTTGAGGCGAAAGAAGAGTATGCACACAGCAGGAAGATTGAGATAAAGGTTAACCTTAATTACACCGGGGAGGTGTATGCAGACTTCCGTTATATCCAGCGTGCTGTAGCCCATCTCATAGACAACGCCATAAAGTTCAACCGCGAAGGGGGTGAGGTTAAGATTGAGACAGAGAAAGAGGACGACGCCGTGGTGGTGAGGGTGAGCGATACCGGTATAGGCATACCGGAGGATAGATATGAAGAGATATTTGAGCCGCTAACGCAGCTGGATTCGAGCTCTACCAGGCGATATGGTGGCACGGGTACAGGCCTGGCACTCACGAAGCAGATAATAGAAGCACACGGGGGTAAAATCTGGGTGAAAAGCGAGGTCGGAAAAGGCTCCACCTTCTACTTCACACTGCCCCTGAGAAAGTAGAACTAGTAGAAGTATTTGAATAGTATGCGGCCGCCGGGATTTGAACCCGGGCTACAAGCGTGGCAGGCTCGTGTACTAGCCAGGCTATACTACGGCCGCGTGTTCTGAGGATAATAATATATGATAACCTCTTAATTAATTTTCGCAGGCAATGGGCCGGGGCGGATTCAGAACGCAACTGCAGTCAGTTGCATCAACATATTGCGGTATTTCGCTGCACTCAATACCGCTATGTTTCCACCGCATTTACCATTGTATCCCTGTCGGGGTGGGGTTAACCTAAGTTACCCGGAAGCAAAGCTTCCGGCGTGACGAAGGGAGGGGTATTCCCTCCCCTGGATGGGCCGGGGCGGATTCGAACCGCCGACCTTCACGTTGTAAGCGTGACGTCATAACCCCTAGACCACCGGCCCGGGTAAAGCAACACGCAAATATACCGTCTTATAACCTTTTATAAATTTTTGTGGAGCACCCTCAGCACATCTGTCGCCGAGAGTATACCCACAGGCATCTCGCCTGCGATATGCCCGCCGTGGAGCACCACCAGGCGGTGTATCCTTTTCTCTATCATCAGCTCAGCCGCCTCCTGCAGAGAGCTTTCTGGGCTTATTGAGACTGTGAAGGGGGTCATAAGCTCCTCTGCCTCCATCTCCTCAATTTCCTTTTCGCTTCTATTCTTGAGCTCTTTCAGCACATCCACAGTGGAAATTACCCCCATGGCTTCGTTCTGGTCATCCACCACAACCACAGCTGAAACATCATTCTCCACCATGGTTGCGAGCACATTTTTTATCGGCTCATTGAACTTTACGGTTATTACACCCCGCGTCATGACATCCCTAACCTTGGTATCCCTAAGTACCCTCTGCATTAAACCACCGGAATAAATACCACAAAACGCAAATAAATAATTTAGGGGGATAGAGAGGGGGATATAGAGGAGGTGCCTATGGGAGCATAAGAAAGGGCTGGCTACCCATAGGCTGATTATGTGCAAAAAGATTATAACATATAAACCTGACGAAATTGTGCGCGAGTGCACAAATGCGCAATACCATATTATCTCCTCTTGTTAGAGCATTCGCCTGCTCTATCCCTCTCCTGTGGAGGCAGAGTGTGAAGGAGATAAATCTCGACTTTACAGCAATAGATAGTGGCTTTGAATGCCAGCGGTGCGGCAGATGCTGCTTTGGTAGCAGCAGGAAAATAGGTATAAGGCTGTTTTTTCAGGAGGTCTCAGCAATCCAGCGCTTCCTTGAGGGTATAGAAAAGCAAAAGTTTGAAGAATTTGCGTGGGACTACCTGACCTTTGCTGGGATGCCCGAGCTTATAGGCGAGGCTGAGTTTGCCGATGAGTTCAGGCACCTGCTCAGCGACTTCTTCTTCTCTGTGGGAAGGAGCTTCGACTCCCAGAATTACTTTGTAGAGTATTACATCCTGAAAACTTTCCAGGACTCCGGCAGGTGCATCTTCTTCAACCCTCTGAGCAGGGAGTGCTTTATTCATGAGGTGAAGCCAGCCACATGCCGACTCTACCCCTACTACGCCAACATAGACATACCAGCGAAGAGGATAGACTTCAGGCACCACAGCGATGAGTGCCCTGGCTTAAAAGGCGAGGCTGACAGCGAGTTTTTCAAGCTGGGAAAAGAAGGGCTGAGACTGGCAGGGGTTATTAGAGAGCACTACCTGACCCTAGCATCGCTGCTTGAGAGCGAGGGGGATGCGGCGAAGCTGAGGGACATCTTTATAGAGAAGATGCGCTACGTCGAAGCTTCGCCTGAGGAGGCGAAGCGGGAGCTGGATAAGATGACCTCCCTGAAAAAAGTCGTAAGCCTGAGGGATTACTTCCTGGAAAACGGCCTAATCGACGCCACAGAAAACTACAGGAATAGCCTTTTATAGTAGCGCGTAGAATTTTGCCAAGAGGTGGTTATCTTGGACTACGATGTTAAGGATTTATCGCTAGCGGAGAAGGGGAAGCTTCGCATAGAGTGGGCAAGCATGCACATGCCCGTGCTGGGCTTGATACGGGAGCGCTTCTCCCGCGAGAAGCCTCTGGAAGGAATGCGTATATCTGCATGTCTGCACGTTACCACAGAGACCGCTAACCTGATGCTCACCCTCAAGGCTGGCGGAGCCAGTGTTGTGCTCTGCGCCTCCAATCCACTGAGCACGCAGGATGACGTCGCCGCCTGCCTGGTGAAGGAGTACGACATACCAGTGTTTGCCATAAAAGGCGAGGATAAGGATACGTACTACGAGCATGTACACCGCGCGCTGGACCACCGCCCGCACATAACCTTAGACGACGGCGGCGACCTGGTGTCGACGATTCACAGTCAGAGGCAGGAGCTTCTTGAGGAGATAATCGCAGGTACCGAAGAGACCACCACCGGCGTAATTCGATTTAAAAGCATGGAGCGCGATGGGGTGCTCAAGTATCCTATCATTGCGGTGAACGACGCCAAGACAAAGTACCTCTTCGACAACCGCTACGGCACTGGACAGAGCACCCTCGACGGCATACTTCGCGCTACAAATGTGCTTCTTGCTGGCAAGACCTTCGTCGTAGCCGGCTACGGCTGGTGCGGTCGAGGTGTGGCAAAACGCGCGCAAGGCATGGGGGCGAACGTGGTTGTGACAGAGGTGGACCCGCTTAAGGCACTCGAGGCGGTGATGGACGGCTACCGCGTTATGCCCATGCATGAGGCGGCGAAGATAGGCGACATATTCGTTACTGTGACAGGCGACATCAATGTAATACGCGAGGAGCACTTCAAGGTTATGAAGAACGGCGCGATACTCGCAAACTCGGGGCACTTCAATGTGGAGATAGACATCCCGGCGCTGGAGAGGCTGGCGAAGCAGAAGCGCAGAATTCGCGAGTATGTGGATGAGTACACACTCGAAGACGGGCGCAGGCTCTACCTCCTGGGCGAGGGAAGGTTGATAAACCTCGCCGCCGCCGAGGGGCACCCGGCGAGCGTCATGGATATGAGCTTCGCCAACCAGGCGCTGTGTGCAGAGTACATCACTAAGCATGGCGAGAAGCTTGAGCCCCGCGTCTACCGCGTGCCTGAGCACATTGATAAGGAGGTTGCAAGGCTCAAGCTGGCGAGCATGGGGGTTGAGATAGACTCGCTGACAGAGGAGCAGGAAGAATATCTGAGCAGCTGGGAGATGGGAACGTAAGCGCGCAGCTTAAATTTTCTTTTTTTATTTTCATGGATTCGGGCAAAATTATGCCTAAATATTATACCCATAACCTTAACACAAACCATATAAATCATGATTAAAAATGATAAAACGGTGAGGACATGAAGGTTAACGGCGTTGAGGTGGAGGATACCTTCGCGGAGGCATTTGACAGCTGGTATTCCAGGTTTATAATAACCGCCGTGAACGAGAAGTGGGCGCACATCGCCGCTACTGAGGCTACCGGGTTTGGAACCTCACTTATAGCGTGCACCGCAGAGGCGGGGATAGAGCGCATTCTTTCGCCCAGCGAGACACCCGACTCCCGTCCTGGCTGCGCAGTGCAGGTATTCGCACCAAAAAAGAAGTTACCCATGGAGCTGATTAAACGCATAGGGCAGTGTGTGCTTACCGCTCCCACAACGAGGGTGTTCAGCCTGGGCGAGGGCGAGCCTGTGGACGTGGGCTACAAGCTCAAATACTTCGGCGACGGCTACGAGGAGGTTCGAAGCGCCTTTGAGAGGGAGATGGTGGCGGTGCCCATAATGATGGGGGAGTTTATGATAGAGAGGAATTTGACCATCGCCAAGGGCGTCGCCGGCGGAAACTTCATAATCCTCGCCTCAAGTGCAGAGAGCGCCTTAGCCGCGGCTGAACGTGCCGTGGAGGCAATTGCAGAGCAGGAGGGAACTATAACTCCATTCCCGGGTGGCGTCGTAGCCAGCGGCTCAAAGGTGGGCTCCAAGAAGTATAAATTTATGCACGCCACTACCAATGAGCGCTTTTGCCCCACGCTCAAGGATAAGGTTGAAGACTCAGCCTTAGATGCCAGCGTGAATGCTGTGATTGAGGTGGTAATCGACGGAGTTAGCGTCGACGCCGTGGCTGAGGCGATGCGCTTAGGTATAGAGGCAGCTACGCAGGTGGAAGGCGTGCGCAGAATTACAGCTGGCAACTATGGCGGCAATCTTGGAAAGCACAAGATTTACCTGAGAGAGCTTTTCTGAGATGCGCATTGCAGTTGCACAGCTGGATATAGCCCTGGGCGATAAGGAGGCAAACCTCACCAAGGTGGAGGAGGCACTCTCCCGCACAAGAGCAGAGCTGGTGCTCTTCCCGGAGCTTTTCACCACCGGCTTTGACTTTCCCAGGCTCAAAAAGCTCGCTGAACCGCTGAACGGCGAAACAGTGCATAAGCTTTGCGAACTCGCAGGCAAGAGGCTTATCGCCGGAACGCTTCTGGAAAACGATGGCGGTAAGCTTTACAACACCTTTGTTCTTTTGAGCGGAAGCGGAGTAATCGCCACATACCGCAAGCTCCACCTCTTTGGCGAGGAGAAGCGCTACTTCACCTCAGGTGAGAAGGCGGTGGTAGCGAGAGCGAGAGACACAACCTTTGGCCTAGCAACGTGCTACGACGTGCGCTTCCCTGAGCTTTTCCGGCGTTTGACTTTGCTTGGAAGTGAGGTGTTTCTCCTGAGCGCCGAATTTCCAGCACCGCGCCAAGAGCACTTCGATGTCCTTGTTAGAGCCAGAGCGATAGAGAATCAATGCTTTATGCTTGCATGCAACCGCGTGGGTAAGGACGAGCACAACTCCTACGCGGGCGGAAGCGCCGTTATATCACCGTGGGGCGAGGTTCTCGCCAGGGCGGGTAGCGACGAAACTTTGCTCGAGGTGGAGTTCAGCATAGAGGAAGTCGCCAGGGTGAGGAGCAGCTTTCCAGTGCTTGAAGATGCCCACCCTGAGCTTTTTAGCTGGTTTGAACAAGGTTAGCCTGCGCTTATTTCCTGGGCCTGTAGTCTAGCCAGGATAGGACGGGAGCCTCCGGAGCTCTAAACCCGGGTTCAAATCCCGGCAGGCCCGTAATTGGTCATTGTAAACAGCCTTTTTCAACCTTTTAATCTATTTATTGCATTTTTGCTATATTTTTTGGTAATTTATAACTTTTTAGTTTAATAATTAGACTCAAGTATGCCTATGCAACAAATTGAAATTTAGCTAACCTATAGAAGAAAATATTTAAAAAGTTTGGTCGCAAAAATAATTTGGTAGAGGAGTGGTGGAGAAATAGAAGCAAATCATTGGGGATGTAAAATGGAAAGTAAGGAGGAAGTTAAAAGAAAAAAGCGGAAGGAAGTTATTCAGTTAACATTTGTGGCTATGCTTATGTCCATATTAATTGCGGTTCTTGTAGGTATGAATATTATTATTGAAGATGCTCCTGCTCCCTGGAAAGACCCACTAGAATTTATATGGTATATAATAACGCAGCCCCCACCTACCGGCTGGACCCCTGCACAATGGCCATTTATTACTTGGATAATGATATTTTTACTACCTATCGCGTTGTGGATGGTATCTGTATATGAGTATTTTACTGGGTTCTATGATAAATGGAGTAAATTATTTTGGAAGGTACTGCTAGCATGGCTTATAGTTGACGTTGTACTGTTTTTCGTATCTATAATAATACGGGATATCGCCTATTACGGATTCACTGATACTGCAATAGCGTTTGGCATAATTTTAGCGATTATTTTGATAGGCGTTTTGAAAGAACGCCTGTCATAAATTTTTAGACCCACACCAGAGAATCACTTCCATACAGCTCAACAGAGACCGCGTGCACATACTTCTCCGGAACCTCAGCTTTTTATGCCTCACTGGTGTTTTCGTCCGGCCAAACTTTTGCTGTCTTCACGACATCCCAACCAAGTGATGGCTATTATTTATACACATCTCCTCTGTATCCTGCTCTAACGATATAAATTGTCCTCTCATCATAATTTATATCAAAAACGACTCTAATATTCCCTATTCTTAGCCTATATTTCCCTTTCCATCTACCTTTTAGCTTTTTTATTTCTACTTTTCTGGATTTATAAATAAAATCCTTCAATACTTCCTCAAACGCCTCTAAGAAATTCTCTTTATGTAAAAACTTCTAGGCATCCCTGTGATACTTTACCTTCCATCCCGTCATGTGGTCACAATTCCCTTGTTATAAAATCCTTCTCGTCTATTTCTGGTGGTTCTTCTCCAAAAGCTTCTTCAATTTCTCTCTGCTCTTCATCAGAAACGTAGGGTAGCATTTCAAATTTCAGTCTAACGAATAACTTTTCCATGGCATCATTTAAGGCAGACCTCACCTCTTCCCTTACAATCTCACGTATGGCATTCTCTGTTAACATCCCTTCCACCTATCCCTAGCTCGCAACTATACCATTGTGCATCATTGTCAGGTAGGCATCCTTCCGTAGAGCTCGATAGGGACACAAGCAATTATTTTTTGCATTGAATTACCACACAACCTCCACTAACCCGGACTTTATGATTTCTTTATCCTTTGTTATGAGCTTGGCGTTTAAGAGCTTGGCGGTTGCAACTATTACCCTGTCGTGCAGGCTGAGGGTCTCTTTTATATTCTGGCAAACTTCAACAACATCCATATCTAATGGATATACAGGATAATTTAATGAGTTTTGAACCATATCGAAAATTTGCTTAAATTTGAGCTTTGCATTTTGTTTCTCGCAGATGTGCAAAATTTCTAATAGAACAATAGAAGGAATTACAACAGTAGCATCGCCTCTATCGGCAGATAAGAATATCTCCTCCGCCTTTTTACCCAACTTCCTGTCCTCTGTCAAAAACCATATCAACCCGTGGGTATCGGTTACGTACATCTAAGCACCGAATTTAAAGAGGGACTTTTTAGCCTTCTGGATATCACCCTCGCTTACTTCTATGCCCTTTAACATCCCCTTTAACTTTATAACCCGCTTTGGTTTCCGTTCGGCCTTCATGAGCAGAATCTTAAGGTTCTGGATCTCTTTTTTGATTTCTTCCATCTCCGCATGAATATTCTCCTGCATAACTTTCCCCTCTTCTATCCTAGCATGTTAATTATCGGTTCTTTCACCACTTAAATATATGCTGTATCGTGTAAAAGAGGAGTCCCCATGAGCGAGCTGCTCTATGGTTTGTTTAGAACCTGAAGAATTCCCTTTCCACAAAGGGAATGTACGCCTCCACCCATACGTGCTCAAAGATTATATTATCCCCTTCCAGCCTGGCTGGAATACCATTCCTCTGAAAAGCTTCTATTACCTCGTTTGCATCTTTAACATCAAGCCAAGCCCTCGCCCTCTCCACAGGCATCTCCACCGTGCCGTAGACAAAGTAGGCAGGTATGCCAGAAGCCCTTAACAGCTCAACCAACACATTAGCTTGGTCGAAATCATTCCCTGCCCTTTCATGCAGAGTCCACTCAGCGCCCTTCATCAGACCAAAGTACCTCGAAAAAAACTGGAAGAAGGCAATCTTTTTATTTCTTCTATACAAGAACGTAAATATGGAGTTGGACAGAATCGCCAGGGTGCTGGAAAAGCACAGCGAGATACTCTTTGCCTACCTCTACGGCTCTGTAGCCAGAGGCGAGGCTGGAATAGAAAGCGATATAGATATAGGAATTTTTCTACTGGAAGATTTCAAACCCGGAGCGTTTTATGAGATAGAAATTGCCATGGAGATTGAGAGGGGGTGCAATTTAAGAAGAGTGGAGGTGGTGGTTCTAAATAAAAAACCCCTGAGGTTTCTCAACCAGGTTTTGAGGTACGGACAGCTTATCTTTTCCAGGGATGAGAGAGCCAGGGTTGCTTTTGAAACCCATGTTACCAAAGCTTATATTGACTTCCTTCCTCACTACAGGGAGTACGACAGAATGAGGCTCAGAGCATGATAGACAGAGACATAATAGAGGCGAAGTTTGACATTATTGAGAGAAATCTCAAATTTATTCAGGAAAACTATTCGGGCATGCCTCCGGAGGAGATAGAGGCAAGTTATAAGGATTCTCAGGCTTTGAAATTCTCTCTTTTTGAGATAGTGGAACCTGCATAGACATCGCCAACCACATAATCTCAGCGGAGAGGTTTGAGAGGGCTGAGGAGTATGCAGAGATGTTCATAACGCTGGGAAAGCATGAGGTTATCCCCAAAGAGCTGGCAGAGAAGCTTGCAAAGATGGCAAGGTTCAGGAATCTTCTTATCCACAGGTATTGGGAGGCTGATATGAGGTATATCATGAATATTGTGGAGGACAGCCTTGGAGATGTGGAGGAGTTTATGGTTAGAATAGAAGAGTACATGGAGAGGAGAGGGGTTTAGTTTATTCTTGATTAATGCAAGGTCCAATCTGTGCTCTTAATCTGCTCAAGAGTTCCCGAGGAGATTAAAATGAGCGCAAACGAACGAAAGTTATATATCCACATGTTTGAAATTAAAAAAGAGAGATACGGAGAATTTACCCAATCAAATGTGAGTAAGTTAAACAAAATCGTTTGCATTGTGGGGCTTTAAGTCGTGGACCTATACCCAAACTGGTATAAATCCCGGCAGGCCCGTGATACTCTAGTAATAAAATTGCACCTGTTTTCCAAGCTCCGAAATTATTCGCTCAAAAAGCAGTCTACCTTTTTCCCTCGTGGCTAAAGAGGGGGTCCCAAAAACCCCGCTTTGAGTTTTTCTGAGCATGTCTCCTTCGTAAGCAATCTCTTCGTCTTTCGCCTTGTCCATTTGCACCTTATCAGGATGCAGGAAGAGCATTAAAGAGGTTTCTGCCTCGCAAGCGTGTAGGGGCTCACTCTCCAGGATGTCTGAGAAATCAAGATTTGAAAAATCGAGGAGCTTGGCTTTAATCTCTCTAACTTCCTCTGCAGCATCCTCAATGGCACGCAGGTGGTCATTGCTGAAGTGACCAGATACAATGTAAACTACCCTGAAGCCGCTCTCCGCGAAGCCTTCGAGTATGCTGCGAATATAATTCTTTAACTCATCCTTCCCCACCATAACTGTGCCGCTATACCCACGCGTCGACTTGGAATATCCGTACCAGATTATTGGAGCGACGAGGACGCCGGTTCTCCTGCTCAGCTCAGCGCACACCGCTCTTGCTATGTCTCCGTCCGTAGAAAGAGGAAGGTGATACCCATGCTCCTCCACCGCACCAACGGGAAGAAGTATGTCCTGCCTCTTCTTAAGATATTCTTCCACCTCCTTCCATGTTAGGTCCACTAGCTCCATGGGTCTAAATCTCCCTCACTGATATTAAGGTTTGCCGGTGCAGCTTTGGCTAATCCCGAGCACCTTAGTAAATTTAGTAAGAAGTTGGCAGAAGTAGGGAAGGCATGTTATGAGCCACTTATCAAACTTTCCAGAACTGTAAGCGATGGGCCGGGGCGGATTCGAACCGCCGACCTCCAGTGTGTGAGACTGGCGTCATAACCAACTAGACCACCGGCCCTTGCGAAGGATAATTACACCTCTCGTATTTATCTTTTTTCCGGTTAACAATAGCAAGAGGTATGAATGAGCATGCTTGTGATTAGTGCAGAGGAAGAGGGCGTGATTGAGAGGGCTGCGCGCATCCTTAGCAAAGGCGGGATTGTGGTATACCCCACCGACACGCTCTACGCCCTTGGCTGCGATGCAACCAATCCAGAGGCTGTGAAGCGGGTGTTTGAGATAAAGCGCCGCTCTCTCTCAAAGCCTCTCCCAATAGCCGTCGCCAGCCTTGAAATGATGCAGGAATACTGCGAGCTCGACGAAAAGGCGGAGAAGCTCGCCAGAGCCATGCTACCAGGTGCCCTTACCCTGCTCCTAAAAAAGAAAAATCTTCCCGACATTGTAACCTCTGGCTCGGCAAAGGTGGCGGTACGCATCCCGGCGAATGAGCTTGCGCTGAAGATTATTGCGGCGCTAGGCAAGCCAGTCGTAGCTACAAGCGCAAACATCTCTGGAAAAGCTCCACCAATTTCTGCAGAGGAGGCGATGGCTCAGCTAAGCGATGTAGACCTAGTAATAGACGCAGGAAAGCTCGCCGAGAGGGTCCCATCAACCATCTACGACCCTGAAACCGGGGAAGTACTAAGGGAGGGGAAGATAAGCAAAAAGGAGATAGAGGCTGTGCTCAGAAAATAACTCCCAGCTCTCGCAGGGTCTGCTTAATCTCCTGAGCCGAAAGTTCGTCCTCAAGTTTGGCAAGAGTTTCGCCACTGCTGTTCAGGATTACGATGGCGGGTGCCCTCGCTACACCATACCTTGCCGCCAGGTTTGCCTCTCTCTCCAGGTCGAGCCTTACGAAGATTAAATCATCCGCGAGAAGGCGAAGCCTCGCATCCTGGAAAGCCTCCTCCATAGCTGCGCACCCTTCGCAGTCTCGCGAGTAGAAGTATACCAAAACCACCCTATCTGTGCCCACAGCCTCGCGTATTGCTTCGCTAATATCCTCCCGCCAGGAGATGCGCATCTTTTCAAGCTCTTCCTTCTTAACAAGCTTCAGAAGCTTAACCTCTGCACTTAAACTCCTTCCTGCGAGGGGATGGTTCCTATCCACGAGCACATGCGTAGCGTTGGCGTCGCGGTAAGTCACAAACTCGCCCTTGGCGTCGATTACTGTGAGGTTGAGCTTGGGAGTGAAGAAGTAGTTTATGTGGGTTGCGTTCTGGGTAATCTGTATCACCCCGCCGGTGATATTGACTTTGCTATAAAGGGGCTCACGCTCCAGAAGCACGTGGCTCTGCCCCACCTTAATAACACGCATTCTGAGCCAGCCCCTTTCAAAGGCTGCCCCCTCCTCAGGCGCTGAGCCAAAAGCTTCGCGAAACTCCTCCCAGGAGAGGTTAATTTTTTTTGGGAGCGTGAATGCCCTAGGCTCCCAGTGAAGTAAGCTGGCGTTCCTCAAACCAAAGGCTTTCTCGGGTGGGAGTTCTACTTCCTTGGACTCACCCACCTTCATCCCTATCAACGCTTCCTCTATTCCAGGGAGAACCTCTCCATCGCCCAGCACCTCTTCAAATCTCTCCTTCATGAGGAATAGGTCGTAATCGTGTAGGGAGTACTCTCCCACCACGTAATCCCCCACCCCAGCCACTGCTACAGGCTCCTGCATGGTAGCGTTGCTTTCAGTCTCATCTGGCGTTGAAATGCACCCCAGGAATAGGATGAGCACAAGCAAAGCCGGGCGCATATTACTAGGTTAGCTTCAACCTTTATATAATTGAGGCGCAGAGATGGTGTGCATGGAAGAGGAAGCGTATGAAAACTACGTCAAAGCAGGAGAGATTGCAAAGCGAGTTATGCGCGAAGCGCTGAAGAGGATTAAAGCTGGTGAGAAGCTCCTCGACCTGGCTAATTTTGTGGAAACAGAGATTAAGGAGAGAGGGGCGGAGCCGGCTTTTCCTGTGAACATCTCTGTCAACGACATTGCAGCGCACTACTCACCCACCGCCTGGGACGACTCCACCTTTGCAGAGGGTGACTTGGTAAAGCTTGACATAGGCGTGCATATCGACGGCTACATCGCAGATATTGCAAAAAGCATAGTCGTAGGTGGAGATAAGAATGAGCTAATAAGGGCGAGTGAAGAGGCACTTCAGCGCGCAATAGAGGTGATTAAGCCAGGGATAAAGACCAACGAAATAGGCGCTGTGGTTGAGGAGACCATAAAAAGCTACGGCTTTAAGCCTGTGGAGAACCTGACGGGGCACAAGCTGGGACGCTACTCATTACATGGAGGTATCACCATCCCCAATATCAAAACGCGTCACGGCGACGTTTTGCGCGAAGGCGACGTCTTCGCGATTGAACCCTTCGCCACCTCTGGCTTCGGCAGGGTTGTGGACGAAAGCGAGGCGATAATCTTCCGCTACCTGAAGGACAGACCTCTAAGGCTTAAAGAATCCAGGCTTATTCTCGCCTACGTGAAGGAAAACTTTGGTGCGTTGCCCTTCGCGGAGCGCTGGATTGCTCACCTCGCACCCAAGCACAAGCTTCACTTCGCCCTCCGAGAGCTTGCATACTCGGGTGCAATATATGCCTACAAAATCCTGAGGGAGAAGCAGCGCTGCGCAGTTTCGCAGGCGGAGCATACTGTAATAGTGACCAGCGATGGGTGTGAGGTTACCACTCTCTAGGCGAGACTATGGGCTTTGACGAAATTTTTCAGGAGCTGTACGAGTACGTAAGAAGAGAGATGGAGGCTGGCGGTGCCCATGCCTTTGACCACGTGGAGAGAGTGCTTAAACTTGCGGTGCGCTTGGCTTTGGAGGAGGGCGCTGACCTCGAGGTGGTGCGCTTCGCTGCGCTTCTGCATGACATTGAACGCGCGAGGGAGGATAAAGGAGAGGTGGACTGCCACGCTGTAGCGTCTGCGGAGCGAGCAAGGCAACTTCTCCTGGAGCGTGGTTTAAGCGAGGAGTTCGCTCGGAGAGTTGCCGAATGTATTAGAAGCCACCGCTTCAGGAAGAATGAAGAACCCAAAAGCCTCGAGGCTAAGGTGTTAAGCGACGCTGACAAGCTCGACGCCACTGGTGCGGTTGGCATCGCCAGAGCGTACCTCTTCGGGGGCAGGTATGGTCAGCGCCTGTGGGAGGAAGAACCCAAAAAAGAGCGCTTTTATCCCGGGATGAACGCTGAAGAGTACTCACCGCGCACAGAGTATGAGCTGAAGTTATCAAAACTGAAGGATAGGATGTTCACCGCCTCTGGTAGAAGGATAGCAGAGCGCAGGAGCAGATTTATGAAGCTCTTCTTTGAGGAGCTGGAGAGGGAGGTTAAGGGTGAGGATTAAATTTCCATCTCTCAATGAATTTCCGTTTTGTCAATCAACCCATAACACTCTTTTTAAATGAACTCGGGATAAAGCATTAGAAGCTGGTAAGCACACTGTGTATGATTAAAATGGAAGCAGATTTTTAAAAAATAAAATAGGTAGGAAGCTTAAAGCTTCCTTCTTCTTCTCAGTGTAGCATAGCCAGCGAGTGGCAGCAGAGCTAAAGCTGCAACCGCTGTTGGACCGCACACTCCCTTCTGCTGCTCAAGTGCAGCAACGCGCTCCTCAAGCTGCTTATTCTCTCGCTGCATCTTGATCCATTCTTCCATCATGTTGAGCTTGTCCATCAGCGCATCCACTGCACCGTTCCAGTGGGTCCAGTCTGGTCCCATCATGCTGGCGCCCATTCTCCAGCGCCTGCCGTCATGGTGCCAGATGTAGTAGTACATTACCTCTGGAATCTCATCGATGGGGTTATCTTTGCTTATTAGGCCTTCCTCGTACGCAGTGTTAAGGAGCTTCTCAGTGTACTCGTAGACCTTGTTGTAGTCATTAACCACCTTGTCGAAGCTTTCAAAGTAGCCGTCCACCCATGCTGGGGAGTGGCAACCTCTGCACACCCTCTTCATCTCTGCCCTTCCGCGCTTAGCCTGCTCCTCATCAGGTTTCTGCTTGCCCAGAGGCACAAGCTTGGGATCGTCCCACTGGGGCACTGATTTCTTGGGCTGAAGCTCCCAGTAGAGTCTTGCCCCAACATCGTGGGTGGTCTTTGCTCCGTTGAAGCCGCTCATGTGACAGACTGCACAGGTAGGCGCACGGGTATTCTCCGGCGTCAGCTCCTCTTCCTCAAGGAAGCTGTGGTCTTCCATGGAGAAGAAGATGTTGCCGTGCTTGCTCTCTTCGTATATCTCCATCTGCGGGTGATCAGGGCCGAGGTGGCACTGACCGCAGGTTTCAGGCTTCCTTGCCTCTGCCCTGCTGAAACTGTGCCTAGTGTGGCATGCGGAGCAGGAGCCGAGGCTACCATCTGGGTTTACCCTGCCCACGCCAACATTGGGCCAGCCGTCAAGGATCTCGCCGTCTTTGGCTATGACGTAGCTGCCGTGGCACTCAAGACAGCCCAGCACCTGGTTCTCGTGGTTGTAGCTCTCCAGGTCAAGCAAACCAGCGCGCTTCAATGCACCGCTGTCTGGATAGAGCGGTGTGAGCTTGTCCCTTATGAAGTCTCTGGGGTTGTTCGCCAAGGCTGTCTCAAGCTTGAGCGGGTCTTTGCCTTGGCTGACCATCTCATTGTACCAGGGCTTCAGGGGACCTATGAATGCCGTCCAAGCGTGTTTACTCTTTAAAAACTGCTCTACCTGCTCTTCGTGGCACCTCTCGCAGTATTTCGGAGATACCACTGGAGTTATCTTGTAGCCGTTATGGTCCCTTACGCTGGGATCTTTAGCAGGGTCGCCCTGGTGACAGTCAAGGCAAGTTACTCCTTCCTCCGCCATCTTCGACTGCTGGTAGTCGGCAACTATGCCAGGAGTGACTGACTTGTGGCATGATATGCATGCCTCAGTCGCACCGGCATTCGCCATAAATAAAATACCTAACAGCAGCGAAGATAGCGCTACTAATCCTTTTTTCATGAAATTCCTCCCTCTAATATTATTTCCCCCCAATATTATTGTAAAGACTTTCCTAATATATAAATCTTATGAACCCTTCGGAAAAAGCCCATGCAACCCTGAGGTGATTGTTAAACCTCCTTTGAGCCCTCCCATAGGTAGTTGAACATAATTCCGCTGATGCGCACCATTTCAGGCTCATTGCTCCAGATGCCAACTTCATCTCCAGGTGAAGAGGGCACAGCATAGAGCACCTCCCTCGAGTCTGCTAGAATTACCCAGCCCATGCGCTCCCCGGAAACCCTAACCTCGCAGAGCTTTGGGTCCAGCCTTTCCACTATCTTCTCCCCGGCTACAACTCTTAGCCTCACCCCAGCCTTCACCTTTTCCCTGATAATTTCCACTATCTCACTTATCTCATCTTCCAAGCCCTCAGGAAGGAAAGGAACTACAATGTCAAGCCTCTCTCTGCAGGAGCTAATAATCTCCAAAACCTTAGAGTGAATTGACTTCACGCCCCTTATTGTCCACACACCCACCTTTCTTATATCCTCACTGAAGTAGGGAAGAAGCTCCTTGATAAGCTCCTCTCTCGCCTCTTCAAGCTCCTCCATAACCTCCCTTTTTTTCTCTTCAAGAATGGTGTCGATCTTTTTGGCTCTGTAGCGCTGGGGTTTTGAGGTCTCCACAAGAACCCAGCCCTTTTTCTCAAGAGAATCAAGAACATCATAAACCCTAGAGTAGGGCACCCCCGAGCCTCTGCTCACCTCCTTGGCTGTGGCAACGCCGGATTTAACGATCTGAATATAGGCGAGGGCTTCATATTTGTTAAGCCCAAAGAGCTTCAGATTTTGCACAGTGTTCATAAAAAAATTTATATACGCGAAGCTTTATTTATTTTTCCCTATTAACCACTGGCAGTGGTAATATGTTTCTGAGAGCTGTTCTCCTCAGGCTTGGAAGATTTCAGGCAAAGCACTACAGTGCCCTCACCATAGCCGCCTTAATCTTCACTGCAATAATGCTTCTGGGCGTGCCCCAGATGAGGCTTCAGACCGACTTGAACAAGGAGCTGCCCTCAGGCATTGAGGTAATTGAGAAGATGAAGGAGGTGGGTGAAAAGTTTGGAAGCTCCGACAGCATAGTAATCATTGTCCAGCTGGATAGAGACAGCGATTCTCCTAACAGGGTGACTGACATAAGAGACCCCAGGGTTCTCTCAATGGTGGCGGAGCTTCATAAAACTCTGGAGGAGGAGCGCGAGATAAGCTCTGTTTTCTCCCACTATATCATCTACTCAAGAATCGGAATCCCTGAGACCCTGGAGGAGAGCAGGAAATTTTTAGAGCTTATCCCTCAGCTTAAAGACTTCTACAGCAGAGACTACACCGCGACGGTGCTCTACGCCTACTCTGACATAGGGAGTGATGAAAAGCGGAACAGAGCCCTGGTGGATGCGGTAAGGGAAGATATTGAAAACCTTGAGAAACCCGCTGGGGTAAAAATTCTCCTAACAGGGAATCCACTCATGAGAGTCACCCTCTTTGAACTTCTCATTCGCGATGCCGCCTTCACCCTCAGCATTGCCGCTATAATTATCCTTATACTCCTCATTTTAACCCAGGGGTCTTTACTTAAGGGCTTCGTGGTATTCCTCCCTCTCAGCCTATCCGTGGTCTGGACTCTGGGCACCATGGGCTGGCTGGACATACCTCTGAGCATAGGTACCGTCGGCGTGGGCGCCATGATTCTTGGCCTTGGGGTTGAGTATGGAGTTTTTGTTATGAAGAGGTATGAGGAAGAGAAAAGGAAGGGCAGGACACCTGAGGAGATTTTAAGCGTTATTGTTCCTGGGGTGGGGCTTAATATAACTGGCTCAGCCTCCACCACCATTGCCGGCTTCCTTGCCCTTCTTCTCGCCACAATGCCCATGATTCAGAAGATGGGTGCCACTTTAGCCCTTGGAATCTTCTACAGCTACATAGCTGCTGTGGTGGTAAACCCAGCGATTATCACCTTCTTTGACAGGAGGGGTAGCCTGTGAGCCTCGTTAAAAGATATGCAGCCTTCGCCACCTCTCATCCCTTCCTTCTCCTCTTTATTGCAGTTTTACTGAGCTTTGCTGCATACCATGAGGTTTCAAAGCTTGAACTTGAGGCATCTTCCTTTGTTAACATGTTTCCAGAAGATTTAGAGGTGATAAAGGCTTTTAAAATCGCCGAAGACCAGTTCTTTGGCTCACAGAACATGTACATTGTGGTTTTCATAGATGGCGAGCAGGCTTCGCCCCACTCTGTGAAGGACATTCGCGAACCTGAGGTTGCCAAGTACATCTATGCACTTCAGAAAAAGACTGAATCTCTGGAGAGCATCACAGGCAGCACAAGCTATGTTGACCTACTTCTGGAGAGCAGCGGCAGAATTCCCACCACTCTTGAAGAGATAAAGGATATTCTAAAAGCCTCTCCATTGGGTGGTAGATTTGTCAGCTCAGATGCAGAGATGGCGCTCATAAATCTGAGAATGAGCGATATTGAAGGCAGAGAAAAGGAGTTCATGGAAGATTTGGAAAGCACCATATCCTCCATTTCCCCTCCTCCAGGAGTTAGGGCAGTAGCCACGGGCGACCCGGCTATGAGAAAGGTTTTCCTTGAGCACACCTCCCTGGACATGCAGAATACCACGAAGTTCTCCTTAGTGGGAATTCTCTTCCTCACAGCAGTTGTGCTCTACTCAATTAGGTTCAGCCTTCTCCCACTACTGAGTGTAAGCGTGGGAACCTTCTGGGCTTTCGGTTTTATGGGCTTTATGGGAATAAAGATTTCCTCCACCATGGCTGGTGTGGCGAGCATGATTATGGGTATAGGCATAGACTTTGCCATTCAGATAATAGGGCGCTACCTCCAGGAGATGCAGGGCTACTTCGGCAGCGCAAGGGCAACGCCTGAGGAGGCTCTCAGAGTTACCCTAGAGAATGTGATGCAGCCTATGGCGGTGACCACCTTAGCTGCGCTTATCGGCTTCAGAGCTATGAGCATGGGCGAGCTCAGTTTTATGAAGGACCTGGCGAATGTGATGAGCATCGGCGTTTTAGCCTGCATGGTCTCCGCTTTAACTCTTGTGCCCTCTCTCATTCTCATCCTTAACAGAATAAAGGAGGTAAAAATATGAGGAGAATGTTGTGGATTCTGGTAATAGCACTGAGCTTTGGTGTTGCCTTTGCAGTGGATGCGGACTTCTATGTTACCAAGGTGTCTCCTACAGTTTTACAGCCCGACAGCATGGCTGAGCTGAATTTTACACTCAAAAATCTGGCACCCAACTATGCAGCTTACACCAGAGTAAGCCTTGATCCCGACGATGTCTCACCCATAGACCCCGTTGTAACATCAAAGAAGTATGTGGGTAAGGTAAGGGAAGGTACCCCATCGGAGCAGTACTTTGGTGTCATACTTCAGAATGAAGAGGTGGATGTGAGCTATAAGGTTTACGTGAAGCCCGGCACAAAAGAAGGAGTGTATTACGTTCCCCTTCTCATAGAATGGAAGGACGAGTATCTCAATCCCAAGTCTCAGACAGTAAACCTGGCTGTGCTTGTTAAGGGAAACATCGACTTGGGGGTTGCCAATGTTATCACTGTTCCTGCGGAAATAAGGAGCGGGGGTAAGGATGTGAAGCTTGTGGTGAGCATAACCAACACTGGGGAGAGTGAGGCAAGAAACCTCAGGGCAAAACTTCTCCTCCCTGAGGCCTTCTCGCCCAGCTCCTCTGGCAGCACTGAAGCCTTCCTGGGCACAGTTCAGACCAGCTCAATGGTAAATGCTGAATTTCAGATTGATGTGGCTGAAAAAGCTGAAGCAAGGCGTTACTCTCTGCCTCTTGAGCTGAGCTATGTGGACTCCGCCGGGGAAGAGCACACTGAAAGGAAGGAGATTGAGATTCTTGTGAAGCCAAAGCCCTACTTTGAGGTTCAGAGGGTAAGCGTGGAGCCGGAAAGTCCCTCCCCAGGTGACAGTGTGCTCTTGAAAATAAGTGTGAAGAATAGTGGTGGGGAGAAAGCCGAGAACACAGATATAAGGGTGATACGCGAAGCTTCTCAGCCCTTTGAGTTTGACGTGAGAAGCGACTACATAGGCACACTTGAGCCTGGAGATGAGGGCGAAGCTGCTCTGAAGTTTACTGTAAAGAGTGACGCCATACCCAAGGAGTACAGGCTCAGGCTGAGCATAAGGTGCACAGGAGACAGCGAGGCTGGAGATGACAGCGTTTACGTTCAGGAGGTTACAGTGCCAGTCACAGTGACTGCCTCCGAAGCCTCTGCCGCTTCTGGCTACAAAGAAAAGGCTTATCTTGGAATTGCGGCCATGGCTGTAATTTTACTGGCAGCCCTGTGGCGGAAGAAGAAATAGCTCAGAGGGAGTTAATAACTTTTATTATTCCTTACAGTTTTACTGTAAAGATTCTTTCTTCAAGATTTCTTCTCTCTTACTTTTACTCAGACCCTCCCAGAATCCTTCTCCTATCTGATTTTTGACTAGATCAAAACTCTTGCCGTCAAAGCTGGTTAAATATCCAATTTCTAGCAGGCCTACGTTGCGATGGTTGTTGCGTCAGTGAAACTGATGTCTACTTTTTCATAATATTTCTCAAAAATCTGGCAACTCACAGCCCCCTATTTACCGGAGAAGGCGGAAAAATAAATCAAAAAAGCATCAGAGTGATATCTGTCATTCTCATTGAAGGCGCTGATCTATAAACTTCATAACCTCGCTAAAGTATTGCCCAAGCTCCAGCTATTGATGGCTCTTGAGAGGGCTTCAAGTTTAATTTTGTCCTTTTTTTGATATTCTAATAGTTACACTGCTCACAGCAATCACTTTAAATTTGTTACATATTTCTTAATTTAAATTGTAAATGGAAAAAGCAGAGAAAAAATTCCCACTTCCAGTATCCCAGGTGCCGCTGCGAACACCGATGCATGGTTTTTCTCTACGATAACCCCATTGTATCCGCCTGATTTGAGAATATTGTCTCCGATTAAGACACGGAGCAACATCGACTGAGCATCTCTCTGTCTGCAACAACTATTTATATCCTCTTATCTTCTATTATACGCTATGGAGCCTCTCCTTTTGGTTTCCTTTGTGGTAAGCTTCGCAGTAACCTACGTGTTAATACCTCCATGGATCAGGGCAGCCCGCCGCATTGGTTTGGTGGGCAGAGATATGAATAAGTACTCAAAACCAGAGGTTGCTGAAATGGGGGGTATCGCCGTGGTGAGCGGCTTCGTCGCTGGAGTGCTGTACTACATCGGGTTAAGCACCTTCTACTTTCACCAAAGCGCAAACCTCATCTATATCCTCGCCGCCCTTACCACGGTGCTCATAATTACAATTATAGGCATGCTGGACGACCTGCTGGGATGGAAGATCGGGCTGAAGCAGTGGCAGAAGCCGTTGCTCACCCTTGTGGCGGCGCTGCCAATGATGGTGGTAAACGCTGGCGAATCGTCCATGGTATTACCTATTGTTGGAAACGTCGACTTTGGCATACTTTACCCTCTCATGATTATTCCTCTCGGCATCACCGGCGCTGCCAATGGCTTTAATATGCTCGCTGGCTACAATGGGTTAGAAGCAGGAATGGGGGTGATTATACTCGGCACTCTGGGATTTGTGGCCTGGCAGTCTGACTTAGGGTGGGTTGCAATTATAGCGGGGTGTATGGTTTTATCTCTGCTCGCCTTCCTTCGATACAACTGGTTTCCAGCGAAAATTTTCCCGGGGGATTCGTTGACCTACTCTGTTGGTTCGCTTATAGCAGGTGTAGCTATTCTTGGCAATATGGAAAAAATTGCACTTCTTATCTTTCTTCCATACTTTTTTGAATTTGTGTTAAAGGCAAGAACTAAGTTTAAAGGCGAGAGCTTTGCAACGCCTGACAAAAATAACAATTTTGTAAAGCCGCCCTATGTTAATTCTCTGCCCCACCTACTCATAAAGGCAGGTTTAAACAACGAAGTAAAAGTTGTTGCAGGAATATTATTTATAGAGATGGTGATAGTCGTAATGGTTATAATCTAGGAGGTGCGTAAGAGCCTATGGAGATTTTTAGGGATGCAGATTGCATAGTCTTGATTACAGACCATGACGCTTTTAGGAGTTTCAAACTTGATGATATGAAAAAGCTAGC
>MTMD02000013.1 GCA_002010065.2 Candidatus Pyrohabitans jungbluthii | reverse complement strand
ACTCCTAATCCTGATCGATATCAATAAAATGATGCCAAATACCGAAAAAATGGAAATACAACAAACCAGCCTTTGAAGAACTCCTTATCTTCTCCGCTTCCAGAGGATCAGCAATATGCCCGCGATAGCTATTACCCCCGCCACCCCATAGCTTAGGGGATAACCTTCTTCCTTGTAAACCACCCGGGGCATGTAGGTTACTTCCTTCCACACAAGAGAGTTGTCTCTAACCTCACTTGGCTCTGGCTCAGCCGCAACTAATGTGCTCCCTCCAGGCAGATTTATTGTTATGGTCACCGGTTTTATGTTTGTCAGATTTTTCGCCTCAGTTTCCCAAGTTTTGCCCACTTTTTTTGCAAACTCACCACAATCTACAAGTATTGTAACCCTGTCTTCACCCGGCACAATGAGGAAGTCCTCTATTGCCCAGCAGAAGAGTGAGGCGATGCGCTCCCCAACTATGGCCTGAACCATCGGATCTTGCATTGTGCGAGTGAGATTCTTAATGTTCTCCACGTCCTTCATCTCATATGTAATCTTAGCCTTGCCTTTCTCCTGAATGTCCACAAGAAGCGTGGGTTCAGCTAAAACAGTGGAAGGCAGTAAAATAAGCAGTAAAAAAAGCAATCTTTTCATAAACACACCACAGATTCACAAAAATAAAAAAGGGAGAAAGGTTTAGATCTTCAGCCGCAGCCGAGGCTAACCTTCTCTGCCCACGCTGCGTCTATACCGCAGTGCAGAGCAATGCCCTTCTCGGGGTGCTCCAGCAAGCCGAGGTTCACCAGAACCTGGGTTTCGGGGTCAACGAAGTTGCTCAGGTCGGCGCCAACCTCATTGTGGCAAGCGTTGCAGACGTCAAACTCGGTAACCTCGCTGCCTGTCTGCTCGTCCTTTATCTTGAGGAGCTGCTTGCTCTGGGTGTCTATAACTATTATGGCGCTGCTCGTGGGATCGCTCGGCGGATGGCGTATTGAGGAGATAGCGAAGCGCCCGTCTTTGGTGAAGGTCACATCGTGGGGGTTGCCCGGCACGTTGATTGCCTCAACCGGCTCATCCTTGACGGTGTCGTAGATTATTATGTAGCCCTGACCAATGCCGGTGGCGCCTTCCACGGGTATGTTGTAGGGCTTGCCCTCCTTGAACTCATTGGCTGCGGTCTGCCACAGATAGCGTCCTGTGGGCTCAATCTCGCCAATGTGCAGGAAGTAACCGTTCATCTCAGTAAGGTCGACCTTCTTCTCAACCTCACCCGTCTTCAGATTGACCTTGTTGAGCACACCGCTCGCCATGTTCGCAGCATAGAGATACTTGCCGTCACGGGTTACCTGCGCAGTGCACAGGAAGGCGTCGACAGGTATCTTGTCAACCTTCTGGTGCTTCTGGGTGTCGTACACCAGCACCGCACCGCTCGCTATGCTCGAGACATACAGAAGCTTGCCGTCAGGGCTCAGGCTTGTGCCACAGTGCAGGTTGTCCTCGCTACCACCGAGTTCCTTCCACTCCACATTCTTCGCCACGTAGGTCTTAAAGCGCTTGAGCTTACCCCATGGAGTCTTGTCGAAGGTTAACCCAACCTCAGCGAGGTTGATCTCTGTTATGGTGCCGTCAAGAGCTGCCCAGTAGAGCGTCTTGCCGTCCTTGCTGAGTGAAACCGCATGCGAAGCTTTGTCGCTGCCATAGCCCTGAGCCTTGAGCCTTGCAGGACCAGCAACCACTCGCACTTCCTTTGTGCGCGGGTCTATCTCTATGTCAGTTACTGAGAGATGTCCACCGTGACCGTTGGTGTATATTCTAGCTTTGTGGGTCTTCTTTACCACAGCAGGCTTCTCCTCACTTGGTACCTGCTCCGCTGGCTTCTGTGCACACCCTGCGCTGAGTATTCCGAGAACCAAAACTAAACCTAAAAGTACTGCCAGAGTCCTAGGCTTTGCCACATGTTCACCTCCTTACTCAAAGATCCTTTCGGTCTCACCCGAAGTCTCTCGGGTTTCAGGCTAATTTTCTAAGAAACCCCTATATAAATTTTTCCGATTTAATTATAAAATAACATTTGATATATGCTTAAAATAAAACAAGGCGTCAATAGGTTATGCATAAGATGGGAACAACCACCCACAGTTCCCCAAAACCGGATTCGTAAATATTTTATTAAGATATGGTGATTATTTCTGAAAGGAGAGTGGTGATATGCAGAAGTTGTTGGCAGTTTTCATGGTTACCCTCTTATTTGCGGCATGCATCGGAGAGAAGGGGGGAAATGATGGGATAAGCTTTGACACCCGCGAAGATTATGAAAAGGCGCTGGCGAGCGGAAAGCCGACAATTGTTGAGTTCTCAGCTACCTGGTGCAGCATCTGCCTGCGCATGGCCCCAACGGTGGAAAAGATGAAGACAAAGTATGGTGACAGGGTGAACATCGTAATACTCAACTACGACAAGGAAAAGGCGCTGGTAAAGAAGTTTGGAATAAGAGGGACGCCCACATTTGTGCTCTTAAACTCAAAAGGCGAGATGGTGGGTGGCGCAGTCGGGTACATCCCCGAGGACAGATTTGAAGAAATGATACTAGAGCTTCTGGAAAAATGAGGGCGATGCTTTTAATACTCGCAATGGGGGTACTCCTCCCCGCGCTGGAGGCAAGCTCCTGCACTTACTGTCATGAGAATGCCACGCTGATGCAGGGCTACGAGGAGTTTGTGATTACGCTTGAGGAGGTGTGGAATCAGAGCAAGATGTACCGTCAGGGGTTAGGTGGCCCTCAGTGCGAGGACTGCCACCTCGGCGATGCTGAGAACTACACAAAGGAGGGCGCTCACGCTGGAATGCTTTCTTTGTTAATCATCTCCCGCGAGGACGCTCTTTTTAAGCTCAACCGCTCTTATTATCCAAAAATAGACATTTATTATCCCGGAAGCCTTGCGCTGGGAATTATAAACAACCCCTACCGGGTCAAGACGGTGCTATACCATGACAGAAACAAAGAGAGCTATGCCTTCAACTTCAGCATCGCCAACGCTACCTGCGGAAAGTGCCATCCCCGCCAGGTGGAGGACTACCTGACATCGAACATGGGCAACGCCAGAATGCAGAGCGCATATCCAAAATTCACCTCGCCGGCGCCTCACAACTGCGGCTACTGGCTTGTAAACATCTCCCAAATCCGCGAGGATCTGGTGGTGCCCTACTCTGAGGAGCAGGCGGCGCTCAACGATCGAGTGTGCCAGCAGTGCCACACCTCCTGCTTGGACTGCCACTATCAGCCAGATAAAGGCGAAGGTACGCACTTCTTCTCCCGCAGAGTGGAGGCGAGCACGTGCTACTTCGGTGGTGGGCGCGGAATATGCCACGTGGGCGCGGAGGAATACCGCCGCGGCGCCGGCTACTTCCGTGAAGAGGTTTTTGGCTTGCCCAATGATGTACACGCTGACCTGAACCTTTCCTGTCTGGAGTGCCACACCTATCAGGACCACAACATAACCAGAAGTGCCACCTGTGGCGATTGCCATCTAAGGGAAGAAGCTAAACTTGCAAAGAGTGTGCACGCAAACTTAACCTGCGAGGCGTGCCACGTCTCGAGCTTAGCCGGCTACCAGGCGACCTTCTGGGCACCTGGCGACTACTACGGCATGCCCACACCTCTGGCGAAGATAAACTACTACGGGATTATGAATGTGCCAATATTGATAAGGGACGACGCTGGGAAGTGGATTCCCGTCAAACCCATGCCCCAGGCGGTGCTGAACATGAAGCACAGCCTCAACTCCACCAGCCTGAGCTTCAGGACCCTGCCAGGGCTGCGCAACTCCTCGCGCGATGCCTTCGCTGTAGTGGGCACCTTCTCTTCTCTGCCAAGGTACAACAAAATCATCGCCTGGGTGCACATGGACAAGGTATCCCACGGCTTTGGTAAGGGCAGGGAATGCGATAGCTGCCATTCCACAGGCGAACAGCGCAGCTATGCGGTGTGGAGTTATGATGGGGAGCACATCTCTGAGAGTGTGTATTTCTCCGGAGAGAGCTATGTAATAGCCAACTCCTCAGGCATGTTTATCCTCCTCAGAAACACCAGTGAAATTCCTCTGGAAAAAGCAGAGCAGTACGCACCCTGGATTTATGGTATTCGATGGAATTTCCCAGGTGATTTTTCAATAAAGAGCAAGGTGAAATACTGTAATGACAAAAACTGCGAGAAATGCCACGACGGCGTTCATGAGACTATTAAACCAAAATATCTGAAAAAGAGACCCCTGCTTCTCTCAGCGACCATCCTATTGCTGGGTGTATTCGTCGGGATAGCGGCGGCAGCCTACATTTCAAGAAAAAAGCGAAAGCTTAAATATCAGGAAAAATAAAAAACTACTCAGGTCAATTTTTTAAACCAGGGAGGATGAGTGAATGGAAAGCCAGAGTACACTCTTTAATTGTGACTTTGGTCAACAGGTGGAGTCTGGCTTTCTCTCCAGCCTTATAGGGGAGGATGCAAGGATTCTGCGCTACACCTCTTCGCTCTGCCCCGATTGCGCCTCAGAAAAGAACTTCTCTGCAATGATCGTAGACGCGGTGGTTTATGAGAAGGATGACAAGGTGTGGATAGCAAAGTACTGCTCCACCCACGGCGCAACCAGAGAGGTTTACTGGGAAGACGCAGCTATGTACCACTTAGCCAGCAGATTTGCTGACGATGGTATAAAGCTCCACAATCCCAACGTGGAAGCGCCAAAGGCGAGGTGCCCACTGAAGTGCGGCCTCTGCGAGGAGCATGAGTCCCACACCGGCTTGGCGAACATCGTCGTGACAAACCGCTGCAATATCGCGTGCTGGTACTGCTTCTTCTACGCTAAGGAGGGTGGAAGGATATACGAACCCTCGCTGGAGAGGATTAAGCGCATGCTTGAGGTGCTTCGTAATGAGCGCCCAGTTGGTGCTGAGGCGGTACAGCTCACAGGGGGCGAACCAACGCTGCGGGATGACCTGCTCGAGATAATCGCCGCGTGCCGCGAAGCCGGCTTCCAGCACATCCTGCTAAACACCAACGGGATAGAGCTTTCCCGCAATCTGGAGCTTATGAGGAAGATAAAAGAGGTGGGAAGCAAGCGCGGGCATATCATTCTCTACATGAGCTTCGACGGGGTTACGCCGAAAACGAATCCCAAGAACTACTACGAGGTGCCAGGGGTAATACGCAATGCGCGCATCACCGGAATGAACATGGTGCTCGTTCCCACAGTTATTCGAGGTACGAACGACCACGAGTTGGGAGATATTTTACGCTTTGCCTTCGCTAACTTAGATGTGGTTCGCGGGGTCAACTTCCAGCCTGTTTCCCTCGTGGGAAGAATGCCTCGCGAGGAGCGCGAAAAGCAGCGCATAACCATACCCGGGGTGATCAAGGCTATAGAGGAGCAGACCGACGGAGCCATAGCGAGGGAGGACTTTTTCCCGGTGCCGAGTACCGCTCGCCTAACCGACTTCATGGAGGCGATTTTCGCTAGACCGAAGTACCGCCTGTCTACACACTTCGCATGCGGAATGGCAACCTACGCCTTCAAGCAGGGCGACAAGCTAGTGCCGCTGACGCGATTCTTCGATGTGGAGGGCTTCCTGGAGTTCCTTCATGAGCTGAGCTTTGAGGTGGAGCACTCCCGCTTTAAGCTCGCTGGCAAGGGCATCTCAATCATTAAAGCACTCGCCAACATCTCCCGTTTTATCGACGAGGAAAAGAAGCCGGAGTACCTCGACCTCAAGCGGGTACTCATATCCTCCTTAACGAGGGGCTCCTACGCTGAGCTCAAGGAGCTTAACCGAAACTCCCTCTTCATAGGGATGATGCACTTCCAGGACACCTACAACTACGACATCGCTCGCGTAAGGAAGTGCAGCGTGCACTACGCCCTGCCTGACCTTCGCATTGTGCCCTTCTGCTCTTTCAACGTTTTGCCGGAGCTCTACCGCGACCGCATACAGGAGAGGTTCAGTATACCTGCCAGCGAATGGGAAGCGAAGACGGGCAAGAGGCTTCGCGAGGACAAGTACGTGAGGAGATTCACAGAGGAAGAGATGAGAGAGATAGACGAGTTTTACAGGAACTGCATACAGAGTGCAGGATTTTAGGTTTTTTATTTCTATTGCTCTCAAATCTTCTCATACCTCTGCTTCAAAAGCAGCGCATCTTCCTCGAGGTTGGGACTCTCGCATATGAGCTTGCCCTCAACGCGGTAATCCTTCAGAACGCGAAGCAGTGCTTTGTAGTTGAACTTCGACTCTTTAAGCACAAGATGGGAGCGCTCTCCACCCTTGCCATAGGTTATGCCAGAGACGTGGATGTGCATGTCGCGGAGCGCTTCGCTGCCAAGCGCATTCTCTATCTTCGCCAGCATCTCTGCAAAGGCTTCGTAGCTGTTCGCCGCGCCCCTGCTCCTTGCGTAGAGGTGGGCGAAGTCAACACAGGGCATTACCCTGGAAAGCTCTGCACTAAGGCTGAGAACCTCCTCAAGGCTTCCAAGCTGGGTGCGTTTGCCTGTCGTCTCAGGGCGGAGCACCACATCTATGCCCTCATCCTCGAGGGTCTTAACTATACCCTCAAGCTGCTCTTTTACCTTAGCATACGCGTTTTCCTTGGAGCTTTTCATGTAGTAGCCTGGGTGAAATGCTATATCGCGGGCACCGCAGGCGTAGCCCACTTTAGCGGAGTCGAGGATGCGCTGCACACTCGCCTTAAGCTTGGCTTCCTCGGGTGAGTTAAGGTTTATGTAGTAGGGGGCGTGTACAGTCAGCGCTACCCCAAGCTTCTCCGCCACTGCGCGCACCTCTTTTGCTTTTTCCATACCCATCCTCACCCCGCGAACAAACTCTATCTCCATGCACCCCAGCCCAAGCTCATGCACCCTCGCTATACCCGAAGCGGTGTCTCTAGAGGGTGAGGAAATGGGAACACCCGCAGTGCCGAAGAGCAGCGCCATTCACCACACCTGCAAACGTCAACGTTTACCTTAAGGCATTAAATCAACAATAATGTTTACCTTCGGTATGTGCAATATTACTGGGTAAGGTGAAATGCCCCACCTCCTCCTCTCCTTTTTCTCGGGCATTTCACCTCCAACCTTTCCGTTGTTGATGAAAGTTTACTCGTATTCAATCGTCGCCGGGGGTTTATCGGTTATGTCGTAGAGCACCCGGGTGACGCCGGGAATCTCTCGCGTAATTCTCTTCTGGATGCGCTTGAGTACCTCCCAGGGCACCTGCATTGCCGTTGCCGTCATCGCATCAACGCTCTCCACCACACGAACAGCGATGGTATAGCCATAGTCGCGGATATCGCCTTTTACCCCAACTGTCTTTCCTTCCAGGAGCGCGGCGAAAGCCTGCCAGGGTTTAAGCTTCGCCTTTTTAATCTCCTCCTCCACTATGGCATTTGCCTCACGAACTATCTCCACCTTTTCCGGTGTCACCTCTCCAATCACGCGCACCGCCAAGCCTGGACCCGGGAAGGGCATACGCTCAGAGATGCTCTCAGGTAAGCCCAGCTCCCGGGCAACTATGCGCACCTCGTCTTTATACAGGTCGCGCAGGGGCTCCACAAGCTCCAAAACCATGCCACTTGGCAAACCAGCGACGTTGTGGTGACTCTTTATCCCGCCGCTGCTCTCTATCCAGTCCGGCGCTATTGTGCCTTGAACCAGGTACTTCGCCCCCACCTTGGCTGCCTCTTCCTCAAACACCTCAATGAAAATCCTGCCTATAATCTTTCGCTTCTCCTCCGGGTCACGCACCCCTTCGAGCGCCTTGAAAAAACGCTCCTGCGCATGCACAACGCGGAGGTTCATTCCAAGCTTATTCTTAAAAATCTCCACTATCTCCTCTTCCTCGCCCTTGCGCATAAAGCCGTGGTTGACAAAGACAGCTACGAGATGTTTTCCAAGTGCGCGGTGGGCAAGTGTAGCGGCGACACTCGAATCAACGCCGCCCGATAAAGCTATGATTGCGGTCTCCTCACCCACCTGCTCGCGAATCTCCTTCACCGCTTCTTCAATAAACTTCTTTGCATCAAACATAACTACAACCTCTTCTTCCTTATTGCGGCATCAACAAAAGCAAGAAACACTGGAGAAGGACGACGCGGTCGAGACTTGAACTCCGGGTGGAACTGCGTCGCCAGAAAGTGGAAGTGCGAGGGAAGCTCGCATATCTCCATTCTGCGTCCGCCGTCGCTGGTGGCAGAGAACACCATCCCTGCGCTTTCAAGCTGGGGGATGTAATCCGGGTTAACCTCGTAGCGGTGGCGGTGGCGCTCGCCCACCTCGGTGCAGCCGTATATCTCATACGCCTTGGTTCCGGGCTTTATATTAACTTTTATCTCACCGAGGCGCATGGTGCCACCCATCTTTTCAATCTTCCGCTGCTCAGGCAGGAGGTCTATTACCGGATGCATGGTTTTGGGGTCGAGCTCAACGCTATTTGCCTGGCTTAACCCAAGCACATTGCGCGCGAACTCGACGACGGCAAGCTGAAAGCCGAAGCATATCCCGAGGTAAGGCACATTGTTCTCCCTCGCGTATCTTATCGCAGCGATCTTACCCTCTGCCCCTCGCGCGCCGAAACCGCCTGGCACCAGAATGCCGTGCGCACCTTCAAGCTCCTTAATCTTCTCGGGTTCCTCCTCTATCTCCTCAGCCTCCATCCAGAGTATCTCCACATCATGGTTAAGCTTCCACGCCGCATGCTTCAGGGCTTCGACGATGCTTATGTAAGAGTCATGGAGGTGGGTGTACTTACCAACTATGGCTATGGTGACCTTCTCCTTGGGTTTCTTTATCTTCTTTATGAACCTGTCCCACTCGCGCAGGTCGTGCTTGCGCTCGCGCAGGTTGAGCTTCTCAAGGATTGTGTCCCCCAATCCCTGAGCCTCCATCACAAGGGGAACCTCGTAGACTATCTTCACGTCGTGGTTGCTTATCACATCGCGCTTGCTCACATCGCAGAACAGGGAGAGCTTCGCCTTGGTCTCATCTAATAGAGGGTCGCGAGTCCTGCATACGAGTATGTCGGGCTGTATTCCTATACCGCGAAGCTCCTTGACGCTGTGCTGTGTGGGTTTGGTCTTCTGCTCCCCCACGGTTTCAAGCGTGGGCACAAGCGTGACATGGATGAAAAGCACATTCTCCTTGCCCAGCTCCATCCTGAGCTGGCGCAGCGCCTCAAGGAAGGGCATACTCTCTATGTCGCCAGTCGTGCCTCCGATCTCAACTATGAGCACGTCCGGGTTGTTAATCCGCGCGATCTCGCGAATCTGCCTCTTTATCTCATCGGTGACGTGAGGAATTATCTGCACCGTCTGGCCGAGATACTCACCCCGGCGCTCCTTCTCCAGCACGGAAAGGTAGATTTTGCCCGTCGTAATGTTGTGGTCTCGGGTTAGCTCCACATCCAGGAAGCGCTCGTAGTGCCCGAAGTCCAGGTCTGCCTCGTACCCATCCTTTGTAACCCAAACCTCGCCGTGCTGGAAGGGGTTCATTAGCCCCGGGTCCACGTTGAGGTACGGGTCTATCTTGCACACGTCTATGCGCAGCCCGCGGGAACGCAAAATTAAGCCTATGGCTGCGGTGGTCACGCCCTTACCCAAGCCAGAAAGCACACCACCGGTTACAATTATATACTTGGTCATATTCCAAGCTTCTCCTCCCTTAAATCTATGGTGTCCTCAAGCTCTGGCCCCGTGGAGATTATTGTCACCGGCACGCCCACGCGGCGCTCCACCTCTTCCACAAAGCTCTGCGCAGCTTTGCTGAGCTCGTCGTAGCTCCTCGCACCTCTGCTCTCCTCGTCAATATAATCAACGCAGGTGAGTGCTATCTGCGAGGCGCTGTTTAGCATTGCAGCATAGCGCGCCATGTCAAAGTCGAACCTCCCTATCCTTCGCCTTCGCCCGGTAACGGTGCCGTACTCCACTATTCCAAGCCTCTCCGCCTCTTCTTGTGACATCTCAGTGGGGAATGGACCTGCGCCAACGCGGGTTGGGAAGGATTTAAACACCACTATCACATCCCTAACCCTCCTTGGACCTATTCCCACATCAACGCACGCCATGCTTGCTGTCGTATCTTTTGAGGTAACATAGGGGTAAGTGCCGTAGAATAAGCTGAGCCCAAAACCCTGAGAGCTTTCCACCAGCACCTTTTTACCAGCATCAATCGCCTCGTTGACCTCCTGGGGCACATCGGTGAGGTAGGGCTTGAGCTCTGCAATATCCTGCGCCAGCTTCAAGCTTCTGTTTGCCCTGTCCATGTTCGCAGGCCCGCAGCCTGTGCCCGTGCTGCCTATCTTACCCGCGAGATGCCCCGAGCCTTTATCTCTCGCGATGTGCTCCTCCTCTATTATCCCGCAGCGGTAGTCTATCCCTATCCTATTCTCTATGCCCAGGTCTCTAATCTCCTTTAGCATTACCTCGGGGTTCACAAGCACACCTGCGCCTATGAGCAGCTTCGCCTTCTCATACAGAAAACCGCTCGGGGTAAGGCGCAGGGGGTACTTCTTCCCTCTATAAACCACGGTGTGGCCTGCGTTCGGACCAACACCAGCACGTGCAATTATGTCTGGCTCATCCTTCATGCACAGGTAGCTTATCACCTTTCCCTTGCCTTCGTCGCCCCATTGACCGCCTACAACGATGGTTACCACGCAATCACCTCACTAGCGGAAGAACGAGATAGCTCCCCCTCACACAAAGCCGTGCCAATGTCCCAGAAGAGCCTCGGTAATTTCATGCAAAACAGTAAGTGGGATATGTTGCTCTTAGTTTATAAGGTTTTTGATTCCCTAACCCTGTATACCGGCGCACCCCACTCGGGAAAAATCCTCTCAACCAAGCCTTCCTCCGCCATCTCTATAAGCAAATCCTGAAGGTTGCACCCAGTTAAAGCTTCATATTTTTCAGGCTCCTCTAAACGGCGCGCCTCGACCTCTTCCTGAATCCTCGCCAGCTTTGCTTCGCCGAGGGAGCGAAGGATTTCTAAGAGAAGGCGCTTTTTTTCCTCATCGATTTTCTATCCCTCCATCTCAACTATCCTCTTTACACCTTCCACGAGTAAATCACACTCTGCGCGGGTGTTGTAGAGGTAGAGGCTTGCCCTCACGGAGCCACTCGCCCCTATTCCGCGGGCGTTAAACCAAGAATGAATGCAATGGTCGCCCGCGCGCAGCATTATGTTGTAGTGGCGGTCGAGCAGCTCGGCAACGTCGCTCGGCGCTACAAGGCTTCGTCCGCGTCTCTCCAAGCGGAAGCTTACTATCCCCGAGCGCAGCTTTGCCTCGGTAACGCCAACAAAGCGCACCTCCTCAATAGCTGCCAGCCTTTTCGAGAGATACTCCGTCAGAGCGCGCTCGTGCTCCTCAATCCTGCGCAGCCCCACCCTGCGGAGGTACTCAACCGCTGCAGCAGCGCCTATCTGCGCTGCGTAATTCTGAAGCCCTGCTTCAAAGCGGTGGGGCGGCGGCAGGAACACAGCGCGGTTGTAGTAGGAATCGCTCACCGTATCCCCGCCAACGATAAAGGGACTAAGCCCGCGAAGCTCCTCCTCTTTGCCGTAGAGCACCCCTAAGCTGGGACCCAGCATCTTGTGCACAGAGAAGGCAAGGAAGTCCACATCCAGACGACGAACATCTACGCTACGATGAGGCACACTCTGCGCAGCGTCCAGCAAAACCTTGGCTCCATAATCGTGAGCTATTTCTATAATCTCCTCCACGGGCAGGGCGTAGCCGTCGAGGTTTGAGACGTGCACCACGCTCACAAGCTTAACCTTGGGAGAGAGCATATCCTTGAACTTCTCCAGATCGAAGGTGGCATCTTCCCGCGAAGGCACCACCTCGTGCCTTATTCCCCTGCTCTTTTCAAGCTCCAGCCAGGGTACAAGGTTGGAATTGTGCTCCCTGTCGCTGGTTAACACTACATCGCCCCGCTCAAGCTTGAAGCTGTGGGCAACGAGGTTAATCGCCTCTGTTGTATTTTTCGTCCACACAATCTCCTCTGGCGAGGCGTTTATGAAACCAGCCACCCTCTCCCGCGCCTTTTCTGTGGCTTCCTTAACCTCGCTGGCAAACCAGTGCTGCGACCGTCCGCGCCCGCCACACGCTGGGTAATTCTCGTAATACTTATTTATCGCTTGGATTACCTGCCTGGGCTTTAAACTCATGCATGCGCTGTCCAGGTAAACAGGGGGTTTGCCGTTGCGCAGCCTGCTCAGGGCGGGGAAGTCTTCCCTCAGCTTCTCTGGTAGCATGACGTAATCTTATGCTGCGGCCTTATTAAGTTTGAGCCTTCTCAAGCTCACGCTTGGTGTACTCCACCAAACCCCCGCTCTCAAGAAGGTTGAGGAGAAACTCCGGCAGGGGTTTAAAGGTGTACTCCCTGTTCTTTGTGAGGTTCTTTATTATGCCCTGCGAGAAGTCAACCTCAAGCTCATCCCCCTCTTCCGCGTCCACGCTTGCCTCGATTAGGGGCAGGCCTATGTTTATGCTGTTCCTGAAGAAGATTCTTGCGAAGCTCTTCGCAATTACCACGCTTATGCCGGCGCCCATCAGAGCCCTCGGCGCATGCTCACGCGAGGAGCCGCACCCGAAGTTTTCGTCAGCTACGATTATGTCGCCCGCCTTAACCTGCTGTGCAAACTCAGGTTTCACCTTTTCAAACGCGTGCTTCGCAAGCTCCTTGGGGTCGGCGGTGATTAAATACTCCGCCGGGATTATCTGATCAGTGTCAACATTTGCACCGAAACGCCACACCCTGCCCTTAATTTTTTTGTACAAAGGCATCACCTGCTGTGAAATTATGAGGTAACGAAGTTAAAGGTTATTGGTCGAACATTTTCGGGAAAAATGGGATAAGATATAAAGCTGAGCTATCACTATGAAAAAGTGTGAAAACTGCAGCAGAAGCGAAGAGGAAGTACCAATAATAGAGTACTACCACAAGCAGGAAGAACACTACATCTGTGTGCGGTGCCTTCCCATGCTGATTCACGGCTAAGCACAGAAGTAGGACTCTGGAAGAGGATTGAATTATGAAGTGGGAAGATGACGCGCTGGAGGTTCTGAAAGAAGTTCCTAGTTTTGTTCGACCCCTGGCTAAGAAAGCTGTGGAAAAGCTTGCCAAAGAGGAGGGTTTAGAGAAGGTTACCAAGGAGATCGCCCTTAAAGCCAAAGCTAAGTACCTGGGCCTGGAGGAGGAAGAGGGCAAAAAGAAAAAGAGGATCGCCATTGTTAGGTGCGACATAGTCAGCGAGGTTTGCCCTGGCATAGGCTGCCTGCTCGCGTATGAGAACAAAAAGGAGCTTTTCAAGCGCTACGAGGGCGAGGAAACCAGCTTGGTAGGATTCTTCACCTGTGGCGGGTGCTCAGGCAGGCGCACCTTCAGGCTGGCGAACACACTAAAACGCTACGGCGTGGATGTCATACACATGAGTTCCTGCATGCTCATGGAGGAGCCCTTCAACAGGTGCATCTTCAAGGAAGACATAAAGAAGAGCATTGAATCTCTTGGTATAGAGGTGGTCGAGGGAACGCACCACGAGGTGGGAAAGTTCGCTCTGGGTAAGAGGTTCCACGAGAGGAAATAAAGGCTCCTGGAGAATGTTTGTGACCTCTACCCAAGAGAGGAAGTGATTAGGTGAAGCGAAATAATTACTAGATAACACAAGGTAAAGTTTTTTATACAAAAATATAAATTTTATGTAATTAAATTTACGTAACTTTATTTCTGTGTAATTCATTACACATACGGCGATATATATGAAATTATTTTCACAAAAGTCGAATATTACTGGCTTTATTTTTCAAAAATGTTCTAAATAGTTAACTTAATCGCAAACTAATTGATACGTATACGTAAATATAAGAAATATTATACCTAAAAGTCGGGGTATGCACATGACCAGAGAAAAATTGGATTTTAGGCTGATAGGAGCACTCGGTGTTGCAGCGCTTGCACTGCTTCTCGTGCTATCAGCGTCACCTGCTGCAGGAGTGACTGAACAGACCTACGCTGAGGTGACAGTTCCCACATATTTGAGTATAACACTAACTAATGCCCCAATAAACTTTCCTAGTACGAACCCAGGCTCAACAAGTAACGCACAATCTGGAAGCGGATTCCCGCTTACTGTTACCAATGACGCAATCAGCAATACAAACGCAAACTTTTCTATAAGTGGAGATCAGTACTTCAATGGGACAACCAATCCGTCCAATGGCTTTCCCATTACGCAGATGGAGTACAATACCTCGCTTGATGGCACTTGGACATCTGTAACCAACAGCACCACCCAATTTGCAGGCAATATAGCACCCGGCTATAGCGTGGACGTGTACTTCAGGGTAACTATACCCAGTGCACAGGCCGCAGACACTTACAATACAACTGTTTACATAACAGGAGACCCCGCCTAATCTGGGAACTCTCCTTCTATTTTTTATTTTTATACCTATCACAGTTATTGTTTGGGGTTTTGACTTTGACGAAATTTTTTTATAGTTAATTCTATTTTTTTGAATTATAAGGAGGATGAAAATTATGCATGTCCGCAGAATGATGGTAACATCAGTTTTTTTAATAATCCTGACAGGTATTGTTTATGCGGCCGCCTTCAACTTTGGTAGCATGCAGAAAATGAAGTCCATATCTCTTGAGCCAGGAGAAGAGGGCGAACTTCTCCTTTATTTCTTCAACATCTACGGCGACAGAATAACCCACATTAAGCTTGAACTCACCTCCTATCCTGAAGGCTGGGAAGTGGAGATTGAGCCACCCATCCACGAGCAGCAAGTTGAGGTGCAGGGAAGGGTGATTACAGTAACTGAGAACTTATATGTAGAACCTTCAAAACCAGTCCCTGAGAAGCCAGAGCAGGTTCCAGAAGGCATGGAATATTTGGTATCCGGGAAGGTAGAGGGATTCATACCAGCTAAGGTTGTGAAAATCAAGGTGAAGGTTCCGAAAGATGCAGAGCTCTGGAAGGAGTACCCCATAAATGTTAGGGGAACCGCCTTCTGGCTAGGAGAAGGTGGCAACGTAGCTCTAAACCAGCAGAGAAACTTCGCCTTTACGGTTAAAACAATAAAGCGGGAGTACACGGAGAGGATAATAACAGAGGAAGAGAAGGGAATAAAGCCCGAGTACATTGCAGTGGTGGCGGTAATACTCTTTGCTGCAATCTTCCTGCTTAGGAGGAGGCGCTAAGCTTTTTCCACCTTTACAGTTATAGTTGAATTGTACACTCCGGCAGGTTGTCCGGGCGGTACGCTAATCCAGAGGTAGATCGAGCGGTTTATATCTTCGCTACCTGGTGGAGGTATATTTGCCCAGTCTGGATAGGGCGGTGGCGAGAGGTAGTTATAGTCCAGCTGGGTTTTTGCTCCGTCGCTTTGGTTGGAGTAGGTTATGTTTCCTACGGCGATAGCATAGCTTGGGTCGGTGTTGTGAACCATGTCTGTACCTTTTATCGTCAGGTTTGTCTCAACATTGGTGGTGTTTTCTATTATAACCACGAGGGGGAAGCAGTCCGCTGGAGAATAGTTTGTACCTGGATTTACGCTTCCAAAATCTAAGGTATAGCAGGAAAGGGTCACGTCTATAACCTCTCCACCCGAGGTGAAGTTGCTTGAGACAGAGGCGAGATTGCTGAAGGTGTCATTTGCATAGATGACGAAGTTGTACTGCCCCTCCAAGGTTGTGGTGTACTCATAGTAGTAGACACCATCCCCAGCGTAAAGCATAGTGAAGTTCCCCTCAACGCTACCGTTGGGCAGGGTTATCTCTAAAAGTGCTGTGTCCACAGCATGCGCTGCGTCGGTTATATTTGCGGTGATGTTTACTGTTCCACCTAGTAATACTGGGTCTGGACTGGCACTTACGTTGCTAATCTCAGGGGGGGTGTTGTCTATGCTAAACGTAGCGTTGGAAACGTCGTAGCCGCTTAAATAGCCATCGTAGGCTATCACCCTTATCAAAAAGTTGTCGCCGTCGCCCCACTCCTGCGTAGCCTGCGAAGTATCCCAGAGGTAGCTTCTGGTCTCGTTTGCCAAGCTTGAGGTTATGTTTCTCCAGGTTGTGCCGTTGTCAGGAGAGTACTGAATGGTGAAGGTAAGGTTGTTCATCTCGTCGCCATCGTAGGCATCCCAGGTGATGTTTCTAATGCCACGCCACATTTCGCCGCCGTTCGGCGATAGTACCTCAACCACGGGTGAGGAGTCTACGAAGAAGCGGACTCTGGTAATTTCGTTGGTTCTCCCACCACTGACTTCCGACAGTATAATCCACCAGTTGCCGGGCAAGTCACTCTCCGCAATTGTGTACTCGTCGTCTACAATGCCATTGGCGGGTACCCTGTATGTGGCGCTCCTAACCAGGGTGTCACTGGAGTCTAACCAGTCAAATCTCACATCTCGATTAGGGGTTAGACCACTTGCCCTTGCATAAACTGTGTCACCAATTGCGAAGAGATCTGAGTAGGTTGTTCTCGAAGCATCGCTGTAGGTAACCAGCGTCTGCACAATTGTGATGTCGGTAGCAGAGTCAAAATAGTTCTCGTCTAAGGATGAGGTAGCAATTACAGTTGTGGTATCATTCGTACCTTCGCTTACACCTGAAGGTATTGAAATTCTCACTATTATCTCAACGCTGCCTCCATTGGGTGCGAGTTCGCCCGTATCCACGCTACCGTCGCCGTCGGTATCGCTCAATGGTGTAACGCCGTCGCTATGGTAAAAGCTCACCTCCCAGCCCTGAGAGCTTGAGGCAGAGATTTCAATCACATCGCTCTCATTCCAGCTGTTGGTAACAGTGTGGGTATAACTTATCGTGGTTCCTGGTCCTCCCCTGCCCTCGTTGTCAGGTACTATTGTTACCCTCTCGGCGACAGTGGTGGTGTCGTTGGCTGAACTTTGGGGGTAGGGTGGAAGGGAGGAGGTTATTGTTACTGTTATAACATCTTGCTCTCCTGGGTTAGCGCCTGCTGGTACGTAGAATTTTACCATAATATCCACGCTTTCGCCTGGGGCAACGCTTCCCACGTCAACACTTCCATCGCCATCGGTATCGCTCAGCGGCGTACCATCAGCATAGAAAAGCTCCACGCTCCACCCCTTGCTCGAGGTTGCATTAACCTCTATGGTGTCGTCTTTAGCCTGGTTGTTGGTAATGGTATGGTTGTAGTAGTTAACTGTGCCAGGCACCGCCTTAGCTGAGTTGTCTGGTATTATCACTATCGAGCCAACTCGAGTGGTGTCTGTGGCGCTGCTTGATACGCTTTCGTCGAGAGAGGATGTCGCAGTCACGGTGGTTACATCTTCATCGCCCTCATTTGCGCTTGAGGGAATGGTGATGTTCACTATTATGTCAACGCTTTCGCCTGGGGCAACGCTTCCCACGTCAACACTTCCATCGCCATCGGTATCGCTCAGCGGCGTACCATCAGCATAGAAAAGCTCCACGCTCCAGTCGCTTCTCGTTCCTGAGGTGCTTATCTCTATGGTATCGTAGGCGTTGCCAAGGTTTTCCACGGTATGTAAATAACTTACCGTACTTCCTTTAACCCCTCCTCCCACATTGTTGGGATAAATTGAGACGCCAACATACAGCGAGTCTGTTATGTTTGTGTTGTCTTGGTTAGGTGGTAGGTTTCCGTTGATTGAGGACGAAGCTTTAAATTTCATGGGAGTACCAGGAGATAAGCCCAAAGCGCTCCAGGGCACAGCTACCTCAAACTCCAAGCCATTGCTTGCTCCGGTTACGCCTGCTGTTGTGTTTTCTGAACTAAGGGTTCCGGGCAGGGTACAACCATCGCCGCACAGGGTATCGCCAGAAGCGTCGCTGGGGGAATAGTTGCCAACACCTCCTTCATCAAAATTCCCCTGCCCCGCAAAGTAGGCCCTCACCACCTTCTCGTTGGTCTCCATTAGCAAGTCTCTGTCGCCGTCAAGGTAAACATGAAAGTACACATCACCTGGAGAAAGATACCTTTTAAAATAAAAAAACAGATGAGTTGAGTTCCAGGTATAGGCGAATTTGGTTATATCACGCTTTGACTGGGGATTATCCTGGTCATCTATCCCAGATATTCCATCATTCACGTAGTTATCGGAATCGGAAAGCACACCCGCCCAGTCCTCAAAGCTTCCATCAATGGTTATATTCGCCAGGGTTACAGCATGGACCTCGCCAATAAAGGCGAGCAGAATTGCCAAAGCTATGAGAAACTTCTTCATTTTTCCTTCATGATAAAGGTAAACTATCCATCTTTTTATAATTTGTCATGATAAAGATTAAGGTTATAAAGAGAAAATGAGGTAATGTGGAATTATGAGGCGGTATATAAGCATTGTGGTTTTGTTGGTAATTCTAATAGGAACCACCACAAGAGCGGACTTCAGCACCAAAGCAACTGTAACTGTAACCCCTCTAAAGCAGGTAGAGATATCCTCCTTTTCTGTTACGCCAAAGGTAATCACTCAGAATCAGATAGTCGACTTTGCAATAGAGGTTGAAAACACCGGCAACGTCGGGGATGTGATTGAGCCGGAAATAGAGATATACGCGGGCGCTACTATTGTGGCAAAAATAGACTTAATGCCCATGGCGCTGGCTGCAGGGAGCAACGCGACCCTGGTTAAGAGCTACCTAGTGGCTCTCCCACCCGGCAGCTACAGCGCTGTGGCGAAGGTGTACTACGACAACCGCTCTTCATACGTCTCTGCAATAGCTACGCTGAGGGTCGAAACTGAGGGCGAGAAAGAGGAAGGCGGCAGAGAGGCATTTATCAGGGAGACCCCCCACCTGAGGTTTGCATTCTTACCAGTGCTGATAGAGGGAAAACCAGGAGACACTTCCACAGTAGCTTTTGAAGTGGAGAATCCCTCCAGCGAGGAGGTTAGCGACCTCAAGCTAAGCATAGAAGGCTTGCCTCAAGAGTGGGTGACCCTGGAGCCGAGGGAGATTTCTCTTAGAGGAGGAGAAAGCATAGATGTAACCCTCTCTATACGGGTACCTCTCAGCGCTCTACCAGGTGACCACAAGGCTGTGCTTGTGCTCAAGAATGCGAATGAAGAGGCAAGCGCTTTCTTCATGTTTAGAATTAAACCCTACCCACCCAGGTTTGAGAAACCTGCGGTTCTTAGGGAGGTTTACCTGAATGAGAGAGAGGACACCGCCAGGGTAAGGGTTAAAGTGGAGAACTCCGGAGTTAGAGTGGAAAGGCTCGAGATTGTGGAGGATATTTCAAAGGAGATCGCCTCAAACGTGGCCGAGATAAGATTCAAAAGCCCTGTTACCGTGATTGAAGCCGACCCTATCATAGCCTGGCGTCTCAGCGAGATTGACCCTTACGAGGCTTATACGTTAGAGTACGAGGTTACAAGAATTGCAGAGAGATATTCGCCCTATATATACTGGCCTCTGCGACAGATAAACCTGTTTTATAAGACGATAAGGGGTATTGACATGCTTCAGTTCTCAGGAGCGCTTGCAGCGTACGCTGTGCCAGGTGAGGAGGCTGAGGTAAGGCTGAGAATAATCAACCCCTCCATAGAGGCGCTGAATCTAACTTTTAAAATAGTGGCACCTCCCGGCTGGAAGGTTAACCCTGGGGAAATTACAAGACTGCTCCTCCCGGGATATGTGCAGGAGTTGGTATTCAGGGTAACGCCGCCCAGAGATGCTTCGCCTGGAAGCTACACCCTCATTGCGACAGTGACTAGCGAGGATGACGAAGTTTCGCAGCCACTGACGCTTATACTCCAGGAGAAGCCTAGAAAGATAAACCCCAGAAAGTTTTTAGTGCCAGCGCTGAGCTTTGCTGCGATGATTTTACTGGTATACGCAGCTATGCTCAAATATCGGAAAAGAGAGGTTTATCGCAGGGACGTGGTTGAAGCGGTTGGAAGAATAAAGAAGAGCATAGAAGAGAAATAGGTAGCAGCTTCGCCTTGCTGACCCACGGCTTTGTGCCCGCGCTCTCCTGTTCTTACCCTTATCACATCCTCTATGGGTATGACAAACATCTTGCCATCTCCATTGCTGCCAGTTCTGGCGGTTTCATGTATGGTCTGAGTAACCCTCTTTGTAAGGTCATCACTCACGACGATCTCCAGCTTGACCTTGGGCAGAAACTCGACTCCTCCCTGTACGCTATATAATTAGCTAGACAGAGGAAAAGCTGTATCTCATGCTGGCGAACAGGCACGCCATAGCTTGGAATCTGAAAGGGCAAAATTTTAATAGCGTTGAGAGCGATTCAGAAATGCGAGGTATAGAGATGCGCGCGGATGAGCTCAAGGAGATAGACAGGAAGTGGGCGGAGCGCTGGGATAAGGATAGAGTATTTGAAGCTGACCCAGATAATAGACCGAAGGTTTTTGTGACCTTTCCTTTCCCATACATGAATGGCCCCCTCCACCTGGGGCATGCGTTCACCTCAACCCGTGTTGACGTATATGCGCGCTTCAAGCGCATGCAGGGCTACAATGTGCTCTTCCCCTGGGCATGGCACATCACCGGCGAGCCCATCGCAGGCGCTGCAGAGCGGGTTAGGCGCGGCGACGAGCAGCAGATTCGCATCTTCCGCGATATCGACGGCGTACCCGAGGAGGAGCTTAAAAAATTCACCGACCCTGAGTATATAGCGCGCTACTACATACGCGAGTCAAAGCGTGCATTAAAGGAGCTGGGGCACAGTATAGACTGGAGGCGAGAGTTCACAACAACCTCGCTTCACCCTCCTTTTTCCAGATTTATCGAATGGCAGTACATCACCCTTCGCGAGAAGGGCTATGTTACCAAAGGTACGCACCCGGTGGTGTGGTGTCCCCATGATGAATCGCCAACCGGAGATCATGACCGCCTGCGCGGCGAAGGGGTTTCGCCCACTGAGTTCATCCTGCTCAAGTTTGGCTTTGGCGATGCCTACCTCGTGGCGGCAACGCTCAGACCAGAGACGATTTACGGCGTGACCAACATGTGGCTCAATCCCGAAGCGAGCTATGTAAAAATCCGCGTTGGCAATGAGCGCTGGATAGTTAGCAAGGAGGCTGTGCCGAAGATAAAGGAGCAGAAGGATGATGTTAGCGTAGAGGAGGAGATTCCCGGAGAGAAACTTATAGGCAAGCGCTGCCTCGACCCGATTAGCAAGCGTGAGATTCTCATTCTGCCCGCGAGCTTTGTTGACCCAGACAACGCCACAGGCGTGGTTATGTCTGTGCCCTCGCATGCGCCCTACGACTACGTAGCTTTAAGAGACCTTCAGCGTGCCCCTGAGCAGGTGGAGAAGTACGGCATAACTAAAGAGGAACTTCTTAGCATCAAACCCATTTCCCTAATAAAGGTGCCCAACTACGGGGAGCATCCGGCGATAGAGATATGCGAGCGCATGAGCATCGCTGACCAGCACGACGCTCGCTTAGAAGAGGCGACGGAGACGATCTACCGCGAGGAGTTCTACAAGGGCGTGCTCAAGGAGATTACTGGCAAGTACGCTGGCAAGAAGGTGAACGAGGCGAAGAAAGAGCTCATCGCTGACTTTATCGCTCAGGGTATCGCAGACAAGATGTACGAGCTTACCGACGAGGTGGTGTGCCGCTGTGGTACGCGCTGCCTTGTAAAAATTCTCAAGGACCAATGGTTCCTCAAGTACAGCGACGAGGCATGGAAGGCTCGCGTTAGAGAAGCTCTTGCGGGGATGAAGATATTTCCCGAAGAGGCGCGCTCCAACTTTGAAAACACCATAGAGTGGCTGGAGGACAAGGCATGCGCCCGCAAAGCCGGGCTGGGGACACCCCTACCCTGGGACCCCGAGTGGAAAGTGGAAACACTAAGCGACTCCACCGTATACATGACCTTCTACACCATAGCCAAGCATATAAATGAGCACGGGATAGGCGGCGATAAGCTGAGCAAAGAGGTGTTCGACTACCTGTTCTATGGCAGGGGTAGCGTAGAAGAGGTTGCGAAGCAGAGCGGCATAGCTAAAGAGGTTCTTGAGGAGATGCGCCGGGAGTTTCTCTACTGGATGCCGGTAGATTTGAGAAACTCAGCTAAGGAATTAATACCCAACCACCTCACCTTCTTCATCTTCCATCACGTGGCGCTCTTTGATCGCGAGCTATGGCCCCGCGCAATTGGTGTTAATGGCATGATGAGCATCGAAGGAGAGAAGATGTCCAAGAGCAAGGGCAACTTCATAACGCTGAAGGATGCTCTGCGCGACTACGGGGCGAGCGTCACGCGATGCACGCTGCTGTACGCCAGCGAGGGCATGCGTGACCCCGACTGGCGGGCTAAGAACGCCCGAGATATGGCTTCCAATCTTCTCGCCTTCCTGGAGCAGGCAAAGCAGATAATAAACATGGAAAGCTCTCGCACCGAGGAGAAGAGCATCGACGCCTGGTTAAGAAGCAGGATGCAGAGGCATATAAAGCGTGCTACAGAAAGCTTAGAGGAGTTCAAGACCCGTTCCGCATTTCAGGCTGGCTTTTTCGACGTTTACAACGACGTGAGGTGGTACCTGCGCAGGGATGAGCCGAATAGAGAGGTGCTCCTTGAAGTACTGCGTGACTGGGTTAAGCTTATTGCGCCCTACGCTCCAGCTTTAAGCGAAGAGGTATGGAGCCTCATGGGCGAGAAGGGCTACATCAGCCTCGCTCCCTGGCCGAGCTATCGCGAAGAGCTTGTGAATGAGGAGGCTGAGCTTGGCGAAGAGCTTATCGCGCGCACCCTTGAAGACATAGAGAGCATAGTACAGGTAACAAATATTAAACCCAAGAAGATTTACCTCTACGTCGCCCCACGCTGGAAGTGGCGCATGATGGAGATACTCCACCAGCTTAAACCTGAGCTGAAGAATGCCATGCAGGTGCTAATGCGTGAGGAAGAGCTCAGGAAGCACGGCAAAGAGATTGCGAAGCTCCTGCCTTCTCTGGTTAAAGACCCTGCTAAGATAGAGTTCCGCGGCTACGTGGACGAGGCTCGCGTTCTCGAGGAGGCAAGGCAATTCTTTGAGCGCACCTTTGACGCAAGCGTTGTGGTGCAGCGCGCCGGGGAGCAGGGAATCTACGACCCCGCCAATAAAAGCGCAAAGGCTATGCCCCTGAAACCTGCGATTTATCTTGAGTAAGCTTCTCCATAACCCTCTTCGCCAGCTCTTTTATCCCCCTAGATGCGGGGGAATCTGGGTAAGATGATACCAGGGGGATCCCTTCCAGCAGCGAATTTCTAACCAGGGGGTCGTCCTTAATAACCGCCAGAACTTCCTCCTCAAGGAATGCCTCTAATTCCTCCGTGGGAATGTCATACTCATGCCCAGCCTTATTGACCACCACCCCAAGAATGCGCTTACCTTCCCTCTTTGCAACTATCCTCACCTTCAGGGCGCCGGTAACCGAGAGGATGTCAGGGTTGAGTATTATGATAACCGCATCACTCGCTTTTATGGCCGCAAAGGTGTCCTCCTCAAAACCAGGGGGTGTATCTATTAGCACGAGGTCGTGCCTCTCCTTGAGCCAGGAGGTAAGCCTCTCCAGTCGCTCAAGATTAAGCTCTTTCATGAGAGCAGTGAGCTGCACACTTCCAAAGACCACATTGAGCATTGGGCTAACACTCTTCAACACCTCCTCCTCTGTCGCGTTTCCAGAGAGGTAGTCGTGTAGAGTTGCATCATCCTCCAAGTTGTATCCCAGAAGTAAGCCCAGGGTTGCCCCCTCTATATCCGCGTCAACCAAAGCGACGCTGTAACCAAGCTCCGAGAGCGCAACCCCGAGATTTGCGCATATTATGCTCTTACCCACACCACCTTTTCCTGAAGCCACTGAAATGCACGGCATGTGCTAACCTCTTCTGGGGGGATTTTTTAAAAGCCATTCCACGCTTTTTGCAAACCTTTCTGTATCTATGGGTTTGGTGAAGTACCAGTCTGCACGGCTGTCCTCAAGAGCACGGATCTTATCCTCATCATCAGCTTTTACTGTGAGCATGGCAACAGTTATGGAGCTGGTTTCGTCGCTCTGCTTTATTATTTTACACACCTGATATCCGCTCATACCAGGCATCATTATGTCCAGGAGGATTAAATCCGGCTTTACATGCTTCAATTTCTCCAGCGCCTCTTTTCCATCTCTAGCGGTTATCACAGTATGCCCTTCCTTGGTGAGGATTTTTTGGATAAGCGATAGAATATCCTCTTCGTCGTCCACAACCATAATCGTTGCCATTCATCCACCCCCGTTTATTTTCATTACGCACCCATAAAATACTTTTCTTCTGACCGCTAATTAATTTCTGTGAAAGACGCGATATGTGACCTGCGCTACCTCCTTGAGCGGGGCTACAGGCGGAGCACCGCCGTGAAGGTGGTGGGAGACAGGTACAGGCTTACCAAAGAGGAGCGCAACCTTCTGCTGCGCTGCGTTTACCCTCGTGCAGAGGCGGAGATGCACAGACGAAAACTATTAACTGCAGAGGAGATTAGCGGACAGAGCCTGGCAATCGATGGCTACAATGTTCTTATAACCGTTGAGAGCTGGCTTCGCGGGAAAGCGGTAATTGCGTGCGACGACGGCTTTGTGCGCGATGTGAGCGGGGTCTACGGGAAGCATAAATTTACTCGTGGCATAACCGACGTCGCCATTGATAGAATCTTCAGGGCTCTAAGCGAGCTTTCTCCTGTTATAGTTATATTCATCTTCGATTCCATGGTAAGCTTCAGCGGAAGACTATGTGCCTACATAAATGCAAAAGCAGAAGATTTTGGCATGAGCGTGGAGGCGAGAACCTCTCGCTCACCGGATGCGGAGCTTCTCACCAGCGGCGCGAGCGTGGTATGCACCAGCGACATGGCGGTAATAGCACGCGCTTCCCGCGTATTCGACCTCGCGGGTTATGTTATCCCCGCTGAGCAGCTTATTCGCCTGCCGGAGTGTAAAGATTTATATGAACTCAGGTTCTAATTATCATAGGGATGGAGATGGTGGAAGATGTGAGAATAACCCTTATCAAAGAGCTTGAGGAATCACCCATAATAATCGAGGGCTTGCCCGGCGTTGGTCTCGTCGGCGGAATAGCGGCGAGCTTCATGGTAGACAAGCTGGAGATGGAGCTCGCTGGCTTCGTGGAGTCGCGCTTTTTGCCGCCTGTGGCGCTACTCCGCGAGGGGGTTGCCCAGCACCCTTTCCGGATTTATGCTAAGGATAGAGTGGCGGTGCTCTACAGCGACGTGCCCATTGCTCCCGCGCTTACTTACGACCTGAGCAAGAAGATTGTAGAGTGGGCTTCGCAGGTTAAGGCGGAGCGAATAATCACCCTTGCAGGTCTCCCCTCGCCTCTTAAGGAGCCCGCTGTTTACGGGGTGGCTACAACAAAGGAAATGATAGACTACCTGAGGAGTCAGGATGTAGAGATACTTCAGGAAGGCGTTATAAGTGGCATGCCCGGGCAGCTTTTGCTTGACTGCGCTCAGGTTAGCATACCTGCCTTCTGCCTCCTCGCTCAAACTCCTGGGATGAACCCTGACCCGAGGGGTGCGGCGGAGCTGATTAAGGTGCTCAATCGCCTGCACGGCTTCGACATAGATGTAGAACCCCTAATCCAAGAAGCGGAAGCGATAGAGGCGAAAATGGAAGAACTTGCAAAGCAGACGCGCAAGCTCAAGCAGCAGGAAGTGAAGGAGCTACCCATGTTCTACTAGGTGGTTAGGATGAAGGTCTACGGCCTGACAGGAATTTCCAAGCGCGTTATAGATGAGCTTGTGGAGCATGGAATTAAAACCGTCGAACTTAGAAGCTCTCAGAATGTGCTCGCTGCCTCGCGCGCGCAAGTTGGCGACCTGGTGTTCCTCACCCCACACAGCCTTGAAGACCTCGTGCCGGGCGCTGAGGGTGTTCTCGCAAGGATAATGGAGAAGAACGTCGGCCTGCGCCGCATTGGGGTGTTCTCCCATGAGGAGCCTGAAGAGCGGGAGATGCTTGTGGCACGGCTTAAGCTCAGCCTGGTGAACATCTGCAGGGCTTCGAAGTACGAGGCGAGCGGCGAGTTCAGGGAGGTTAAATTCTATTTCAGCGCGTCTACGTTTGAGTGCTGGTGATTTCCCGAGCAACTACGAGGGAAATTGGGAGCAGTCCTGGAAGGACCGCTGAGGTTACTCGCAGTGAAGCTGCAGAGCGATAGGGTGACGGAGTTACCCGCAACGAAGTTGCGGCGTGACGGAGTTTAATAATTCTTTTCAACAGCACTCTAATCCCTCTCTATAATAATTTTAGCGAGGACTCGTAGCCTAGCCTGGATAGGGCGTCGGCCTTCTAAGCCGAAGATCGCGGGTTCGAATCCCGCCGAGTCCGTAGCCAGGAGAGGGGGAATACCCCCTCTCCTTTGGTATACCTCTCCCCCGACTGGGATATGTGGGTAAATGAGATGGAAACATAACGGTCTTCGATACCGTATTACCTATCTTTTTTAATTTTAAAATCTAAACTATCGGATTAATTTACGGCGCTATTGGACAAACACAGGTGTCAATTGATTGGCAAACTGGCAGCCTACTGCTTCACCACAAGCACATCGCAAGGTGCGCGCCTCACAACGCGCTGTACCACGCTTCCAAGTGCAACCTCCTCTGCTGCGCTCATGCCACGAGAGCCGAGGATTATGAGGTCGTAGCTTCCAGCTTCAGCTTCTTTAACTATCTCCTCGCTGGGCATGCCTTCGCGGAACTTTGTCTCAGCCTCTATTCCATGCTGCGCCGCCTTCTCCTTAAATGCTCTCAGCACAGCCTCCCCCTCCTTCTTTGTCTTCTCGTATATCTCCTGCATAAGCTCCTCTGCCCACTGGTAGCGCGCCTTATCTATGACGTAAATCGCAGCAATGCTGGAGCCGAAGCTCCTGGCAAGAGCCAGCGCCTTCTCCTCCGCCTGCTTTGCATAGAACGAGCCATCTGTCGCCACTAGGAGCTTGCGGTACATAAGTAAATTTTACTCTGGCTCGTATATAACCTTACCCGTCTCCTCATTTGCGTTCAGCCCGGGTGTTGCCTCGAGGAGCTTTCTGAATTCCTCAGAGGCGAGCGTGGCTATAAACCTCTTAACCTCTGGTTTTGCCATCTTCTCCCTGGGTATGGCGAAGTCGTACTTCTCCTCCCGCAGGGGTATGAAGTCCAGGTCGTACTGCTCCGCCACCGTGCGAATCGCCAAGCCGGCGTCGGCTCTACCGTAGGCGACGGCAGCAGCGATAGCAGAGTGCGACTTCGCCTCAATCTCATAGCCCTTGATCTCCCTGGCAAGCTCGCTAATGCTAACTCCCCGCTCTTCAGCGAGCTTCTTCAGCTCCAGGTCGAATAGCACGCGCGTGCCAGAGCCGGGATTGCGGTTTATAAATCTCACATCCTCGCGCAGGAGGTCGGCTATGCTTGCTATGCCCTTGGGGTTGCCCTTGGCTACCACCAAGCCCTGCTCCCGGTCGTAGCCCCGCACCAGGTAAGCCTTATCCGCCAAGCCAAGGCGGTGGATGAAGGGTATGTTGTACTCGCCTGTTGCCTCATCTATGAGATGCGTGCCCGAGATGTCGCTCTCTCCTTTTCGCACCGCCGCCAAGCCACCGGAAGAACCGACGTTTATAATCTTCGCCTTCAGCGGCTTTTCTTTGCTCATAAGGCTTACCAAGAGGTCGACGCCTATGCAGTGGCTCCCTATAATTGTGAGGTCCGCCAGCTTTATGCTCTCGCTCAGCAGAATTACCTCATGCTCCTCACCCTCGCCCAGCATCTCCACATTCTCGGGTATCTCTATGTAGCCGTCCGCCTCAGCAAGAGTGGTTATCGCCCCAGAGCCCGTGAGCACAGGGTATGCGCTGTAGCTCCCGTCACTCCCTCTGACGAGATTTACAAGCTTGTACTCGTAGCGTCCACTGGCTGAGTAGAACTTCATCGCCGTCTTTGCTTTCACCCGCTTACGCTCCGGTGCTTCGAAGCCGGCTAATTTCCTTATAACCGGAGCCACGAACACGTCGAAGGTTATCATCGCCGACGTGGGGTAGCCCGGTAACCCAAAGATGGGCTTCCCCTTAGCGACGCCTATTATAGTGGGTTTCCCAGGCTTTATTGCCACACCGTGCACAAGTATGCCAGGCTCACCCAATTCGTCTATTACGCGGTAGCTTAAGTCACCCATACCAGCGCTTGTGCCACCTGAGGTTATTACTATGTCGTAGTCTTGGGCAAGCGCCTCTTCCAGCTTCTCTTTAAGCTCAGTGGGCTCATCCCTGACTATGCCGAGAAAGCTGGGCTCGCCTCCACATTCGCGCACCGCCTGGGCTATCGCATAAGCGTTGACGTCGTATATCTTGCCGAAGCTGAGCTCCTCGCCGGGAGCTACGATTTCATCGCCCGTTGAAATTATCGCCACCCTGGGCGAACGGTAAACCTCAACCTTATGCATGCCCAGCGCCGCGAGCACACCAATTTCGCGAGGAGTTAGCCTCGTGCCCTGCCTGAGCACCACTTCGCCACGCATAATGTCTGTGCCGGCTGCCATTACGTTCTCCCCAGGCGCCACGGGCTTGTATATTCTCACAAATTTTTTCCCCGCCTTTTCCACCTGCTCTGTGTACTCCACCATCACCACGGCATTCGCGCCTTTGGGCATCGCTGCACCTGTGGCTATGCCTATGCACGTACCAGGGATAATTTCATGGAGGGAGCTATCGCCTGCGCGAATATAGCCCCGAAGCTCCAGCTCCACCGGCGATTCCTCGTCAGCGTAGAATGTATCTTTTGCAATAACCGCATACCCGTCCATGCTCGCCCTGTCAAAGGGTGGAACGTCTATGCCCGCTACGACATCCCGTGCAACCACCCTGCCAAGGGCATGCTCAAGGGGGACCTCCTCCACCTCTTGCTTAGCTGGAAAGTGCTCTTCCAAGCGTCGCCTCGCTTCGGCGATGGTTACAATATCATGAAATTCCTTCAGCTCCATGGGGATAAATCCCATACCAAGAATAAAAATCTTAGGTTCATGGTAAGCATCTGTGCTTACCCAAAAGGTTTTAACCCCAGACGGAGAACGCTACGTATGGACGAAACAGTGAGAAAGGCGGTGGAGTTCCACGGTCACCTTTGCCCCTTCGTTGTGGTGGGGGCAAAGGCGGCGAGCTATGCCATGGAGAAACTGGGCGTTTCTCGTGCAGGTGATGAAGAGCTGTTCTGCATCGCCGAGACTGCAAACTGCGCCGTTGACGCGATTCAAGCTATAGCAGGCTGCACTGTGGGCAAGGGCAACCTATACATCCGCGACTACGGGAAGAATGTCTTCATCTTTGGCTCAAGGAAGAGCGGCAAAGCGCTGCGCCTGTACTTCAATCCGGAGGTTTTTAAAGGCAAGAGCTTGGAGGAGAAGGTTGAACTTGCGCTTTCGCTTTCGCCTGAGGAAGCGTTTGTAGCAGAGTTTGTGGACATCGAGTTTCCTGAGGAGGCGGAGATAAGAAGTTCTGTGCGCTGCTCAGCGTGCGGAGAATATGCAATGGACACAAAGGTTAAGGAGATTAATGGAAAGAAGCTCTGCCTACCCTGCTACTTCGCTGCTCGTGAGGAGGGAAAATCCAAACAGCGTTGAAAGAGCTAATATATATTAGCCATAATATTTTTTACTGAAAAATTCTTCCGTTACAATGTCTATAGGTGATAGTATTAAAGGCTATCTATAATAATATACATGCCCCCAATTTGGGTATAATTTGGGAAAAGATAAAAAAGGAATTCGAAAAAATTTGAATGGATTAATGGTGGTGACATGGAATTAAAGGTCTACGCCGCTACCGTGCTTATAATTATCGCCGCAGCTATCATGGCTATCAAACCAGCCCAGGCTCCTTCTGGCGAGCGTCTGGAGTTTCCAATAACCGCTGAAAAAGCGCTGGAGATTGTGGAAAGCAACGATGAGGCAAAGGCGTTTATAGATGAGTACCTGAGAAATGAGAGCAACAGGATTACCCGCATTAACCTGAACTACGACGTAGCTTCGAAGAACTACACCTGGAAGATAGAGATTGTGGAGAAGGAGTGTGGCTGTAAGTTTGGAAGCGAGGAGGGCTTAAATATTCTCAGGACTGAGGTGGACCCCATCACGGGGGAAATTCTGAAACTGGAGACGCAGATCGGAGTGAAGGAAGAGGAGATAGCGCGGGAGAGGTGCATGGAAGGGTGCCACTCCGAGGATGAGATAAAACCAACATTCACGATTGAGGAGAGGTAGAGGTATGGTGAAGAAGAGACAGAAAAAGGCAAAGGCGGCGAGCAAAAGTTCCTTCAGTATGAAGGCGGCTGTAGTTATTGGTGTGATTTTAATCGGATTTTTGCTATTGACAGGCGGGAAGGAAAAGCCTCAGGCAGAGGTGGCCTCCCCTCAGGGCGCTGGTAAGCAGTTAGTTCTAGGTCTTTATCCAGTGTTGGATAAGCCAAGCACGCAGGAGCCAGGTAAGGTTAAAATTGTGGAATTCTTCAGCTTCTATTGCGATCACTGCTACCGCTTTAATGCCATAAAGCATCAGCTTGAAAACAAGTACGGCGACGCCCTTGAATTCAAACTGGTGCCTATAGTGTGGGGAAAGCAGTCCATTAAGACGGTGGAGGCTTATATTCTGGCTGAGCGCTACGGCAAGGGCAGGGAGATGGCAGATGCAATGTTTAAAGCGAGATTTGAGAAGGGCCTGGATATAGGCGATGTGAATGTGCTTGTAGCTCTCGGCAGGCAGATTGGCTTGGGAGAAGATTTTGAGAAGAAGCTCAAATCTGGGGCAGCAAATCGGGAAGCGCTGAATAACATAAGGCTTGCCCAGGAATACGGGGTGGAGGAGACACCCACGCTGATTATAAACGGGAATATAATGGTAAACCCGCATCCCACGGGCGACGATGTCGTAGCCATGGCCCAGAACCTGGATGTAATAATCCAGAGGCTACTCTCCTGAAACGTGGATAGGTGGCTTCTCCCGTACCTTCCCACCCTGTTATAGTGATAGCCCCGGGCGGATTCGAACCGCCGTCGCTGGCTCCAAAGGCCAGCATGATTGACCACTACACCACGGGGCTGGCTCACAAAAAACCACTTTCCCAACGTGTGAAAAATTTTCCCTCATAATAGGGGCACCTTCCCCGCCCCTATTACCCCTTCCGTGCCAATATTAGGGCGCCGCACTTTGATGCTCCTATTTACAGCAACTTTTTCCATTGTAAATCTTGCCTTTATGGTAGCTTGTTTTAATGCTCCGGTAGTGTAGCCCGGCCAATCATGCCGGCCTTTCGAGCCGGCGACTCGGGTTCGAATCCCGACCGGAGCA
>MTMD02000012.1 GCA_002010065.2 Candidatus Pyrohabitans jungbluthii | reverse complement strand
CTGAGTATGCCCACAAGCATATCCCTTTAATCCCCGAGGTTCGTTGTAAAGAATAACTGCATATAGGAACCACCAGCGGGTTCCTATCACCTCCTGCAACCAGAAAATTCATTGTATAAATACTATATCTCACCCTTTCTAAACTTTGTCATTATTTTTCTGCTTTTTTCAGGGGCAAAATAGTATAAAAAGCGGTTTATTTCTTCAAGCCATTCAAGTTTATGCTCAGCAGACATTTTTATCCACTTTCTCAGGTCTTCTTCTGAAACCTTATAAGAGAATCCCTTTTTCGTCATTTTTCTTTCATCCTCTTTATCTTCTTCAACGCTTCGATGTCAGATTCGTCCTGTTTCCTGCCAGCAAATTCTTTCAGTTTTATCAGATAATCTATTGAAATTATGGGAATCTCAATCCCTTTTGCCCTCACCACTTCCCTTGTTTTCTCAAGCTCTTCAAATTTTATTGGATTGCTTATGAGTATATCCACTTCCTCATATGGCTTATGCGGATTCCAGAAGGTGAAAACCTTCATATTCTTCTCTTTTTTCCATTTCTCAAGGTTAAGCGGATTGGAAAATTCCTGAGGTGTAACGGGGAGACGGGGCTTAAATCCAAGCTCCATCATTGCCTCAACAATCTTTTCAAGATTTTCATTTTCCAGAGCCACAGCGATGTCAAGATCAGCCGTTGCCCTCGGCACGCCATGGAGATTTAAAGCTATACCCCCCACAACCACATACCTGACTCCCTTATTATTTAGGGCTCTGAATACCTCTTCATAGTACATAAATAAAGATGGCTGTGCTTGATATTAAAATTTCCCGGAAGTTGACAACAATAGTGGTCTACTCAGGATGGACTCAGCGGGGTTAAAAGAAGGGTGAGCGCCGCCGGACAGACTCGAACTGTCGACCACCTGGTTAACAGCCAGGCGCTCTACCTACTGAGCTACGGCGGCACGACAAGAGAATATGCAAGCTGTGGAGCGAGGGTTAACGAGTTAAAACTTTAGAGCTACTTCTTCCTTTCCCTCTTCTTTTTGCCCTCGTTCTCCTCCTTCTTCAGGTAGTAGTAAACCGTCGTGAGCGGGATGTCCAGCTCATCGCTTATCTCCTTGGCGGAGTAGCCCTTCGCTTCAAGCTCGTAAACCTTCTGTATCTTCCAGTTGGGATGGGAGCGCGGTCGCCCTGGAGTTAGAAGCAGGGGTTCAAACTTTATACCTATCTTCTCCAGCGCGGTGCGTATCTTCTTTGGAGTGCGCTCGTAAAGCGAAGGGGGACATGTGATAACCTCTGTGTTGGGAGCCGCCGTGAGTATCGACGCCAGGATGTTTATCGTCGGACGGATACTCAGGTGCACCTTCTTCGTAGTTTCGTCCAGCTTCTGGTTTATCTCCTCAATGAGCACATCCTTCTGGGAGGAGCGCAGCACCACTATCTCCTTTCCCATATCACCTCACCAGCTCCAAGAACTGCTTAGCCTTTTCGGAGATTCTTATCTCCTTTATATCCTCGAGATTCTCCAGCTTCTCCTCAGGTATAACGTCGCGCCTGCCTAAGCGGATTATAACCTTGAGCACCTCCTTGAGCTCCTCAACTGTAGAGGAGACTACCCTGGAGGCGATCTCCAAATCCAGATCGCTGTGCAGGTAGAGCGCTATGCCTCCAACTGCGCGGGACGACGTAACCTTGAGGTAGTCCTGCAGTATCTCCTCAATTTCAAACTTCTTGAACACTATCTCGTGGGCGCGCTTCACAGGTATTACCGTCGCGTCTATGAACTTCTGAATCGCGTAAAGCAGGTCCTCCTCCTGAAGTATCTCAAGCGCCGCCTCAAGCTGCTCTTTATCCGGGATGGGCTGCAAACCCGGGAATATGCTGGCATAGCGGCGCTCGCGGTAGGGTTTAATCAGAAGGAATTTGAAGATGTCCCATGCGAAAAGCGCCTTTGGTATCTTTATGAGCATCTCCTTGCGTATCTTCTGGCGGTAGTTTATCGCCTCGTCCAGGCCTTCGATAAGGTTGCCCTTCTCATCCATTAAGCCAGCGGCCTTAAGCTCCTCCTCGAACTCCTGCATCAGCTCGTAGCGCTCTTCCATTATGCGCATATCCAGCGCAAAGGTCTGCGACGCCTCGGCGGTGTAAAGCTGGGCATCGAAGCGGCGCTTTATCTCCTCGTATTTGCGCAGCTTCTCCATGTCCACCTTGCGGGAGAGCAGGTACTCCAGGATCTCCTCCCGCTTGTACTTTAAAATCTTGGTATAGCCTATGGCGAGGGCCTGACGGTTGTACCGCCCGCTCACCAGGATAGAGCGCTCGTGGTGGTAGCGCACATGCTCTATGATTATCCTGCCATACTTGCTGCGCAGCACACCTTCGTAGTCCAGCTTCTCGCCCTTGCTAACCTCCACCTGCTCCCGCTTGGTAACCCACTTCCCGTTCTCCTTCGCTTTAAATGTAACCGTCGCCGACTTTATCTTGCCCTTCTTCTTCTCCCGCAGGATCTCCACAAGCTCGCGGTACGCCATCCTCTCTGTGGGCGTAAACTTCGAGATTTCCACGGTGAACTCGCCGCCGTAGGTTAAGTAAGGGAGAATCTCCAGGCGATAGATGCCCTGCTCATTCGCGCGAAGCTTCGGCTTTGCGTCTGAGCCACACTTGGGGCAGACGTATCTGCCCTTCTCCTCAATTATCTTCAGAGCTTCCTTGCCCTTAGCTTCCTTGCCGCACTCACACACGAAGGAGATAAACTCTTCCAGGTGACCTATTGCTATGTTGTGCGCTGCTATGGCGCTCTTGGTACGCTCAAAGGTACCCTTTTTAAACGCCGCATTCGTGCGGAAGAACATCTTATGCCTTGCCACATCGCGCTGATCTTCGACGTCCTCGCGGCGGTAGCTGCCCTTGCCAAAGGGCGAGCCGTGCCTGCTCAGCCCCAGAGCAAAGTATGGCGAGTCAAAGCCGCGCTGCTCCATCTCGTCCTTGAGGAGTTTGAGCTCCTCCAGGTTGCCCTTGAGGGTGAGGTAGAGTTCCTCAAAGTAGCGCTTATCTCGCCTGAGCCTATCCAAGTCTACCTTTAGCGTGGCGGAGATTTCATCCAGCACCTCTGTGGCGCGGTTCACCAAGGGTATGGTGTCTCTCTCTTCCATTTTCACGCTCCCAGAAAGAGGCGGCTTTTACAACTCTAACATGTGTTAATATATATGTAAAAACATCCCATATATAAAGTTATGCATCACTGTAAAGAATATTGTAAATGTAAACATATTTAAAATTTTCTGCTGTGGCTACATTTTCCTGTAGGTATCCTGCTGAACAGCCAAAAATTTTATAACCATAGAGCTAGAATTATGGCTCGCCTTTTCGATGTTAGGCGTGGTCTAACCTCTTACAAAAAACTCCTCCTGCTGAGGTAAAGAGATGTGCGGATTAGGTGGAATCTTCAACCGCGACGGCAAGAGAATCCCGGGCGATGATATTATAACTATGGCGAAGATGATGCGCGACCGCTACGATGGTCGTGGGGGAGGCTTCGCCGGCTACGGGATATACCCGAAGTACGCGGAGTACTATGCCCTGCATTTATTCTTCCGCGATGAGGAGGCGAAAGAAGCGACTGAGGAGTTCCTCAAAGACCGCGTGGCGATAATAAAGGACGAAGAGGTGCCAATGCGCAACATCAAGGAGATACCCAAGGAGAACATCGTATGGCGCTACTTCGTGGAGGTTCCCCACAAGTTTAAGAGCAAGAAGGAGTACCTCGCCCAGGAGGAGGATTATATCATAGATACTGTCTTTACAATTAACGATGAGATTGACGGCGCTTTCGTGGCGAGCAGCGGCAAGAACATGGGTGTCTTTAAGGCCACGGGCATGCCGGACGACGTTGCAAGGATGTACAAGATAGAGAAGTACAAAGCGTACTGCTGGATAACCCACGGGCGCTTCCCCACGAATACCCCAGGATGGTGGGGTGGTGCGCACCCATTCAACCTTCTCGACTGGAGCGTTGTGCACAACGGCGAGATAAGCAGCTACGGTACAAATAGGCGCTACCTTGAGGCTCACGGCTACAAATGCAGGCTGCTAACCGACACCGAAGTGGTAGCCTACCTTTTCGACCTGCTCGTACGAAAGCAGGGGTTGAGCATTCGCACTGCTGCCATTGCTCTGACCCCGCCCTTCTGGAAGCATATAGATAAGATGCCGGAGCCCAAGCGGAGCATATACACGGCGCTGCGCATGACGTACGCGCCCGCAATGCTCAATGGACCCTTTGCGATAATCGTCGCGAATCGAGACACCATGGTTGGGTTAAACGACCGCATAAAGCTGCGCCCCCTCATAGCGGCGAAGAGCGGTGATTTTGTGTACATCGCCAGCGAGGAGGCGGCAATACGCGAAGTGCAACCAGAGTTAGACAAGCTCTGGGCTCCGCGCGCTGGCAATCCTGTGATTGCCCGTCTTTATGATGACGTTAGAGAGGAGGTAATACACTAAATGGTGCGAAATTTCCCGCCTGACTTCATAGTGCGCGTGGATAAGGAGGCGTGCATTAACTGCCTCCGCTGCGTGCGCGAGTGCCCCTTCGGGGTGCATGAATATGACAAGGAGAAGAAAAAGTGGAAGCGCCACCATGAGAAGTGCGTCGCGTGCCTGCGCTGCGCCTACATGTGCCCCACGCAGGCGATCAGCATAGAGAAGCACCCAATGGAGTACTCTCCCCACCCCGTGTGGACAAATAAGGTAAGGAAGGACATTAAAACCCAGGCAGAAACAGGGAGCGTCATTCTCACCGCCATGGGCAACGAGCTTCCCTACCTCAACTACTTCGACCGTCTTGTTTTAGATGCCTGCCAGGTTACGAACCCCAGCATAGACCCGCTGCGTGAGCCCATGGAGCTGCGCACCTACATAGGGAGGAAGCCTGAGAAGGTTGATCTCGAGGAGGACAATGGCGTTGACCTCAAGACTAAGATTGCGCCCAACCTCAAGCTTGAGACGCCCATAATGTTTGCCCACATGAGCTACGGCAGCATAAGCATTGAGGCCCAGCTGAGCATGGCTCGCGCAGCCAAAGAAGTGGGCACCTACATGGGCACCGGTGAGGGTGGGATGCACGTAGATCTTTATCCTTACGCTGACCACATAATAACCCAGGTCGCCTCCGGTAGGTTTGCGGTGCATGAGGAGTACTTAAAGCGGGGCGCGGCGATAGAGATTAAGATCGGCCAGGGGGCGAAGCCGGGCATAGGCGGCCACCTGCCCGGCACAAAGGTTACGGCTGAGATCTCTCAAACCAGAATGATACCCGAGGGGAGCGATGCTATTTCGCCCGCGCCGCACCACGACATATACAGCATCGAAGATTTATCGCGGTTGATATACGCCCTTAAGGAGGCGACGCGCTACAAGAAGCCGGTATTTGTGAAGATAGCTGCGGTGCACAACGTCGCGCCCATAGCGGTGGGCATAATCCGCGCCGGCGCAGATGCAGTTGTGCTCGACGGGTTCCGCGGCGGCACGGGAGCAGCGCCTCAGGTGCACCGCGACCATCATGGCATTCCCATAGAGGTGGCGATAGCCAGCGTGGACCAGAGGCTGCGTGAAGAGGGTATACGCCACTGGGGCAGCATCATCGCGAGCGGAGGTATAAGGAGCAGCGCCGATGTCGCCAAGGCAATAGCCTTGGGCGCCGACGCGGTGTACATAGGCACCGCCGCGCTGGTAGCGCTGGGCTGCACTGTGTGCAAGAAGTGCTATACCGGCAAGTGCCCGTGGGGCATAGCCACGCAAATTCCTGAGCTAAGAAAGCGCCTCAACCCGGATGAGGGCGCACGCAGAGCGGCGAACCTTCTCAAGGCATGGAGCCATGAGTTGAAGGAGATCCTCGGCGCCCTCGGGCTGAACTCCATAGAGAGCCTCCGCGGCAACAGGGATAGGCTGCGTGGCGTTGGCCTGAGTGATGTTGACCTTGAGGTTCTCGGAGTTAAACCTGCGGGGAGATAGCATGGCTGCGACGCTGGAAAAGGCGAGGGTTTCTAAGGAAGGCGAGTTTGTGGTTATCGATGCGAAGGGTATGCACTACCGGGAGCTTAACGCGCTTATAGAGGAGATTATAAACCAGGGGGCGAAGAAGCTCAAGCTTATAAATGTAAACGGGCAGCGCTTTATCGCCGATGGTCTGCGAGGCGACTATTATATAGAGATTCACGGAGTTGCGGGCGACGACCTAGGCGCGTTTGCGAATGGTCCCACCATCGTGGTGTACGGCGATGTGCAGGATGGCGCAGGCAACACCATGAACGCGGGTAAGATAATAGTGCACGGCGACGGTACCGATATTATAGGGCACAGCATGCGCGGAGGCAAGATTTTCGTTCGAGGTCACGTGGGCTACCGCGTGGGAATTCACATGAAGGAGTATAAAGAGCAGGTGCCGGTGCTGGTTATAGGCGGCACCGCTGGCGACTTCCTGGGCGAGTACATGGCTGGGGGCAGGATTATTATTCTCGGCTTGCAGAGACTGGAGACCTACCCTGAGATAGTTGGCGACTGGCTGGCGACGGGAATACACGGCGGCGCAATTTACCTGCGAGACGAGGTGGATGAGGACAAGCTCGGCTACGGTGCAAAGTTCGAGGAACTTACAAAGGAGGACCTCGCCTTCCTGCGCCGGGAAATTGAGGAGTTCTGCTCCTACTTTGGCGGCGACGTGGATGAGATTATGAATGCGAAGTTCACCAAGGTTGTGCCTCTGTCGCACCGACCCTTCGCTGCGATGTACTCAGATTCGAAGGAAGCGGGGCATTAAGCAGAGCCTGCAAGAGATTTGATGCCGCAGTGTGCCCAGGTGAACCTTTATATCTCCAGTTAAACTATTTTTTAATATGGATGTAGTCGGCGTGGGCGCCCTCAACCTAGACAAAATCTACCGCGTGCCTCGCATAGCTAAGCCCGGGGAGGAGGTTTTTGTAATAGAGGCTACGCAGGCAGCCGGAGGGAGTGCGGCAAACACCATCGTGGGTCTTGCGAGGCTAGGTGTGAGCACGGGCTTTATAGGCGCAGTGGGCAGAGACAGCGATGGCGATTTCCTAATAGCCGAGCTGCGGCGCGAGGGCGTGGATACGAGCGCAATAGAGCGCCTGGATGCGCCCACGGGAATAATAATAGCGCTGGTGGATGAGAAGGGCGAGCGAAGCATGTACGCCTATCCCGGGGCGAATGACCTGCTGAAGCTCACCGAAAAGAGCATCGCCTACGCTTCGCGCGCTAAGTACCTGCACTTCTCTTCCTTCGTCGGCGAGTACGGCTTCGAAGCTCAGCGCGCACTGCTGGCGAAGCTTAAAAAGCAGAAGCTGAGCTTTGCCCCTGGGATGCTCTACGCCAAGGAGCGCTGTCTGGTGGAGCTCAAGGAGTTCATCTCAGCCAGCGAGGTGATATTTCTCAACAAAGAAGAGGCCTTCCACCTCACCGGCAACGAATACGAGCGCGGGGCGGAGATGCTTCTCTATATGGGGGCGAGAATCGTGGTGGTAACCCTCGGCGAGGAGGGCTGCTTCATAGCCAGCGATAGGGAGAGGCTCCGCGTGCCAGCGTTTAAAACAAGCGTGGTGGACACCACCGGCGCCGGCGACGCCTTTGCCGCGGGCTTCCTCTACGGCTTGCTTAAAGGTTACGACCTGGAGACCTGCGGAAAGCTGGGCAACTTCGTCGCCGCGAAGTGCATCTCCCACGTGGGTGCGCGCGCTGGTTTGCCCACAAAGCAAGAGGTGGAGGAGTTTCTGGAGGGGCTTTAAATACGCCTCTGGCTGAGGTTTCTAATGCTGTATGGAAACATCACTCAGTTTATGGTAAAATATCCCTTGAAGACGCTTTACTTATGTTCAATGCTTTAAAAGAAGCTCAGGAAATTATTGTATTTGAGTCTCTTGGGAAATATATAAGCCCAGCTCAGAAAATTTCTGTTGAGGAAAAAGTTTCTATATACGATGCGTTATATATAGCTCAGGCTCAGAAATACGGCAGGCTTTTAACCAGCGATAAAAAGCAGAGCGATATCGCACAGAAGCTGGAGATAGAAGTAGAGTTCATCGAGTAAGAGATGTTTTCAGGTCTCATTCTTGGTAGACACTCCCCCCATGCGCATCCATGGCTACGACGAGGGGGCCAAATCTCGCGACCTCAAGCACCCACAGCGCCTCGGGTATGCCCAAGTCAAGCCAGTGCACAGCTAACACACGCTTAATCGCCATCGCTGCCAGTGCGCCGGCTCCGCCCGTGAAGGCGAGGTACGCTGCGGTGTGCTTCTTAAAAAGCTCTTTTGCAGCTGGAGAGAAGCCGCCCTTGCCTATTATAAGCCTGGTGGAGAACTTCTCCAGAAGCGACGCAAGATAGGGCTCCATGCGTGCGCTCGTCGTTGGTCCTGCTGAAAGCACCTCCCACCTCTCATCCTGCTTCCTGACCAGAGGGCCACAGTGGTAGATTACATTGAAGCTCGCCGGAATCTCTTTCTTGGGCAGCTCTAACGCACGGCGATGAGCTCTATCTCGAGCGGTTACAATAACCCCACTCAGGTAAACCACATCGCCGACGCGAAGCTTGAGCACCTCTTCCCTGCCAACAGGCGTAGAAAGCTCGTGCTTCACTGCTCCACCACCCACTCCTCGTCGACCCTTCGCAGCCTCGCCCAGCGGTACGCCCAGCATTGAATGTTCACCGCCACGGGAAGCGAAGCGGTGTGGCAAGCTGATGCAAGCACTTTTACCGCTAAGCACGTGGTACTTCCACCCATACCCATGGCGCCTATGCCCAGGGCGTTGATCTCCTCCAGAAGCTCCTCCTCCAGCTTCGAAAGCTCCTCACGGGGGTTTCTCTGGGATAGGGGCTGAAGCAGTGCCTCCTTCGCCAGCTTCGCAGCTAAATCCAGGGTGCCGCCTATGCCCACGCCCACAATCACAGGGGGACACGGCTTTGCGCCAGCGCTGCGCACTATCTCCACCACAAAGCGCTTTATCCCAGCCACGCCCTCGCTTGCTGGAAGCATTTTTGCTCGCGAAACGTTCTCGCTCCCCGCGCCCTTGGCCAAGAAGGTGATGCTCTGCTCCTCGCCACCCTCAAAGTGGATTACAGGCATGCCCTCGCCGGTGTTGTCACCGGTGTTTTTTCTGGTAATCGCGTCAACTATGCTGGGACGCAGGGGCACTGCCTGCGTCGCTTCTCTAACCGCCTGCTTAATTTCATGCTCCACCTTGCTCAGATTGCCGAAGCCACGCACAAAGAAGATGGGAACACCTGTATCCTGACAGAGGGGCAGGCGCCGCTCTCTCGCATAGGCCACGTTTTTTAGTATCGTTTCAAGCTGAAGCCTAGCCAAGGGGTTCTCCTCTCGCTCCAGCGCTCTCTGCAGAGCTTCCTCCACATCCCTCGGCAATGATGTGACTGCAACGCGTATAAGCTCAACAAGCTGTGAGCGCATCGCAGGTAACTCGAAGCAAGAAAATAAAAAGCTTTGGTAAGAGGTAACAGCATGCTTTCGCGAGCTACACTTTCGCGGGAGGTGGAGGTGGACTACCTCCGCGTTTCGCCGGCAGAGAAGCTGAGTGTCAACGGCATAGAAGCTGATGTAAGCAACGTCTCCCGCTTCGATATCCGCGTTGACCTCGCCGCTGGGGGAAAAAAGGCCTACCTGGTGGAGCACGCCCTGGGCTGCCTTTACTTAGCTGGTATCACCTGCGCAAGCATCACCGGGCTGAGCAGCGCCTATGAGCTCAGCAGACAGAGTTTCCGCGACGCCAAGCGAGAAGGACAGCCACCCTATGCCGTCATCGGCAGCGCCTCGGGCAAGCTGGATGAGAGGCTATACCTCAAACTTAAGGAGGCCGGCGCTGAAAAGCTACCCGGCGAGCTGCGCAGGATTGAGAGGGAGGTAACGCTTAGCCTCCCTGAGGGTGAGATCCGCGTGCTTCCCAGCGAGAACGTCGAAATCTACGTTGCTCACCGCAGCGCCGAGTATGAGTTTGTGCTGGAAGAGGCCAGCGAGGAGGAGAAGCTCCGCGTGGCGATGGCGCCAACACCCTACCTGCGGGGCTACTCAAGAGAAACGCTCCCTCATGTGGCTGGAGATGTGCTGGGCGACATCTTCGCCCTCGGCATGCTGGGCTCGGGAAGGGTGGAAATTTTCCCTAAACGGGCGTACCACCGCCTTACCATAGGCGTACTTAAGAAGCTGCTCGCCTAGCGCGATGCTGCACATGCAGCTATGAAGCTCTTCAGAAAATCCCTGCTCCCCGCGAAGTGCAGGTGCATATAGCTCGCCAGCGTGGCGTTGCTTATGAAGCCGTCGCGGTGGTCTGCGATGCCCATGCCACGTTGCAGCGAGTAAGCAAAAGAGATATCGCTGGCAAAGTCGGCGATTCTTGAATAGTGGAACTCATGCCCCTTCAAAACATCTCCCTCGCAAAAGAAGGGCGTATTTCGTGCAGCCCTCGCCAGGGTGTACCTCACAGCCTGAAGCTTTGGCGTCATCTCAACCACGGCATCAAAAATGCCTGTCATCTCATACGCATTGCCTTCCAGGTCGAGGAGCTCTCTGGTCAGGTACATCATCCCACCGCATTCCGCATAGATTGGCATGCCCTCCTCGCTCTTCTTCCTTATCTCCCTCATCAGCTTCCTGTTCTGCGCTATCTCTGAAGCGTAAACCTCCGGGAAGCCACCGCCTATGTAGAGCCCATCCACGTCAGGGAGAGTGTCATCAGCTATAGGCGAAAAGAACACCACCTCAGCACCCTCCCTGCGCATAAGCTCAAAGTTCTCCCAGTAGTAGAAGCTGAAAGCTTTATCGAGAGCGACCCCCACTCTAACCGTGGGCTCCTTCTCCTCCTCTGCCGGCGGCTCAGGCAGGGGCGGCGCATCTCTCGCGGCACGTAGAATCGCCTCAAGATCCACATGCTCCCTCACAAACTCCGCCAGCTTGAGGTAAACCTCCTCCTCTTGCCGTTCCGCGGCGGGGATTAAGCCAAGGTGGCGCTCGGGAATTTCTATCTCGCTGCTCTTCGGCAGCCAGCCCAGGAGGGGTAAACCTGTCCTGCTCTCAATCGCCTCGCCCAGCATCCTTGCGTGGCTCTCGCTTCCAACGCCATTAAGAATAACGCCAGCGAAGCTAAGCTCGGGGTCGAAGCTTTTGTAGCCGCTTACGAGCGCTGCTATGCTGCCAGCGATTTTCGAAGCATTCACCACCAGCACCACTGGCGTAGAGGTAAGCTTCGCTATGTGCGCACTGCTGCCCTCGTAGCTCCCTGAAAAGCCGTCGTACAGCCCCATCGCACCCTCTATAACCGCCAGGTCTTTGCCCTTTGAGCCTAGAAGGAAGGACTCCACCACGCCGCGTTCGCCCATAAGCCAGGTGTCCAGATTCCTTGAAGGCTCGCCAATCGCCATGGTGTGGTGGCTGGGGTCTATGTAGTCCGGACCAACCTTGAAGGGCTGGATCTTCATGCCTGCATCCGCAAGAGCGCGAATTATTCCTGTAACAACTGTGCTCTTGCCCACGCCGCTCCTTTCGCCAGCGATAAGTATGCGAGCAACCTTCATGCACAGCCTTTTTATTCCTCGGTGAATAAAACAGTTGCCGTGGTGAGGCTTACTATGGGTCTGCTGAGACTTGAGAGAGGCGCAAAGGTGGTGATGTTCGCCGGCAAGGGGGGTGTGGGTAAAACCACGCTCAGCGCAACTACTGCGCTGCACTTCGCCGAGAAGGGGTATAAAACCCTCATTCTCACCTCTGACCCGGCGCCTTCGCTGAGCGACATATTTGAGCGCGATGTTGGCGACCGCATAACGGAGGTTACAGATAACCTCTATGCCCTTGAGCTCAGCACCGACGAGGTTCTTCGCCGCTGGAAGGAGAAGTTCGGGGGCGAGGTGTATGAGGTTCTCTCCTCCCTCGTGCCTGTGCAGGAGGAGATCATCGACTACATAGGCAGCGCTCCAGGCATAGACGAAGAGTTCATGCTGGACTACATAGCCGGGCTGGCTAGGGAAGGGGAGTACGATAAAATAGTGTGGGACACAGCCCCTGCGGGACATACGCTGCGCCTGCTTAAGATGCCCATAATCTTCATAGAGCACCTCGACGAGGCGGCAAAGGTCTACCTGCGCCTTTACTCGGCGATGCTAAAAATTCGCGAAACCCTGGGGCTGAAAAAGCCCAGGAGGGAAATATTCGACATTATCTCCGGGTGGCGAAAGCTAAGCGAAGAGCTTCTGGAATTTCTCAGGTCGCCGCAGGTGGAGGTGATACCAGTCGGTACACCTCAGGGGCTGAGCGTATCCCAAGTCAAGAGGCTGATGCAGGAACTGGAAAACTTCGGGATAAGGGTTAATAAAATGGTGATGAACAGCGTTGTACTTGAGCCGGAGTGCGAGTTTCACCGCCGCGTGGCCGAGGTGCAGCAGAGGTATCTAAAGGAGCTGAGAGAAGCTTACCCTGAGGTTGAGCTGGTGGAGGTGCCCCTTTTACCCCACGAAATTAAAGGTTTGGGGAGCATAAAGGAAATGGAGAACCTGCTCTTCGGCTGACAACCAAAAATTATATAAGTTTTTTTAATGTACTTTAAGCTGATTTTCATAAAAAGAGGAGGTAGGTACACATGGCGAGCAAGGTAACGGGAATTATTATTGCGGTTTTAGCCATTGCTCTGGTAGGGACACTGATCTACGTGGGGAACGTATCCACCACCTACACGCAGCAGATCCAGAAAAAGGATAAGCAGATCGCGAGCCTTGAGGCTGAGCTTAATAAGCTAAAGGCTGAGCTTGCATCTGCAAAGGAGGAAAAGCCGCCGGTGGGCGAGGCGCCAGCACCCACGAAGGTTGTGACTGAGATAAACTGTGCCGACTGCCACGGTGATGTTTCGACCTTCCATCAGATTGCCAAGCTCATGAAGGTGGACGAGGCGAAGGGTGTTGAGCCCAGAATCTGCACCACCTGCCACGGCGAGAAGATCCACAAGATCCACGAAAAGAAGATCGAAGACCTCGGCGTAACTATGTGCCAGACCTGCCACATGACAAAGGAGGGTGACTTCCGCGTACCTGAGAAACGTCCCGGAGATGTGCTGGTGTGCCAGCTCTGCCACTTCGATGGCAACTACATAAAGATACACAAGGCAAAGTGCGAACGCTGCCACTACGGCAAGCCCAACGAGATTCACAAGCCGATTCTTGAAAAGAGGTACGAGGAGATAACCTCCCTTTAAGGGAGTTCTCCCCCTATTTTTCTTATTTATTCTTCTTCTCAACGTGTGGGATGTAGCAGTAGATTGCCTCAGGCATAATTTTCAGTATATCCCTCAGGGAGATTATACCCACAATCTCACCGTCTCTCTCCACAAATATGTGCCTTATGTTGTGGTCTCCCATCTTTCTCGCGATGTCCAGGACATTTTCTCTGTAATCTACTGTGATAACCGGAGATGACATGAGTTCGGCAGCAGTGGTAGCCTGCTTTTCCATCGCAGCACAGCGCGTGAAGTCGCGATCAGTTATTATGCCCACAATCTTGCCCCCCTCAGCAACCGCAACGCTGCTTATATTCCTCTCCATCATGAGCTTTGCAACTTCGCTCACTCTGATTTCTGGAGCAATGGTGACGATCTCTGGGTTCATAAGCAGTGACGCATCAAAACTTATCTCCCAATCCGCATTTACATACTCCTTCAACTTTCTTCCTCCTAAGACAATATTCCCCCTTGTCCAACAAATAAATTTTGTTTCACCAGCGTATAATAAAAGTTTACATACGTGTTACCACTGCAGGGTTATTGCTCCCTCCGGACATGCAGCTACGCATTTGGCGCACGCAAGGCACCAGCTCAGGTCTTTAACAACACACTTTTTCTCGCCGCCCTCCTCGCGAATCTCCCATATCTTTGGGCCTTTGGGACAGGCTGCCTTGCACGCACCCACTCCACGACACTTTGCAGCATCCACAAGAATGCTGAACAGGGGGTTAGCCTCCTGAAGATTTATATCCGCTGCATGCATGGTAATTCTCATGATAAAACTTTTCGAAAAGGAGAAAGTGATAATTGGCGTGGTTCATCTCCTCGCCCTGCCCGGCTCACCCCGCTTTACCAGCGAGGAGGGGTTGCGAAGGCGCGCTCTGAGCGATGCCCTGGCACTCTACCATGGTGGCGTGGATGCGCTTCTCTTCGAGAACTACGGCGATGTGCCCTTTTCGCCTAGTAGGGTTGAGCCCCATGTTATAGCATTTATGACCTCCATAATAGAGGAGGTTAAGAGGGAGGTGCCCCTACCCTTTGGCGTAAATGTGCTGCGCAACGATGCTACCGCGGCTCTCGCAATAGCCGCCGCCACTGGCGGAGAGTTCATCCGCGTAAACGTCCACACAGGCGCAAGAGTAGCCTGGGAGGGTATAATCCAAGGCAGGGCACATGAAACGCTGCGCTACAGGGAAAGAATAGGCAGGGGGATCAAAATCTTCGCAGACGTTGCCGTAAAGCACTCTTCGCCTCTCACCAGCCTAAGCCTCGAGGAGGAGATAGCGAGCAACGTTGACCGCGGGTTGGCGGATGCGGTTATCCTCACTGGCAGAGCTACGGGAGAGCCGCCCAGCGTTGAGGAGCTGAAGCGGGCAACGCTCGCGAGCGAAGTGCCGGTGATTGTGGGTAGCGGGTTAAGTGTGGAGAACTGCGCTGCTCTGCTCAGCATTGCAGACGCCGCAATAGTGGGCACCAGCTTAAAAGAGGGAGGGAAAGTCTCAAACCCCGTGAGCGAGGAACGCGTTAAAGCGCTTATGCGAGAGGTGGCGAAGCTAAGGTGAGGGCATGATTCGCCTTGAAGGGCTTACGAAGTACTATGGGGAGATAAGGGCGGTTCACAACCTCAGCTTCACCGTCGCCAAAGGAGAGGTTTTCGGCTTGCTGGGCCCCAACGGCGCGGGTAAGACAACAACAATACGCATGCTGACGACGCTTACCAAGCCCACCTCGGGCAGAGCGTGGGTCGCTGGCTACGACGTCGTTGCAGAGCCACTAGCGGTGAAGCGCAGCATAGGCATAGCGCCCCAGCACCTAAACCTCGACATCGAGCTCACGGCGAGGGAAAATTTAGAGTTCCACGGCAAACTCTACCACATGCCGCACCACGAGCGGGAGAGGCGCATCTCCGAACTCCTCGCATTTGTGGAGCTGGAAAAGCGCGCCGACGACCTGGTGGAGGGTTTCTCAGGTGGGATGAAGCGCAGACTGCTTATCGCGAGGGCGCTGATGCATCGCCCGAGAGTGCTCTTCCTGGACGAGCCCACCGTGGGTTTAGACCCTGCGACGCGCAGAAAAATCTGGGACCTTATCAGAAACCTGCGCAGCGAGGGCGTTACAGTGCTCCTGACCACCCACTACATCGAGGAGGCTGAGCAACTGTGCGACCGCGTGGGCATAATAAACGAAGGGCAGCTTATCGCCTTAGACTCGCCAACAAACCTGAAAAGAAAGCTGGGCAACTTCGCGGTTGAGGTGTATCACGCGGGCATGGCGGAGCGCAGGTTCTTCCCCACTCGAGAGGAGGCTTTGGAGTACGGCGCTAAACATGCGCGGTGCGAGGCGTGCGACTTCTCGGTTAGGGAGACCAACCTTGAGGACGTTTTTATAGAGCTCACTGGCAGGAGGTTTGAGTAGCGTGGACTTCCTCGTTGTTTTTGAGAGGGAGCTCCTCACCTTCCGGCGGCGCTTCTGGCGCTACCTTTTCTCTGGCATGGTGAACCCTCTGCTGCTGCTCACCGCCTTCGGCTGGGGTCTGGGCAGGGGAATACAACTCGAGGGGGTGAGCTACCTCAACTACGTTGTCCCTGGAATAATCGCGCTGAGCACCATGAACACCAGCTTCACCAGCGTTGGTGTGGTGCTTAACATCTCGCGCAGATATACCAAAACCTTTGAGAACTATCTCGTCGCCCCCATAGCAGCGCATTCCATAGTGCTGGGAAAGGTGCTCGGGGGCGTGCTTCGCGGCTTGCTCAGCGCCACGATAATAATACTCCTCGCCTTTCTGTACGGCGCGAAGATTAACATCAACCTCGCGGCGATTGCCACAATCCTCGTCACTTCATTCCTCTTCGCCAGCCTGGGCATGCTTGTTGGAATGATAATATGGAGCCACGAGGACATGAACACCTTCACAACGCTCTTCATAACGCCCATGATGTTCCTGAGCGGCACCTTCTTCTCTCTTCAGGGGGTGCCCGTATGGGTCGCCTCGCTCATCAAGCTGCTCCCGCTGACGCATGCGTCGCTGTGCCTTCGTGCGGCGATGCTCGGCAGAGAATTCCCGCTTGGAAACTTCGCCGTGCTACTCGCCTTTGCGCTGAGCTTCTTCTTTGCCAGCATCCTCGCTGTGAGAAGGAGCAGTGAGTAGCTCTCTCATCTGCCTTTGAATCCCAGACCCCACCTCAGCACCAGAGCAAGGGCGATGAGCAAGCTGGCAAGCACAGAGGCACCCGCCAGAAGGAAGGTAGCGGCGAATCCATAGCTTTCCGCCATAGCTCCGGCGACCGCCGGCCCAAGGGCAAAGCCCAGGGAGCCACTGAAGTTGAACCCGCCTATAGCGGCGCCTCTGGATTCGCGGGGGGCAAAGTCTCCGCTGAGCGCAGCCGAGGCGGGAAGCATCACCGCAGCCATAATGCCTGCGATGAAGAGCACACCCGCGATCACCGGTGGGTGCAGCACTCCCACCAGGGATATGCACGCTGCATAGACGACGCTTCCGGCGATGAGCGGTTTCAGCCTGCCGTATCTGTCCACGGCTATGCCGCCTGCATACTGGAGCAGCGCAAAGGGCATGAGAAATGAGGAGAGGTACATCCCTATCTGCTTGGGATTCATCCCGTAGCTAACTCCCAGCATTATGGGAAAGACGCTCACAAAGAATCCTGCGGTGAACCTGTCGATGAAGGAGAAGACGTAGGGAATCGCGAGCTCCTTCCTCTCCGCAAGGAGCGAGAAGCTGCGCAGCGCAGAGCGCGAGGCTTTTGCGGGGGTGTCCTGAAGGAACAGGGCCACCGCAAAGGCTGCGAGGATTATCGCAGAGGCGGCATAGAAGGGGAGCACCGGCTCTATCTCGCCGAGCACGCCGCCGGTGGGCGAGCCGAAGGCCATACCCGCGGCAATGCCCATTCCGACGGTTCCCATGCCCCTGCCATATTTCTCCCTCCCCGCGATATCCAGCACCATGGCCATGGCTATGGAGTACACCATCACTGTGAATATGCCCTCTATGAACCTGAAGAGCATCAGAAGCTCTAAATTAGGGGCGTTGGCCTGGAGGAAGAGCATGAGGGAGTTGCCAAGGAGACCGTAAACGATGAAGGGTTTTCTTCTGCCTATTCTGTCGGAAATCGCCCCCCACACCAGGGCAAATATGGCATACGCTATTAAGTTGACCGCCACGAACATGCCCGCCTGGGATATGCTTGCCCCATACCTGTCCATTACGTAGTGCTTGACAACAGGGTAGATCATGGTAACGCTGAAGAGGAGTAGGAAGCATATCACCGCAAGGTGGACAAATACCCTCATACTCTTATCTAAGCTTTGCATACCACATAAAAGCTTACCGCCTGCTATGTTTGCGGATAGCGCCAAATATAAATACGTCTCCCGCCAATACGCAGAGCATGAAGAAGGAGCGCGCCGTTATTACGGTTATCGGCGAGGATCATCCCGGCATTATAGCCGCCGTTACCAGCGCGTGCGCTGAGCTGGGGATAAACATAGAAGACCTAAGCCAGACGGTTGTGCAGGGCTTGCTGACAATGACGCTCATCGTGGACATAACCGGCAAAGAGCTTCGCGAGCTTCAGCGCCGCCTTGAGCGCGTAGCGGAGGAGCAGCGCGTTAAGATAATCGCCCAGCACGAGGACATATTCCGCTACATGCACCGTATTTAAGGTGAGGGCATGCTCGATAGGGAGGAGATTCTTGAGACGCTTCGCATGATACTTGTGGAGCGTCTTGACATTCGCACCGTCACGCTGGGGGTGAGCCTTAAAGACTGCGCCTCCAGCGATATAGACGAAACCTGCGAGCGAATTGAGGAGAAGCTTCTCAGCGTTGGCGAACGCCTGGTAAGCGAGGCTCAGGCCTTAGAGGAAAAGTACAGCATCCCTATAGTTAACAAGCGTGTGGCTGTTACACCTGTAGCAAACATTATCTCGCCAGCGGTGCGGGAGCTTGGCGAGGAGGAGGCGAAAGAAGCGGCGGTGCGCGCAGCTCTCGCCTTAGAGCGCGCGGCGGAGAAGCTAAATGTGGACTTCATAGGCGGCTTCTCAGCACTGGTGGAGAAGGGCTTTACCCGCGGCGACGAGGCGCTTATAGATGCTATACCCCAGGCGCTGAACTCCACGCAGAGGGTGTGCAGCTCAGTTAATGTCGCCTCGACGCGGGCAGGTATTAACATGGACGCTGTGCTGAGAATGGGGCAGGTGGTTAAACGTGCGTCAGAGCTTGACTACATGAATTGCGCGCGTCTGGTCACATTCGCGAATGCGCCTGGAGATAACCCCTTCATGGCGGGTGCATTCCACGGCGAGGGTGAGGGTGAGGCGGCACTGAATGTGGGTATCTCAGGCCCCGGCGTAGTCAGAGCGGTGCTGGAGAAGCACAGCGAGGCGAGCCTTGGGGAGGTTGCGGAGGTTATCAAGCGCACTGCCTTCAAGATAACCCGCGTGGGAGAGCTTATTGGCAGGGAACTGAGCAAGAGATTAAGTGTGAGCTTCGGTATAGTTGACCTCTCCCTGGCGCCGACGCCATTCCCGGGCGACAGCGTGGCGAAGATAATAGAGGCGATGGGAATAGAGCGGTGCGGCGCACCTGGAAGCGTGGCTGCGCTCGCTCTGCTCGTGGATGCGGTGAAGAAGGGCGGAACCATGGCGACAAGCTACGTGGGCGGGCTGAGCGGAGCCTTCATACCAGTGAGCGAGGACGCAGGCATGGCAGAGGCAGCACGCGAGGGCGCGGTGACAGTGGATAAACTTCTGGCCATGACCAGCGTTTGCAGCGTGGGCTTGGACATGGTGGTGCTTCCTGCGAAGACCAGCGCAAGCACCGTCGCTGGCTTAATCGCAGACGAAGCTGCGATAGGGGTTATGAACAACAAAACCACAGGCGTTAGGGTGCTCCTCGCGGGCAGAGAGGGGGAGCGCATAGAGCTTGGCGGCCTGCTGGGCTATGCCTATGTCATGCCAGTAAGCGAGCGCTCCTGCGAGGCATTCGTAAAGCGCGGCGGCAGAATACCGTCGCCGATCCACGGGCACAGGAATTAGGTGCTGAGCCATGAACATCCTCATCTTCGGCGCTGGAGCAATGGGCTCGGTGTTCGGCGGCTTCTTATCCCGCGATAACAGCGTTACATTAATCGGTAGAAGGGAGCACATCAAAGCGATAAATGAGAGGGGATTAACCATAACGGGTATATGGGGTGAGCACATCTTCACGCGCCTCGCTGCGTTTACATCGGTTGAACAGATTCCAGAGCACGCGTCCTTCGACCTCATCATGATAACCACAAAGTCCTACGACACCGCCAGCGCCGTAAAGGAAGTTCTGCCTCTTGTCAAAGAGGGCACCGCAGTGATGTCGATGCAGAACGGCATCGGCAACGAGGAGCTAATAGCAAGTGTCGTTGGAAAGCAACGCACAATGGGGGGCATGGCGATATTCGGCGCGAGGCTTCTGGAGCCGGGCTGTGCCGAGGTGACGGTATATGCAAGCGAATGCCTGGTGGGTGACCTGGAGGGAGGAGCTACGCCCAGAGCGAAGGAGATAGCCTCCGCCTTTACCCATGCAGGGATACCAACAAAGGCGAGCGACGACATAATAAGGGAGAAGTGGATGAAGGCATTCTACAACATAGCTCTCAACCCTCTCTCTGCTATCCTTCGCGTGCCCTACGGCAAGCTTGGAGAGATGCCGGAGACGCGCAAGCTAATGCGTGCCATGCTCAGGGAAGCTTTTGAGGTTGCTAATGCTCTGGGGATCCATCTCAAATTCACATGGGAGGAGTACTATACGCACCTCCTTGAGAAGCTGCTTCCCCCCACAGTGAGTCACATAAGCTCCATGCTCCAGGACATAGAGAGGGGGAAGAGGACGGAAATCGACTACCTGAATGGGGCTATTGTGAGCCTCGGGAAAAAGCTGGGGATCGCCACACCCGTTAATGAAACAATAGCGGAAATAGTTAAAGCCCTCGAGCAGAGAGGGACAAAAGAGATTTAAGTCTGTTCGAACATAATATATAAAGGGAGGTGTTTTTGTTGGTAAAGACTTCTGAGGAAATGGCTGAAGAAGCAGAAGCGATACTTAAAGATATAGCTACGAAGGCGGAGGAGGGGGAGCTGGATAATAAGATGGTTGCCTCTTTCGTGGGCAGGAATACGCACCTGCTCAAAGACCTCGCGGAGGCTATGGCCCTGCTGCAGCAGCGCGTGGATGTGATAAGCAAGAAGCCATAGAGCTATTCGCCGCTCGCCCTCGTCGCCACATAGCCACTCGTTACGAAGCGGTACGCTGAATATGCCGCCACAACACCCTCGGCCACGCCCACAATAGCCTGCTTAAAGCTACTTGCCACGACGTCGCCTGCTGCGAATACGCCGGCAACGCTTGTTCTCGAATCCCTGTCTATGATTATCTCTCCCTTCTCATTCGTCTCCACGCCCAGCTTCTTCGCCAGCTCACTCTGGGGCTCGCCGCCTATTGCTACAAACACGCCATCGAGGCTAAGCTCCTTGCTCCCGTTGTACTCCCGGTCGAGCACAACGCTGCGCAGCAGGCGGTCACCCTTGACCTCAACGATGTTTGTGCGGTATATCACCTCGATTTTCTCGTTCTCCTCAATCCTGCGCAGGTTCGGCGGCTCCCCTCGCAACTCCTCTCCGCGATAGATTATGTAAACCTTGCGCGCGTACTCTGCCAGAAGGAGTGCCTCCTTCGCCGCGGAGTCACTTCCACCCACCACAGCTACAACCTTATCTTTAAACAGCGGGCCATCGCAAAGGGCGCAGTAATAAACACCACGATTTTCGTACTCTTCCGCGCCTTTCGCAGGCAGCTTCCTGTGCCTTGTACCCGTGGCGAAGATGAGCGTCTTACCCTCGTAGCTCTCATCTTCGTCGGTAACCACGCGAAAGCCTTCTGCAGTGCGCTCCACGTCTATTGCTCGAGCTTCCACCAGCTCCACACCGTACTCCTCGGCATGCTCCATTAAGCGCTCCGAAAGCTCCTCGCCGGAGATTTGCTTAAAGCCAGGGTAGTTCTCCACCAGCTGCGTCGTAGCTATGAGTCCGCCCACCTCCTCACCTATTATCAGTGTGCGCATATTCAGCCTTCCCGCGTACATGCCAGCGGCCAAGCCAGCTGGACCTGCGCCGAGTATAATCACGTCGTACATCTTACCACCCACGAGGTAGTTATAATCACATACCCCATATTAAAAACCTCCGCGAAACCGAAAGGGATTTATCCCGCGGCGGGGTTCTTAATTTAATGCAGACCTGGAAGAAGTTTGAATACAGGATAAAGGACTTCCTCATATCCCGGGGCTATAAGGCGAACAGAATTCCGCTTAGCGGCTTAGCGCCGGCGATAAAAGGAGATGTAATAGCCGAGAAGGGCGGGGTGAAGCTCAGGATAGATGCGAAGTCCACGCGCAGCGGAGAGAGTATCCGCATTTCTCGCGCAGCACTGGAGAAGATATGCGGCGAAGCTCGTGAGGACGAACTACCGCTTGTGGTTTTCTCCTTTTACAGGCACCGCAAACTGTATGCGATTATTAGCGAGAAGTTTTTTCGCTTTGATGTGAATTTGAAGGAGAAGAGCACCTGGGCGAGGAACTCTGTGGGCATAACCAAGGAAGAGGTTGCAAAAGCCGCGGAACGCGGCGAGGCGCTCCTCATAAAGTTTAAGGACGATTCCACTGGCTACGTGGTGGTGGAACTCCCGCGTCTGCTGGAGATGCTGGAGGGAAGGCGGTGAATAAACTCATCGCCCTTGCGCTTGCGGCTGCGCTTCTCCTGAACTTCCTGCTTTTCGTGTTCGGCGTTACAGAGCCGCTGCACTTCTGGCTTGTGGTGGCACTCGTAGTTATTGCCTCGAGGCTTGTAAGAAAGCCTTAGCGCGAGTTTGGGCGACAGTCGATGCCTAAAGTTGCAATTTTTGCATTCTGTCTGTGCAAAAAATATAACTTTGTGCACAACTAGCGCAGCATCTCCTTAAGCTTGAACAGCGTTTCCAGCGCCTGGAGGGGTGTCATCTCGTTGGGGTTTAACCTGCGCAGCTCCTCCTCTACAGGCGAGGGCTTTGCTGCGAAGCTCTCGAAGAGGGTACGCTGCGCCTGGTCAGCGAAAACCTTCGCAAGCTTGCGCTTGCGCAGGCGCTTGGCTATGACCTTGTCATCTGCCACCTCCTCCTCTTCCAGACGGCGAAGCACCTGCGAAGCATTCTCTATAACCTCTCTGGGCAAGCCCGCAAGTCGTGCCACGTGGATGCCATAGCTCTTGTCTATAGAGCCGGGCATTATTTTGCGCAGGAAGATTATGTCGTTGCCCTGCTCTTTAACGGCGATGTGGTAGTTTTTAACCCTAGGCAGGAGTTGCTCAAGCTCAGTGAGGTGGTGGTAGTGCGTGGCGAAGAGCGTCTTTGCCTTGACGCGCTCGTGTATATACTCCACCACAGCCCAGGCGATGCTGAGCCCATCGAAGGTGCTCGTGCCCCGCCCTATCTCATCCAGAATGACAAGGCTTCTCTGCGTTGCGTTGTTTAAGATATTCGCCGCCTCCTGCATCTCTACCATGAAGGTGCTCCGTCCAGTAGCTAGGTCGTCGCTAGCACCAACTCGGGTGAATATCCTGTCCACCACGCCTACCCTCGCCTCTTTCGCTGGAACGAAGCTTCCCACCTGGGCTAGAAGCACAATTAGCGCCACTTGGCGCAGGTACGTTGATTTGCCCGCCATGTTTGGTCCTGTGATGATTAAAATCTGCTCCTTCGCCGAGTCGAGGTAGGCGTCGTTGGGCACAAACTCACGCTGATAAGCCTCTACAACGGGGTGGCGACCTTCCTTAATCTCAATTACCTCTCCCTCGTCGACGCTTGGCTTAACGTAGCCCCTTTCGCTGGCGACCTTCGCAAAGCTCAGGAGCACATCCAGCTTAGCGAGAGCATGGGCGGTGCTCTGAACTTCCTTCACCCGGGAGGCGGCTTCCTCCCGTAGCTGGGTGAAAAGCTCGTACTCAAGCTTAGCCGCCCGCTCCTCCGCACCGAGAATGAGGGCTTCCTTCTCCTTTAGCTCGGGCGTGACGAAGCGCTCCGCGTTGGCTAAGGTTTGCTTGCGTATGTAGTCCTTGGGTACAAGGTGAAGGTTGGGCTTTGTCACCTGGATGTAGTACCCGAAGACGCTGTTGTACCCAACTTTGAGGGAGGCGATGCCTGTTCTTCGCCTCTCCCGCTGCTCCAGCTCGGCGATCCAGCGCTTACCCTGCGTGGCTGCCTCTCTAAGCCTGTCCAGCTCCTCGCTGTAGCCGGGCTTTATTATCCCGCCTTCTCTCACGCTCGCCGGAGGCTCGTCCACTATAGCAAGCTCTATCTTCTCTACCAAATCCTCCAGGGCATGCATCTCCGCCACTATTTCATTAAGCAGCTCGCTCTTGCTCTGGGATAGCAGCTCGCGTATCTCCGGCACCGCCCTGAGGGAATTTTTGAGCGCAACCAAGTCGCGAGCATTAGCAGAGCCACTTGCAATTCTGCTGTTAAGCCTTTCCAAATCGTAAACCTTGCTCAGAGCCTCGCGAAGCTCCTCGCGCAGAAGGTAGTCGTTGTAGAGCTCCTCCACAGCGTCGAGGCGTCGCCTTATTTTATTAACATTGGTCAGGGGATGGAGAAGCCAGCGCTTGAGAAGCCTCGCCCCCATCGCAGTCGTCGTCGCGTCCAGCACCTCTAGCAGAGTGCCCTTTGTGGAGCCATCGCGCAGGTTGCGCGTTATTTCCAGGTGGCGGAGCGTGGCTGCGTCCAGAAGCATGTGCTCCTGCATCGCCAACCTGCGCAGCTTTGTTATATGGGGCAGCGCACTCTTCTGGGTCTCCCGCAGGTAGCCCAGCACCGCTCCGGCGGCAGCTACGCCAAGCGATAGCTCAGCGACACCAAAGCCTTCAAGGCTTGCCACACCGAAGTGCTGGACGAGGGTTTCTCTGGCTGAGGAGTAGCTGAAGCTTGAGTCGCCTACGCGGTTGAAAAAGGTGTCCCGGAGCAGCTTGCCGAGCTTCTCCACCAGCTCTTCGCTTATGCTCTCGGGAATCAGGCACTCTGCTGGCGAGATTGCAACCAGCTGGTTCAACGCTTCCTCCACCGCCTCTTCCCCAGAGAACTCACCACATGCGAACTCCCCTGTAGAAAGGTCAGCATATGCAATTCCAGCGCCGCTTTTATCTACGAGAAGCGCCGCCAGGTAGTTGTTGCTCTTCTCCTCCAGCAGGCTCTCCTCCATCAGCGTGCCAGGCGTAACAACGCGAACAACCTCTCGCTTTACCACGCCCTTCGCCTGCTTTGGGTCTTCAACCTGCTCGCATATTGCAACTTTATAACCCTTCCTCACAAGTTTTGCCAGGTAGGTCTCCATTGCATGGTAGGGTACGCCCGCCAGGGGCACGGGCTTGCCTCTCTCCCTGCCTCGAGATGTTAATGTGATGCCCAGTTCCCTCGCAGCAAGCACAGCGTCCTCGTGGAACATCTCGTAGAAGTCACCGGCGCGAAAGAAGATTATCGCATCGCTGTACTCCCGCTTGAAGCGGTGCCACTGGCGCATCATGGGTGTTATCTCAGGCATGAGATTAGCTTAATGCAGGGGGTTAAAAACATTATGCCACCTGACTCATCACATCCTTCTCAAATGCAGAAAAAGCCGAGAATGAGCTGGGCGAGCGGACTGAGTGAGTTTCGAGAGAAGCATACTTTCCTTAGAGCTTCAGAAGAAGGACCTAGAGTGGTAGGGTGACTGATGTTGCCTGAAGCCTCACGGAGGCGAGAATCTGCTGGCTACGAAAGATACTTGATACGAACATGTGGTTGAAGCTGATTCTGCCATCGTCTTTTCAATAGGTGTAGTCCACTTTTACAATTTTAGTAACCTTTCAATAGATGTTATATAATGGTTATAGATTTCTTTTAGGAGTTTTGGGTCAAATTTTTCTCGTGCTTTGTGATATTTTTTAGGGAGGTCAATTATAGCAAATGGGACATTATATTTCTTTTCTAAATTTTCGACTAGTCTTACATGTCCTACATTTTCCGTGAAATCTTTGCTTTTATTTCCAAAAGTGATATAGAGATAATTGTAAGTTGAATGGTCAACCATGTTCATTAGTGCAGAATTGTATATTTTGCGCTTCAGATGATTCTTATTGATTTTTATTTCCCGAGATGTTTCTATCACAATGAGCCTTTTATTTTCAGGATCCCAAAGATAACCATCCATTTCATGAGCTTCAAATGGTTTTATCATTCTGGCATTTACTCCAATTACCGAACATCCTGTTTTACATGCAATATACATAACAACGAAGGAATTAAACAAAATTTCAGTAGGGTCTTTATATTCTCTAGCTGTCTCGGTTCTCGGTTTTCTTAATGTAGGTTTTTCTAGATCGACCTCATCACCTATCTCTGAACTTACATCGTAAGATTCTATGCCTTCAGGATCAGGTGAATAAAAAAATTCGAAGAATTTAGAATCTACATTCAGCAGATATGTATTGCCACCTAATACACTCCCATAAACCCCATTAGTTTTTATCTTTTCTTTCAACCATTTTATTATATCTTTTTTGCATTCATGACACTTTTCCTTACTTCCACTAAGGAGTCCATTTATTTCGATGGCTATATCATTTTTAATGTCATTGTCGGTCTCAAGTGTGCAGAGATTGTAAAGCATCCAGTATTTTATTGGACATAAATTACAATTCAAACCCCCTGTTGGAATACCATTAAAAGGATTCTTTATAAATTTTAACTCACTTATCTTTGGTAAAAATTTTTCTTCACGTACTAAAAAGAGCACATGATTTTTATCAAGTTTGATAAATTGCCAAGTTCTCCTCGGGGGCATATTGCTATAGAAAAAAGAGAGAAATATCCCGAATCCTAACTCTTTGAGTTTTTCTTCGTCAGAAATCCTAAATCGACCATTTTCTAACTTCATTAACTTATTATTCAACAAATAATTTTTAAGGTCCTCAAACGTTGATGGCGAAGATTCAAATTCCACCCTCTGCCCCTCACTCCAAAACTATGTCTAGAGGCTTTGCTTCTCTCATTTCAGGAAGATTATAAACAACTTTCAAAATTGAATCCAATGGGTAAGGCCCATATTCTTTTATGACGAAATCAATAATCTCTTTTTCCCTGTCTTCAAATTCTGGCTCGAAGCGTGGCATGTTTCCAGGAGTATACACATAATAGGAGGCAAAGTCCAAAGGATTACCAATATCTCTTTCAATAATCTCCTTTCCTTGCATGTCCTGTATCGCACTAGGTATCTTTCTGGAGAATGGCCCGTAATGATAATAATGATATTTTATGCCTGTAATAGTCCTGCCTATTCTCATTCTCCTTCCCTTTTTTGCTATATAATCAATGATGAAAAGAAGTTTCACTAGCTTTGTTCTGTTAAGGTGATAACCTAATCTATTCATTTCCCTTACAATATAGTAGATAACCATCTTAAGTTTCTTATCCGCTGTTGCCATTCCCACTCACCCTTACTATTAATTACTTAACCACTATTGGTTTATTTATGCTTTACGCAGAGACGTGAAAAGTGTTTTCATTAATTATTCTCAATATTATATCAGAGCTTTCTGTTACAGCAAAATCCTATAAATATCAACTGTGTCACCCCGCCGGAAAAGTTAAGTAGCCTCGCGGGGATTATTAAACAAAAAGGAGGCGAGGCGTGTGGCAAAAATACTGCTGGCTTCAGAGGGGGTGTCAGAGAAGAAGGCGGTAGAACGCTACACCATAGGCTTAGCATGTAGCCTGAAGTACGACATAAAGCTGCTCTTCGTTGCCGACGAGAGGTATGCCGTTGAGCTGATAGGCGGCGGACTGCATGAGCGCAGTGTGGATGCCATTAAAGAGGAGGTGGAAGAGAAAGCCAAGAAGGAGCTTGAGGTTTTCCGCGGACTAAGCCTCAACATCGAGTACAGGGTTAAGACGGGAATCTCCCACGAGGTTGTGTTAAAGGAGCTGGAGAGGGACGAGGAGATAAAGCTGGTTATAGTGGGCTACTCACCCACGGGCTGGCTGAAAGAGCTGGTTGAGAAGCCCCTGCTGCCCGAGATAATTAAGAAGAGAAAGATTCCAGTACTCATTGTGCCTGAGGATATCCGCGAAGAGGACTTCTTCTCCGTGCTTAAGTGCTAACCTCCTTCTTTCTCCCCAGTTTTGCCTCTCCAATCTTTATGACGTCCCTCTTAAGGAGCAGCCCCAGGGGCTTGGACGGGTCCTCAGGCGATACCACCACTAAGGTGCCGACGCCGCGCTGCTCCATGAAGTCGAGTGCATCGTGCAGGGACTTGTCCGGCGTTATTGTGGAGTAGCTCTCCCGCATCACTTCCTCCACGCGGGTATCGCTCCACTTCTCTATAGGCACGCGCACAATATCGCGTAGCCTCACAATGCCCTCTATCTTGCCCTCTCTCATTATGGGCAGCGCACTCACACCGTGGCGCATCTTCAGCATGGCATCAGTAAGACTCTCCTGTCTCGCGGTTGTGGGAAACTCGCTGCGCATGGCGTCAGCCACGCGATGGATGCGCAGCAGGTCACGGAAGTACTCCTCCGCGTGCGCAGGCGAGTGTATTCGCGTGGGCACCTGCTCGCTGTAGATGCTGTGCTTGCCTGTGAGTATGTATGAGCCCACTATAGCCACCATCGCCGGAAATAGCAGGGAGTAGTCGCCTGTCATCTCACTTACCATTATAAGCACAGCGATTGGCGCCTTGCTCACTCCACCGAAGAGGGCCATCATCCCTATTATTACAAATGCCGGCACCGCTTCGGGGGGCACAAGCCAGGGAAAGAGCTTTGCAAAGACTGCACCCACTGTGCCGCCCACCATGGCGCCAATAACCATGCCCGGTGCAAACACCCCGCCCGAGCCACCGCTGCCTATTGTGAGGGCGGTCATGGCTATCTTGGCGAAAATCAGGGTGAACATTATCTCCAGGGGGAGAGCGTTGTACAGGGCAAGCTGAATAAAGCCGTAGCCCATGCTCAGCGCTCCCAAGCCGGCGGCACCATTAGCTTCCGGTATGAGCTTCATCAGCACAACCGCAAGCACACCGACGGCGAAGGCTCCTATCGCCGGCTTGAGGTGTCGCTTTACTTTCAGACTATCAAAGAACGCCTTCGCGGAGTAGAACGCCTTTATATACAGCAGACCCACGCCAGCACAGACTACACCGAGAATCATGTATACAGGAATCTGAGCCAGGCTCCACTGGTAGGGCTGGGCAGCGAAAACCGGCGAGAAGCCGTCGTAGAGGCAGAAGATGGAGTAGCCCACAACGCTTGCGATAACGCTGGGTATGAGCGCCTCCTTTTCAAAGTCCTGGTGGTAGAGTATCTCAGTGCTTAAAAGCGCGCCGCCAAGAGGTGCCTTGAAGATGCTCCCAACGCCGGAGCCTATTCCCACCGCCAGCGCTATCCTGCGGTCGCGCTCACTCAGCTTAAAAACGTCTGCAATAAAGGAGCCAAAGCCCGCGCCTATCTGCGCTATTGGCCCCTCTCTACCAGCGCTTCCTCCCGTAGAAATTGTGAGCACAGAGGCGACCATCTTTACGAGGGGTATCCTCCTACGAATCTTGCCGCCTTCGCGGTGGAAGGCGCGTATTGCGGCGTCTGTGCCATGACCCTCTGCCTCAGGCGCCAGGGAGAAGACGATTAACCCCGAGATAAGCCCACCCAGGGTTATCACCGGGATGAGGAGCAGGGGATTGCTCGGAGGTGACCAGTTAAGCACCTCCTCGAGACTCATACCCGCCTCTGGCGGAAAGAAGCCAGCACCGTAGCCGAGGAAGAGTCTTGTTCCCAGGTTGAGAAGCTCATAAAAGGCTATTGCACCCACGCCGGAGATTATTCCTATGAGCGTTGCGATTGTGGACCACTTTTTGAGGTATCTGAACTCGGGGTTATTCAGGTGCGGGATGCGCATGTTCTGGCGATAGTAAAAGCTGTTATATATAATTAAGGGTGAGGTGGAAGCATGGAACTACTGCTCACTACTGAGCGCGGGATTGAAAGCGTTGCAGCGCAGGAGGTTCGCGAGCTTATACGCAGACGAGCAAGCGTCGCAGGCGAAGGCAGGCTGCGCGTGCGCGGCGACGCCCGCGATATACTCACCCTGAACTACTGCTCTAACTCGCTGCACAGGGTGGTGCTCCTCCTCCTTGAAAGCGACTTCTCCACGCTGGATGAGCTGTATCGCGCTGTGAAGGGCATAGCTTTCCACGAGTACCTTTCGCCTGAGCAGAGCTTCGCTGTCAAAGCCTCGCGTATGGGGGAACACGACTTCACCTCGCTGGACGTCGCCCGCGTGGCAGGGCAGGCGGTGATAGACAGCTACGCCGAAGCTCGCGGGGTGAGGCTGAAAGTTAACCTGGATTCGCCCGATGTAGTGGTGCGCGTGGAGGTGAGGCAGAGCAAATGCTATGTTGGCATCGATACGACTGGCGAAAGCCTCCACAGACGTGGCTACCGCGTTTACCAGCACCCTGCACCGCTTAAACCAAGCATCTCCTACGCGCTGGTGAGAATCGCTGAGTGGAGCGCTGAGGAGAGCCTCCTGGACCCCTTCTGCGGTTCAGGCACCATCTGCATTGAAGCTGCGCGCTACGCATGGAGAATGCCCAACCTCCTGCGCAGGGAGAGCTTCCTCTTCTGGAAGCTGAAGTTTCTGCCCTTAGAGGAGTTCAGGGAGATGCTTGCAGAGGCGGAGGCTCGGGTGCGGAAGAGGGAGCTTTCCATACGTGGGTGCGACATCTCACCCAAGCATGTCGCAGGGGCGAGACAGAATGCAGAGCGCGCAGGTGTTGCGGTGAGCTTTTTCACCTGCGACGCCACCAGGGTAAGCCTGGACTGCGATAAGCTTGTGACAAACCTGCCCTACGGGCTGCGCATAGGCAGCAGGTACAAGATTGCCAGGCTTTATAAAAAATTTGAGCGCCACCTCCTGGCCAGCGACTCGTGGCGGCGAGCGGTAATCCTTACGGGTGCGCCAGAGTTCTTCGAGACGGAGCCAGCCCAGCGCATAGATATAATGTACGGCAGCCTTCCAACGGCGATACTTGTTTTTGATTGAAAAGTTAAAATATCCCCAGGGTAGTGGTGGAAGCATGCGCCGCGTTCGACTGGTGATTGAAAACCTAGAGCCAGAGCTTTCAGAGTGGCTTTACCTAGAGTACAGCGCCGCATCGCACTACTGGGGAGGCGCAACCTTTACCAGCGTGCCTCCTGGCATGGGAGAGAAGCTCCGCACGCTGGGCGAGGTTTACACGCAGAGCTTCAGGGAACTTTTCCGCGAGGAAGAGGTGATAATCCTCGATCCGCGTGCTGAGAAGCCCCTCACGCAGGAGGATTTTAGAAAAGCCAGAGCGGTGGTGGTGGGCGGTATCCTGGGGTACGAGAAGCCCCGCGGGAGGACAGCAGAGCACATAACACGAGAGCTAAGCGATAGGGCGCGCCATCTTGGCAAGGTGCAGCTCAGCATAGACACCGCAGCCCTGGTGGCGAGGTTAATCTACCTCGGCGAGAGGCTTGAGGATATAGAGGTTACCCATGAGGTTGAGATTTCCCTCAGTGAGAATGAGCGCGTACTCCTCCCCTACGGCTATGTGGTGTATGAGGGGAAGCTGATGCTCACTCCCGGCCTAGTGGAGTACCTTGCAAAGGGGGAGTGAAGGGCGAAGGATGCTTTTTATCTCAGGCTCGTCGTCAATAAGAAGCACCTCCGTCAGTATCACTCCTCCCATCTTGCAGCTGGCACCGTGAAACAGAACCTGCTACCTTCCCCAGGCCTGCTCTCTACAGTTACTTTTCCCCCATGAGCTTCTACTATTTCTTTCACAATCGCCAGTCCCATTCCTGTGCCTCCGTACCGCCTTGATGGCGAGGAGTCCACCTGATAGAAGCGCTCAAATATCTTCTCCTGCTGATCTTCTGGTATCCCTATTCCAGTGTCGCTCACACACACCTCTACCATATCCCCCCTTTTCTGTGCCTCGATGATGACACTTCCCCCAGGTTTGTTGAATTTTATGGCATTGGTTATCAGGTTTCTTAGCACGTGCTCTATTTGGTTTGGGTCCGCGGTTGCAAACAGACCCTCTTCAACGTTCTTCTCCATCTGTATGTTATTCTTCATCAGCATGGGTCTGAACTCCTCAGTCACTCGGTTTATTAGATTAGCCATATCCACTTTTTCGAGCTTCATCTCACCCCTCTCAAGCCTCGCTGCCTGTAGCAGGTCTTCTACTATAAAGTTCTGGCGCAAAAGCGCATTAAGGGCAATTTTCAAAAGCTCCTTCCTCTTTTTCTGATCCTTCTCATCCATTACCAGTTCTATGGCACCCTTTGCAATAGTTATGGGGGTGCGCAGCTCGTGGCTTACGTTGGCGATTATGTTGCTCTTCATCTCATCCAGTGTTTTAAGTTCCTCGTGGGCACGCTGAAGTTTTTCATAGGCCCTCTTCAATTCCTCCTCAGCACGTTTGCGTTCTGTAACGTCTGTATTGGCAAAAACACATGCCTTAACCCACCCCTCATAATCCAGCAGAGGGTACAATCGGGAAACCATGAAACGTTCTGTTCCGTCCCTGCACCTGTATGAAATCTCTACGTTGCTGAATGAACGTTTCTCCTCAAATACCTGGTTCAACATACCCTCGATGGTGCGGCGCTCCTCCGGGTTCAAGAGCATGTGATACTTCGCACCAATTACCTCCTTTCTGCTGTATTGAAAGATATTTTCACATGCCTTATTCCACGACTGTATAACACCCTCCCTGTCAACAGAGAAAATCGGGTTTGGCGAATTTTCCACAGTCTGACGGTATCTTTCTTCACTCTCCCGCATTGCCTGCTCCGAGTGCCGTATAACCATCGTATTGTAGCTGATTAGCAGATATAGAAGCACTGCTGTAACAGCAACGTAGATCCAGCCCTTAAGAGTCTGCATATGCGTGAGTACCTCTGGATCCCTGACAAAAGCGACCAGCAGTCTGTCTGATAACAGTATCCACAGTCCCCCCACCAGCATGTATATGGCTGTGATTTTGATAGGAGAGAGCGCCTTCAAGGATTTCATAATGCCCAATTTATGCCCGCTCATGCGATTTCACTGTCGATCTTGAATATTTTCCAACATGGTGATATATTAATATTTCTCACCCCGGTTTTTCCAATCCCAATTTAACAGCGGAAAAGTAGTGCGGGGGAAGGGATTCAGAACCAAACTTCAGAAAGTTTGATCATCATATCGCGGTATCTTACAATACCGCTATGCTTCCTTAGTGTTTTTCCCTCGTATCCTTAAGGGGTGGGGCTAACCTAAAGGGAGGGGAGTACCCCTCCCCTGGATATGCGGGGGAAGGGATTTGAACCCTCGAACCCACTTAGGGACCAGACCCTGAATCTGGCGCCTTTGACCGCTTGGCTACCCCCGCAGGTAGCAGATGATTATAGGAGAGTTAACGCCTGTAAATTTTTATCGCACGACGTTAGGAGGCGGGAGAAGGGTTATGAAGAAAATTCTAGTGGTCAACGACGACGGCATAAACTCACCTGGACTAAAAGCGGCGGTTAAGGCACTGGAAGGGCTGGGAGAGATAACAGCGGTAGCTCCTGCGACGCAGAAGAGCGGAGTTGGGAGAAGCATGTCTCTGTTTTCGCCGGTGAGCATTTCTCAAGCCAACATCGACGGCGCACGCGCATATGCGATAGACGGCACCCCCGTGGACGCGGTTATCGTGGGAATGTACGGCGTACTCGGCGAGAAGCCAGACCTCCTGGTTTCTGGAATAAATATAGGGGAGAACATGAGCTGCGAGGCCACGACGAGTGGTACTGTGGGCGCTGCCATGGAGGGCGCAAGCCAAGGCATACCCTCTATTGCAATTTCCCTGCATGCGGAGAGCAGGATAAAGTTTGAGCAGATTCAGCCCGAGGTGGACTTCACCTGGGGTATAAAGGTGCTCAGAAAGTGCGCAGAATATGTGCTCGCCCGGAGTCTGCCCAGAGGGGTTGACCTTCTTAACATTAACGTGCCAGAAGAGCCAAAAGGTGGGGTGAGGGTTACCCGCCTGGCGAGGAGGATGTACACCACCCGTTTGCAGAAGCGCCGCGATCCCAGAGGCAGGACGTACTTCTGGATAGACGGCGACCCCATTTACGACTCCGAACCGGGTACCGACGTGCATGCTGTGCGGGTGGAGAAGTGTATCTCAATCTCGCCCCTCAGCCTGGACTTCACCAGCTACGCCAACCTCAAAGATATGGAGGAGCTGGCGGAGATATTAAGAAAATATTAATAAGGTTACCCTATCCATCAGGATAGGGTGACGAAGTTACGCTGCGCTTATTGCTGGAAGCCCCCGTAGTATAGCTTGGATAGAACGGGACCCTGCGGAGGTCTAGGCCCGGGTTCAAATCCCGGCGGGGGCATACCCCTGCCACATTTTATTCCTGTTTTTGGCATTTCCACGCGATGAAGGCAAAGTTTTTTAAACCTCCGGTGCATATCAGAGCCCATGGAGGAGGAGTACGAGATTGATTTGCGGGATTACCTGGAAGTGCTCTGGAAAAAGAAGCACATTGTTATTGCGGTATTCTTAGCAGCTGTTTTCTCCTCTGCGATATTCTCCTTCTTCATGCTCCAGAATCAGTATGAAACCACCACAAGCGTTTTAATCTCTCCGCCCATATCCGAGATGCTGGGCGAAAAAGCTGGTGAATCCACCCTCTTCACCCCGGCGATATACGAAAAACTCGCCCTCAGCAACGACCTCCTAGTGGAGATTATAGACAGGCTGGACCTTAAGAGTGCCGATGGCAGACCCCTTCCCCCTGAGGCGCTGAGAAGGCAAATGGAGCCAAAGCTGGAGATTTTTAAAGATAAGAGAGCATCTCCCACCCAGGCAAAGACGGTGCTGCTAACAATGAAGGTTAGGGGCAGCGATCCAGCGACTATCAAAGCAATAGCTGACACCTGGGCAGAGATTTTTATAGAGAAGAACGCAGACCTCTTTGCCTCGAGCACAGCCCAGAGCTACGAGTTTATCGCCGCTCGCTATGAGGAGGTCAGTGAAGAACTGAAGGAGAAGGAGCAGCAGAGGCTTGAGCTGATCAAGGCAAACCCCACCACAACCCTCGAGAGTGAGCTCGCAGCGCTTACCGCGGTGTACAAGAACCAGCTCTCACAGCTTCACAATAAAAGCGCTACGCTCGCAGCCCAGGAGGAGAAGCTTTCCGCCCTAGAGAAGGAGCTTTCCGGCAGGAGCACATCTTCAAAGCTGGACGAGTCAATACTGCTGCAGATTGCAATTGAGAACAAGGTTTACCTCTCCCTTGAAGACTACCTCGCAGATATTCGCGTCTCTGTGAAAACCCTCCGCGCCTCCGTCGCCTACCTGGAGGAGGAGACCGCCCAGCTTAAGAAGGAGATCGACGAGAAGGAGGCAAAGCTGCAGGAGATTAAGACCACCCTCCAGCAGCTTGACAGGGATATAAAAACCCTGGAGGATACCTACTCCTTCCTCTCCCAGAAGCTCCAGGAGGCGAGAATCGCCAAGGAGGAGCAGCTGAAGTCGCTGCGCATTGTTGAAAAGGCGGTGGAGCCCCGCAGTCCTGTGGGACCCAACAGGCTTCTCAATATCGCCGTAGCTGGCGTGCTCGGCCTCTTCGTTGGCGTTTTTGCAGCCTTCTTCGCCCACTACATAGAGGAGAATGGAAGGAAATGAAAAACTAATCGGGGAGGGCATCGCAGTATTTATTAACCCTTTAAAATAAACTATGGGTGGTGAGTGCAATGATATGTGCAATTCTCGCCGGCGGCTCAGGTACGCGCCTGTGGCCGCTGAGCAGGGAGCTCTATCCGAAGCAGTTCCTCGCCCTTAATGGCAAAGAGAGCCTTCTGCGCCAGGCTGTGGAGCGCGCGGGGGAGCACTTCAGCGAGATTCTGGTGCTCACCAACAACGAGCAGTTCTTCTACGTGAGGGATGAGCTCAGAGATATTGTGCCTGAGAATATGATAATACGCGAGCCCCGGCGCAGAAACACCGCCCCGGCAATTGCGCTGGCAGCCCTCTACATAAAAGAAAACTACGGCAACGAGAGCTTTGTGGTCATGCCCTCTGACCACGTGCTGAGCAGTGAATTTTTCACCACCGTTAAAGAGGCGGAGAGGCTGTGCTCTAGCTACGTGGTAACCTTTGGCATAAAGCCAAGCTTTCCCGCAACGGGCTACGGATACATAAAGCCCGGGGAGAAGCTCGAAGTTGGCTATAAGGTGGAGCGCTTCATCGAAAAGCCCAGCAGGGAAAAAGCCGAGGAGTTTCTGAAGCTCGGCTACCTGTGGAACTCCGGCATCTTCCTATTCTCGCCGGAGCTGCTGATAGAAGAATTTCATCACCACGCTCCAAGCATTGCAGAGCACATGAAGAGCTACTCCGCCATGCTTGAAAACTACGCCTCTATCCCTGCGATTTCCATCGATTATGCAATAATGGAGAAGTCTTCCCGTGCCGCGGTTGTGCCCTACTCCGGCGAATGGCAGGATATAGGAAGCTGGGAGAGCGTCTATGCGATAATGAAGAAGGACCGCAGGGGTAATGCTGTTAAGGGGGACGTCCTGGCAATAGATACCTCCTCCTGCCTGATTTACGGCGACGACCGCCTTGTAGCAACGCTGGGCGTAGAGGACCTGGTAATCGTGGATACGAAGGACGCGCTGCTCGTCGCTTCTCGCGAAATGAGCGAGCGCGTGGGTGAGATAGCAAAGCTTCTCAAGCAGCAGGGCAGAAGCGAGGCGATTATCCACAAAACTGTGCACCGCCCGTGGGGATACTACACCCTTCTCGAGGAGGGAGAGCGCTATAAGGTTAAGCGCCTGTGCATATACCCGGGGAAGAGCATCTCGCTGCAGATGCACCACCACAGAGCGGAGCACTGGGTTGTGGTGAAGGGCACCGCGAGGGTGATTAAGGGCGAGGAGGAGCACTACGTCCATGAAAATGAGAGCATCTACATCCCCAAGTCGACGGTGCACCGCCTTGAGAACCCGGGCAAAGTTGACCTTCACCTGATTGAGATCCAGACAGGCGAGTACATCGAGGAAGACGATATAATACGCTTGGAAGACGAGTATGGTAGATGCTAATTGAGGGCGCTCATGGGTTACACCGCTCGCGATGTTGCCTTAGGCAATAAATGATTAAGCTGTGAACATTGCTTGGTATGATGCAAAAGAATTATATTAGTTAAACATCTCTTTCAATACATATGGGCACTGGAGCAAGGGTGAAGGGCGTACTCTCAAGGGCTCTGGAAATTCTCCCATCATCAGAGGAAGATGTCGTATTAACAGGAGTAATTACCAAAATAAACGAGAGAATGGTAGAATTAAAGCTGGCAGAAAAAAGACTCACAGAGAAATACGGCTCCCTCGAAAAATTAGAAGACATAATAAAAGAAAAAGGGATACCTCCCGAAGACCACAAGGCATATAACGACCTGCTGGAGTGGCGGGCGATAAGACATGAGCTCAGGGAGCTTGCACGCCTCCTGGAGTCGATTTAATGCCTTGGTACAGAGATGTTAAGAAGAAGCTGGAAGAGAGCGGTATTTTTCTGGAAGTCAAAGTTGTGGGAGCGAAAATCCGTGCCTTTGTGAGTGAAACCCTCTTCCTGGAGATATACTATGATCCAACCACAGGGAGCTACTCTTATGGTCTGGTTGATTTAACTCTGCCTTGGGAGGGAGATAAGCGAGTTATAGGCTGGGACGACTACCCTCATGAGAAAATTGACGAAATCAGAAATTTGGATAGCTACCCGCACCATTTTCAAAAAAGGACGGGAAAAGAATGGGTCTTTGAGGAATCACCAATGAGGGGCAGGGTGGTGGAGGAAATCGATATTGTCATCGAAGCTGTAAAGAAATATCTAAAACTCTGAATATAGACAAAAAGAGTTCCTTCTTTACCACTTCATTCTGCATGCCGGGAGAGCGCGCAGCTAACCACCGCCCCGGAGAGTTAAGCTTATATTCCCCTTCATCAACTTTACCATGATGGCATGCGAGCACCGCGACTCCCATGAGAGGCACTACCTACCCGCGCACAATGGCTTAATAGCACCTCACCCTGCATGCCGGGAGTGCGGATACATCAAGAACATCTCCCCGGATAAAGCAAAGAAGCTGGGCTACTTCGCCAATGTGCTGGCGGAGATGAAGAATTACCGCGGGGAGAAGCTACTCTCCGACGCCCAGATAAGACTCATCCTCAAAGAACTCGAAAAAGTCGAAGGCTTTGACGATGATTACTTCATGACCTTTACCACTCAAAAAGCGGCGTTCATCAAGGCTGTGAGGAAGTACTCCTCACTTTCACCGAGCTTCGTGAAATCTTTCCTCTCCAGCTGAATTGACCCCGAATGCGGGACGGGGGGATGATAAGAGGCTGGGGCGGGGGTAGCTTGGGGTATCGTCAGCATTAACCGAAAACTATGGGGATTTAGGTGGAGCGTTGAAAGCCATTAAGAGCCTAGAGATAAAAAAGAGACAGAAAAATAGCCGAGAAATGACCTGGTGCATTTGAAGGTGCAATACTAAATGGACATAACCCTGGACAGTAATGTGCTGGTCTATGCCTTTGTTCCACCTCTGCATAAAAACAAAAAGAAGCATGAAGAGTGGAAGATCTGCATATCAAAGCTAAGGAGCTTTACGAGGCTATAATAACCGGAGAGCATAGACTGATACTTCCCTTTGTTGTAATCGTGGAAGTTGCATCGGTGGTATCGCTGCTCACCGGAAAAGAAGAATTTGGGAAAGATGCCGCTGTGGAGATAGAAGATTCTGCAGAGGTCGTCCTTTTTGATTCCGATTTAAAAGAAAGAGTCCTAGACTACGCCGTGAAAATTAAGCAGGAGGTTTTGACAACCTTATAGCGATAACGTCTATACTGTACGGTACCACCCTGATCACAAACGATAAGCCTTTGTACGATAAGCTTACCCCATTCTCTGCGGAATATAATCTTGATGTAAAACTCTTTAGAGATTTGAATCTTGATGTTCTGAAATAGAATTGTTCTCCAGTAAGAAACCAAGAGGGATAGAATGAAAAAAGCATTAATCACCGGCATAACCGGGCAAGATGGAAGCTACCTTGCGGAGCTTCTTCTCAGCAAGGGTGCATAGCATCGTTCGTAGAGCCAGCACCTTCAATACGCGGAGAATCGGTTGAATAATTTACTTTTTCATGGTTACGTTAATAAATAATAATTTAAGTGGTGGAATCAGAATGAGCACAGAGGTGGAATATATACTTAATGCTATTTCAAAACTCGGCTACAACAGAGAGAAGCTGCTGAATGAAGCGATGGATCTGTTTCTGCTGACAAATAAAGACCTGCGGGAAAAAGTTGCCATGGAGCTTTATAGAGAAGGGAAAATCAGCTTGGGGAAGGCTTCTGAGATAGCCAGACTGTCCTATGAGGAGATGAAAGAGCTTCTGATCAGAAACAACATTCCAATAAGGAGGGGTCCGGAATCCGCAGAGGAACTGAAGGAGAAGACAGAGAAACTCCTAAGTATGCTGTAGTAGACACGGGTTTTCTCAGCGCTCTGCTTAAAATAAACCGCATCGACCTGGTTTTCAATTTTGTTGAAAGAATATTTCTAACCGCTGAAGTGTATGATGAGATAAGCAGGTGCAAAAACCTGATTAAACCACTGGTAAAAGCTATGAAAGAAAAAGATATTGAGATATTGGAATCTACTGACATTTCTGAGTTAAAAAATAAATATCCTGAGCTTGGGTCCGGTGAATTGAGTGTAATCGCTGCATCTGAGGGGAAAATTGTATTTATAGAAGATAGGAAAGCAGAAAAAGCAGCTTCAAATGAGAATGTAACATCGTTTAACATTCCGGAGCTGCTTTTTGCGTGTAAAAAGAGAGGCATTTTGAAAAGCGATGATATAGCTCAGATAATATCCGACCTGAAGGAAAAGGACGGCTATCTATTCAGCAAAGAAGTTGAAGAGGAGCTGCTAAAGTAGGGTAACAACAGGCAAACCAGAGAAGTATCGGAATGAAAAAAGCATTAATCACCGGCATAACCATACAAATACGCGAAGAATCTATCACACAAACAAAATTTTTTGTAGTAAATTTAGGCTGTGGTGTGTGAAATGGATATCCTAAATAAGATAAAAAGACGAAAATTAACCATTGCGGTCTATGGTCTTGGCTATGTGGGTTTGCCCACCGCTTTGGAGTTTGCAACCAAAGGTTTTAAGGTAATTGGAGTAGATTTAAATAGAAGCATCGTGGAAAAGCTGAATAATGGCGAATCCCACCTGAGGGAGCTTGATATTGATGACGCTCTCAATAAAGCTTTAAAAGCTGGACATTTTACCGCCACCATTGACGGCATTGAAGCAGCAAGAAAGAGCGATGTAGCGATAATTTGCGTTCCCACACCAGTGACTGAGGAAAAGATTCCAGATTTACGTGCCGTACTCAATGCTGGAGAGACCATAGCAAAGGGCTTAACCAAGAACAAACTTGTGGTACTTGAAAGCACAGTACATCCCACATGTACAGAAGCCGACCTTAAGCCTGTGCTTGAGAGTACAGGTCTAAAAGCAGGTGAAGATTTCGGCTTAGCTTACGTTCCAGAGAGGTACAATCCTGGTGATCCGGAGCATACTGTGGATAAGGTTGTGCGCGTAGTGGGGGCGATTAATGAGAAATGGCTTGAAATAACGGCAGAACTTTACAGACTCATAGCCAAGGATGTTTATAAGGTTAATAATATCAGAACCGCCGAAGCAGCTAAAATTATTGAGAACATTCAGAGAGATTTGAACATAGCTTTAATGAACGAACTTGCTCTGATTTTCGAACGTTTGGGCGTCGACGTTTATGAAGTAATCGAGGCGGCGGCAACGAAGTGGAACTTCGTTAAATACTATCCCGGCGCCGGTGTAGGTGGTCACTGCCTGCCTGTTGACCCATATTATCTCACATTTAAGGCACAGCAGCTGGGCTTTCATCCTAAAGTTATCCTCGCTGGCAGAAGTGTCAACGATTCCATGCCACTGCATGTAGTTAATCTCATAGTTAAGGGGCTTAATCGGTTGAAAAAACCTGTCAATGGCTCTAAGGTAGTGATTTTGGGAGTTTCCTACAAGAAGAACACCGGCGATGTAAGAAATACTCCAAGCGAGATAATTATCCGCGAGCTTAGAGAGATGAATGCCAGGGTGTATGCCTACGACCCCTATGTAAGCGCGGAAGAAACCGCAAATAAAGGTGCAAAATATGCAGAGCCTATGGAGATTTTTAGAGATGCAGATTGCATAGTCTTGGTTACAGACCATGACGCTTTTAGGAGTTTCAAACTTGATGATATGAAAAAGCTAGC
>MTMD02000011.1 GCA_002010065.2 Candidatus Pyrohabitans jungbluthii | reverse complement strand
GCCTTCTTCTCCACCACCAGAAGCTTGTCCGCCGCCTGCTCGAACTCCTTGTCGTGGGTTACCACTATCGTTTGCGGTATTGAGGAGAGCTTCTTGATTATCTCCACCAGCTCCTGCCTGCGTTGGGCATCGAGGTGAATCGTGGGTTCGTCCAGCATTATCATCTCCATGGCGCTGCCAGACAAAGCTTTTGCTATACCCAGGCGTAGTGCTAATGCGAGGGCAATTCGCTCGCCGCCGCTTAGCATGTCAGCGCTCTCCTCACCCAGAGGCCCAAAGAGGGTAATGCTGAAGTCCTCGCTCAGGGTAAGCTCACTATAGGGAAGGTTAAACTCCTCAAACACTTCGCGGGTGTACTGCTCTATCAGCGGCAGAGCTCGTCTCCGAAGCTCCCTCTGCAGGTTATCACGGTGGAAGAGGCTGCGTATCTTTTTAAGAAGTGCCACAAACTTCTCAAGCCTCTCCTTTTCCAGTAGCTTTTCTTTTAGCGCGTTTATCTCAGCTTCAAGCTCCTGAATCTCGCCTTTCACACGCTTTACCGCCTCCTCGCCAGCGCTTATGCGCTTCTCAAGCTCTGTGAGATTCCTCTGCATCTCCTCACGCTTTTGCTTTACACGGACGTGGTGTTCCTCAGAAACCTCATAGCCAAACCTTTCCTGAAGCATCCTCAGCGACTCATCAATGCGGGCAAGCTCTTCTTCAATCTCCTCAAGTTTCTTCTCAATCTCCTCCTTTTCATGAGCGTGACTCCTGAGGTATCCGCGCGCCTCTATATACTCTTCATACGCCTCGGCAAGCGAGGCTTTTTCCCTCTCAACCCTCCCCACATCTTCAGCGAGAGGTTCAAGGAGGCGGCGCTCCTCTTCCAGCTTCTTAAGCTCTTCTTCCAGCTCCACAAGCTTTTGCCTTAGCCTCTGCCTCTCCATCTCCCTCCTCCTGATAACCGAAAGCTCTCCACTAATCCTGTTCGCTTCTGCCAGCTTCTTCTCCACGTAGCCAAGCTCATACCTCCTGTCCTCAAGCTCCCTCTCCAGCGCTTCCGCTTTGCGCAGCGCCTCCTCAACCTTGAGTTTATATTGCCGGCTCAGCTCTGCCTTCCTCTCCTGGCTCAAGGGGCTCGAGCACACAGGGCAGTGGCTCTTTGCTGATAACAAATCTTTCAGAGCCTTCTCAATTTCCCTCGCCCTTCCGCGAAGCTTTGCCGCCTCCTTGGCGGTTGCCTCCATCTCCTGCCTAATGCTGTCCTGCGTCTCCTTAAGCTCCTGAAGCCTGCACTCCAGCATTGCCTCGAGGTTCTCTAAGGTCAACGCAGGAACGCCCAGCGCTTTGCCTGCAGCCCTGAGGGCATTCTCAATGTAACCCTCAGCCTCTGCAAGCTTTGCTTCTGCCTCTTCCTCCTCTTTCCTTTTAGTCTTTAGCAGAGCCTCCAGCACTGAGAGCCTCTTCTCCCTCTTCCTCAGCTCAGCCAGCTCAGCCTCCAGCGCCAGGTATCTTTCTCCCTTTTCCCTCACCGCCTCCAATCTCGCAGAGTAGTGCTTTAGCCTTTCCAGCTTTTCCAGGAGATGGGCACGCTCCTTCTTCAGCACTCTCCTGCTCTGCACTAAACGAAGCCCCTCCTCAAGCCTCTTCAACTCCTCCTCCACTTCTGTAAGAGAGCGCGCAACCTCATCCCGTGCCTCTCGCCCCTCCTCAAGCAGGCGCTCGAGCTTCTCGATCTCAGCACGCCTCTCCGCGAGCTTCTCTCTTGCCAACTTAAGCTCAGCGTCCACATTTTTCAGCGCTGCCAGGCGCATCTCAAACTCCTTTACCACCTCAAGCATAGAGGTGTAAGCCCTTTCCATGTCCTCAGCACCAAGAAGCTTGCCTATTACCCTCTTCCTCACAGAGGGCTGAGCGGAGAGGAGGGCGTCAATATCGCCCTGGCGAATGTAAATAGCGCTTGTGAACAGCTCCGCATTTATTCCCAGGATGCGCTCTATCTCGCGAGTTACCTCCACCTCGCCCTTTGCAATGAGTACCTCATCTCCATCCTTAAGCTCGTAAAGTGAACTCCCCGAAGCTCTGCCCTGCTTACGCCTCCTCACAACCCTGTACCTCCTCCCACCCTCATGAAATACAAGGCTGACCTGCACCTCCTCAGCACCTCGCCTTATCAAATTGTCAACGCCAACGCTTGAGTTTTTAAAAAGTGCAAAGTTGATCGCCTCTAGTAGAGTGGTTTTTCCAGAGCCGTTCTCCCCCACTATAACTGTAATTCCATCATTGAATTTAACCTTGGTTGCACCATGGGACCTGAAGTCCCTGAGGTACACCTCTTCCACAATCATTTGAAACCCTCCAAGCTGAGCTGCCCTTTTGAGGCAGGTTGGTCCGAAGCTAAGTGCCCGCCTTCATAGGAGTGCTCAAAGAACTCGCGCGCAATCTGTAGCGCTGCCTCAACTTCGCCCTTTGCCAGAAGTCTGAAAAGTTCCACAGCCAGCTCCTGCTCCCTGCTGGAGTGCTCCCTCATGCTCTCCCGGATAAGCTGCTCTACACTTATCCTCCTAACCTCTCGAGTTTTAACCTCCTCACCTGGACTGCGCTTCTTCACGTCTATATATAACGCCTTATCTCCCAGCTCAGCAATTATCCTGTTATAAATCCTCTGGAACTCATGAGAGGGGCAGCGAACCTCGATGCGCAGTACTGGTTTTCCATCTCCAAGCGTCTTCGCCACTGCGGAAATGTCCTCAACCCGCTCAATCTCTATCCTTCTAAAGGGGCGTACCCTCTCAAGGGGGACCCATCTTATGCTCTCAGACACGATTTCCTCGGTGTCAACAATGTAAAACCCCTTCCCGTTCCTCTCGTATTCTCTGATTTCATCGCTCCTCCATATCTCGGTTGAGCCAGGATAGGCAAGCACCCCCTCACCAAAGGTGTCGATTATTTTTTTATGCAGATGCCCCAACGCATAGTAGTGAAAGTTTTTCGGCAGGTCAGCGAGGTCCACCTCATACTCCAGGTCAAAGTACTTTTTAATGCCCTGATGTAGGGCTAGCACCCTGGTTTCAAAATCTTCTGCCTTCCGTTCGAGCTGCGAAAGCTTCTCAAGCAAAACTTTGCGGTGAATCTTGGAGAAGTAGGGCAAGCCGGCGATGAAAACATCGCCTTGCACTCGAAAGGGCTTCACTGGAGTTAGAAACTCAACCTCGCGGTAGAGCTTCTGGGGTGGAACAGCGCCGCGCCGCATGAGCATGTCGTGATTGCCCGCGATGCAGTAAAACTTTATCCCGGCGTCGGTAAGCCTCTCTATGGCTTCGCGCACTCGCACAAGGGCTTTAACATGCGGTCTGGGCTCGTCGAAGAGGTCGCCGCTGTGGAGCACAAATTCGCAGCCTTCGCGAATTATCTTATCAACAGCCTCGTCGAAGGCTGCGTAGAAGTCCTCCTCCCTTTCATCCAGATTGTACTGCCTGTAGCCCAAGTGGGTGTCTGCGAGGTGAGCAAAGAGCATACATAACCCTCTGCCTAGCTTGTTTTAAAGATTGCTCTAACGCAACTTCCTCTTCATGTGGAGCATATGCACTTTTCCCGAGAGCGCTGTAAAATTTAAAAGTGCTACCCTCGGTTTAAATTACGCCCCCTCTCTTTCTATATCTGCATCTTCAATCAGCACCTTAAAGAAGTAGCCAGAGCCTATATCAACGTTGGTCTTGAGCACTCCACTCACCACAACAACGTCACCAACCTTGAACTCCTCACTCCCAGAGTAGGTTACCGTCAGCTCATCCTCTCCCGTGGCGTTGTTTACTGTGCCATCCTGAAGGTGTATCCAGGTTTTGTCCAGAATGTTGGGAAGCACCTTTGTAACAACCGCTCTGAGCCTAACCTCCTTACCAGAAAGCTCCTCGCTTCTTGAGAGAATCTCAGCCACAGTGTAGCCACCCTCCAGCTTCTCCACAGAGATATTCGCAGGAGGTGCCCTGCTGTTGGTGGAGCCATGGAAGGAGAAGGGTTCTCCTGAGGTAAAACTCTGTACCATGAGAATAACATCCAGGGTTTTATTCAGGGCAGGAGAGTTGAAATTAAGAAGCACAAGGGCGTCATAAAGCTCCACCTCTTCTCCAGATTTGATCTGAGTCTTTGGTCCTGCGACCCAAATTTCGCCTGTATCGTCCTTAACTCTGGCATAGGTATAGCTATGGGTCTGCACCGTTTCCATTACCACCCCCCTTGTGGAGACAAACTGGTTGTCCAGTTTTTGAGCATTTATGAGTATCTCTTCTATTTTAAACTCAGATATCTGGGGCTCCAAGTCCTGAACCTCCCCCCCGGAATGCTTACCGTACTCCTTCTTCTCAGAGGTGCATCCCGAAAGGAGCAGCAGAAGCGCAAAAGCGACTAAAATTATTCTTCTGCTCATACAATTCCTCTATTAATTTTAAAAAATGGTTATGAATAACAAGGAAAAAATTATTGACGCCGCCTTAATGCCTGATATTCTCCAAGACCTCCGCCAAGCCGGAGGCAACATTTCCTAGACTGAGTACAGAACCTCATAAAAAATTTTAAATTGATAAATTACATTCATGCACTTATGGGTTTAAAAACCATAACAATGAAAGAAGACGTTTACAATTTGATATCCAGCATTAAAAAAGATAATGAAAACTTCAGCGATGTTTTAAGGAGAGAATTATCTTTAAAAGGACAGATATTATGGACTTTTTCGATGTTCCCAGGAAAAGCAAAGCTCTTGAAGAGAGTTAAGAAGAGGTTTTTGTAGAAAGAAAATAAATGAGGTAAACCATGCCCACCCCCTACGCGAGGCTTGCGGAGGTCGCGGAGAAGCTTTCACAGCACAGCTCAAGGCTTGAGAAGCTCAGAATCCTCGCTTCCTTTTTCGCATCGCTGGAGAAAGATGAGGTCGCCCCAGCGGTGAGGCTCCTCCTCGGGGGGAAGCTTACTAATGCCCCGCTTGAAGTCGGATGGACTACGCTTAAAAACCTGGCTTCAAAGTCTCAGACAACCCTGGTTAGCTCACCATTAACCATTTCAGAAGTATTGGAGGCACTTCAGAGGGTAGCGGCACTCCACGGAGAAGGGTCACGGAAAAAGAAAGAGGCTCTGCTTCTGGGGCTCTTTTCAAGAGCTAGCGATAGGGAGGTGAGATACCTTGCGAGGAGCATTCTCGGGGAGATGCGAACTGGCGTAAACGAGGGTTTAATGGTGGAAGCTATAGCGAGGGCATTCAGAGCAAAGCCGGAGAATGTGCGCCTCGCCCATGCGCTGCTCAGCGACCTGAGCGAAGTTGCAGACATGCTTGCTCGCAAAGGCAGGCTGCCCGAGGCAAAGATAAGGCTTTTTACTCCAATTAAGCCCATGCTCGCGGAGTCTGCGGCAAGCATCGAAGAAGCCTTACAAGGCGAGGTGGCACTGGAGTATAAATACGACGGAGCGAGGGTGCAGATTCACAAGCGTCGCAATAAGGTGAAAATATTCTCGCGAAGGCTGCGCGAGCTAAGCCTGGAGGAGGTTAGGAGCACCATAGCGCAGCTTGAAGCGGAGCAGCTTGTGGTGGAGGGCGAGGTTATAGCGCTTGATAGAGATGGAAAACCTCTACCCTTTCAGGACATCATGCGTGCCTTTGCCATGGATAAAGAAGTCAAGCCAGCGCTCAGGCTCTTCCTTTTTGACATCCTGCACATCAATGGCACAGACCTGCTCAACATTGCTTACAAGGAGAGGTGGGCGAAGCTGGAGGAAATAGCCAGTAGAGAAATTCTCGCCTCAAGGCAAGTGGTGAGCGACGATGTAGCTGAAGCCAAGCGATTCTACGAAGAGGCCCTTAGTGAGGGTCATGAAGGCGTCGTGGTGAAGAAGCTGGATGCAGAGTATGAGCCAGGGAAGCGCAGCCGCGCGTGGCTCAAGGTAAAGCCCTTCGTAACCCTTGATCTCGCTGTTATCGCCGCGGAGTGGGGGCACGGTAAGCGGCGAGGTTGGCTTAGCAACCTTCATTTAGCGGTACGCGACGACGCTACTGAGCGCTTTGTGATGGTTGGGAAGACCTTTAAAGGTTTGAGCGAAGCCATGCTGGAGGAGATAACCCGAGAGCTTCTCAAGCATAAGATTGCCCAGGAGGGCAACGTGGTTAGGGTTACCCCCACGCTTGTGGTAGAGGTAGCCTTCGATGAGGTGCAGCGCTCTCCGCGCTATGAGAGTGGCTTCGCGCTGCGATTTGCCCGCGTTAAGCGCCTTCGCCGCGATAAGGGTGTGGAGGAGGTTGATACCCTGAGCACTCTGAGAGAAATATACGAAAGGCAGCTTAGAAGAAAGGGGAGGTTATAGTTGTTAGCTTTGAAAAAAAAGGCGATGATCGAGTTTGAGCGCGTGACAAAGAGGTTTGGCAGCCTAACGGCACTTAGAGAGCTCACACTGAGTATCGCGAAGGGGGAGATTTTTGGTTTGGTTGGACCGAACGGTGCCGGCAAGACCACTGCGATTCGCATTCTATGCGGAGCCCTCAGACCAAGCTCAGGAAGGGTGCTCGTCGCGGGCATGGAGGTTGGAAAGCGTAGTCTTGAAGTGAAGCGCCTCATCGGCTACTTACCAGAAGAGCCAAACCTCTATGAACGCATGACCCCAAAGCAGCTTTTGCGCTTCTTTGCCTCGCTTTACGGCGTTGAGGATGCAGAGGCAAGGATAGAGGAGCTCCTCGCCATGGTGGGTATGCAGGACAAAGCCGACGTGAGGATAGCCACCTTTTCTAAGGGTATGAGGCAGCGCATCGCAATAGCGCGCGCCCTTCTCCACGACCCGGAGATACTTATTCTGGACGAGCCCACCATGGGGCTTGACCCTCTAACCGCGAGGGAGATACGGGAGTTCATCGCCTCCCTGCGCGGGAGGAAGACTGTGTTGCTGTGCACCCACTACATGCCCGAGGCGGAGCAGCTGTGCAACAGGCTGGGGATACTCCAGCGGGGCGAGCTTGTAGCTTTGGGTGAGCCTGAGAAGCTTAAGGCAGAACTCAAAAAAGAGGGATATGAGTCTCCAACCCTTGAGGATGTCTTCCTGAAGTATACAAGAGGGGTTGTGAGTTGAGAGTCCTCGCAATCGCAAAACGGGAGCTGTGGGAGATACTGAGCAACAGAAAATTTATGATCGCCTTCATTGCTCAGACGCTGCTTCTTCTCGCGCTGCTTCCCGCCTTTGGAAATCTCTTCGCCGAGGGTAACCTCGCCCTTCCCACACCATCCCTGCGCGAGTTTATTCCCCTTGGCGTGGTGGTGGAGAGCGACGACTGCGAGGTGCTTCTCGCATCTCTGGAGAGGAATGAGAGGCTGAAGCTTTACCGATACGCTAAGCCACCTGATGAAGAGCTGAGCAAGGGGTTAATTGCAGGTTACCTTCTAATTCCGCGAAATTACAGGGAGAGCGAACTCTCAGCGCAAGAGGTCTGGCTCTTCCTCTCAGATAGAGTGAAAAGCTCCAGTGCTCTTGATGCGGTGAGGGAGAGTGTTGAGGCGGCAAGCGCAGAACTTTCAAGAGAGAGGCAGGAGAGGTTGAGAGCAAACTTGGGAAATTTAGTTACTCTCAAAAGGGAGTTTCTCAAGCCAGTGGTGGTGCAGCGTGGAGGTGAGCAGTTTTCCAGCTTCTTCCTCGCCTACCTCGTGCCCTTAGTGCTCTTCTTCCCCCTCTTCATGTCCGGCGGGCTGGTTATAGATGCGATAGTGGGTGAGAAGGATCGCAAGACAATAGAAGCGCTCATTGCAGCGCCCTTCCACAGGTACGAGATTATCGCTGGGAAGTTTCTCTCCCTCTGGAGCTTTGTCACCGCAGAATGTGCTGTGTGGATAGTCGGCATTATAGCAATCGGTATCCCTATTGCAAAGCCTGTGGAAGCCTTTCTGCTGCTCGCCGCGCTTAACGCTCTTGTAATCGCCATCGCCACCGCCCTCGCTTTATACTCACGAAACCTCAAGGAGGCAAACATAGCTCTAATGGTTTTCTACGTTCCTCTCTTTGTAGCCTTAATATATGCGCTTACCATAGAGTTCTTCTCCCCGAGGGAGTTTTTCTCCTATGTGCCCTTCAACCTGCTCTCGCGGGCCGTTTCGGGTGAGACATTCTCAAACAGTGCCTTTGCCCTTTTGCTCAGTGTGCTTAGCGTAGCGGCTCTGAGCGTCGTTGGCGTAGCCGCCAGACTGAGCTATCGTGACGATGTAATATTCGGACCCAGACCGAGCGTGATAAAACTCCTCGAAGACGCCATAGAGGCGATGCTTGCCTATAAACACCCGCGCATAGCTGGCATAGCTACTGCGTTGCTCCTGTCTCCGGCTGTATTTTTGGCATCCGCGGCAATAGAAGTGGCTGTGGCAGTGGGTTTAATCTGGCTGCTTGGATACTCTCTGCCAAGCCTCTATCTTCTGATTTTCATCTCCACCGCAGTCGAGGAGAGCCTAAAACTGCTCCCTATATTTTTAATTCTCAGGAGAAAGCGGGAATGGGTTAATATAAGGAGCATCGCGCTGATTGCAGCTACAGCGGGAGCTGGATTCTTCCTCGTGGAAACTTTACTAGCTGGCGTGCTCGCCAGCATGCTCTTCAGAATACCCTTCACATCGCTGCTCTACCAGAGGGTTGCCACAACGCTTGTAATGCACCTCGCAGCAAGCTCTATAGCCGGCGTGGGGCTCTACCACAGAGGAAGGGTAGGCATTGCGTTGTTTACCCTCGCTGTAGCAGCTCACGCCCTCTTCAACATCGCAATTGCGGGGGTGGTGCTGTGAGGCTCCTCGCCCTAGCAAGAAAGGAGCTTGAGGACATTCTCAATGAGAGGCTCTACCTCCTCGCCTTCGTGGTGCAGCTTTTTATTGTTGTGAGCGTAACCTTCGTGGCTCTGCTCTACACATCAATCGCAAACCCAGAGGTGATGCAAAGGTATGTGCCACCCCAGCAGGTGAGCCTCGGTATAGCGGGCGATGCGTCGCTTCTGGAGCTTGAAAACCTCAGAATTGTGAGCCTCAGCGAGGACGAAGATTACTGGCGCGCGTTGAAGACAAAGCGCCTTGTGGCTGTGCTTGTAGCACCAGCGAATCTGAGCGCGGCAATAGCTCAGGGCAAAGCTGAGCTGACGCTCTACATAGACAACACCAACGTATTATCTGGCTATGCAGACGCAATTGTAACGAGGGCGATTGTTAAGCTAGAGGAGAACCTCAGGCGGGAGACTGCGGCAAAGCTTGCGGGCTCTCCGGAGGCGATTCTTAACCCAATTAAGCTTGAGATTGTAGGCAGCCCATCTCAGAGACCAGCGGAATTTGTTGAACTCATGTACGGCTTGCTTGTGCCCTTTATTCTCCTTCTCCCCACCTTTCTCGCAACCAACATGACCACCGACGCGATTGTGGGCGAGAAGGAGCGCAGAACCTACGAGCTGCTGGTGGTTGCGCCCCTGAGCTATCGCGAGATAATCCTGGGCAAAGCCCTGCCCATCGCTGGCATCGCCCTTGTGCAGGCTCTGCTCTGGGCGCTGCTACTTATTTTCAGAGGGATTCCCGTGTACAACCTCCCCCTGCTCTTACTCCTGCTCGCCCTCCTTGACATCCTCTTTATTGCCTTGGGTGTTGCTCTCTCCGCGCTCTCAGACAGCATAAAGGATGCCAACGTCGGGGTTACGGTGTTGCTGATAGTCGCCTCCCTCGCTTTTTTCGCCCCCGTTTCCCTTAAAAATACGCTTTACGAAATTTCACCAGTAAACCTTATTGCAAAGCTCGCCTCGAATCCAGCGGTTCCCTTAAGGGAGGTGCTCCCGGGTTTTGCGCTCCTTGCCCTTACGGCAATTGTAACGCTGATATTTGGGGAGAAGCTGCTTGAGTATAAGGAGAATTTGAGGGTGTAATGTATTATACGAAGATAGTAACCAGCTAAAGCTGTAGAACATCTCCCTCCGTTACGACATTGGAGACCTAGAGTCTCTAAAGTGAAATTATCCGAAAAAGCATCTCTTTAATAGATTAAAACTAAACCAAAAAAGAAGAAGAGAGGGGAAAGAACTTCACTGCATTATTGCAGGAAGCTCGTGGCACTTGGTGCAGGTCGTCTGGATATCGTGACACTCACTGCAGAAGTTCTTGTGCCCGTCGAACTTCTCAAACGCCTGCTTGTGCAAGCCTGTGCGCATGTCAGCTAAGGTAGGAGCGTCGTGGCACATATCGCACTTGCCCTCGCCGTGGAGCGCTGCTGCCTTTGTTTCACCTGCCTCCTCTTTGGCTTCAGTCGCTTTCTCCTCAGCCACCTCCTCCTGCGCAGGTGCTGCAGCGGCGGGAGCGCCGCCCTCTATCAGCTTAACTCCCACGTAGGCGTGGCATTTGTTGCAGAACTTATCTGGCTGGTGGCAGTTCTTGCAGTTCTCCTCGCTCGCCTTGCCGCTGGCGATCTCGTTGCCGTGGTTCGCCTTCCAGTATACCATGTCCACCTTAGGCGAGGGATGCTCCTTCAGCGACGTATCCTTAACAGGCTTCTCCGGTGGTGCCACACATCCGCTGAGCAGAAGGATGCCCAGCATCGCAATGAATATCAACACCTTTTTCATGTTTACCTCCTCCTGTTTGCCATCTTATTTTTCAGCCTTCTCTCGTAAAGTCTAATAGCGCGAAGGATCCTGTTCTCGTACACCCATCTTGGCTGCGGTCCGGGTACGCCGTTCACAGGTATGCCTTTGTAGTAAATTATTAAGGTGGGCGGTGCAATTATCCTGTTAGCAATACGCACCGCCTCATTCGCGTCGATGTCTATCTTCACGAACTTGAGCTTGCCCGCGAAACGCTGCTCGTACTCCTCGAGCAGACATTCTATGTCCCTGCACGCTGGCGACCACTCCGCGTAGAAGTGCACCGCCACGGGTGTACTTGAACAGGTCACCTCTGTGAACCAGGTTGCTTCGCTAATCTCTTTCATTTTTTCGGCTCACATGCCATGTCGCACTGCGCCTTTGAAATCTTGTGCTCCTTCTCCGCGTGCTCGCAGCACTCTTCCATGGTAGCGAACTCCGCGTCGCACAGACCGCAGACGCTTGGTCCCTCTGCAGCGGCTGCCTCAGCCTCTGCCTTTGCTGCCTGCTCTGCCTCGAACTCTTCCTGACCTTCAAGGATGAGCGCCTTGCCCACCAGGTCATGGATTCCGCCAACCTGCACTGGAATCTCATAATGCTCCATAACCAGCGGTAGCTGAGCCTTGTCTATGGCGCAGGGAGCAGCGAGGTAGTTGACGTTGTGCGACTTGACCACCTCTTTCACAGCCGTTGCGCGCGGCAGGCCGCCCTTCATTCTGAGCTCCATTATCTCCTCTGTGAGCAGGCCACCGCCGCCACCGCAGCAGAAGGTCTTCTCCTTAATTGCATTGGGGTCCATGTCCACGAAGTTGTTGCACACAGATTTAATTATGAATCTGCCCTCCTCCACAAGGTCACCAGCTCTCGCCATGTTGCATGGGTCGTGCATTGTGACGATAACGTCGTCGTTGCGTGATTTGTCTAACTTGAGCTTGCCCTGGCGTATCATCTCTGCGGTGTACTCCAGAATATTCATGAACTTGAAGGGCAACGGGCCATTCATCGCCTCCATGTACTGCCTCGCAGCACGCCATGCGTGGCCACACTCACCGAAGATCACCAGCTTAGCGCCTATCTTCTTCGCAACCTCAACAACGCGCAGGTTTATCGCCTTGATATCGTCGTAGCTGAAGAACAGACCGAAGTTGGCAGCCTCGCTGGCGTAGGTGCTCATTGTCCAGTCGGCACCAACGGCGTGGAACACCTTGGCCACGCCCATCATGGTGTCAGTGTTGGTGAAGAGGTCTGCGCTCGGAGGGAGGTAGAGGATTTCCGCCTTCTCCTTGTTCACAGGTATCTTCACATCAACTCCAGTAAGCTCCTTAATCTCCTCCTCAAGGAACTCACAGTTTGCCTTAAACGCCGCCTCGGGTATACCAAGGTTGTTGCCGTGCTTGTAAACCTGGGATATAACCTGGGTGATGTATTTCGTGGCTAGGCCCACGCTGTTCAGCACCTCTCTGCCCGCCATCGTTATTTCCGCCTGGTCTATACCGTAGGGGCAGAAAACTGAACAGCGCCTGCACTCTGAGCACTGGTAGAAGTATTTGTACCACTCGTTCTTCAGAACCTCAGGGGTAAGCTTCTGGGCGCCCACCAGCGAGCCAAACAGCTTACCGCTTATGGTGAAGTGCGCCCTGTAAACCTTGCGCAGGAGTTCTGCCCTGCCCACAGGCGTATTTTTCGGGTCACCCGTACCAAGGAAGTAGTGGCACTGCTTCACGCAGGCACCGCAGCGCACGCATATGTCAAGGTAAAGCTGCAGGCTCTTCCTCTCCTTGCGTAGCTGGTCAAGGCGCTTTAACGCTACCTCCACCATCTGGTCGTCTGGCAGGGGCTCGGTGGGCATCTTGTTGGCCATCTTCTCAGCGAACTCTGGCTTTGTGAGATGACAAACGTAATTCTCGCCAGCGCCAGGCTTGAGCTCCACATTATATACTTTATCAAGCTCCTCTCCCATTCTCACGCCTCCTCAAGCTGCTTGGTGTGCGCCTCACCACCGAAGTGGTGGGTTCGCGTGGGCGAGAAGAATATCCCGCCGAAGTGCATCACCTTGCTGAAGGGTATGTACATCGCCAGCACTTGCACCAAGAAGAAGTGCACCAGGAATGCTGTGTTCAGGGTCACGGTGCTTAGGTCCACTGGCTTGAGCGCCATCAAGCTGCGTATCACGTACTTAACGTCGACCACGAAGGGGCGGGCAAAGTACTTGGCGTATAACCCTGAGAGCACCACGCTGAGTATCAGCAGAAGCACGAAGTAGTCAGCGGGCGTAGAAATCCACTTTATGTCCGCGTGCACTATCCTGCGTAGCAGCAGGTAGAGCAAGGGTATGCTTATCACAAGCGCAGCAGCTATGCCTATTCCCTGAACCGCTGCCACCCAGCCGGGCACCGCCTCAGCACCCAGGAAGTATCGCAGGTGGCGCAGCAGAATGAGGCCAAAGCTTATGTGGAATAGCCACGCGCCAAGCCACAGGATCTGATTCCCCTTGAACTGCAGCAGAGAGCGGAAGAAAATCACATCGCTTAGCACCCTCACTATTGCGCTGCCAACGCTTCGCTGTCCCGGGAAGACGGCAATGGGTATCGGCGATGGTCTGCTCCACCACACCGCAATGCGGTATATAACCCCCACGACAAAAACTATGAAGGTTATATACGGCAACACATTCACAACAAAGTTTGCCAGGACTCCCATAGTACCACCTCACTCAGATGTTTTTAAATTTAATATAAATACTTTACTATTTTTTAACAGTCCCTTTTTCTGTTGCATCTCCACAAAAAGCAAAAAACCTGGAGGGCTTAGAAAACCATCACCATGTCTGCGCTTTCCATGCCCTTCTTGATTTCTTCGAAGCTCACCGGCTGAATGGTCTCTTCTACGTCGAACTCCTTGGCATCGCAGAGCATATCTTCGGTTATGCCATAGCGCTCCATGTCCTCCTTGCACGCGAGCACCTTTACCTCGCTCATAAGCAGCATCTTTATGCGGTCCTCAGGGCTCTCAATGCCGTAAGTGCCTAGCCCATCCTGCCCGCGAAGGCAGTTAAGCACACCTTCCTCAATGAAAGCTACGATGGGCTCAACCTCGAACTCCAGCACTGTGAGGCAGCCGAGGGCGTGGTCAATGGCAGTGTTGGGAACCTCCTCCTTGAACGTCTTCCTTACCAGAAAGAATACACTCTTATCCGCCATTTCACTCCTCTCCTATCATAAGCGCAGCATCGCTTGAGAGCGCGTTCTCCATGAACCAAGTCATGGTCTTTACCTGCACCCCGTCAATCATCTCCTCATCGTTTATTCCACGGATGTAAACGCAGCTCTCGCAGTTAACCACCTCGAGGCCCCTCTCTATAAGCTCCTTGAGGTCTGCCTCGAAGTTGAAGCTCTTCTGGTACTTGTGCTGCCCTTTCTTCGCAACCGTGGTTGCATCACCACTCAGCCAGAGCTTGACACTGTGCCCCTTCTCCAGAGCAGCCTTCGCCAACCTGAGAACAAAAGCTATGTTCTTTGAGCCGTACGGTCTGGTAAGAAGTCCTATTGTCAGGGTTCCCATTCTCCTACCTCCTCCTTAAAGCCATATCGCCCTCTTGTACTCTTCCATGAGCTTGTCCACAATATCACCGTAGTCCACAACCTCCACATTGCTTGGCACGGCATCTTCGGTGAAGCCGCGAAGCTTGAGGTCGTCCTTCAGCACAAAGATTTTGGACACCTTCTCGAGAAGCGGTGAGGGTTTGCCGTTCTCCTTAACAACGGCATTGTAAACCCCATCGTGCACCAGAAATACGCCTGTCTCATCGCTTGCTATGCGGTCGAAAAGCTCTGCGTCGTATTTAAAGTCACTGATAAAGACACCCAGCTTCATCCTACCACCTCGTCCTTGTCCTCGTGGTTGAGATATTTAAATTTTACTTCAGGACGGAGAATCACAAGCGTAGTATAAGCGAAAGCACAACCTGAACAGAGTTCGATTTTTGTGAAAATAAAGTTTAAATAAAAGCAAGCATAGTTGTAATCGGTGATTGACATGGGAAAGCTTGGCATATTTGTGTGCACCGACAGGCATGCGGAAGATTTGGTGGGCCTGACCAAGGCTGCAATAGCCAAGGGGCATGAGGTTAGAGTTTTCTTCACAGGTCCAGGGGTTAAGCTTGTTCCTACAGAGCAGGCGAAGGAACTGGTCAAAGCAGGGGCAGACGTTGCGATGTGTCTCCACAGCTTTGAGGAACTTGGTTTCAAGGAGGACGAGGTTCCAGAAGGGATAAAGAAGAGTAGCCAGGACTACAATGCAGACATGCTGAAGAATGTGGATAGGTATGTGGTGCTATAGGAGGTGAAGAGGATGGTCTCTGTAGTGTTTATAACCAATAGCGAGGATGGATATGTTCAGGAAGAGGCAAGCCGCTCAGCCCTTGGAACAATGCTCGGCGGTAATGACCCAAGCTTAATGATTATAGATGTGGACTACGATGTTGATCGCGGAGATACAGCAGAGAACCTGGAGTGGATAAGAGACAACGACGGGCTGGTGGTTTCCAACAATCCAAAGAACGTCGAGAAGAGCGAGTACATCGAAGAGATGAGCGTTGAGGAAATGGCAAAGAAGATGCTGGAGTTCGATGTGATTATACCCTACTGAGGTGATGTAGATGAAGATACTGGAGATTCTCAGGTCAGAGCCCAGCGACAGGGTGAAGGAGATAATAGAGGTGCACAAGAAGGAGCACGATGTGAAAATCTTTGAGCTTTACAAGAATAAAGACTACGACGCTCTTGTGGATGAGATATTCGCAGCGGACAAGGTTATAAGCTGGTGGTAGCTCCCTTTTTTATTTTATTATTTTACCCCATCTCTATTTCAAGTACTGGCGGCTCAAATTTTTTTGAGTGCACCCTGTTTTTCGAATTTATGGGTATAATTTTGAAGAAGGATTCTTGCCTGCCATCTGCGCGCACCTCTATGGATTCCTGCAGTATCCTCAGGCTTATATCCCTCTCAGAAGTCACGCCCGGCAGGTAGATGCGCATGACCATCTTCTCGCCCTTTTTGAAGCTCTCCACCCTCGGCTCAACCACTTTCTTTCCCTTCTCCGCCCTTCTTGGCAGTCGTTCCTTCAGAGTATCGTAGTATTCGCGCAGAATCCGCCAGAGCAGGAACAAGGCGAGAGCAAAAATTGCGATGCGTAGCAGAAATAGCATGCAGCTACCTCCCTTCAAGCTCTTCAAGTAGCCTGCCTATTGCTTCAAACTCCTTTCCAAAGCCAACTAAATCCTCGTTGCGGAGCGCCTCCCTGGCGGCGGAGTAGTGCTGGAGTAGCTGCCTTATTATTTCCTCCCTGTCTCCGGTGGTGGGTGGTAGAGCCACCTCTTCAACCTCCTCCGGAGCCCTGCCGAACACCTTCTCTATTGCAGCATCCAGCGTCTCCTCCATGGCAATCCTCTCCCCAAAGGCTACGATAACCCGCTTGAGCTCTGGCAGAGAGTCGCGCTGCTCTGCCCGCAGGAACACTGGCTCAACATAGAGGAGCGACTCGCGAATTGGTATGACAAGCAGGTTGCCCCTTATAACCCGGGTGCCTGCCTGATCCCAGAGAGTGAAGTACTGGGAAATCTCCGGATTCTGGTCTATCCTCGCCTCAATCTGCATCGGTCCATAGATGAGCTTATCCTTAGGGAAGATATACACTATGCGCTCGCCGTAGTGCTCGCCATCGCTTCTGGCAGCGAGCCAGGCAACGAGGTTGTTTTTATTCCTGGGTGTAAATGGCAGCATTAGAATGAACTCCGCCTTCTCCTCGCCAGGTAGCTTGGTTATCAGATAATACGGCTCCATTTTTACCCTGTCACCCTCGTAAAGCTCCTCTGGGATGTTCCACACGTCCTCGCGGTTGTAGAACACTCGCGGATCCAGCATATGGTAGGTGGCGTACTTATTTGCCTGTATCAAAAAGTAGTCTACAGGGTAGCGGAGGTGCATTCTTAGCTCGGGGGGCATCTCTTCAAGGGGTTTAAAGAGCTCCGGGAAGGCTTTTGCATAGGTTTTGATTATCGCATCGCTGGGGTCAGCGATGTAGAAGTTCACCTTACCTGAATACGCGTCCACCACCGCCTTTACAGCGTTGCGCACATAGTTTATCCCCCTCGTGGGCTCTGAGTAGGGGAAGTCGCTGCTAACCGTATATGCGTCTATTATCCAGTACAGCTTGCCCTCTGCAACAACAAGGTAGGGGTCGCTGTCGTAGACCAGGAATGGGGCGAGCTTGGCCACCCTCTCCCTTATGTTCCTGTGGTACATTATCCTGCTATCATGGGTTATTGAGTTGCTAAGAAATATCTTAGCGCTTCCAAAGCGCAGGGCATAGGCGAGCCTCTTTAAGCCTGAGTCAAGCACTACCCCACCCTCGCCTTCGTAGGTGGTGTAGACGTTCTCATCCCCCTTTGGATAGTCAAACTCCTCCGTCTTAGTCTTAACTATCACGTAGGTATCGATAAGCTCCCCGTAGTATATCTCAGGTCTGGTGATATTAATGTATGGCGACCTTGGCGGGATATCCTTCACCACAAACACGGGTAAGCCTTCGCTTGAAACCTCATTAACAAGGCTCATCGCTATGCCATAACCGTGGGTGTAAAATAGGTGCTTATTTATCCAGGTGAGGGACTGCTCAGCCAGAAGCTCTGTGTTGAGTTCTCTCGCAGCCAGCATAACCTGCTTGTATTCCCCGTTCAAAACATAGCGGTCGACGTCGACGTCTTGGAAGGCATAGTAGGTGCGGATGAGCTGAAGCTGCTCCAGGGTGCGCTTCAGCGGGCGGTAGTCCCACAGGCGGATATTTCTTATGGTCTCCTCGTTATTTTTAATGTCCTCAATGGTTAAATTCTGCGTGGCAGGAAACTCCACCTCTTTTATTTTATCCAGGTTGTACGCAATGCGGGTGAACTTTATGCTCTGCTCTATATACGGGCGCTCATAGTTGAATTCGTCTGGCGCCACCTGGTAGTGCTGCACTGTGCCTGTTAAAAAGCTGCCTCCTATCGCTACTATCACAGCAAGCGCAACCATGGCAACAGGTATCTTAAAGCCCACCCACCTCGCTGCAAAGAAGAGCACCGCCACAGCCACGGCTATTACAGCTAAGAGAGAAAGCACAGGGAGGTACACATTAATCTCGGCATAACCAGCGCCAAAGAAGGTGTCTTTAGCTGTGAAGAGCACGCGGTAGCGGGAGAGGTAAAATTTGGTGGCGAAGAGCAGAGCAAACAAGCCAGCGATTGCACCTGCGTGAAACTTCGCTTGGATGGGAAGCAGCGCCACGATTTCGCCGAAAATGCGCTCGCGCAGCACAGCACCTGCGCCATAGAGGTATATGAGCGCCGTAAGCGCTGCTATGAAAACGAGGAAGAGAAAGGCAAGGTTCCAGAGAAATTCATAGAAGGGTAAGCGAAACACATAGAAGGAGATGTCCTTCTGAAAAACGGGGTCAGCTATGTTAAAAGGCGTCGCTTGCGAGTACCACAGGAAAAGCTCCCACCCTCGCGACGCAGCTAGGGCAAGGAAAAGGCTGAGAAGGAGGGAAACAGCCGTGTAGAGCGCTCGCGGTGGCGCTACGCCTGAGAACTTCCTCGAGGCGAGAAGGTTTATGTAGGCCGCGGTGAAAAAGAGCAACGCCACCAGAAATGCGAGCAGAAGCCTCGTCTTCCAGATTTTAATAAAAACCTGCGCATAGCCAAGGCTGCTGAACCATAGATAATCGGTGGCGATGCCTACGAAGCTCGTGGAGAGAAGCGCCACAAGCACCGCAAGGTAAAGAATCAGCTCTCCTTTTCTCATACTCCTCACTCTGTCTTTAAAACCTCTTCCCCTTCACTTTTTCCAGATCGAAGCTCGCTGTTTTTGCTATTGCCATAACAGCCATGACCCCTGCCTGTACAGGGTCAGTAACAACCAGGTCAGCCACCTCGGGCACAGAGCCTGCCATGTTCAGGGAGATTACGGGTATGCCATAGTCTGCCTTAAGCTCCTGCACCGCCTCTGTGACTTCGCCGCCCATAAGGGAGCCCGCTAGCACCAGTATGGCTGCACGGTGGAGGCGACCAACTGCGCGCACGGCTTCGGCAATCTTCTCCTCACCCACCAGCGGAATTGTATCAACACTTATCCTTTCGCCACGAAGGTTATGGCGGTCTGCCTCGCTCACAGCGCCGAGCACCACCTGCGCCACCTGAGCGCCGCCTCCTATAACTATAACGCGCTTGCCGTAGATCTCCTCGAAGGGCTTGTGCACCTCAACCTCAATGACATCGTTAACCCTGAGCAGGTCTGCCTTAAGCTTATCTAAGTCACGCACGCCATCAAGCTCAAAGTATATCTGCACCACGTCATCCTGCATGAACTGCTGGATGTAGGTTATGTTCACATCATGCTCAGCTATAACCGTGCTCACATCGCGAAGCAGGCCCTTGCGGTCGTTCGCAAACACACTTATGCCTATAATCTCTTTCTCTTCCATAGAGACACCTTAGGGGGAAAGTTCTATTCCGTAGTCGGTTATCGAGAACTTGAAGGAGCCAATCACATGCTTTGTACCGCGCATCTTTCTTATTGAAATCTTCCTCTCCTGGGTTTCTGTGTCAAGGCGAAGGCTTATTACTCCGTCGAACATGAAGGTTTCGATGGGAAACTCCTTTATGCCTATATCCGCACTCCTTGCCTCTGTGATCACTAGGCTTGTGACATTGCGCATGCTCAGCAGGTTGGAGAGGCGTAGCAACTTCGTGCGCTTCTCAAACTCGTCATGGGCGTAGAGACCCATTACAGAAAGCGAGTCTATGACCACACGCTCAGCGCTTATCGCAGAGATAGCGTCATCGAGATTGGCGATTAGGTTGTCCACATCCAAGCCCGAGCGGAGCGTTTCTTCATCCGCTTCGCCTGAGATCCTGTAAGTTACCGCATCCATTATTATGAGCTTGTCCTGATTTTCTAGCTCCTCAAGGTTCCAGCCAAAAGAGAGCATGTTCCTCCTTATCTTCTCCGGGGTCTCTTCAAAGGTTATGAATATCCCGGGCTCGTCGTATTCTGTTATTCCAGAATACAGGTATTGCATCCCGAATATGGACTTCCCACTTCCGGGGCCACCTATAAGTAGGATGGTGTTCCCCTTTGGGAACCCTCCAATCGCGAACAGATTATCCAACCCCGGAATCCCAGTCTTGACCACCTCCATAAGAGCACCTCTTAAATCACGCTTCCACTGCCAGCAAGCCTCAGTCCACGAACCTCTGGGCGGGCAATCACAACGGTATCGCCTGGTGTTAACACAACAGGCTTCTCAGTTTCCACCACTAACCTAAGTTTATTGTCACCCGCTTCATATATATCTTTTATTACCGCAGCCCTGTAGCTCAGCCCCGCGCTGAGCATGCATTTTATGCCAGCTTTCAGCTCGCCCTTGAAGTAGGGACACATGACAAAGTCCAGCTCCACTTCCCTTGTCACGCTGAAGCTTTCAGGCTCAGGTGTTAGCACACTCCCCCTCTCAATCTCATCACTGCTCACCCCTTTAAGCGCAAGCCCCACACGGTCGCCTGCCTCCGCGTAGGCTACATTCTCATCCTGAATCTGAATCGACTTGACGAGCACCTCTTTGCCCTGAGGCAAAAGGGTGAGCTTTGCATGTTTTTCTATCCTATCACCCTTTACACAGCCCAGAACCACAGTACCAACGCTCTTCACTGTGAAGGCGTGGTCCACCTCCACGTGGGTAGGTGGCTTGCTTTCATGGGAAAAGCCTCTGAGCTTAGAGATTATCGCGTTGAAGTCTCTCTCGACTACTGCATAGCCCTCAGTCACTGTGCCCTTGAGCACAGGAAGCACCTGCTCCCTTACCAAGCCCTCAAGGATAACTAAGCCTTGCCTCTTTCCGAGCATATCCAGAGCAAGGAGCATCTCACCAATCTCTGGGGTGAGAGCATCTATTCGCACTATTGCCGCGTCGGCCATTGCTATAGCCTGAAGCATTGCTCCGAGCTTCTCCTGATTAGGCTCCACGAAAATGAAAATCTCCTCGCCCATCTTGCGGTTGTACAGGGTTATGTCGCTGGCGGTGCCCCGCTTACCCAGAAGTCTGCCCAGCTCAGGGTCGTTGAGTATAACCGTGGTCAGGGTCATGCTCACGCTTTAGCACTGCTGAAAATATAACCTTTTTGCAGATAGGGGCGCCACGCCCGCCCCTATTACCCCATCCTCACCTATAACGGGAACCTCCACCGGGTTCCCATTCCCTCCAGGAACCTCATGATTCTCAGCTATATAGGGGCGCCTTCCCCGCCCCTATTACCCCTTCCGTACCAGTAAGGAAGCAATCAGAAATTATTACGTTACCGCTTGGATATAGGTGACAGGAGGCGCTGACATGAAGGCAGGATTTATCGGTCTTGGTAACCTCGGCAAGGCGATGGCAAAGAGGCTGATTTCTCAGGGCGTGGAGCTGGTTGTCTGGAACAGAACCAGGGAGAAAGCTCAGGAGCTGGGGGTTGAGATAGCAGAAAGCCCGGCTTCGCTCTTATCTGAGGTTGACTTTGTCTTTCTGTGCCTCTTTGATAGCGATGCTGTTAAATCAGTCGCCACAAGCAAGGACGGGCTTCTGGAGGGCGAGTGTGAAGGAAAAGTTATAATTGATACCACAACAAACCACTTTGAGGCGGTGACATACTTCCACGAGGTGTTTAAAGAGCATGGCGCCTATTATCTTGAGGCTCCTGTGCTCGGGAGTGTTATACCTGCATCCCTGGGGAAGCTTACGGTTCTGGTTAGCGGTGAGAAACAAGCGTACGAAAGAGCTCTGCCATATATTGAAAAGATAGGCGAGAACATCTTCTACCTGGGCGAGCCAACCCTGGCAACGAAGATGAAGCTTATTAATAACCTTGCCCTCGGCTCATTCATGGCAACCATTGCAGAAGCTCTCGCCTTCGGCGAGGCCGTTGGGCTAAGCAAGGAGAAGGTGCTGGAGATTCTTTCCGCAGGCGCAGGAAATTCCATGGTTTTAAATGCCAAGAAAGAAAAACTGCTCAAGGAGGATTTTACGACGCATTTCTCCTCTGCGCTAATTTACAAGGACCTTCACTACCTGCAGGATTTGGCAAGAACCTTAAAAAGACCCTTATTTATGGGAAGCATTGCCAAAGAGCTTTTTGCCATGACGTTCCCAAAAAATATGGACAGCCTTGACTTTTCTGTAATTTACAGGATACTGAAGGAGTATTAGCTATGTCTCACAACCCTTTATAAATGTTATAATTGGAGTAGGAACACATGACTTTAATGCTTGAGGCAAGGCGAGGCGTTGTCAGCGAGGAAATACGCCAGGTGAGCAGAGCAGAGGGAATAGACGAGAAGGTTCTGCTCCGAAGGTTGGCGAAGGGAAGGGTGGTTATACCCAAGAACAGCTCAGGGAGAGAATTTGCGCCAGTTGGAATAGGCGAAGGGCTTAGGGTGAAGGTGAATGCCAACATCGGTACCTCACCGGAGCATGTTAGCATAGAAGAGGAGCTGGAAAAGGCTAGAGTGGCGGTGAAATATGGCGCGGACACGCTTATGGACCTGAGCACCGGCGGGGATTTGAAGAAGATAAGGAGGGAGATTCTCAAGATTCCTGTACCTCTGGGCACTGTGCCTATTTACGAGGCTGGCGTGCTCGCGGCGAAGCGAGGTAGCGTCGTAGATATGAGCGAGGATGAGCTCTTCTCAGTTATAGAGGCTCAGGCGAGAGAAGGCGTGGACTTCATGACGGTGCACGCCGGAATTACGCGAGAAGCTCTGGATGCGCTCGAGAAGAGCCCCCGCGTAACTGGGATAGTGAGCAGGGGCGGAAGCTTTCTGGCAGCGTGGATGAAGCACAACGAAAGGGAGAACCCCCTGTATGAGAACTTCGACTACCTGCTGGAGATAGCCAGGGAGCACGACGTTACCCTAAGCCTTGGCGATGCCCTGCGCCCGGGTAGCACAGCCGACGCTACCGACGAGGCGCAGCTCCGCGAGCTAATGATTCTGGGCAGGCTGGTTAAGCGCTGCCGAGAAGCGGGAGTGCAGTGCATGGTTGAAGGGCCAGGGCATGTGCCTCTGAACCAGATTGAGGCAAACGTCTTGCTGGAGAAGCGCCTCTGCGACGGCGCACCCTTCTATGTGCTCGGCCCCCTGGTTACCGACATCGCCGCCGGTTACGATCATATAGCAGCGGCGATAGGCGGGGCAATCGCCGCCTACGCGGGCGCAGACTTCCTGTGCTACGTTACGCCCGCGGAGCACCTCGCTTTGCCCAGCGTCGAGGATGTGCGCGTTGGCGTTGTGGCGAGCAAAATCGCAGCCCACGCAGCGGACCTGGCGAGGGGAAGAGGCAGAGAGATAGACGAAGAGATGTCCAAGGCGAGGGTTGAGCTCAACTGGGAGAAGCAGTTCAAGCTTTGCCTGGACCCTGAGCGAGCGATGGAGTACCGCAGGCGAAGACTGCCCAAGAAAAGCGACGCGTGCACAATGTGCGGCAGCTTCTGCGCGATGAAGCTGACGCAGGAGTTTCTGGGTGGGAAATAGTTATGTAGAAAAAGCTATTTCCATAAGTCGTGAAAGGAGCATTAATCAGGATTAAAGTCTCCTACACAACTTAAAATCTTTTTTCTTATATTTCTCTTGTATTCTTCATCATCTGGATTATTCAAAATTTTTTCTATAATTAATAAAAATTTCTACCTTAATGAGGTTCTACTTTCATCAACATTAAAATTTTAATCTTTATAATCCCCGGCCCCTTGGTGGTGATTAAATCGACTTTCCTTCCGAATAACTCTTCAAGGAAAAAGGGTAGTTCCATGAAGTTGTCAAAAGTTTGCTTCACTCCCTCCCTTCCACCCTCTCCCTCAGCATCTCCAGAACCTTGGCAGGGTCTGCCCTGCCTCGAGTCTTGCGCATCACCTGCCCCACAAGGAAGTTCAGGGCTTCCTTTTTGCCCGAGAGGTAGTCCTCCACTGCCTTGGGGTTCTCAGCTATTGCCTCCTCGCAAGCTTTGGCGACGGCGCTGTCCTCGCGGAGCTTCTTAAGACCAAGCTCCTCGATAATCTTCTTCGGCGAGGTGCGCTTCTCGGGCAGGAGTTCCATCACCTTCTTCGCTGTCTTAAGAGTAATCTCGTCATTGAGCACAAGCTGGAGCAGCTCTATTAAGTGAGCAGGCGTTATCCCGCTCTCCTTAAAGGTAATGCCGTTGTACTCGAGTACGCGTTTCACCTCGTCGCGTATCCACGTCGCAGCAAGCTGCGGTGGGATTACCTTGGCAACCTCCTCAAAGGCGTTCGCCAGCTCAAGCTCGCTAGCTATTATCTTGGCGTCATCGCTTTTGATGCCGTACTGCTTTATAAAGCGCTTTTCCTTGAGGTGGGGAGCCTCGGGTAGGGTAGCCCTTATTTCTGCGATTTTCTCCTCGGTGATGAGCAGGGGTGGAATGTCCGGGTCTGGAATGTAGCGGTAATCCTCAGCCTCTTCCTTTGTTCGCATCCCTTTGGTTATCATCTGCGCCTCGAGATAGGCGCGGGTCTCGCGCTTCACCACCTTACCCCGCTTCATCAAATTCTTCTGGCGGGTAATCTCAAACTTCAGCGCGCGGTAGGCACCGCGGATGCTGTTTATGTTCTTTATCTCCACGCGTGCTCCGCCCTCGATGCTCACGTTGGTGTCAACGCGCATTGTTCCGCCTTCCTCACGCACTCTTTGAGTGTAGCGCAGCACCTTCACGAGTTCTTTCAAAAACTCCCTCGCCTCCTCCGGTGAGTGCATATCGGGGGCGGTTACTATCTCCACCAGGGGCACGCCGGAACGGTTGTAGTCCACCTTGCCAGTGGTGGGGTCGTATTTACCCGGATCTTCCTCAAGGTGCACCTCCCATATTCTTACGCCGGCGAGCTCGCCATTTTTGCCAATGGGCATGGAGGTGCGCTGGTAGCCGCTGGGCAGGTCAGGGTAATCATAGTGCTTTCGCAGGATGTAGATGGGCTCCTTTACGATTTCGCAGTTGAGCATGAGAGCTATCGCAATTACCGCATCCACCGCCTCCTGGTTTACCGGCATCGGCTTTGCCCCGGGCATGCCTGTGCATACCTCACAGATGTTGGTGTTGGGCGGTGCGTCGCGGTAATTCGTGGGCGACCTACAGAATAGCTTTGTCTTCGTTGCCAGCTGCTCGTGAATCTCGAAGCCGATGGTTACCTTCATAGTTCAGCCACCCTCAAGCGCGTACATGGCATTGAGTATCTTCTGCTCATCCAGCGGCTTTGCCTGGAGCTGCAAACCCACGGGTATGCCTTTTACCTCGCCGGATTTTATGACGCCTGCGGGTATCCCGGCTAAGTTCGCAGGCACTGTGAGCAAATCGTAGGCGTACATAGCCAGGGGATCAATCTCTTCTCCCAGCCTGTGGGGAAGCTTGGGCGTCGTCGGACCTGCGATTAAATCGACGCCGCTCAAAGCCTCGAGCAACTCCTTCTTGATAAGCGAGCGGAACTGGAGGGCTTTCTTGTAGTATTTGCCAGAGTACTCCTTCTGGCTTATATAGCGCCCCAGCATTATCCTGCGCAGCACCTCCTCGCCGCACACCTCTTCAATGCGGTAACCGTAGCGGCGACCATCATAGCGGCGAGTTGCTGAGAAGAACTCCACGAAGACCGTCAGATAGTAGGTGGGCAGGGCTTTTGCAAGGTTTGGAAGCTCCACCTCCACCACGCTGGCACCCTGCGCCTCGAGCTTTGCCAGCGCGTGCTTAACCTCGCGGATTATCTCAGGGGAGGTGTACTCCTCGAACTCCCTTGCGAAGCCTATGGTGTAGCCCGAGAGGTCGGCGTTTAGCTTTGAGGTGTAGTCCACACTCTCAACGCGCAGCGTCGTCGCCTCTTTTGGATTATATCCCGCGATCACCTCAAGGAGAAGGGCTGCAGAGTAAACATCCTTGGCGAGGGGACCTATCTGGTCGAGGCTCATGGCCAAGTCTATCAAGCCATAGCGGGGCACCAAGCCATATGTGGGCTTTATTCCCACAACTCCGCAATGCGATGCCGGATTGCGGATACTCCCCCCAGTGTCGCTTCCAAGAGCAACGTCTGCGAAGTTCGCGGCTATTGCGGCGGCGCTTCCCGAGGAGGAGCCACCCGGTATTCTCCCCATTGCGGCAGGATTCTGCGTTGGCCCAAAGTATGAGGTCTCGCCACTGCTACCGCACGCGAACTCATCCATGTTGGTCATGCCTATGATAACCCCATCCTCGCGGCGTATGCGCTCTATCACCGTAGCATCGTAGGGCGAGACGTAGTTCTCCAGGGTTTTCGAAGCGCAGGTGGCGCGAAGCCCACGGACATTGATGTTGGACTTCACAGCTATAGCTAAGCCAGCGAGCTTCCCGGCGGTACCGCGCTCTATCTTTTTATCCACCGCCTGGGCATCTTCAATTGCGCGCAGATTAACCTCGATGAAGGCGTTTATCTCCCTATCTCTAGCCTCAATCGCCTCTAAGTAGCGCGCCACGTTCTCCTCTGCAGTCAGCGCTCCACTCCTTAGCTCCTCCACAGCGCTCATGGCTAACTACACCCAGCTTCCTACTTCAGCGATGTAGTTGCCCTCCTCGTCTTTGCGAGGTGCAATCTTCAGCGCCGCCTCGCGGAACTCCGGCCTTAGCTCTGGTTCAGCGTCACCGCGGGTAACGTTAATCTCCTCCACCACGTAGTATGTTTCCTCCAGGCTTATCTCTCCCAGGGCTTCAGAAAGCTCTTTGAGCACGCGCTCCGCCTCGCGACGAATCTCCTCCTTTTCCTCCATGGTAAAGCCTCTGCTCAGTGTAATGCAAAAGGGATATAAAAAGTATGCGGAAGCTACTCCTGACGCCTAACCAGAATCACACCATTGTTGCTCTCTATGTCTTCACCACTGAAAACCTTTTTCCTTTCACCACGCTTGACCAGAAACTCCTTCACATCGCCCTCCTCGCTCAGGGTAACGCTCACAACCTTGCCGTAGTAGTTGCCCCTTCTGTCGTATACTTCCTTCCCTATCATCTCGTGCCTGACCTTCACGTACTCCTCGCCTTGGGAGAGTGCATAGCCCGGGGTCTCCTCAAGCTCCTCCCTCGCTTCTCCTTCAAAGAGCTCAAAATCCTTCTCAGCTTCGCCAGGCTCTAAACCTTCCTCTTTCCTCAACCTTCTCAAATACTCCTGCGTTGCGGGTGAAGCGGTCTTAGCAGGAGTTTCAAGTCTGTAGCTCAAGAAAAGCAGTGCAACGCCGTTGGCTATTAGCACCAAGCTGGGAATAAAGAGCATAAAGGTGGTCAGGCGGATTGCACCAACACCAAAGGGCGGAGAGACGTCTGGCGTAAAGAGACGCATCGCAAAGGAGTAAAACTTAACCGGAGCTAAAAGCGCCACCAAGCCCAGCAGAAGATTGAGAACCCCAACAGCGCGCACCACTCTCATCTCAAGGCCTCAAAGTAATTTACTTATTATCTCCATATAAAGCTTCTCATACCTGATTTCGTGAACACATGTTCACAGAAAGAAATAGCTATACGAAAATTTTTAAATACCATAACCTACATAGGTGACCAGAAGGTGTGGGATAATGGGTGAAGATGCAGCAGAACTTATACTTGAAAAAGAGCTAAGAAGAGTGGAAAGAAAGAAAAAGATTATATGGCGAATTTTCTGGCTGAATGTAGCAATCTTTATAGGACTTTTGCTCCTTCTACCCCTCGATGCCGTAATAGCAGGGGGTGAGGTTAAAACCTGGTTTGTTGTCTACACCGCCATTGCTTTTGGAACATTTCTACTTTACGGAGGTATGGTAAGAAGTCACATGCACATCGCAGGAGAATCCCTCTACAATGTAAGAAAGCAGATAGAGGACCTAGAAAAGAGAGCCGCAGGGAATGGATACGAGAAGATTAGGCTCGACCCGGAAGACCAAGAACTTCTGGAAAGCCTAAAGGAGCTTGAGCGCTGGTATCGGGAGGCGTTGATAAAGGAAATTCGACTCAGAAATCCACAGGAGAGGATTAAAGAGATAGAGCGGTGGTACAGACTGGGGATAAGCAAGGACATAACAATACGCAACCTGAAAAGAAAGGTAAGGGAGCTTAGTAAGAAGCACGAGTCGAAGTCTATGAGCGAGTCGAAGCCTTAAGGGATTCCTCAATCTTCTTCAGCGTGGCCTCAGGGTTGGTGTAATAGCTCTCCACCCACCTGCGCACCTCGTAAATCTCCCTAATGTTGTTTTCAAGCAGGTAATCCAGAACAAGCCTCCTCTTCTCAAACTCTTCATTCACCTCCTCTATGGAGATGCCAACCTGCTTGGCAAGCTCCTGCTTCAGCGTGCTTGGCGTGCCAGTGCTCCTTATAACATCACTGCCCGGGTCCCACTCGTAAATTTTGCTGAGAGCCACGGTACTGTCAGTAATCCCACCAACCTCTGTTACCTCTGTTACTCTTCTTATTAACCCTTTCTTTTCATGGGCGTACCTCGCCTGCATCACAATCAAATCCAGTGCAGGAATCATTATCATTGGAACACCCATGGGTTCATTTGTCAAGCGCGTAATGCATTCTCTCGCGCTGTTTGCATGAAGCGTCGCTAGGGTGCCGTTGTGCCCAGTGTTCATGGCTGTGAAAAGCGTTTTTGCCTCACTTCCACGGACCTCGCCTATGATTATTCTATCGGGGCGCATTCGCAGCGTGTTTTTAAGCAGGGTGTCCATGTCTATCTCGCCCTTCCCCTCTATGCTCGGGGGGCGTACCTCAAACCTTATGAGATGCTTTATTGGAAGCTGAAGCTCTGCGGTATCTTCAATGGTAATAACGCGCTCGCGCTCGCGGATGAAAATTGCAAGGGCGTTTAGAGTAGTGGTTTTTCCGCTTCCGGTGCCGCCAGCCACAAGGATGTTCTTAGGCCATACCCCCATCCCCTCGACCATGAGCCACAAAAAGGCTGCGACCTCGCTATTGAGGGTGTTGAACTTCAGCAGGTCAACTATCGTGAGCGGATCCTTTTTGAACTTCCTTATGGTTACTGTTGGTCCATCAAGGGCGGGTGGGCTTAGAGTGGCGTTGACGCGGGAGCCGTCTGGAAGACGAGCATCCAGGAGAGGCGAAGATGCGTCTATGCGCCTGCCAATGCTGGAAGCTATTCGCTGTACGATGTTCACAATCTCCCTGGGATCTTGGAAAACCACGTTCGTTTCAAGCATTCCGTACTTCCTGTGAAACACATACACCGGGCGCTTGGGGCCAATTACCATTATCTCCTCAATCTCGTCGTCTTCGAGAATGGGTTCTAGCAAGCCGTAGCCCACCATGTCATTGACAATAAGCTCCGCAAGCTTTTGCCTCTTCTCTGGCGAGAGCTCCAGGTCGCCATTAAGCCTGTCCATTATCTCAAGCACTGCGAATAGCATGCGCTGCTTCATCTGCTCCTTCGTTAAACCTTGCAGATCAACCCTCGCCTCCTTTATCGCTGCCTCTTTCACCTTCTTCAGAAACTTCATCTCTTTAGGCGTGAGGGTGGGAAATTCAATCTTGTAGAAATATCTGTTTCCCACAGTAACTACCCGCGACTCAATATCACTCATTTTTTATCGCCCGCCTAATGCGCATCTTAAGGTCTTCAGGGTCAAAGGGCTTTGTTATGTAGTCCACCACACCCTCCACAGCCATGCCTGAGAGCACCTCGCTGGCTTCACTGCGTATAGTGAACATTATCACAGGCACACGCTCCGCGCCTTCGAGCCTGCGGAACTTCTCCAGAAAATCCCACCCGTCCATGCCCGGCATCATTATGTCGAGAAGGATTATGTCAGGCATCTCCTTTTCTACAAGCTTCAGGGCTTTCTCTCCACTCTCAGCCTCAATTACCTCAAACTCTCCACTAAGTATATTCTTTACGAGCCTCAGCATGTCACGCTCGTCATCCACCACCAGAACCTTTGGCATTTTCATCCACCTCCAGCCCCCAAAGGGAGCACCAGTGTAAATGTTGAACCCTCACCAGGGGTGCTCTCCGCATAAACTTCACCGCCATGTGCCTCGACTATGGTTCTTACCACTGCAAGCCCCATTCCCGTGCCTCCATACTTGCGCTTTATGGAGGCATCACCCTGGAAGAGAGGCTCAAAGATCTTTGGTAAGAGGTTCTCAGGTATCCCTATACCCGTGTCGCTCACCGAGATAATTGCACTGTTCTTCCCCTTTCGGGCTTTTATTAATATTTTACCCTGCGGACGGTTAAACTTTATGGCGTTGTCTATGAGATTTATAAGCGCATGCTTGAGTTTGTCGAAATCTCCCTTAACATCAAAATCTTCCACCTGAAGCTCCAGTTTAATGCCCTTCTTGGATATGTCCTTCTTTTTCTCCACAATGGCATGCGAAATTAAATCTTTAATGGAGAAGTGGGAACTGCGAAGCTTAAGCTTTTCTTTGGATGCTTCTGCCATGGCAATGAGGTCGCCTATTATTGCGTTCTGCTTTTCAAGTGCCTCGAGTATCTTCATAAGCTCTTTTTTGCGTTCCTCTTCATTCTGCTCATCTAGGGCGAGTTCCGCAAAACCCTTGGCTATGGTCATCGGAGTGCGAAGTTCGTGGCTCACGTTGGCGATGATGTCATCCTTCAGCGTATCCAGCGTCTTGAGTTCCCCATAAGCCTTCTCCAATTTCTCCCTTGCCTCACGCTCATCTTCGAGTATGTTCAGAAGAGCCTTCTGGCTCTTCTCAAGCTCCTCCGCATACCTCTTTAGCTCCTCTTCGGCTCGCTTCTTCTCGGTTATATCCCTCCCATAAATATGAGCCACTGTTTTAGAAACAGGTAAAATGATGTAATCGATGTACCTGTCTCCGAACCTGTGCTCTGCTCTGATTTCCTCTCCTGAGTCACATGCCCTTCTCACCAGCTCTTCGTAGTTGGGGGGCAGGAGGTTCCTGACATCCTTGGCGTCGCTGACATAGTTAAACACCCCTGGGTTGTGGTACAGAATTTCGCCGTCTTTTCTCACCCTGAAAATTGGATTTGGGTTCTTCTCAGGAAACTGGGATAGCTCCTTAATCCTCTCCTCCGCCTTTTTGTGTTCGGTGATGTCGCGGATAACTAACTGAATCGCAGGCTTTCCCTGGTAGATTACAGGCGAACCCATCACCTCAGCCACAACAACATTGCCCCTCAGCGTTAGTAGCTCCATCTCCGCAGGAGGGGCAATCTCACCCCTTCCCACCCGCTTGATTCTCTCCTGAACAAGGGAATGATATTTGGGGAGTACAAACTCAAGCACATGCTTGTCCAGAAGCTCCTCCAAACTCGATGCCTCCGCAAGCTTCACTGCCGCCGGATTGGCATATACAATCCTGCCTTCAGAGAAGAGTACCACAGCGAAGGGTGAGGTTTCCACCAGCATTCTGTACCTTAATTCGCTTTCCCTGAGCTCCTCCAGCTTTTTAATATGGTCCAGACCAAAGGATATGTCCTGGGCGAGCTGCTCAACCAGGGCAACCTCTTCCTCATCGAAAAAACCAGGCTCAGAGGCATAGAGGTTGAAAGCGCCTATTACCCTGTCCCCCTCCCTGAGAGGGATAGCCGCAGAGGAGAGATAGCCCCGCTTGAGCATCTCCTCCCTCCATGGCCCCACCTCGGGGTTGGTTCTGGTGTCCGGGTTTATAACTATCCTGCCTTCCTTTATCGCCCTTCCCGTAGGTTCTCTCCCTGAAGACACAGCTTCTAAAGAAATTTTTACTTTGTCAAGGTAACCAGCCACATGTCCACGCACTGCAACCGGCTTGACCACGCTTCCCTCTACCACGCCAATCCATGCCATCCTGAACCTGCCCTTTTCAACCGCTACTCTGCACGCCTCCTCGAAGAGTTCTTCTCGCGTCTTCGCATGGATAATCGCATGGTTTATCCCGCTCAGGGTGGCGTACATCCTTTTAAGAATCTCCTTTTCGGTACTTCTTCTCTGGGTCGGCGTGCTACTCATCCCCTTCTATATTGGCACACAGCTTCTTCAGCCTGTTCAGCTCCTCTCTTAACCTGCGGTTCTCCTCCTTAAGCTCAACCATCCTCAATTCCCTTTCCACGGTCATCTTTTGCCAGCGCTCAAGCTCGGCGATGTGCTTTTCAAGTTCCTTCCTCACCATCTCCCTCGGAGTTATATCCCTTGCAGACTCAACCACTTTTACTATGTTGCCCTCGCTGTCCCTTATCCCTGAGGCGGATATCTCGACGGTTATTGCATTGCCATCGCAGTCGTAATGTTTGTGTATAACTCCATGCACCTCACCCTTCTCCAGCACCTCTTTAATTGTGCATGGCACCTGAGTGCACATGCTCTTACTCCCGTGGATAATCTCATAACATTTCTTTCCCACCACGTCGCTTCTGTCAAGCTTCAGCAATTTTAGTGCGGCGGGATTTGCATCCTCTATTACATAATCGGTGCGGATGAGGAATATAGCATCGTTTGCGCCTTCGAATATCCTCTTGAAGTGCTCCCTGCTTTCCTGCAGCTTGCCTTCGCGCAGAGCGATGTAGGTCTCTATCGCAACAACCATGTCGAGGAAGATCACCTTCAGCAGGCTCTCAATATAATGGAGCACCTTTTCACTGCCCGGAAACAGAGCTTTACATATCTGGGGCATCAGCAGCTCCAGGTACTTCCTGTAGGCGCCAAGGTACCAACGCGCAGGCAAGGTGATGCGGTCGTGGGCTATGCCAACTCTGGTTCTATCCCTAAGGTATTCCAAGTCGTAGTTGCCCTGAGTCAGTCTCTTGAAGTATTCCATCTGCTTGAGTTTAACCTTCTCTACGCTCACCTCCCTGGGGAAAAAACGCGATGTCTCGTCGAAGCTCAAGAGGTGCTCATAAAAAAGATCGAGTATCTCCTTATGTTGCCTGAGCAGCACCTCACCTATTTTCTCCAGCCTCTTTTCATCCTCTCTAGTGATTTCAAGGTAGCTTTTAAGAGTCTCCCAGTCTTTTTCAAGAAGTTTCTCTACCTTCATTGTGGGCTGCCCTCACCCTCTCAAGCTCCTCCTTAAGCTGCTTTAGTTCCTTTCTGAGATTTCTTATCTCGATGTCCTTCTTTATACCCATCCTCAACCAGCGCTCAAGTTCGGCAACGCGAGCACGGTAATCGTGGTACCTTGCTTTCCTGATTTTTTCCTCTTCAAACCAGTTAATAAGCTCCTTTATGCTGTAAAGGAGTTCCCTATCCTCAGGTGAAAGCTCCACTTCGACATCGCCAGGTAAAGGTTGTTCCACCTCACTCACGCTCTTAATAAAAGGAGGTGGAACCGCAGGCAGGCAGCGCTTTTTCATTATAAGCCCGCCAAGAACTATGAAGGCTGAAATCGCAAATGCTGTGTAGGCAATGAACCACAAAGCAGGGTAGCCCCGCTCAGTTGTTATAAGCTTCACCGGCATAAATAGGACAAGACCCACTACAAGAATCACAAGCGCCCAAAAAACACGCCACTGAGTTTTCTTCCTCACCTCGCAGGCTTGAACAGCCGCATTTTCAGTGGAATCTTCCATTTCCCTCACCCCCATTATCCAATAATATGCATGTATATATAGGGTTTTACTTAACACTTATTTATATATTTTGTATCATTTGAGAGTTTTTTAACTTTGGCTACCACTCAAACATACCAAGCCTCTCCAAAAACTTTTTTAACGGTAGGGCAGTAAAGACCTTAAGAGATTTTTATCTGAATCACTCTGATGGAGGAATTTTATTGGCAAGAGTTGCGGTAAAGAGAAGGAAGATAGATACCTGGAAGACAAAGAAGTGGTATGATATCTTAGCTCCAAAGATGTTTGGTGAGGTAAAGGTCGGCGAAACCCTCGCAAGCAGCCCCGAGCAGCTTATAGGGAGAGTTATAGAGACCACAATGAAGGACATCTCCGGTGACTTCACAAAGCAGCACATCAAGCTCAGGTTCCAGATTACAGAGGTTCGCGGAAACAACGCCTACACGCGCTTCAAGGGCCAGAGCCTTTCACGGGAGTACATGCGCAGCCAGATTCGCAGGAAGAGTACGCGCGTCGAAGGTATAGTGGATGTGACAACCAAAGACGGTCATAAGCTCAGAATTCGTGTCATCGCCCTTGCCTTTGGCAGAGCACAGACATCGCAGGAGCGCGCCATAAGGAAAATACTGGTGGACATGGTAAAGGCTGCGGCTGAGGAGAGGGACCTCGATACCTTTGTGCAGGAGGTTGTGGCTGGTAAGATCTCCGCGAGCATGTACCGGGAAGCAAGCAAGATATACCCGCTTAAGCGGGTTGAGGTAAGAAAGATAAAGGTTCTGGAGTATCCTGCGCAGCAGGTGCAGCAGGTTTCGCAAGAGGCTTCTGCAGCCGAAGCGTAAAACAAACCTCCGCTACGGAGGTTATAATTATGTATCTTGCCCTTTTAATTTGCCTTGCCTTAGGTGTTTTGATATACAAAAAGAGGGTGCTGGACGCCCTCGGCACTGCCGTTGCTGTGCTCATGGGCATTCTTGTCTACTTTTTCGCCGGATACAAGTGGCTGACTCTCCTGCTGTGCTTTCTTTTTCTTGGCTTTGCCACCACGAAGTACAAATACTCCTACAAGAAGGAGCTCAACGTTTCTGAGCCCCATGGGGGGCGGAGAAAGGCGATTAATGTGATCGCCAATGGGGCGCTTCCCACAGTCTTCGCGGGGCTTTATTATCTGGACAGCTCTTCTACCTTTTTTCTTGCGGGCTACCTCGCCAGTGTTGCTACAGTAACCGCAGACACACTATCGTCTGAGCTTGGGGTGCTGAGCAGGAGAAATCCTGTGCTCATAACCACCCTCAAGGAAGTGCCCCATGGCACAAACGGTGGGGTAACCCTTCTCGGAGAACTCGCAGGCATTGGGGGGGCGCTGTTTATTGGCATCGTAGCCTACGCCCTGGGCATGGGCTCCCTTGCGCTTTGTTTGATCTCATCGCTAGTCGGTGGCATTCTGGGCTTCAACTTCGACAGCCTCCTCGGTGCCACCTTTGAACGCCGCGGCTTGCTCAGCAACGCTGGGGTTAACTTCATTTCCAGCATGGCTGGCGGAATTTTCGGAGCCGGCGCTGCGCTCTACCTGCTGCGATAAATATTTAACTACTCCTGCATAGCTTCTGGCGATGATCGCTTTGGAAGAGCTCAGGGAAAAGCCCCTTGATGAGCTTTTGCAAAGGGCATGGCAGCTGAGACAGGATAATTTTGAGGATGTGCTCTACGTCTCTGCACCAAGCGCAAAGCGTTATGAAATTGCCAGCTTTAAAAACTCTCCCCGCAGATTTGTGAATGTGAGCATCACAGGCAGCGCATGTGCGCTAAAGTGCGAGCACTGTCAGGGAAAGCTCCTGGAGAGCATGCACCACGTGACAAGCCCTGAAGAACTCCTAATCCTAGGAAAGAGGCTCATTGAGCAGGGATGTGAGGGCATGCTGATAAGTGGCGGTGCGGATAGCGAAGGGCGCGTACCTCTGCGCCGCTTTGCACAGGCAATGAAAAAACTCAGAGAGATGGGGCTTAAGGTGATTGTGCACTCTGGTTTGGTTGGTGAAGAAGACGCTCTCTCTCTGAAGCGCGCTGGCGTGGAGCAGGTGCTCCTCGACATTATAGGCGACTCAGCCACGATAACCGAGGTTTACCATCTAAACAAAAAGCCAGCGGACTACTCCAGAGCCCTTGAGCATTTGAAGCGAGAAGGGCTCAGCATAGCGCCGCACATCGTCGTTGGCTTGCATCGCGGAGAGATTCGCGGCGAGTATGAGGCGCTTCGCATGATAACAGAAGCGAATGCTGAGGTTATCGTTATAGTGGTGCTCTCACCGCTCTATGGAACACCCTTCGAAGGCGTGGCTCCACCTCCACCTCGAGAGATTGCCAGGCTAATAGCAATTGCGAGAATTTTAAATCCGCGCGCAAAGCTGAACCTGGGATGTGCAAAGCCTGCTAAAGCAAAAGCTGAGATTGAGACTCTCGCAATAGACGCTGGTGTTAACACCATCGCATACCCCAGCGAGGAGGCGCTAAGCTACGCTGAGGAGCGCGGACTTGAGCTGAGATTCTCAGAGCTGTGCTGTACACTGGTGTAGGCGATGGCGGTTAAACTCTTTGACCTTGGTTTTATGCCCTGGAAGGACACACAGCTTGTGTATCACGCTCTCGCTAAGCTGGGAATCGAAGCCCTCGTGGTGCAGCGCACGCGCGAGTGCTACGTCTCCCTGGGGCTGTTCAACACCCCGCAGGAGCTTGACCTGGAATACATGCGCAGCCATGGGATACCCTACTTCAGGCGCGAGATAGGTGGTGGCATAGTTCTCCTCGATAGCGAGCAGCTTTTCTACCATGTTATTGTTCACAGGGACAGCGCCCACACGCCGGTTAAAACCGACTCTTTCTACAGGAAGTTTTTAGCCCCAGTAATTGCAACGTATAAAGAGCTCGGCTTAGAGGCACGCTACAAGCCTGCGAACGATCTCGTGGTCGGGGAGAGAAAAATCTCAGGCAACGGCGCTGGTTTAATCGGCGAGTGCAAGGTGCTGAGCGGCAGTATCCTCTTCGACTTCAACCGCGAGCTCATGGCGCGAGTGCTGCGTCTGCCCAATGAGGTTTTCAGAGCCCGTGCGAAAGAACTCATGGAGGAGAGGCTCACCACGCTTAGGGAGCAGCTTGGAAGCTTCTCAGCCAGCGAAGTGAAGCGCATTCTCATTGAAAATTTTGAGAGTCTTTTCGGAAGCCTTGAGAAGGCTGAACTTACGCCTGAGATAGAGCGGGAGATGCGCCGCCTGGAGAAGAAGTATCTCTCGCCGGAGTGGCTGAACATGCCGGGAAGGGGAGTAAATGGTAGAGAGCTTAAAATTGCCGAAGGCTGCTACCTGGTTTTCGCTCCCGTGGGTGAGGTGGAGATAATCGCAGAGCGCAGAGAGGGCGAGCTAGCTTGGGTAAGAGCCACGATAAATGGCGCACGAATGAGCAAGCTTGAGGAGAGCCTCACCGGAGAAAGCGCGAGCTACGAGAAAATCTTAAATATCCTGAGGGAGTCCTTAGAATATAGCCCCAGCGTGGAAGAGGCAGCCAGGGTTATTGCAGGAGGTAACTGAATGGAACTCAAGGCAGAGCAGGTTTTGAAGGTTAAGGAGTATGAATTTCCTCTGGACAGGCTTTACTACAAAGGGAGAAATGCCCACCTGTGGGTGAAGCGGGAAGGTGAGACTGCGCTTATTGGGATAGACGCCTTCCTTGCGGAGAGCGCTGGTTATCTCAACTACCTTTCAATAACCGCGGAGAAGCTTGAGAAGGGCGAAGCTTTTGCAAATGTGGAGTCAGCCAAGTTTGTGAGCAAGCTTTATTCGCCTGTAAGTGGGGAAATCCTGGAGATTAACCAGGAGGTAATAGAAAACCCTAGGCTTATAAATGAGTCGCCCTACGAGGCGTGGATAGTAAGGGTAAAGCTTGCCAGCGAGGACGAGCTGAAGCAAGAGGACCTGCTCAGCGACAGGGAGAAGCTCACTGCCTGGATTGAGGAAGAGATAGCAAGGCTGGAGGAAGAGTAGTGGAGAGCCCTGAGTATGTGCAGACCTCCACGGCGGCGGCGATGACGCTTAAGCTGTTCCCGGGCAGGTTTTATCGTGGCGCCAAGCTCAAGGCTCTGAACCTCCTCCTCACCTATAGCGATGGATGCAAGGCAAGCTGTGCCTACTGTGGTTTGAGCAGCAAGCGTGTGCCAGTCAGCAGCAAAACATTCATCCGCGTAGACTGGCCAGTCTTCGCCACGGACGAGATAATCGCCCGGGTAAATATGTACGGCTCTTCCCTTGAGAGGGTGTGCATCTCAATGATAACCCATCGCCGGGCGTATGAGGACACCCTCACCTTAGTGAGGCGCTTCCACGAGGAGACGCCCCTCGCTATATCCACGCTTATCTCGCCTACGCTCATGAAGAGCAGAGAGATGGTAGCTGAGCTGAAGCGGGCGGGCGCAGATATGTGTGGCATAGCTGTGGACTGCGCAACGCCGGAGCTCTTCGACGCACTTCGTGGGCGTGGGATGGGTGGACCTCACAGGTGGGACCACTACTGGCGCGTTGTGGACTGGGCTGTGGAGAGCTTTGGCAGATACAACGTTAGCGTTCATCTGATAGTTGGACTCGGCGAAAGCGAGCGGGAGATGCTCGCAACAATACAGCGCGCTTACGACGCGGGAGCTGAGGCTCACCTCTTCGCTTTTTATCCTGAGGCGGGCTCGCCGATGCAGGAGCACGAGCGTCCGAGTGTTGAGCAGTACCGCAGAGTGCAGCTTGCGCGATATTTAATCCACCGCAACCTGGCGCGATACGAGGATATGCGCTTCTCTACCAGAGGCGAGGTTGTGGATTTTGGAGTAAGCCGAGAGGTGCTGGAAGAGGTTATAGAAGAGGGTAAGGCCTTCATGACCTCCGGGTGCAGAGGTAGAGACGGCGAGGTTGCGTGCAACCGTCCATACGGCAATGAGCGCCCCAGCGAGGTGCTCAGAAACTTCCCCTTCCTCCCCAACGAGGAGGACAAGGCGCTTATCCGCCAGCATCTCGGTCTTGCGTAGCCCTTTCCTCGATAAGCTCCAGCAGGTGGCGCGGATCCTCCATCTCTTCAACTTCCCGCTTAGTAACCGTGGCTACGCCAGCGATATTTTTAGCTCTACCAGAATCGAGCAGAATAAATGCTTCACGCTTAACCGTGGCGGAGATGCTCCGAAGCAGCTTCGCTCTCTCCACCACTTCCCGGGTGCAGCACCTCGCAACCTTTGTTAAAAGCACCTCACCCTCGCCCTTCGTAAGCGCTGAAAAAGGTGCCTTCTTGACGGGGAGCACGTCGAAGCCCAGGCTGCGAAGCGTGGCTAAGCTTGCTGACGGCGTAGCATGAACCTTCATCTCAGGCACGCGAAAGATGTTGAGAGGCTTTACCAGCGGGGTGCCGAAAATATCCTCAAGCTTCAGCGCTGTTTCAAAGGTGGCGCTGGCTTCGCCCTCTTCGTACTTGTAAATAGCCTTCGGCGAGACCCCGACGAGCTTCGCCAGAGCAGGCCTGCTCAGCTTGTGAGCCTGCCTCAGGTTTCTCAATAGCGCGCCGTCGATGCTGGCATAATACCCGCCTCGATAGCATAACAACGCCGGATACTCGCTATCCAAGGCATTTTCCAGCGTCTCCTCGCTGATGCAGGCTAAGCCATGCCTCAGATACACCACGCCTTCATGCAGGGCTTCAGCCGTCTTCCTCTCACCCACAATCACAGGGGCGGCGCCCAGCGTAGCTGCAACTTTGGTTATGTCCTCAGCCTGCGTCTCTGTCAGGCTGTCTATGTTCCTCAGCACCTTTACAAGAAGGAGTTGCTCCCCTTTGCGAGCAAAAAAGTCAAAGCAGGAGTTGCTCAACACGCACGCCTCAGAAATCTCATAGCCACGATTCTCAAAAATTTCCAGCACCCTGAGGAATAAATTCAGCCTCTCCTGCATTTTCACCGCATCTCTTTTATTCTTTCTCCTATAAATCGCTTACCCCCGTTATCTTGCTGTGAATAGGACATGCTCCTCCACATAGGCATTGACGACACAGATTCGGCTAAGCATGGAATGTGCACCACCTATATAGGTGCCCTGCTCATCAAGCGTCTGGCCAAGGTTGGTGAGGTTGAAGAAGCCAAGCTGGTGCGTCTCAACCCAAACATCAAATACAAAACCCGAGGCAACGCTGCGGTGGCGCTCACGGTTAGAACGAAGAAGGTCGAGGAAGCAAAGCGCATCGCAAAACGAACGGTTGAGGAATTCGCAGTTTTTGACGATGCGAACACAAACCCAGGCATAGTGTTTTACGAGGGCAAACCCCCGAAGGAGTTTAATGAATTTTATCACCGCGCCCTACACAGCGTTGTTGAGATTGACGAAGCAGAGAAGCTTCTCGAGGCATACGGTGCTGAATATGTCAAGTACAAGCTAGGTCGAGGTATTGTAGGTGCCCTCGCGGCGATAGGCGCCGAGCTAACCCAGGCCACCTACGAGTACATCGCCTACCGCACGCGCCAGCGCTGGGGTACACCTCGTAACCTCGACGTTGATTCTGTGCTCAAGATGGACGCCCTTACCTTCCCCCTCACCTTCAACAACTTCGATTACCGCGAGCGTCGCATGCTTATCGCTCCACACACGCCCTGCCCAGTGCTCTTCGGCATTCGCGGGGTTAGCGCGCAGGTTGTGGAAGAGGCGGCGAAGATGGTACTGCCCGGCGAAGAGATTGCGCTGAGCGTTATTTACAAAACTAACCAGGGCACCGACGCGCATCTCCAGGAAGTCTCCCGCGTGGCAGAGGTTGAACCCTTCTCCTCAGTTATCCTCACCGGTGAGGTTGCTTCTGTGCCAAGAGTAATACCGGGTGGGCACGTCTTCTTCCAGCTTCGCGATGCCTATGGCGAGGAGATTACCTGCGCCGCCTACGAGCCCACGAAGCAATTTCGCAACGTGGTGCGCGCCTTAATTCCGGGCGACAGAGTGAAGGTATACGGGGGCGTGGACGAGAGTAAGACGATAAATCTTGAAAAGCTTGAGGTGCTCAAGCTCAAGAGAGAGAGACTAGCCAACCCTCGCTGCGAGAGGTGCGGAAAGCGCATGGAGAGCGCCGGCAGAGGTCAGGGCTATCGTTGCAGGCGGTGCAAGACAAAGGCTAAAGAAAAGGTGAGGGAAAAGCTGGAGAGAAGCATCGAAGAGAAGCTTTACTCTGTGCCGCCCATAGCGATGCGCCACCTAGCCAAGCCGCTGGTGCTGTGCATATAACGTCTTCGGATTAAACTCCCGCGCTGGAGTTAAGATTTTATCACAGCATGCCGCCCAGCATCACAAATATCCAAAGCAACACGGCGATGAGTGCAAAAACAATCCAGTCCCTCTCCCCTCTCTTTTTTACCGCTCCGCTGTAGCCCACCACACCGGAGCAAATCCCCAGAAATAGTCCGGAAAAGAGGGGAACACGCTCAAACCCTCCAAAAAGTGCACCTGACATGAAGAATATAAAGACCGGCACGAAACCCACCAGGAATGAACCAAGGCTGCTGCCTTTCCGCATACCGTATAGGAAGGCAGCCACGCCTGGGACTGGGATGAGAAGAAGCAGGAGAGCAATAAATTCCATCAAGCCACCACCTAAACTTTTAGAAATCGCATAGGAAAGTATTATGTAGATCAGAGATAAAATAATCACCAGAGCTGGCCCTTCTCTCTCCTCCTGCATCATCTTCAGCGCCTCCGCCTTCCACATCGGTACTATATATGAGGGTAGATATAAAATCGTTGAGCAACTAACCAGAATGTACTCCACACTAAGTTTTTATAGGATTTACGCTTAGAGGTTAAAGGGGTGAGCAGGGTGGTATTGGGTGCCTCAGAATTTGTCTTATTTTCTCTAACTCTTCTTTACTTTCTTCTGCTCGCCTTCTATGTGCACGACGCTGTTAGAAGGAGGGACATCTCCGACCTTGAAAAAACCTTCTGGATTATGACGATGTTTACCTTTAATTTTTTTGGTATTATGGGATATATACTGGTTAAAACCTGGAAGTACTACAGGATTGGAGGGAAAGAATAGCTGCATGTGCCTATTGAGAGCGAAAGGTGTCTTAGCGGCGGGTAAAGCCTGGTGACTACCGCTTTTTCAGAAGCTCCCTCAGGTAAATCTTGTGCTTCCCCAGCTTCCCGCCGTAGTTGCCGGCACTTATCTTTACTATGCCCTCAACCTCACTCCCCGCCTTCATCGCCGCCAGCATCGCTCGCTCTACAGCCTCAAGATTAATGCCGTTTATAACCACCTCGGGTATTGAGACCACGCCCTCGGGTACGCGGGAGTCGGGAATCCTGCCGCGCAGCGTGGGGCAGTAGGGGTGATTCGTCGTGGGACCAATTTCAGGGTAGTTCGTCTCCACCTTGGAGCCTGCGCTGCAGACATCGAAGGTTGTGACGGCACCCTCCACGCTGGCAACGGCTTCGACGGCGCGTTCTCCCGCTTCCAGCGCGGCGTCCTCACTGGTTGCGAAGAACCACACGTTGCCGCCAGCGACGCCCTTACCAACGCCAAGCCTGCGCTCAATCAGCCACTCCCCCATCATGAGGGGCACATTAATCATCTCCCTGCCGAAGCGCGTCTCCACCCATTCGTAGCCGTCGCCACAGTGACCAACGCGACGCATTGTGTCTATAAACTCCTCACCTTCCCACGCGTTGAAAATCCGCGTTGTGGGCACCACAAGCACACCCTGGCGAATGCGCAGGGAAAGCTCATACTCAAACTTTTCCAGAGCGCTTTTCCCGCCAGCGTTGCCCCACACCTGCACAACAGCGCCTATTCGCTGGTCTGGTGTCTCAGATTCACTTAGCCACGCCTCGACTCCACCCTCAGTCCTTCCAACCACAGTGCTTGGGAGGCAGGTTGCGCCGAAGGCGGCGCGGCGAAGGTAGCGCTCATTCTTCGCGGTGATTATCATCCTCACAAAGAGCCCGTCGAAGGCCTCGCAGTATGTGTCCTCAACCTCTATGCCGTTAAGCTCAAGCTTTGTCATGAAAAAAAATCTGCGGACATGAATAAAAAGGTATCTTTAGATATTCTTAAAAACGGGAACATCACCCTTCGCGAGTAGGGCTCGTAGCCTAGCCTGGACAAGGCGGCAGCCTCCTAAGCTGTAGATCGGGGGTTCAAATCCCCCCGGGCCCGCTCACCTTCTTTTTCCGTTGCCTTTGTAGGATTGTGCACGAGTACTCCATAAGATCTTAGGCTGCCAGCAACAAAACCACCGGGACGGAGGAGAATAAAAAGAAAGTGAATGTTGACCGTCAGGTATGTATATAGATAGATCATAGCATCTTAACATATGGTGTTGGGTCAATGCCACGACGGCAAAATCCTGCCCACATACAAAATGTGCCACCATATTCTGGACATGGGCCCCCACCAATCAATTTTTTTAGTTTTATACACAGTTTCCCATATTCTCCACTTTCAATGAGTTGGGGATTCATCTCCAAATGGACACAGATACACTCTGGATACTTATCACACGGTGTCGTTTTTAGGGTGTGGTCTAATATTAGCGGTTCTGTCTGTGGATGTAATAAGAATTTTCTGACAGTTTCGCTTTTTACATCGGAATGAATGCCTAGTTTGTCACTTTTTACGTGAACATGACCGCTTTTATGAACAGATATATGAAGTCCATTTTTTTCCTTTTCTATTATTATATATTTATCTCCTTTCTTATTTTTTCTGATTTTAACCATACTACCACTCAGGCAAAGTAATATAGAGTCTCAGGCCAAACCCCCTTTATAACGTTTAATAATTGAAACGTGACATCAGTAAATTTTACACTTTTGTTCAGAAAAGAGGTTCCTTTTGGAACACCCAAAACCGCGAAGCTGAAACCTATAAATACCGAACCTAATTTATAATTTAACCATGGGGATATACGGAACAAAAGCCAGCTTATACTCTGATTTATCCTTAACATTGGAATTTCTCGTAACAGCTATGTTTCTGGCTGGATACTATTTTGCCAGAAAAAGGAATTTTTCTCTGCACCCGAAGTTCATGGGAACTGCTTTTGTGCTCGACATCGCCTTCCTTGTAAGCTATATGATAAAATCCCTTGTCGAAGGAAGAACAAAATTCATGGGACCTCCTGGAGTTTATAAGTTTGTATACCTGCCAACGGTAGTATTTCACTCCATAATATCCATAGTTGTTCTTTTATTGGCGGCTTTCATGGTTTACAATGGAATAAAAAACTTTGATAAAAAAACAATGACTATGAGAACAGAAAATGTGTTAAAGCATCGGAAGTTCGGGAAGATAACATTGACCACATGGGTCCTCTCATTCATGTCTGGTATAGCAGTTTATCTCCTTCTATATGTCCTGTACTAACCCTCATAAAAGGTGCCTCCCGCTTTATCTGTTTACTGCCCAAAAACAGATAAATTTATTAATCCACACTCCGACAATTAATAGATGCCAATGTGGAGCGAGATAGAGAAGCACTTCAAAAAATTTCCGATGCAGAAGCGGGTAGCACTTTTTCTTCTTCGCAAGGGCTTCCAGGTGAATGAGCAAGCCCGTGTCTGCGTGGGCGGGATAGAGATACCCCATACCCAGATTGCGAAAGAGCTGGGCATAGATCGCCGCGTGGTAGACGCTACGGCGGAGAGGATTAAGAAGGAAGAGAGCCTCTACAGGATATTCAGCAACCTTAGCTGCGTGGCATTCCTCCGCGACGTGGCGCCCATGCTGGGGCTCAGTGTGGTGATAATAACGCCGGACGACGCATCGAAGCCCGGGATAATAGGCAGCGTGGCGTCGAAGATATCTGAGTGGGGCATACCAATAAGGCAAGCCATAGCAGACGACCCATACCTTTTCGAGGAACCCAAGCTAACCATAATAACCGAGGGGGAGCTGCCGGGGGAGCTTATAAAGGAGCTAAAGGCGCTCGAGGGGGTAAAGAGGCTAACAATAATTTAGCTTTTTCCATGTCATCTTTGGGGATACGGGGCAATGAAAATCTCACTGGGGCTTACGACGAGCATGCCCGTGACGCAGGGGGTGGAGCTTGCAAGGCTTGCTGAAGCCCAGAGTTATGCAAGAATATTCGTGGGCGAAGATGCGCTATCCCGCGAGATTTTCACGTATCTCTCCACCATCGCCGTTAAAACGCAGGGTATACCCATAGCCTCTGGAATATTATCCCCCTATCTCAGAAGCCTTGTGCTCATCGCCTCAGCCACGGCGGGGCTGCAGATGATTACAGGAAACCGCTTTTCTCTGGGCATTGGTGTTGGGGGCATTCCTGAGATTGTGAAGCTCACAGGCAAAGAGCCACGCAACGCTGTGGCGATGCTGAGGGAAACCGCTGAGGTGCTGCGCAGAATATTCCGCGGCGAGGAGGTCAGATACGAGGGCAGAAAGGCGTGCCTCCGAGGCTACAGGCTTCGCATAAAGGGCGTGGCAACACCTGAGATTCTGTTCGGTGTGCGCGGAAAAAAGCTCCTTGCCCTCGCAGGTGAGGTCAGCGACGGCGTAATCTTCAGCGGCCCCAACGAGTACCTCAGACAGGCGATTGAAGTGGTTAGAAAAGCGGCGAAAAAGGCAGGGAGAAGGTTCGCAAACATGCACAGGGTGGTGTGGAAGGGCTTTGTACTTGGCGATGATGTAAAAAAAGCGAAGCATATTACTGCAACGATGATTGCAAGCTCCCCCAGAGAGGTGCTCCGTATGCTGGAGCTGGAAGAGGTGGCGGAGGAGATAAAGCAGGCTTTTCTCAGGCGGGACTACGCTCTCGCGTCAAAGCTTGTGCCGGACAGAGCCCTGCGGGAGTTCTGCTTTTTTGGCACAAGAGAGGAGATTCTGGATGCGATGGAAGAGCTCCACCGTCTGGGCTTCGAAGAGTTCATTGTCGGCCCGCCCTTCGGCGACTCTGCTATAGAGGTGGTGCGCAGCTTTGGCAGCGCCTGAGCTTGGCATTAACTTCAACGGCGACTTGGGCAGGGAAGAAGCTGCTGCGAGGGCAGCTGCAGCCGAGCGCAGCGGTGTTCGCTACCTGTGGGTGGGCGAATCCAAGCCGCTTGTGCATCCTTTTCCGATAATGACACTCCTTGCGGAGAGCACAACGCATGCCACAATAGGCTCTGCGATACTTTCAGCGATGAGCAACCGCTGCTTCCACATCGCAAAGGCATTTACAGTGCTTAAGGAAGTATACGGGGAGCGCTTTATCGCAGGCATTGCACCGGGGGACTTGCACGGGCTGAGGGTGGAGTGCATCGCGAGCAGGGGTGTGGTGGTGCGCCTTGAGAAGTGCATCTCCAAAATAGAGGGAGTGGTACCCGTCTTTGTTGGAGCCTCTGGGCCAAAGCTGATAGAGTTAGCCAGCATGAGGAGCGAGGGTGTGATACTCAACTACGCTCACCCTGAGTTCATAAAGTGGGCTCTCCGCCATGTAAGGAGGAAGACATACATCGCCTGCATCGCACCTGCGCTTGTTCTGCCAGATAAGGAAAATATTGCTGAGCTCAGGGGCGCAGCCGCAGTCATAGCGAGTGGCGCAAATCCCGTGTTTATCGCAGATATGGGCATTGACGAGAAGGTGGCTGAGGTCAGAGATATAGTGAAGCGAGGCAGATGGAGCGGGCTTGCAGAACATGAGAGCTTCCTCCTGGAGCACTTTACCCTCTCCGGGAGCGTTGACGAGGTGGTGGAGAGGATAGAGGAGCTGGCGAAGCTCGGCGTGGAGCAGGTTATCCTCGGCTCCCCTTTTGTTAAGAGCACAGCGTTTGAGAAAATAATAAATACCATAAGCGAGAGGCTAGGCGTATGAGAGTAGCAATAGCTCATAGCCCTGATCCAGACGACGCCTTCATGTTCTACGCCCTCGCGACAGGTAAAATACAGAGCGAGTTTGAATTCGTGGATGTGATGGCAGACATAGAGACGCTGAACAGAAAGGCAATGCAGGGTGAGTACGAGGTTACAGCTATATCAATCCACGCGTATCCCTACCTGGCGGAGCGCTATGCCCTGCTCAACTGCGGGGCGAGCATGGGGGATAACTATGGCCCAATCGTTGTCGCCAGGGAAAAGCTGGATTCTCTGGAAGGGAAGCGAATCGCCATACCAGGGAAGCTCACCTCAGCTTACCTCGCCCTGAAGCTGTACGAGCGCAACTTCTCGCCTGTGGAGGTACCCTTCGACCGCATCCCCGAGGCAGTGGCGAAGGGTGAGGTCGACGCTGGCTTGCTCATCCATGAGGGGCAGCTTACCTACCCTGAGCTGGGCCTGGTGAAGGTGGTAGATTTAGGAGAGTGGTGGCATAGCGAGACCTCGCTTCCCCTACCTCTGGGTGGTAACGCCATAAGGCGAGACCTTGGCGATGAGGTTATCCGCAAGGTAGCTTCTTACCTCAAGCAGAGCATACGCTATGCCCTAGAGCACGAAGAAGAAGCCCTGGAATACGCGCTGCAGTTTGGGCGGGGACTTGACAGGGAGAAGAACAGGAAGTTCGTAAGGATGTATGTAAACGAGTACACCCTCGACTACGGCGAAAAGGGCAGGCAGGCTATAAAGTTGTTCTTAAAGAGAGGCTATGAAGAGGGAATACTCCCGAAATACGTTGAGCCCGAATTTATAGGGTAGAGATGCCCTCCTCCACATACCCCTTAATAAGCCTGAGCAGCTTTTCTTTATCCTCCTTACCAAGTGTTTCAAACATCTCAATAAAATACCCGAAGATCTTTTTTACTGGTATTCTCAGCTCTCCCACGTCCGAATCAAGAATGACGTAATCCTCACCCTCTATCTTCCTAATCTCCTTCGCCTTAAAAACAGAAAAGAGGAATTCCTCCTCGCTCACGTTCTCCTTTTTTGGCAGAAATACTCCTATACCTTCGCTCATGCATAACCCTGGGTGGCGTGGTTATATAACGCTTGCGCTCCGCTTGGGGTAAGCGTCCCCATATAAGGTACGGAAGGTGTGATAGAGGTTGCCCGGAACTCTGTTCCGGGTGACGAAGCGGGCGCGACGCCCATATCTGGTTCGGAAGGGGTAACAGGGGCGGGGAAGGCGCCCCTATCTGGTGAGGATGGGTTGATAAGGGCGGGTGCGGCGCCCTTATATGAAAAACTTTAAATCCTATCAGGGAAATGCAATAGCATCACCGCAAGGAGGAGAAGCATGGTCAGGGTAGGTATCAATGGTTTCGGGAGGATAGGTAGATGCATCTTCCGTGCCGCCTTTCGCAACGGCGGTTTTCGCGACGATGTTGAGATTGTTGCTGTTAACGATTTAACCGACGCCCCAACGCTGGCGCACCTGCTGAAGTACGACTCTGTGCACGGCGTCTTCGACGCTGAGGTGAGCGCAGAGGAGGGTGTGATAAACGTCGATGGAAAGGAGGTTCGCGTGCTCTCAGAGCGCGACCCTGCGAATCTGCCATGGGAGGAGCTGGGCGTGGACATCGTGCTAGAGTGTACCGGCTTTTTCAGGGACCGCGATGGCGCGAGCAAGCATTTAGAAGCTGGGGCGAAGAAGGTAATAATCTCGGCGCCAGCCAAGGAGCCGGACATAACCATAGTGATGGGTGTGAACCATAAAAGCTACGATGCAGAGAAACACAACATCATTTCCAACGCTTCATGCACCACGAACAGCCTTGCACCCGTGGTAAAGGTGCTTCACGAGAGCTTTGGGGTGAAGCGCGGGCTTATGACAACGTGCCACGCTTATACCGCGTCGCAGCGTCTGCTCGACGCGCAGAGCAAAGACCTTCGCAGGGCGAGGGCGGCGGCGATAAACATTGTGCCCTCGACGACTGGCGCAGCCAAGGCGATTGGCTTGGTGCTGCCTGAGCTTGCAGGCAAGCTTGACGGCATGTCCCTGCGCGTTCCCGTCGCTGACGGGAGCATCACCGACTTAACCGTTGAGCTGGAGAGTGAGGTTACCCGTGAAGATATAAACAGCGCGTTCAAGAACGCCGCCGAGGGCGAACTTCGCGGGATTCTGCAGTACTCTGAGCTTCCCCTTGTGTCCAGCGACATAATAGGCAACCCCCACTCCTCGATAGTGGACGGGCTTCTCACAAAGGTCATAGGCGGAAAGGGCAACTTCGCCAAGGTCTTAGCCTGGTACGACAACGAGTGGGGCTTCAGCAACCGCATGGTAGACCTCGCAAGCTACATAGGCAAGGCCATGGAGTAGGCGAGCATGCTAGAGGTTGAGCTCTGCGGAATAAAGCTGAGAAACCCCACCATGCTTGCCTCCGGTATCTTAGGCACAAGCGGCGCTGCCCTGAAGCGTGTAGCGCTGAGCGGAGGCGCTGGCGCAATTGTAACCAAATCGATAGGGCTCACGCCGAGGGAGGGGCACAGGAATCCTACCGTAGTTGAGATAAACGGCGGACTTATAAGCGCAATTGGCTTAGCGAACCCCGGCTATGAGGAGTTCGGCGACGAGATTCGCGTAGCCAAGGAGGGCGGCGTTCCCGTAATCGGGAGCGTCTACGGCTTCAACTTTGGTGAATATGCCGCCGTTGCTGAGACGCTGCAGAAGTATGGCGTCGATGCAATTGAGCTGAACATCTCTTACCCCAATGTGGGCAAAGCAGGAGCCTTCTTCGGGTACAGCGAGGAACTCAGCCACGAGGTGGTTAAGGAGGTAAAGAAGCGGGTGAGCTTACCTGTGTTTGCGAAACTCACCGCGGGCGCAGGGGATATAGTGGCAATCGCCAAAGCTTGTGAAGACGCTGGCGCAGATGCCATAACCGCAATAGGCGCACTCCGCGCCATGAAGATAGACCTGATTACGGGCAAGCCGATACTTGGCAACGAGGTGGGCGGTTTGTCAGGGCCGTGTATCAAGCCCATTGCTCTGCGCTGCGTTTATGAGATAGCGCGGGAGGTGGATATTCCAGTAATAGGATGTGGAGGCATAACCACCGGCGAAGATGCAGTGGAGTTCTTCCTCGCTGGCGCGAGGGCGGTGCAGATAGGTACAGGGGTGCTCTACCGCGGCATAACCATCTTTAAAAAGGTTTCTCAGGAGATTAAGGAATATCTGGAAGAGAACGGTTACAGTAGCGTTGATGAGATAGTAGGGCTGGCGCTGAGGTAGTGGCAATGCATGAGATGCAGGTTGTGAAGATAAAGAAGATTATCAAGGAGACAAAGCGGATAAAGACGTTCATTCTCGACCTAGACGTGAGCGCAATCCCGGGGCAGTTTGTAATGGTCTGGCTCCCGGGAGTGGATGAGAAGCCTATGAGCGTTTCATACACAAAAGGCGACCTGGGTATAACTGTGCTCCGCCTCGGCGATTTTACTCGCCGCCTCTTCGAGCTTAGCCCTGGAGACATGCTGGGCATACGCGGACCCATGGGCAGAGGCTTTAAGGTTTATGGGGACAAGCTTTTACTCGTAGGCGGCGGTGTAGGCGTCGCTCCGCTTGCACCTCTCGCCGAAGAAGCCTTAGCAGAAGGCAAAGAGGTTACGGCGATAATCGGGGCGATAACCAAGAGCGAGCTTCTGTTCGTAGACCGCATTGAGAAGGCAGGCGGAAGAGTGCTTATCTCCACCGATGACGGCAGCGCGGGCAAGAAGGGCTTTACCACCGACGTGCTTCGCGAGCTTCTGGAGGAGGAGACCTTCGACCAGTGCTTTACCTGCGGCCCCGAGATAATGATGGCCAAGGTGCTGGACATTACGAGGGAGAAGAAGATTCCAACTCAGGCTTCGCTTCACCGCTACTTCAAGTGCGGTATTGGAATCTGCGGGCAGTGCGTGCTCGATGGAATTGGCCTGCGCGTATGCAAGGAGGGGCCCACCTTCAGGGATAAGGAGCTCAGGAAATCGCCTGAGTTTGGAAGATACTGGCGCAATGCCGCAGGTCAGAAGATATACTTTGGAGGTAAGAAGTAGGAGGAGATAAGAATGAGCAAGGTTACTGTAAGCCTGATTAAGGCAGATGTGGGTGGCTATCCCGGGCACGTTTCAGTGCACGAGGAGCTCAAGCAGGAGGCTGAGAAGGTTCTCAGCGAAGGAAAGGAGACTGGTGTTATCGCCGACTTCCACGTGCTGAGTGCTGGCGATGACCTGGAGCTGGTTATGAGCCACTATCGCGGCGTGGACAGCGAAGAGGTGCACGGCTTGGCGTGGCGCGCCTTTGAGGCAGCCACAGCTAGAGCCAAGGAGCTGAAGCTGTACGGCGCTGGTCAGGATTTGCTGAGCGACGCCTTCTCAGGCAACATCCGCGGCATGGGTCCGGGTGTGGCGGAGCTTGAGTTTAAGGAGCGCAAGTCTGAGCCCCTTGTTGCGTTCATGATGGACAAGACAGAGCCAGGTGCCTTCAATCTGCCCATATTTAAAATATTCGCTGACCCCTTCAACACCGCAGGCTTGGTCATAGACCCCAGCTGCCACATGGGCTTCCGCTTTGAGGTATGGGATATCATGGAGCACCGCCGCGTAATACTCAGCACCCCTGAGGAGATGTATGACCTTCTGGCACTAATCGGCGCCAAGTCGCGCTATGTGATTAAGCGGGTTTACCCCAAGGAAGGGCACAAGATAGATAAGGATGAAGCCGTCGCTGTTGTGAGCACAGAGAAGCTGTACCAGATCGCAGGCGAGTACGTTGGCAAGGACGATCCTGTCGCTCTCGTGAGGTCGCAGTCCGGCTTGCCCGCGCTGGGTGAGGTTCTTGAGGCTTTTGCCTTCCCACACCTGGTGAGCGGGTGGATGCGGGGTTCGCACAATGGACCAATAATGCCGGTTAGCTTTAAAGATGCGAGGTGCACGCGCTTTGACGGCCCGCCCCGCGTAGTTGCAGCGGGCTTCCAGGTGGCAAACGGCAAGCTTGTTGGACCAGTGGATCTCTTCGACGACCCCGGCTTTGATTACACCCGCAGGAAAGCGCAGGAGGTCGCCGAATACATGCGCCGCCACGGCCCCTTCGAACCCCACCGCCTACCCCTGGAGGACATGGAGTACACCACTCTGCCAGGCGTGCTCAAACGCCTCGAGAAGCGCTTTGAGAAGGTGGAGTGAATCCTCCTGCAACCAATTGATGTGGGTGAGCGAATGAGAATAAAAACGCCTGTGATAATGCTCAATGTGAAAGCGTACAGCGAAAGTATGGGCGCTCGCGATATAGAGCTTGCGAGGCTCTGCGAGAGTGTTGCTGAGGAGACAGGGGTGAGCATAGCCTACTGCCCTCAGCAGGTTGACCTGGCGCTTGTTGCAAGAGAAGTTAACATACCGGTGCTGGCACAGCACGTGGAAGCTTTCTCTCCTGGTTCGCACACAGGCTATGTGGTGCTGGAGGCAGTTAAGGAAGCTGGCGCAGTGGGAACGCTGGTCAACCACAGCGAGCACCGCATGCGAATCGCAGATATAGACGCGATAGTTAGCCGGGCGAAAGAGCTGGACCTCTACACCGTCGTCTGCACCAACAACATCGCCACCAGCAAGGCCTGCGCAGAGCTTGGACCGAGTTGCATAGCGGTGGAGCCTCCCGACTTAATAGGCACCGGCATACCTGTGTCAAAGGCTGAGCCCGAGGTGGTGCAGCGCAGCGTTGAGGCGGTGAAGAACATCAACAAGGATATTGCGGTGCTGTGCGGCGCTGGAATAAGCTCGGGCGAGGATGTGCGCGCAGCCATTGAGCTTGGCGCGGAGGGCGTGCTTTTAGCCAGTGGTGTGGTTAAAGCTAAGGACCCAAAAGCGGTGCTCCTGGACTTAGCCAGCGGGATTTGAGCTTCATTAAATAATAAACCCCTCCATAAACATTTTTATTTTTTCAAGGGTTGCATAAACAACCGCTTCTTTTGGTATCTTTAAGTTCTCAGTGGTCTCCTCAATGTTGGATGATGCAGGTAAAATGAACGCCGGGGAGGAGATTTGAACTCCTGAGCGCAGAGCGCACCAGATCTCAAGTCTGGCGCCTTTCCGGGCTAGGCTACCCCGGCATGCTCAACGTAATTGCGGTGGATAACAAAGGTAAAATAAATTAGGCTACACCGGTTAATAAAGCCTCACAGCCTACTCCCCCTTCCCTTTCCATCCCCTCGGGTAAGTGCCAGGACTCATGAGCACCCGTGTTGTCTTAACCGCTATTCCCGAGTTTTCTGTGAGTATGGTCTTTGTGTCAAGCTTTGCTTTACCTAGGGCGATAAGTTCGCCCTTCAGGGTGAACATCGCCACTAAATCGCCCGGGTTTAACTCGCTGTCCACCTTAGCTATACCGGGTATCGCCAGGTCGGCACCGTGGCAGAGTGCGTCTACGGCAGAGTCGCGCACTACCACCTTTGCGAGATGCTTAACTGCAAATTCTACTGGCAAAATCACTTTGCGAAGGAAGCTCTCATCGCCGTCCTCACGCCAGAAGTGGTAAGCGTCGCAGAGGTCGTGAAGCGTAACCAGCGTTTCCTCGGTGAAACTTCCGCTCTTTGTACGGCGGAGCTCAAGCATGTGCGCCCCCACGCCAAGCACCTCGCCCATATCGTGGCACAGCTTGCGTATGTATGTGCCCGCCTCGCACCCCACGCGGAAGAGCACGTCTCGAGCATCTAACTCAAGAAGCTCAAGGTAGTAGATTTTTCGCGTGCGAAGCTGGCGCTTCACGGCACTCTTCACCGGCGGGCGCTGCACTATTGTACCTGTGAACTCCGCAAAAACCTCCCTAAGGCGTTGCTCAGAAACATCACCATGCAAGCGCATCACGCAGATGTACTCTTTGCCCGCTGGGAGTAGCACCTGGAGTATGCGGGTGGACTTCTCGAGACCTATAGGAAGGACTCCAGAAACCTTAGGGTCCAGGGTGCCCCCGTGACCAGCCTTCTTAACATTAAGCATCTTCTTGACCCAGGCAACAACCTCATGCGAGGTGGGGCCACGGGGCTTATCGAGGTTCACAAACCCGTAGGTTATGTGCTCCTCTATGGTGCGCTCCTCAGGGCGCTTCCCAAACTTATCGCTGGTCTTTGCCTTAGCGCGGGTTATCAGTTTCCTCTCAATTTCGGAAGGTAGCTTGTTCATGCCTCAATTCCTGCTTCCTTCAGTGCCTTCTCAATCTCCTCCTTGGAAGCGCCCTTCTTTATGTTCACCACAACATCGAGAGGCTCAAGGTGCTTGACGTTGCACCTTCGGCGCTTTATCCAAGGCGAATCTACAAGCACAAAGTTCTTGTCTATCTGCTCAACCACAACTGCCTTCTTACCAGCTTCTCTGCCTGCAAGCTTCACACAAACTCTTCCCACTTCAAACATGTTTATCACCTCACTCTTTCCAAAGCTCGTCCCTCTTCAGTCGCCTTCCGAGTTCATCCTTGCTCTGGAGCTGGTTTTTTTGCACCCTCATAATAGGGCGACAATGATATACACAGAGAGATTATCTCGATAACGTCTTCAGCTTCGTAAAGGCTGGTATTCAGCACTATATCGTAAGGGGAGAGATCCTCGAGGTTTATTCCGTATATCTCCCGGTAGCGCTTTGCCTCACTCTTCTCGCGCAGCTTCGTTTCGCGGAGTGCCTGCTCATAGCTTATACCCTCGCGCTTAGCCACGCGCTCCGCCCTAACCTCCAGCGGAGCCTTAAGCCATATTTTGATTTCTGCCTCAGGGAGAAGCCAGGCGGTAAGCCTGCCATCTACGACGGCGTTGCCCTGCTTAGCCAGTTCTACCTGGCGCTCGTCCACGAGGCGGTCTATCTCGTGGTGCTCCTCCGCATACTTTGAGAACTCCGCTAGCGTCATGCCTCGCTCCTTCGCAAGCGCCCTGAAAACCTCTCCTGCGCTCACGTGGCGCAGGTTAAAGCGCGAGGCTATGGCCTTAGCTACGGTTGTTTTTCCCGAGCCTATGGGGCCGCTAACGGTTACTATCATTCTCCTCTCACAAGCCTCTTAATCTCAGCACGCATGCATGCGGAGCACAGATAGCCGCCATAGGGACGAGAAACCCTGCGCTGGGAGCGCGGAAGCTTGCGAATTTCAGAGACCCTACCTCTGGGAATTCCATGCAGCTCGCGCTTGCACACAGCGCACTTCGCATAGCCTGGGCGCTTCTTCCTGAAGTGGATTACCACCCTTCCTCCGGGTGTTCGCTTTGCTATCCTCTTTACGGAACGTGACCTTTTGCTGGGTTCCATGGCTCTTTACCTCCAGTGAGAAGTTTTCTGTTTGCAATTATGTGATATAAAGATTTCTAAGGTCCTTCTATATTCATAATCTTCTTAAGCAGTGGTGAAACAGCAAAGGAGCTAAGTATGTACCAGCCGAACCACCCCAGCGTGGTGCCATAGTGGGGCAACGCAAATGGTAGCGTTACCACAGTTACGTTGGGGGGTATAGCGTAGCGCAGCCACGAGAAGACAAGGAATATGGGTATCATGGTGTAGAACATAGGCTTGAAGGAGATTCCCATCATCTCGCGCTGTATCTCCAGCATCTGCCTGTTAACCTTTGCCATCTCCTTGGAATCTCCTGCTTTCTGCGCCTTCTTCAGCCGCTCCTGCAGAACCCTCATCTTCTCCTTCGCCTCGCGCATCTTGCGCTGGTCCACAACACGCGCTGTGACCAGAGTGATGAACAGGGAAACCAAAGCGGAGATTATGAAGATGCCCAGCATGTAGTTCGTTTTCTCATTCGCCGTGAGATGGAAGACCAACCCTAAGGTAGCGTCCATAACAGCATACACAGGCTCAAGAAGTGCTGGCATCTTACATCGCCTTCACAAGCTGATCCACCGCCTCCTCAAGGCGGTTGTCGTGGTTCTCAACGATCTTGACGGTTGCACCTGTAAACATAGCGTAAGCCATGGCAGCAGCGCGGTTTATCTCCTGATGCTGCGCTATCTCCTCCACACTATCTTCGTCCCTCACGCGCGTCGCATCGCTAGTGCGCCGCCTCTGAATCTCCTCAGGGTCTGCCTCCACGAGCACTATATGGGTTGGCTTGAGCTCCTCCAGCACCCAGCGCGGCAGACCAGGAAGGTAGCCCGAGGGCGTCTTAACTGTGCAATGGGTATCCACTATTACGTTGTTCTCCTCAGCCCTCTTGGCTATAGCTATTGCAGCAAGCTTCTGGATGTCCTTCTGCACCTCGGGCGGGAGCTTCCGCATCTCGTCGCGGTTGCTCACAAGACCTTCCTTGCCAGCTACTTCGAACATCTTATCTCCAAAATTTATAATCTCAAATTTCTCCTCAAGCTTCTCAAGCGCAGCGTTGAGCACAGTGGTTTTTCCGACTCCTGGAATCCCAGTAACTACAACGCACTTCATCCATTAACCTCCTCAAAACAGATCGCCCACCACCTTTCTAAGCATGGGGTGAATCTCCATTATCTGCTGCTTTGCTATCTCCTCGTATAAGCGGTAGAGTATACCCACGGTGAGGAGCACTCCTGTGCCACCACCGAGAGCACCGGTGAGGTCACCAAAAGCCGCAAGCGCGCCCACGGCGGCGCCGCCTAGCACGGTAACCGCTGGTATGTAGCGCTGGAGCACGCGCTCTATTATGCGTATATCGCCCCTGAAGCCCGGAATCTTCATCCCGCCCTGCTGGAGCTGCCTCGCCACGGTCTTGGCGTCCATGCCGGCGGTTTCAACCCAAAATATGGAGAAGAGCACCGAGAGGGAGATGAGCAGGATGGCGAACACAATCGCATGCACAGGGTCAAAGTCTGCGCGGTAAATAGGCGTCGGGAAGGTGAAGTACTTAACTATGCCAGTAGCAATCCCCGTAGCCTGGTCCACAGTGCCAAGCAGCGGGTAGCCCAAGCTCTGGAGCACTGTCGCCCAAAGCTGAACGTTCGCCATTAAAATGCTCGCGAAGATTACAGGAATGTTACTGGCGTAGATGAACTTTATGGGATACCTTCCGCGCGCGCCGCGAAACCTGCCATAGGTGAGGGGTATCTCCACCCGCATGCTCTCAAAGTAGACCACCACACCAAACACCACGAGGGTGCCAAGCAGCGGGATGAGAGAGTAAAAGTCAGGGTAACCCTTGAATAGGGTATAGAAGAACTTGGGTATTATGCCAGCCGGAGCGCCACCGCTGAAGAAGGGGTTAAAGCCGCGCCAAGCTATCTCCTCGCACACGCCAGCTACGATGAATAAGCCAATACCTGAACCGAAACCCCATCTCGAAACGACTTCATCCATGTATATGAGCAGCGCACCCGCAACCACGAGCTGCGCTACTATGAGAAACTGGTAGAAGGGGTCATTGCCCTGCGCGGGCAGCGCTCCCATAAGCACCATTACTGTAGCCTCAAAGACCGTGAAGAAGAGGGAGAGCAGCTTCTGCGTGCCCATGTAGATTGCCTTATCCCTCGGCTGAGAGAGGTCAAGGTCGATCAACTTGCCTCCCACAAGGATCTGGAGGATTATCGAGCCCGTTACGATGGGGCCTATGCCAAGCGTCATCAGCGTGCCGAACTTGCTCGCCATTATAGTTTGGAGCGTAGCGAAGTAGTTCACCGCTCGCTCATGATCCAAGCCATAGAGCATAGTGTTTGCAAGGAGAAGGTAGACTACCAGGACAAGAACCACCCACTTGAGGCGATCCTTAAAGCTGAGGATTACACGAGGACGTTCCACCTCTGGCAGGCTGGTCAAAAGGCCTTCAAATTGGTGCAGAATGCCCATTACGGCTTCACTCCAGCACTATTGCCTCGCCACCAGCTTCAGTTATCTTCTTAACAGCAAGCGAAGAGAACCTCGGCGCCTTAACCACTAGCGCTCGGGTAACCTTGCCGGCGCCAAGTACCTTTTCCACGTTAAGCGCAGTAACGTCCACCTCTATTCTACCGTCAACCTCTCTGGCTATGCCCTTTGCTACGAGCTCTTCGGCGATCTCGTCCAGCTCGCCTATATTTATTGTCTCGTAGACATCCTTAACTTCCTCGGGCACGTCGAAGCCCCTGCGCCCGAAGTAGTCGGGGGCATACTTGATAACCCATGTCCACTTGCCCTTGTGGGTTCCAGCCATACCTGTACCGCCTCTATTCCCAGAGCCTCTGGCTTTTTTGTGAGATCCACGCCCGCAGGTTCGAGACCCGCGCTTCTTGCGTATCTTCCTGTTTTTCAGCGCCACCTACCTCATCCTCCTGAGAAGCTCCTTCATCGCCTCGCCTCTATAGCCCAGAGCACCGCCCTCAACGAAGCTGCGCTTTATCCCACGGTAGCCCTTGCGCGGCGGATGCAGGCGAAACACTGGCTTCAGATTGGGGATGTCGCTCAACTCTGCCTTGAACTCCACAAAAGCCTTGGCAAAGTCGTCTATGCTCTTAAACTTGGTGTGCTCCTTAATGTAGGCATCGGTGAGCTTTTTGCCACCTACAAGTTCACCTCTATTACGAAGGATGAGCGCCACCTCCTCGGCACTGACCTCACCCCAGGTTATGTAGTCCTTCGCCTTCTGGAGCATCCCCGCGTAGGTTGGGCGGTCATCTATGAAAACACAGTGGTTTACGCGGGTGAGTCTTAACATCCTAAGGGTATCTTCAACCTCTCGCGATACGCCCACGTGTCCGCGCACCCTAACCACAGCCAAACGGCGCATCTACTCCACCTCGCCCTCAACCATGCTCACTGCTTTGGCTTCGCTCTCTGTAAGCTTCATGCGCGTGGTGTTGCGAAGTGCCTCATAGGTTGCCTTGGCGGTGTTTATGGTAGTGCGTGTCTGCCCGAAGGTTTTGCTCCACACGTCCGTGATACCCGCAAGGGTGAGAATCTTCTTGCTCACATTGTTGGTGACCAGACCAACGCCACGGGGCGCCGGCAGGAGAGTTACCCGCACGCTTCCTGCTCTACCGGTAACTGCAAAGGGCACGCTGTGACTAGTGCCACAACCGCATTCCCAGCTTCCACAGCCTCGTGCAACCTGAATTAAATTGAGCTTGGCATCACGAATAGCCTTTCGTATCGCGGGACCTACCTCCTTGGCAACACCCTTACCCAAGCCTATATAACCATTCTTGTTGCCCACCGCAACAGTGGCGCGGAAGCGCACCCTTCTTCCAGACTTGTGCATTCGCTGCACTATGTTTATGTCGAGAACCTCTTCGGTGATGTCTGGCAGGAGAATATCAACTATCTCAGGCTCCATAATGGGCAAGCCAAGCTTAAAAATCTCACTTATCTTCGTAATTTCTCCGTTCTTCACCATCGCCCCAATGCGTGTGCGGGGCTCCCACTCAAGCTCCTCCACCATGCCTCATGCACCTCTTATCTTAGCTAGCACCTCATCGAAGTGCTCCGGCAGCTTCTCCGGGTCGAGACCGCGCTTAAGATAATCGCTAAAGCGCTTCTGCTTTTCCTCGCCAAGGAGCTTGGCATACTCTGCGATGTGCTCCCCGCGGATACGCTCCATACTGGGGAACACCTCCTCGTTAGCAGGTACTTCCAAGCCAGCGTCGATAATGCCCTTGAGGGCAGCGAAGGCTTTACCACCAGCGATGGGGTGCAGCAGCCCAAGATCGAGCACCGCCTCAGATATGCCCTTCTCAAGGGCGCGCTTCCCAAGGAGATAGCCCACCAGGTAAGCGGCGCACAGGTTGGAGGTTCCACCCTTCCAGCCAAACTTTGCCAGCTCCTTAGAGTGAGCCGACGCCTTTGTTACATCACCTTTAGGTGAGTATTCAACCATCTGGGCAATCACATGCTTATTTGTAAACCTCACAACCGCCCTGGGTTTGCCGGAAAGCAGAAGCTTTAACCTGCGTCTGTAGTCTGTTTTGCTTTCCCTTCTCCTTCTGAAGGGCACTCGATATCTCGCACCAGTTGCCATGAAACAATCACCTCTTGGTTAGTAGATTATGCTCCGCTATGTAGCTGCGGAGGTGCGCCCTGCTCCTGAAGGCACCACCCTTGGCCATGCGGTAGAGCTTGCGGTAGTCTCTGGGTTTAAGCTCGCCGCTGTCGCGCAGCTCGCGCAGCATTTTTCGAAGTGCGCGTATGGTTGACATCCATCTCTCCTTCTTCCCATACCTTGCGTACTTCGCGCCTTTCCTGCTGCCGTGACCCCGTCTCCTTCCCTTCTTCTTCTGGAGCACCTGCTTCTTCCTGCGGTAGCTGCTGATTCCTCGCTTCTGCTTTGCGCGTATAACACCCTCTTTGATCAGCCTGCGCACATCATCCCGGGTAACTGCCTCGCTCACATCGTCTATGGTTTCGGGGTCTATCCATATCCTATTCTCTCCCACCTTAAGCAGTGCTGCCGCCAATCTGCGCTGAGTCCTTAGCGTCATGACCTTAAGCCTCCACAGGTGGATTAAGAACTTTAATGTTCAGCTCCTTTGCCCTTGCGAGAATCTGCAGGCGCTTTCTTCTACCCACACTAGCGGCGATGCGCACCGCCTCGCTGCTTGCATCAATTCCCTCAAGCTCCTTAACGTTGTACACCAGCACTTCACGGTAACCAGAAGGGTGAAGGCCGCGAAGCGATGCATCGTTACCATAACCTATGCTTGGCGAAAGGAACTTGCCTTTCTTGTGTAAGCGCGTCTTGTTGTGCCTACCTCTTGGCTTCCGCCAAGAGCTGCGGCTCAACTTCTTGTGGCGATGATAATCCACTCGCTTAAACTCCGGCTTTTTCTTTGTCCTCATCTGCACCACCTACACAGGTACGCCATCGCGCTCCACGAGATAAACGCCATCCTGAAACACACGGGGGTCGCGGTTCCTCACTCTGGTTAGCTGCTCTATCCTAGCAGCCGTTTGACCCACCTCTTCCTTGTTTATTCCCTCGATGGTTATCTCCTGCCCTGAAACCTTGACTGTGCAGTTCCCAAATATCTCCGTCTTCCTAGGAACCTTCTCACCAAGGAAGTTCTCAACTATTACCTCTCTACCCTGAACCTTCACGGTTATAGGGAAATGAGAATAAACCACCTTCATTTTATAAGTGAAGCCCTGAGTTACACCCTTTATCATATTTCTTATATGCGCTGCGAAGGTTCCTATCATGGCACGCTGCCTTTTCTTTGGAAAGCTCGCCTCTATGGCTACTGTAGAGTCTTCCTTGTAGAGCCTTATTCCGGGGTAAGCAAGGCGCTTCTGAAGTTCGCCCTTTGGACCACGAACCACCACTATCTCACCGCGCAGCTCCACATCAACGCCCTCGGGAATTTCCACGACCTCTTTAAGCAGCGGTATTGCCATGAGCATCACCTCAGTAAACGTAGGCGAGAAGTCTGCCGCCTATTCCTCGCTCCTTGGCTTCGTAGTGACTCATTACTCCCTGAGAGGTGGAGATTATTATAACTCCAAAGCCGCTCGCCGGGAGGAAGCGCTTCTCGTACTTCTCAATATTATCCTTGCCAACAGCGTAGCGCGGGCGTATTACGCCACAGTCGTTTATCTTGCCTGTAAGCGTCACCTTGAACAGCCCTGCCCTGCCGTCGTCCACGAACTCGTACTCCTTGACGTAGCCGTACTCCTGCATGACGCGCAGCACCTGCGCTATTATCTTCGACGCCGGCTTAACCACGCATCTCAAGTTACCGTTGTACTCACTGTTCTTTATGGTTGAGAGAGCATCCGCCAGAGTATCAAAGCGCATCGTCAAACACCTCTATTCGTACTTTTTAAATCCTATCTCAGGGGCTACCTCACGGAAGCAGTGTCTGCATATGTAAAGCCCATACCTTCTTATCACCGGGCCATGAGAGCCACACCTTCTGCACTTCCTCGCTCCTTTGCCTATTTTCTTCACCACGGCTACGCCTCCACCTCAACGTTGAAGGTCTCCTTAATAAAGTTGATCGCTTCCTCCTTGGTAACCAGGTGCTTCTTGCCAACCTTGCTCTTCTTAAGCTTACGATGCTTCACGCGATAGCCAGGGCGCTCAATGGCAACGCACACATCCATGCCGTAGATACCCACCATGGGGTCGTACTTTACACCAGGCAAGTCTATGTGCTCCCGTATACCGAAAGCGAAGTTGCCCTGCTCATCAAAGTTGCTCGCCTTAATGCGATTATCGACAGCCGCAAAAGCATCGCGCAGGAACTTCATCGCCTTTTCGCCGCGAAGAGTTACCTTGCAGCCTATGGCTAAGCCTTTCCTTATCCCGAAGGGCTGAATGGTGCGTTTTGCTATGGTGTGCACCGGCTTCTGCCCTGTAAGCTCCTCCAGAAGCTGGACTCCCTTAGCTAAGCGCTCACCTGCCTCGCCGACACCCATGTTCACAGTAACCTTGGCTATACGAAGCCTGCGCATGGGGTTCAATTCAGCACCTCCGGAAGAACTGGCTCTTCCTCGCCTACAACAAACACGTAATCCTCAATGGTCTCAAACTCTTCACCATCTCTGGTGAGCACAACAACGTTTGGTTGCGGCGAGCGCACCTTCTTTATCTCTTTAATCTTTGCAACCTCGCCCATGTGGCTCCCGCCGATAATGTAAGCTAGGTTTCCTTCCTTGTACTCCAGGTGCTTTACTATGCTACCACTATTCAGATCGAGAAGCACAGTGTCCTTGGTGGAGTACACATCCTCCTCCGGCTTAGCGGGATCCTTTACACGGATAAGAACATTCCTGCCGTCGTGCAGGTTAAGCTGGATGTGCCCACCCTTCACGATGGTCTTGTTGTTTATCCTGCACAGCTTCGCACTTGCACGCTCTTCAGGCAGGTCTTTAAGCACAAGCCTGCCCTTTCTGTCAAAGAGCACAATTTTGTAGAGCCCCGCCTCGGGAATGTGGATTATGTCCATCAAACCCACGGGGAATTTATGGTCCTTGCGCGGCCTCGCATCGACGAGCACCTTCCCGGCTTTGATTATCTTCTTCGCTTCACGGGAGTTCTTCGCATACCCAAGCATATCTCTTACCACTACCAGAAGGGCCATGCTACGCTCCTGAGGGTGTGGCCCTGGGCGGGGCTTCACTATGAACTTGCTCGCACGGCGCGGAATCTTCACCGCCTTAGGTGCCGTTAAACGCTTTGCATGCTTGCTCATGAGCACTACCTCTCAAGTACGTTCTTTCTTTCCTCGTCTTTAAGTTCCAGCTTTACTATCTCCACATTTGAGGGATGAACAGGATAGAGGCGCTCACTTCCATCACTGCGCTGCACTGTTACACCGGTCACGTAGATGCGCATCCTCTTTAAATCCACTCTCTCAACCAAACCCTCATGCCCGCGAAAATCACCGCGGAGCACTCGCACCGTATCTCCTTTACGCACAGGTAAGCTTCGCCTGCCATACTCCTTGCGAAGCTCTTCGCTGAGATGAGCACTCACCAGCTTCTGCCTGCGATGGAGAGGTGCGCGGAACAGCGCCTTCCTCTGTTTTCTCGGCTGCTTACTCGGCATGACAATCACCTTAAACTATTATGCTGGCAACACTCGCTATCTTCGACCAGCGCTCCGCCGCCTCCTTTGCGACGGGGCCCTTAATCTCACTGCCCTTGGGCTCGCCCTTCTCGTTGGTTATCACCGCAGCGTTGTCCTCAAATTTAATGCGCGTGCCATCGCGGCGGCGGTACTCCTTGCGCTGGCGTATTATCACCGCCCGCACAACCTGTTTGCGCATCTCCGGGGTGCCCTTCTTAACCGACGCCACCACCATGTCGCCCACACCAGCACTGGGGTAGCGTCTTCTCGTACCCTTGAATCCAATAACCTGGATTATCTCTATCTCCTTTGCGCCCGTGTTGTCCACCACATCCAAACGAGCGCCACTCGGAAGTGCCCTTGTAACGTTAGCCTTGATGCCCTGCATCTCACTCTGCCTCCTTCTCAATCACCACAAAACTCTTGGCTTTACTGATGGGTCTGCACTCCATAATCTTTACCCTGTCACCCACCTTTGCGGAGATGCAGGGTGGATTGTGGGCGAGTATTCTGCTTCTGCGCTTCTCGTATCTTTCGTATTTCTTAATGTAACGAAGGTAATCTTTTTGGACTACAACGCTGTTGTGCATGCCGTTGCTAACCACTTTGCCTTCTATAATCTGCCCTCTAACCTTAAGGTGCCCGTGGAAGGGACAGTTTTTATCCTCGCAGCTTTTTTCCGGAGGCTTGACGTCAACGCCTATGTCGCGCATACTTTTTCACCTTTTTATCCTATCTTCAGGTCTGGCAACGAGGGTCTTGCCCTCAACCTCAACCAATCGATTGCCCACGCGAAAGCGAAATGTGGCTATTGCCTTGGCTACCTTCTTGCGCTTACCCTCAATTTCGAGGGTGAGCATATTTCTGGTCTCATCCACCACCACACCGCGGAGCCCTACCAAGGTAGGGTCGGTGGCAGCCACGATTTCGCATTCGAGGCCAATTAATTCATGTTTTGTTATGTACTTTGCCCGGAGATTCATAACGGCTCAGTAACTATGAAGATTTTTCCTTCTCCTTCATTATTGTCAGTAGTCTGGCGATTGTTCTGCGAAGCTCGCGCACTCTGCCAGGATTGTCAGGCACGCCCACCGCCGCCGCTTTAGAGCGCTCCCTGAGGAGTTCCATTCTCAGCTCTTCCAGCTTCTCCTTCAGCTCCTCCATGCCCATGTCCCTAATCTCACTTGCCCTGAGTATCGCCATTGTTAAGCCTCCTTCGTCTCCTCACTGCTCTCCTCAGGCTGCTTCTCCTCAGACGCCTCTGACGAAGCTTCCTCTGCAGCCTTCTTCTCCTCAGCGCTCTCCTCGCTTACCTTCTCCTTGCTCTCACCCTCTTCTGCAATCTCCTCCTGAAGCTGCTCCACAATCTCCTCTATCTCACCCTTCTCTTCCTCTTCACCCTTAGAGGGTACTTCAGGCTGCTCCTTGTATATTATGTCATCAGGCAAGCGCGTGCCCGGAGGCATTATCTTTACCTTAACGCCTATAACCCCTGGTTTGGGTGCAGCGACGGCATAGCCCTCCTTCACGAACATCATCGCAGGCTCGCCACAGTGCTTCAGATAACCATCAACGAACTTCACAGTCTTCGCCCGTTCGCCTGTGAGCTTACCGGAGATGGTTATCTCCGCACCTCTTGCACCGGCTTCCATTATCCTGCGCAGCGCTGTATAAGCTGCCCTGCGGAAATGTATGCCCCGCTCCAGTGCATTGGCTATGCTCCTTGCCATAACATTTGGATTAAGCTCAGGTACTTCGAGCTCGTTTACCTCAATCTGGGGATTATCCAGACCAAAGCGAGTTTTGAGTATGGTGGTAAGCTTGCGTATCGCCTGCCCCTTGCGACCTATAACAAGACCAGGACGCTGCACATGCACAATAACACGCGTACCAAGAGGTGTGCGCTGGATGTCTATCTCACCACAGCCAGCGCGCTCCAGCTCGCGTTGCAGGAACTCCTTTACTTCAAACTTGCGGATGTTGTCCTCGATGAACTTCCTCTCCAGCGCCATGAAATCACCTTTCCTCGAGAATCACTTCCATATGCGTGGTAGGAGTGTTGTGAGGCGTAGCCCTGCCATAGGCGCGGGGAAGCCAGCCTCTAATTACAGGGCCACGCTGCGCCGCAATGTGCTTAATGAACAGCCTCTCAGGGTCTAAACCCTTGTACTCGGCATTCGCCTGGGCACTCTCCAGGAGCTTGAGCACGTGTTTCGCTGCCTTTTGAGGATACCTGCCCGCGTAAGCCTTAACCAAACCCCTGCGGTGGGCAACGCCCTTCTTGAACCTGCGCAGGGGCAGGGGGCGGCGCATGGCTATTATATCCTCAAGATAGCGCTTGGCTTTTTCTAGCTTCATTCCGCGAAGTTCGCGGGCTATCTCTATGCTCCACTTTGGCGAAATTCGCATAGCTCTGCCCATCGCCTTGGCGATTTTTTCTTCATTTTCAACCCTGAAGGAGTAGCCCAGCTTCGCCACGGAAATCACCTACTTAAGCGGCACATACATTGAGCTTCGTGTAGCTCCCATACCGGGCGAGCCATGCTGCACCCTCTTCCTCGTGAGGGAGAACTCGCCCAAATAATGACCAATCATCTCAGGCTTTACCTCCACGCGCGTCCACTCTTTGCCATTGTGCACCTCGAAGGTCAAGCCCACCATGTTGGGCAGGATTACCATATCCCTCGCATGGGTGCGAAGCTTAACCCTCTCGCCGTTGAGAGCCTTCTTCACCTTTTCCATTAACTTCTTCTGTAGAGGGGTTAAACCGCGCTTAAGCGATCGCCTCTGCCGCGCGGGAAGAAGCTCTATGAGCTCATCCAAGCTCATCTTCTGGAGCTCTTCAAGGGTGTAACCGCGATATGTAAACTCCTTCCTTGCCATATCTATCGCCTCCCAGTCCTGCGCGCAGATATAAGGCCAACCTTCTTGCCTGGAGGCATTCTGCGCGAGATGGTAGTGGGCTTACCGGGTGAATGCGAACCTCCACCGAATGGGTGGTCCACAGGGTTCATAGCAACCTTTCTAACAATAGGCCAGTATTTGGCCTTGGAGCGCAGCATGTGGAATCGCTTCCCTGCCTTCATAATTGGCTTATCCCTGCGCCCTCCTCCAGCGACCACACCTATTGTAGCCCTGCATCTCGAGTCCAGGATTTTAAGATTACCACTGGGGAGCTGAACTACGGTTCTCGGACCTTCGTGGGAGACTACAAGACCATAGGCACCTGCGCTCCTTATAAGCTTGCCACCATCGCCCGGGTGGTTCTCAATGTTGCAAACAGGCGTACCTTCTGGGATATTTCCGAGGGGAAGAACATTACCGGGAGAAATAGCAGCCTCTGCACCAGCCTCAATGGTGTCGCCAACCTTAATCCCCTCCTGAGCAAGAAGATACATCTTTTCCCTCCCCTCGAACACCACTCTTAGCAGAGGCGCAGTGCGCGCCGGATCGTGTAGTATGTCTATTACCTTCCCTACAACTTTTCCATTCTTCTCCTTCTCGTCGTATTTGCGATACTTAAGTTCGCAGCGATAGCGATGAGAGGGTGCCCTGAATACGATGCTTCCCTTTCCACGGCGCTGTGAAATTATACGCTTACCCATTTCAATCACCTAAAATATTCCTATCCTTGTAGCCACCTCGTCGGCACGATACTCGGGCGCAAGCCTGACGTACGCTTTCTTTACACCCTTTGGATTTATGGAAGTGTTAACCTCTTCCACCTTTACTTCATACAGCTTCTCCACGGCTTCCTTCACCTGCTTCTTGTTAGCGTCCCTTCTCACAACGAACACAAGCTTGTTCTCATTCTCAAGCATCTTCATCGACTTCTCAGTAACGTCCGGGGAAATAATTATTTCGTGGGGGTTCATGCTCCAAACCTCTCTTCCAGCACCTTTAAGGCGTTTTCGGTGTAAAGCGTAAGCCTTCCAGCGTGCGTGCCTGGCGCAAGGTCTTCGGCGCTCAGGTTTCTGGCGAGAATCACGTCCACGCCTGGTAGGTTGCGCGCAGCTTTGACTACGCCCTTATCCTCACCAACAACTATGAGAACACTCTTTCTATTCTTGTAGCGCCTTCCGCGGCGCTTGCCCACGCCAGCTCGCACTTTGCGCTTGGACGCGCGCTCCACATCGTCAAGAAGCTTGAGGGAGGCAAACACCTCTTTTACATCCTTAACCTTGGATAGCTTTTCAAAGGCGTCCTCAACCACAACAGGAAGCTCTATATCCTCAGGCACACGATGACCTCTCGCCAAGACGAGTTCTCGCCTTGCGGTCGCGGCGATCGCAGAGGCTATGGCCTTGAGCCTCTCCTTGCGGTTTATCTTCTCATATATCCTCTTCTCAACTTTAGGCGGATGCGCCCTTCGCCCACCCACAGCCTGAGGCACGAAGGCCGCTCTCCCCGCTCCTGGGTAGCGGGAGCCCTTCATGCGGGGCACGCGAGATACGCCATGCCCAGGACCCCAGGACTCAGCAGAGGTGCGCTTACCAGCGTACCAGTCGCTACCATAAGGCTGTAGCCGATGAGACTGCTGGACTATTACAGCACGCTTTATAATATCCGGACGGTACTCTGTGGCGAACACTCTGGGAAGCGTCACCTTCCCCTTAGCTTTACCATCGAGAGAATAAACAGTAGCTTCCATCTTCACACACCCTGCTTGGACTCAAGGCTTATGTAGGTAAGCTGAGGCTTGCCCTCTGGCAGGTGCTCTGGCGGGCGAATCGCAGGCCTGAAGCGCACAAGCCTCTTCCTCGGCCCAGGTATAGAGCCCTCGAGAATTATGTAATCGCCACGCACAATACCATAGCCCAGAAATCCACCTTTGGGCGTTACCTCCTCGCCATTCTCGCCAATCTTCAGAATGCGCTTGTTGTACTCGGTGCGGTGATGGTAACCCATCTGACCACTCTGGGGCACTGACCACATCATGGCAGAGGGATGCCACGGCCCCAGCGTACCCGCGGTGCGCCTGCCCTTGCGCGTCTTGTGGTGCAGAATCTTCACACCCCATCTGCGCACGGGGCTCTGGAATCCCTTGCCCTTTGTAACCGCCATCACATCTACGAATTCGCCTTCCTCAAACACATCGCCTATTCTGAGCTCCTTGCCCAGCTTCTCCTTTGCATACTCAAAGGCTTCGCTCACATTACCGGAGACCAGGTATTCCATAACCTCCGGCTTCTTCTTCCCAATGCCGGTAACTCTCGGCTGAGTATGAACAAGAAGACGAACCTGCTCTACTTTATCCAGGTAAGATTCAAGCTCTTCAACACTCTTCTCCAGTTTCTTTGGAAGCGGAAGCCGCCTCGCAAGGTCCTTCTCAAGCTCTTTCGCCCATGCCTCGCTCAGGGTGCGCAGCCCGAAGGTGTTCCTTTCGTAGAGCCTCACCCCGAAAACTTTAAGGGGCGGTACCTCAACCACAGTCACCGGCTTGGTTATCTCCTCTCCATGGGTAAGGCTGTGCGGGTAGTCGTCAATGAGCACAACATGAGTCATTCCCGCCTTGTAGCCCGCAAAACCCTGCATTCTCACTCTATCTTCAACTACCCAGCGCTTTATCTTTGGCACTGGCGAAGCTGCACGCTTGCGCGGGCTGAATCCAAGGCTTCCGCGATGCGGATGATGCGCTCTCTTTCCCATTTCTTCACCTCATCACAATCTGGTGCCTTCTCTTTTAAAGTTGCACCAAGAACAAAATCCCCCGAGCTTTCCGGCTCAGAGGGGGATGGCTTACTGAAAAGATGTATTACTGGTATATATATATTTCGTTTGGTTCGTCACAAGCATGTGATGTGGGTTTGTGAGAGCAGTAACGTGTGTAATGGTTTATAGAAAAACAGCATACACCGCAGCGCTGCTCGCGAGGGGGATGAGGAAGTTATCGTCCACCTTCAGCGGGAGCGACTCAACAAACATGCCCACTGCAGCCGCTGCAAGCGCCAGCTTGACCGTATGCCCCAACCCAACTCCATGGAAGATGCTCAGGTAGAGAAGAACACCCAAAAACGCGTAGCCTGCGCCTATAAGCGAGCCTTCCACGCTTTTCTCCCTGTTGTAGGGCAGCTTTCTCCTGCCCAACTTTTTCCCCGCAAGGGTGGACATCGAATCGCCCAGTGCTAGCACTAAAATGCCAGAGCCCACGACGAAGAAGGGTGCGCCCAGCAGCGAGCCGAATACCACCATCGTTGCTAGGACACCGAGGAAGAACCTGAAGGTACCCTTGCCGGGGGAATGCGCCTTAACCTCCTCACGCTCGGCGATGTCCACAAGCGTCGCAAACACTGGTATGCGAACCCCGCGCTTGTACAGGTAGGCAATACAGTAGCCCACTGCCAGCATCCCCGCAACGAGTGCCTCGGGGGCGAGCCAGGAGGAGAAGCGCTCGTAGAAGAACTGAAGGTAGAAAGGCGTAACAGCCCCGCTCATGTGGATAAGCTGCCTCCTAGTCTCCAGGTCCATTCAACCACCTGCCATAAGAAAGCTGGGTTTGAAGATGCTGAAAAGCAGTATGAGCACCATGGCGGTGGAGAC
>MTMD02000010.1 GCA_002010065.2 Candidatus Pyrohabitans jungbluthii | reverse complement strand
TATTCTTTACAACGAACCTCGGGGATTAAAGGGATATGCTTGTGGGCATACTCAGCGACACCCACGTCTACGACCGCGCGCCAAAGCTTAACCCGAAAGTTATTGAGACTTTCAAAAAGCGCGGCGTTGAGCTTATTTTGCACGCGGGCGATCTGACCTCGCTGGATGTGCTTAAGGAGCTAAGCAAGGTTGCGCGCGTTGTAGCGGTGCAGGGCAACATGGACGCCTACTACGGAACCTCGCTGCCCGAGAAGGAGGTGCTCACGCTGGGTAGGCACCGCGTCCTGCTCATCCACGGGAGGGGAATTTATCCACGAGGCGACGCGTCTAAGTTAGCCTACCTTGCAAAGGAGCACGGCTGTGACGTCGTGGTAACCGGGCACACCCATACCCCGGCTATAGTGGAGATGGGAGGGGTTATGATAATAAACCCGGGGAGCCCAACCACGCCCAGGCGGTCTTCGCCGAGCGTTGCGATAGCCGAGTTTGGGGATGCGCTTGAGATTGAGATTTTGAGGGTTTAGCTCACCTCCACCTCCGCACGCTCCGCTATGCGGCGCATTATCGCCTCGTGAAGCTCAAGCAGACGGCGTTTTCTGTCCTCCATGAATATGACGTCCGCCTCTCCCAGGATTATAAGGTTGTGGGCAAAGGGCGATGCAATGGGCGTGGAGATTATCTCAACGCTGAGCTTGCCATCCCTCAGCCAGCTTAGCACGCGCTCTGCTCTCTCAATGTCCATCACGTCGCGCAGAATCTCGCGGTATGTTTCCTGAATCACAGGGAAGTTGGGGTCGACCTCTTCCACAGCCTTGAGAAGAGATTGAGAACTGAGCTGCTGCTTGCTCACACTTATCTTGTAGCCCTTATAGTTGCGCAGCACTAGGAAGCTTCGCGCAGCACAGTGGCGGAAGCGCCGCTTCATCAGCTCAGTGCGGCGGATGCTCTTCTTCAGAAGCTCCTCCAAGTTGCAGTTCTTAAGCTTGTCGAGCAGCCTCTCTATGTTAATCTTCCTCTGCTTGGGTACCAGCAGGGCAAAGCCGTTGTCACTCACCATTACGGCGACGCTGTGGGATATCATATCGCTCAGCAGTACAGCCGCCGCCCGCGAGAGAGCGTCGTTTACCCTGCGTCCGTACAGCGCGTGGAAGACTATGAAGCGCCTCCCGGCGAGGTCGTAGGTCTCCTCTACGTGGAACTCTCCATAGCCAGGGATTTTGGTATACAGAAACTGCTCTCTGAAGTACTCGTAGATGGAGTTGGCAGAGTTTTCATCCACGGGGTAATTTGTCTTAATCCAGTGGATTATCTCCTCCCTGCTCTCTCCCTGTTCGAGCTTCTCTCGCACAGTGCCCCGAAACTTCTGAATCTCCAGCGCCAAGTCGAAGCTCAGGGGCAGCATCTCTGAGAACCACGCAGGTATTGTTGGCGAGGCATCCTTGCCCACGCGCTCCACATAGCAGCGCATCCCTCTGGCGTACCTGAATTTGTAAAGCCTGCCCCCGAGCACGAATATATCGCCGCGGCGCAGGCGCTCCAGGAAGCCCTCCTCTATTCCGCCAACATAGCGCTTCTCCGGCAGAAGGTAAACGTCGATCTTCACCTCGTCCGGAATAGCGCCGAGGTTTAAGTAGTAGATTATCCGGGTGTACTTCCCCCGCCTGCCGAAGGCGCCCTCGTCCTCGTCGAACCACAGCTTCCCATAGACCTTGCGGTCTTCAAGCTCTGCGTAGTGCCCTGCTAAGTAGTGGAGCAGCGAGATAAAGCTCTCCTTGCTGAGCTCATGGTAGCAGTAGCTCCGCCTTACCACGCGGAGAGCCTCGTCCACATCCCAGCGCTTCTCCAGAGCCATGCCCACTAGGTGCTGCGCGAGTATATCCAAGCAGTTCTTGGGAATCTGGATCTCGTCTAAGCGGCGCTGCTCTGCACAGCGCAGCATGACGGCGCACTCAACCAGGTCGTCCCTATCTAACGCGATTATTCTGCCCTTTGCCACGTCGCGGAAGCGGTGCCCGCTTCTTCCGATTCGCTGAACGGCGCGAGTAACGCTCTTCGGCGAGCCTATCTGTACCACTAAATCGATGTAGCCTATATCTATGCCCAGCTCTAGCGAAGTTGAGCAGACCACTGCTTTAAGCTCACCCCTCTTGAGCCTGTCCTCCACCTCAAGCCGAATCTCCCGCGAAAGTGAGCCGTGGTGCGCTCCAATGGTTTCGTCGGTGTACTTATCACCCCAGCGCGTCTTGAGCTGATAAACGACTCGCTCCGTGCCGGAGCGGGTATTTGTGAAGATGAGCGTTGTGGTGTGGGAAGAGATTAGCCTATCCAGAAGCTCGTACAGCGCGGAGTTAATCTGCTCCGCAGAGGCATGCACTATATCCTTGACGGGGCATAGTACCTTTAAATCGTAGGGCTTGTACCAGCTGACATCGACGATTTTGCAGCTTCTGAGCTCGCCGTCATTGCGGTAGCCGACTAAATATTTGGCTGCCTCCTCCAGTGGGTGAAGCGTCGCTCCTAAGCCTATGCGCACAAACTCTTTACCCACGACTTCGCGCAGGCGCTCCAGGCTCAGAGAGAGGTGAACTCCACGTTTGTTGTTCGCCAGCTCATGAATCTCGTCCACCACAACCCAGCGAAGACTGCGAAAGTGCTCCACAAATTTAGGCGCATTCAGCAACACCGCCAGGCTTTCGGGCGTGGTTATTAAAATGTGCGGTGGCTTGCGAAGCTGGCGCTGCTTCTCCTGCGGGGAGACGTCGCCTGTGCGCACCGCTACGCGCACTTCGGGTAATTCTATCCCGCGCTCCCTGGCGATCTCACGAATCTCGCGAAGAGGCACCAGCAGGTTCTTCTTCACATCGTTGTCCAGTGCCTTTAAAGGCGAGATATAGATGCAGTAAACGCTATCTTTTAGTTTACCCTCCTCCCCAAGCTTGAAGAGTTCGCTGAGTATCGCCATGAACCCCGCGAGGGTCTTGCCTGAGCCAGTGGGTGCAGTGATTATCACATTCTCGCCCTGGGAGATGAGCTTGAAGGAGAATTGCTGAGGCGGAGTGAGCTCTGCGAAGGTACGCTTAAACCACTCGCGCACATAGTGCTCAAGGCAGCCTAAGCTTTCCTCGCGGGAGAAAGGTTCCCTCACAAACTCTATCGCCATAGCTACTGAAAATTTTCGGATAACCACTGAAAAGGAAAATGAGGTATCTCACCGGTATCAGTATTTTTATTTTGCAATTTTTTCATACATTCAATAAGACAGGTATATGTTATTTTTCCAACAAATTACGTAACTCTCTGGCAGATATTGTTATGAATATAAAAGTAAGAAAATCGGTTATTAATGCGGTTTTTGCCGCATATATTGGTTTGTTCATTGTTATCATGCTGCTCGGCGAGGCTTATTCTGAGTTAGCTAGCTTGCTGATGAAGGCCTGGCTTGCAGTGTTCATTCTGCTTGTGGTTCCATTCTACCTGTACCTGCTGGTAACCTGGCGAATTGGTGGGGAAGATTAGGCTTTCACACCAACCTTCGGACAGGCTTTGGTAAGGGGGCAAGCCTCGCACAGCGGTTTAATGGGCTTGCAAACCGTCTGTCCGAAGGCAACAAAAGTGCGGTTGAGTCTGATTTTCAGCTCTTCAGGCACGAGTGCGTGCAGTGCCCTCTCAGTCTCCTCCGGCTTAGTGGTGCTCACTATGCCTAGGCGGTTGCTTATCCTGTGCACGTGCGTATCCACAGCTATTTCATTTTTGCCAAAGGCGTAAGCAAGGACGATGTTTGCGCTCTTCCTCCCTATACCGGGAAGCTTTGTGAGCTCCTCAAAGGTGTGGGGCACTTCTCCAGCATGCTGTTCAATCAAAGCCTTTGCAAGCTCGCGAAGCTTTCTCGCCTTAACCCTGTAGAAGCCCACAGGGTATATCAGCTTAGCCAGCTCCTCCTCGCTGAGCGTAAGAAGCTCCTCAGGCGAGTCAGCCCGCTGAAAGAGGCGCTTTGTAACAGCTGCGGTTGTTTCATCTTTTGTCCTTGAGCTGAGAAGCACAGCCACCAAGGCGCGGAAGGGCGTGGTGATGTGCTTCTTAAACTCATACACCGGCGCTTTTCGCTTTCTTGCCTCCCTCTCCATAGCCTCGAGAAGCTCCTCCCAGGTGAAGTGGTCGAGTACGCTCATAGCACCACCAATAGCATTACCAGCAATGCCAGAGCCTCGAAGGTTATCTTGAAGAAGATTATCCGCAGCGCCATGCCTCGCGAAAAAAGCGAGGCCACCACTGGCAGGGTGTGCTGGGCATAGATTCGTGGCAGAGAAAGCACCAGACCGAAGACGAGAGTAACAAGCGCCTCCCTTTCGCTCATTATGCCCTGCTTCAGAAACTCTCCGGCTACGGCAAACCCCGCGATAACGTTCGCTAACTGGGTGGCAATAACGATAGCCGCCTCTCCGGGTAGGGAGAAGAGACCCATCACTGGCTGGGCTAAAACAGCAAGCTTTGTGAGCATTCCAGAAGCCAGGAGGTAGCGCACCGCAAAATATGCGCCCAGGAACACGGGCACCACGCGGAGCAGCGTCTTTAAGCTCAGCGCCAGCGCCTTGCGCACACTCCCCTTGGCCACCTGTTCCTTGAGGTTTATCTCCCGCTCAGGTAATGCCACTCTGGCGTAGATAAGGGCAGCAAAGCTCTGAATAAACCCACTGCCCAACTTAACCGCCATGTATTTCATCGCCAGGGGGGCGCCCAGTAGGGGAACAACCACCGGAAGGTAGAACTTGGGCACGCGAAGCACCTCGTAGGGGAAAGTTGTGAGAAAGGTGGTTAGAAGCACCTCCCGCTCGTCCAGCTCACCACGGCGGTGAAACTCCGCCAGCGTGGAGTAACCCGCGCTGGGGCTCAGCACCCTCGCCAGTGCGCTCGCTGCAACCTCACCGCTTAAATGAGATGCGGCGAGAAAAGGCTTTATTGCCTTTGCAAGATAGCTTGTCAAGCCAAGCTCAAGAAAAAGGTTCGCAAGCACTATGCCTGCGCACAGGTATGCCAGGGTTTCCAGGATGTAGCTCACGCCGACCCCCTAAAACTCTCTTCTTATCGCATACTCTGCAATCACCTCAAGGGCGCGCCTCGCCGGAGTGCTGCGAAGCTGCTTAAGCTCCTCCTTTGCCTTCTCAATAAAGTGCTTGGCTCTTTTGCCAGCGTACTCTATTGAGCCCGAAGCCTCGAATATCTCCAGCGCCCTCTTTACATCATCCTTTGTCTTATTCTCCTTTTTAAGTATGCTCTCCAACGCCTTTCTTTTCCCATCTGGAGCATTGCGGAGCGCATGCAGGATAACAAAGGTGGGTTTTCCGAGAGAGATGTCCATGCCAACTTTCTTTCCGAGCACATTCTCGCCTGAGATAATGTCCAGAAGGTCGTCCGTCATCTGGAATCCTATGCCCAGGAGGTAGCCGAAACGCGAAAGCGCAGCCACCTCCTTTTCGCTACCTTCTGCAGCAAGCGCTCCGCACTCTGCAGAAGCCTCGAAGAGGCTGGCGGTTTTCCTCTCAACTATCTCCAGGTAAACCTCCTCTGTTAGCGAAGCGTTACCCGTGTGCAGCGTCTCAAGAACCTCCCCCTCGGCAAGACGCATACACGCCCTGCTGACGACCTCACTCACCTTTCTCACAGGGTGCACACCTATGAAGCCGAAAGCACGCGAGAATATGAGGTCCCCCGCAAGGATTGCGATGTCATTACCCCACTTGGCGTTGACCGTCTCCACACCTCGTCGCATAGTGGCAAGGTCTATTATGTCGTCATGGATTATGGTAGCTGTATGAATAAGCTCAATTCCTACGGCGATTGGCGCAACGTAAGAAACCTCGCCCTCGGGATTAACCGCCTTGTAGGAGAGGAGCACCAGAGCGGGGCGGATTCTCTTTCCGCCGGTCAAAATAAGGTGCCTTGAGGCGCTGTAGAGTTCTGTGGGTGTAGCCTGGGGGATACTGTCAATAAGCAGCTTCTCAATTTTCTCCATATCACTTCTAAACCCTGGATAAGCATCCTCTACCAGCTGCCACAGTGCGTCCATTACAAAAAACCTCTGGGTAATCGCCCGGGCTAACGTCTTAAAAAGAGTGTTGGAAACTAAACCTTTATTAGGTGATTCTTCCCCCCATCTGAGACTATCAGGAGCAGATCTCCGTCTTTATCCCTCTTGGTTTTTACTCTGTATCCCGCAAATACCCCCACCACATCATGGAGCCTGGGAGGATATACCTCAAGGTCAGGCTCGCGATATACCTTTGGGTCTCTCGGTCCTTCCATCTTGAATCACCTTTTTATTACTACACTTTCGCTCATTTATAAAGGTTGCTATCGACAATCGCCGAGAATGTGAAAAATGTTTTTTTAGGTTAGAAAGCAATAATAGGCAGGCTTTTGCAGGAGGAATCTCATGAAGGTTAGTATTATCGGTGGAGCTGGCAGGGTTGGTTCGACCGCGGCTTATACTCTCGTAAATTTGGGCCTGGTTGATGAGATTTACCTTCTGGATATAGCAAAAGAGCGCGCTGCTGGCGAAGCCCTAGACATAACCCACTCCCTTTCTGGCATGAACAGCGATGTGGTTGTGGAAGGCGGTGACGACTATTCTCGCGTCGAGGGTTCTGATGTGGTCATGATTACCGCGGGTGTGCCGAGAAAGCCGGGAATGAGCCGCTTAGATTTGAGGCACAAGAATGTGGGGATAATTCGCGATGTGGTGCGAAATGTGGTAGCCGAATGCAAGGATGCACTGCTCTTTGTGGTTTCCAACCCTGTGGATGTGCTCACCTACTACGCGTGGCAGGAGTCAGGCTTAGACAAGGAGCGGGTGTTTGGTCTTGGCACACTCCTGGACACACTGCGCTTAAAGTCCATGCTGAAAAAGAGGCTTGGGATAGACTACGAGGAGGAGGCTTACATCTTCGGCGAGCACGGCGACAGCATGCTTCCAGTGTTCAGACTGAGGGGCAACCACCCCAGGGAGGAGTTAATGCGCGTGTTCGATGAGGTTCGCGAAGGCGCTGCAAAGGTGATTGAGACAAAGGGCGCAACTTGGTTCGCTCCGGCGGTGGCGATTGCAAAGGTGATAGAGGCGGTTAGGCAGGGTGGAGTTTATCCGGTGTCAACCTTCATCGAGGAGCACCAGCTATATCTCGGCTACCTCGCTGAGATTTCTAGCAATGGTGTGAGAAGCGTTGACTTTGAGCTGACAGAAGAGGAGGCACACCTTTTCCAGCGCTCTGTGGAGACGGTGAGAAGCGCCATTGAAGATGTTTAAGCTTTAGAAGCTCTCCACCAGCGTGCTAAGCTCTTCATCGCTCAGCATGCCAGAGATCCACACCACCCTGTTTTTGTGAGCGTAGTAGTAGTGCCACTCCCCCATTCCTCTTGCCTTAAACACGCGCACATTGCCAACGCTCAGGCTACCTTCCGGCGTAAACATACCTGAGGTGCCAAGCTTCGCGCGCATCTGCGCCAGCATTTCTCTTGCTGTGCTCTCATTGCGAGCTATGCCCACCCACACCTTCACCAGCCTGCCGTCTTGGGTTATGTACTCGGCAACGAGGGCGTCTTCCAGCTCAAGTGCAGAACTGCCGCGGTGAAGTGCTCTAACCTCTTTTAAAGCCTCTTCTCCACCTTTAAGGCTTGCAAGGGTGAAGTTCGCGGGGTGGAGCTTCATTGCCCCTTCTGGCTGAGCCTTGCTGGGGGTTTCCTCCTCTTGGGCAGAGAAGGCGAAGACGAGCAAAGCTATGCCAAGCAGCACAAGCGCAGCGTTTTTAGCTTTCATTTCTCTGAGCCTCTGGCTTCGTAGAAGATGCACAGAACTATACCCAGCACAAATAAAATAACGCCCAGCCAGATTTCATTTATCAGGGGCTTTATCCTAACTGTTATTGACAGGTCTCCCTGATAGGTAGGCGAATCCAGCACCACAAAAACGTCTCTTACTAAACTGCGGTCGATGAGGGGACGCCTCGCATCGCCGTTTTTGTACACCTCAAACTTCACATCTCCCTCGCCGATCTTCGCTTTGCCTTTGTAAATCGCAACGCGAGCGAGCTGAACCTTCTTGAATGCTTGGGCGATGGTATCGCTAACCTGATTGGCAAGGAGCACCACGTCCGTAGCACCGTCCGGGGTTTTAACCCCCCTCAGCGGCACACCCCTAGCAACAGCCTCCACGCCTATAGGAACTCTCAGGCTTGGGTCAGCTGCCACCCACAGTTCGCCGCTTTCGTCGCTGAGCTTTATAAATGTGGCATGCTCTCCTCTGAGTACCCTGCTCACCGTGCCTCGCACAGTGTACTCGCTCCTCGCGTCTCCCCTTGCAATTGCGGCGCGGAATTCCTGTATGCTCATCCCACGCTTTGAATTAACCCTGGAGGCGCTGCCGTAATCCACATACTCCTTGTAGTCAAGAAGCTTTATTTTGTAATCGGTTAAAACTTCGCCCTGATGCACACCCCAGGTGCCGAGCTTGCCGAAACCCTCGTGGAATACCGCCTGGGCGAGCACCTTCTCCTCTCCTATGCGATTCTTGTTCAGTGTCACCGAGAACTCGCTGGTAAACATGGAAGAGAAGACCACGCCTATCGCAATGAGGGCGACGCCAATGTGGATCGCTATGACTCCCGCCTCTCTAAGCTTTCTCCGCGTTGACGCGGAGGCAAAGAAGCGCCACCTCTCTATGGAAGCGTAGAAGATGTAGAAGGCGGGCGGAACCACGCTTAATGAGGAAATCTCGCCTATGGTTGAGTAGAGCAGCGGCTTTGAGGCGGAGATGAAGGAGGTGTAGTCCACGATGTTGTAGTCCTCTGTGGGCTTTATGAAGGCCGCCACTATGGTGAAGAGGGTGAAAATGAAGAAATCTCGCAAAACCTCTGCTTTTCTGCTCTCACGGTAGTGCAGGCCCAAGCCTATGAGGAGTAGCATGAGTAGGAAGAATGGATAGAGCCAGAGGTTGAAGAACTGCTTTGTTATGGCGTATTTCTGTGTGGTTATCAGCTTCATTATAGGCGGGAAGGTTATCCCGTAGAAGGAGATGAAGATTGTTATGAGGAAGACCAGAATGGCGGCGTAGAATATATTCGTCCTGTTTATAATCTCGTCCTCCTCTTCTCTCCTCGGGATGCGGGTATACTTCCAGAGTCCCAGCGCTAGAGGCACGGCAAAGGATATACCCACCAGAAGCATTATGTACTTCCCCACGCTGCCTGCGATGAAGGCATGGACGCTCTCAAAAATTCCGCTGCGCGTTACGGCGGTGGCGTACACAACCAGAGAGAAGGAGAAGGCAACGAGGATGGGGGCTAAAACGTTGTACTTCGTCCTGTCGCGGCGATGCTCCAGCGTAACATGCACCGCCGCGGTGAGCATCAGCCAGGGCAGTAGCATCGCCGTCTCCACCGGATCCCACGCCCAGAAGCCGCCCCAGCCCAGGGTTTTGTATGCCCATATCCCGCCGAAGGCCATTGAAATCGTGGAGAACAGCCAAGCGAAGCGGAGCCACTGCAAGCCCTTGGTTACCCACAGCCTCTGCGCAGCGCCCTCCACGCCACCCGCTCTTGCGGTGGTGAAAAGGTACACCACAGCGCCTGCGAAGGGTATCGTTGTGCCTGCGTAGCCTAGAAAGGTGGTGAAGGGATGGGATGCCATCCAGGGGTCGAGCAGGAGAGGGTTCAAGCCGTTGCCGTCCTCGGGAAGGTAGCCAACTGGTATGTCGGGAAAAGCTTCGTAGATTGTTGTGAATGGCGACTGGAGGAAGGTGAGAAAGGTAAAGTAAAGCCCAAGGGCTACGACGACCAGCTGGGTCTGCTTCACGAATGCAAGCTTTCGCTCTTCTCCACGCTCAAGCCAGAGTGCGCTTAGCGCTATCAGCATTGCCCAGAAGAGGAGCGTACCTTCCTGCCCGGCTAATGCACCTGAGAGCTTGTAGTAGAGGGGGTATGCGCTGCTGCTGAACTTCCAGACATAGAAGATGCGGAAGTCGCTTATAGCGAAGTAGTAGAGGAGAAGGATGAAGGCGGCTGTGAGAGAGGAAGCGAATAGCACCAGAGTGGCTCTCCTCAGTTTTTCCAGCTTCTCTTGATGGGGCAGCACCAGCAGCGCAGCGGTGGCACTGCCGGTGAGCAGAGCAAGCGATAGAAGCGCGTCGCCTATGCTCATGGGTGCGCTCCTCCAGCAGAGGCTTTAACTCTGAGCAGTACCTCTTTGAACTCATCCGCTGGCATATAGCCTGGGACGCGCGTGATTATCTCGCCCTCGGAGGTCATGAAAATTACATGTGGCGGCGCCTGGACGTTGAACCTTCGCGTATCCTCTTTGTTCACGTCCATGTCTATCGCCACCCTCACGAAATCTTGGGCGAGAATCTCCCTTATGTCCTCGCGGGAGAATACCTCCTTGTGATACTTTTCGCAGTAGACGCACCATATGGTCCAGAAGTAAACTATCAGGGGCTTCTTAGCCTCCGCCGCTGCCTTCGCGCCTGCGTCGTAGGTATTGTACCACTCCAGCTCTGCGATGTATGTGTAGTTCTGGTCGCTTATCACAGGCGTTGCATTGGCGGCATAATACGCAAATACAAGCACAGCCACAATCGCAACAATGGTGAGTATCTTCCTGGTTTTTAGCATGACAGATTCTCCTTTCTTTTAAATAATCTTTGCAGATATTTAATTACTTTTTTATTGACAAACTGAAAAAATAGCCACAAAAATTCTTTTCAGGATGAAATTGAAGCCAGGGTACTATTCCTTCGCTGCAGCCACCATCGCAGCGATATTCTCAGGCTTGGCGTTGCCCGGCACAACACAGCCTGAGCTTAGCACAACGCCTTCGCGTAGCGCAACTATTGCCCTGCTCGCTTCAGCCACCTCGTCGGGGGAGCCGCTAACCAGCAGCGAGGGCGCGACGTTGCCCCAGGCTACTGTTTTTTCTCTGAGCGTCGCCATGTCCATGCTCTCGTCTACGCTTATGGCGTCGACGCCCAGCGTGAGCATGTCCTCAAGCAGAGCCGAAATATTGCCGCAGATGTGCAGCACAGTCTTAGCCCCCTGCCTTTTAATCTCACGGATAAGCTTCTTCTCGTAGGGGTAGGCGAACTCCCGATAATGCGAAGGCGAGATTACGCTGCTCGATGCGCTTGGGTCTTCTGTGAATATCAGCTCCGCCCCAGCGTTTATCATCGCCTTGGCAAGCTCCAGGTTGTAGCGGTAGGCATAATCAAGAAGTGCGTGGACAAAGCGCTTGTCCAGGCTGAGGTCAAGCAGGAAGTTTTCCAGGGGGTAAAGCAAGGTTGCCGCAAAGGTGAAGGGCATTCTAAGGTTGCCAGCGGCAAAGCCCTCGCTCTCCAGAAGAAGCTTCAGAGGTGCCATCTTCTCCTCGCCGATCTCCGGCACCTCAAGCTCAGAGAGCTCCTCTTTGTTTGAAAGCGCCACGCTGAGCACACGGGGCATGCCTTTGTGGGGTATCAGAAGCCTCGCCCCGAAGTCAAGGGTAAGTGCTACTCCCTCGGCGACGCGCTCTGCGCTTTGCCTTTCTCTCTCGCTTGGCCCCTGAAAGAACTGGTGGCTCCACACCCAGTCGTAGCCGTAGTAGCGCTTTGTTTTAAGCTGCGCCTCTGCGTAGCTCTCCGGCTTTAACACGTAATCCACCTGAGCTACGCCGGCGATTCTGCATGCGTGACCGAGGGTGATTAGCGGCGCAACCGGCACGCGCTCCGCCTTGCCGGCGATTGCCTCGAGCAACAAAGACATAGGTAAGCTTAAAGTTTGTAGAGTTATTTAACCTTTGTTAAGAAACATTTTGATTTGTTAGCGAGGATGTATTATCTGGAGGCAGTGCCTTGAAAGAGACTGGCGCCTACTTCAAGATAAAGCAGCCCCGCTGGAACTTCGCTAAAGTTGGCGGCTTGCGAGAGGTTAAGGAGCGCCTTGAAGAGATGGTGGTGCTTCCTCTCAAGTACCCCGAGACCTTCAGAAAAGCTAATCTCGCCCCACCCTCTGGCGTTCTCCTGTGGGGACCGCCGGGCGGGGGTAAGACGGTGCTCGCCGAGGCTTGTGCATACGAGGCGGGGGTCAACTACATTGCAGTCAAAGCTATTGAGATCATAGGCGAACCTGAAGAGATAACTGCGATGTACGACAAGGCTCTGGAATTAGCACCGTGCGTTGTTTTTATAAATGAGGTCGACGCCCTTGCGCCCAAGCGGGGTGCAAGCTCGCTGTGGGCTGTGGGCATAACTCGAGATGCGCCAGTGCGCATTGCCAGCGAGGAGGTTACTGTGATATTCTACGAGAACCTTGACCGCGTGGCTGAGCGGTGGGATGTCATTACCATAGGTGGTACCTACCGCCCGGATGTGCTCGACGATCAGGCGAGGAAGAAGGGCAGACTGGAGCGCAGAGTATACGTGCCAGCGCCCAGCTACGAGGATCGTCTTGAGATCTTCAAAATCCACCTGCGCAATACCCCTCTCAATGAGGATGTAAGCCTCGAAGAACTTGCCAGGCTTACCGAATACTATGTCGGAGCTGATATACGCGGACTTGTGAGGGAGGCTACCGTAATCGCGATTCGCGAGCAGGGGGCGAATTTTAAGGGCGTGGCGATGCGCCACTTCCTCGAGGCTATGAAGCGCGTGCCGCCATACTTATCTCCAGAGGCTGCGAAGAAGTATGAGGAGACGCTTAAGGCGGAGTGTGACCACTGTTACCTGTTTTGATGCCTAAGCTCCTCTTTGCCGGTGTGATAAATTCCCTGCTAACTGTGCTCTTGCACGCTGTCAGTAAGCATGTACAACCTTTTTAATCTCCCGCGACGAAGTAAAACCATGCGCTTCTCGCAGTTTCGCGCCCTCTTTCCCGTAACCAGGCGTTATATCTACCTGGACGCTGCTTCTATGGCACCCTTAGCGGAGCCTGTTAAGCAGGCGGTGCTGCGCTACCTTGAGGAGGCGCAGCAGGGTGGCGCCCTCTTCTACAACGAGTGGTACTCCCGCATAGAGGAGGCTCGCGAGAAGGCGGCGAGGCTGCTCGGTGCAGCTCGAGGTGAGATTGCACTGCTCACAAATACCTCGCAGGGGGTTAATCTGGTAACCCAGCTGGTTGAGTGGAGGCGGGGAGACAAGGTTATAGTGAGTGAGCTGGACTTTCCCGCGAATGTGCTTCCCTTCCTCAACCTTCGCCGCAAGGGTGTGGAGGTGGTCTATCTTAAAGGCTTCTTCACCCCCAGTGAGGTCGAGGCAGCGCTGGACGAGCATACGCGAATGGTTTCGCTGAGCCACGTGCTGTACCAGAGCGGCTATCGCGTGGATATCGAAGCTATAGGCAAACTGTGCGAGGAGCGCGGCGTGCTCTTCCACGTGGATGCGATTCAAAGCCTGGGCGTCTTTGAGGTTGATGTGAAGCGTGCTAAGATAGACTTTCTGAGCGCGGGCTGCTACAAGTGGCTTCTTGCTCCTCTTGGCTCCGCTATATTCTTCGCCCGCGAGGAGCACCTCGAGGCGACGCCGGTGCTCGGGTGGCGTAGCGTCGAGGATTTCCTCAGCCTCAACGTGAAAAACTATGCTCCTCTCCGTGAGGCCCAGAAGTTTGAGCTTGGCAACCTCGCAGTCGCGCCTCTGCTCGGCTTAGCCGAGGCGCTTTCGCTGATTTCGCGGGTGGGAAGGCGCAGGATAGAGAAGCACGTGCTTGAGCTTGCGAGCGCTGCGATAGAGGCTGCGAGGGAGCGTGGCATTGAAGTGGTGTCAGATTTTCCCGAGGAGAACCGCTCCGGCATCGTGGCGCTTCGCAGAGCTGGCGTCACAAAAGCCAAGCTGCTGGAGCAGGGCATTATAGCGACTGTTAGGGAGAGCATCCGCCTCTCTCCCCACGCCTACAACACCCGCGATGAGGTTTCGCAGGCGATAGCAAAGATCGCTAGCCTATGAGCGCCTCTCAAAGGTGAGCACCGCCAGAAGGAGCATCGCCGAGGTGAACACAGCAAGCGTCGCAACGTCTCTGCCCAAGCCGAAGTAGCTGGGCGGGAATCCAACAAGAACCTCGCGCAGGGCGTCGACGCCATAAGAGAGTGGGTTGAGCTTTGCCAGCGTCTGCATCCATTCTGGGAGAACGAATATCGGGAAGAGCGCCCCGCTGGTGAAGAACGCAGGCATAATGAGCAGACTCATAACCAGGTTGAAGCCCTCTAAGCTGTCTATGAGGTTTGCGATCACCACACCCAAGGCGACAAAGCCAAGGGAGGTGAGCACCACAAGCAGCGCAGCTTGGGCAAAGCTGAGCGGAGTTACTCTCACCTCGAGCACCCATCCTAGGGAGAGGAGCACCAGCGCTTGAAGCAGCGCCGCTGTGCTGCCGCCCAGCACCTTCCCGAGCACAAGCGCATGCCTTGGCGCCGGCGTAATCATCAGAACACGCAGAAAGCCGAATTCGCGATCGCGTATCACAGATATACCGGAGCGCACAGAAGTAACAAGAAGCGCCATGGATATTATGCCGGGGAAGAGGAACGCCTGGTAGTTTATGTCCACGCGCTTGAGTTCCATCGCTCCTATACCTATGCCGAAAAGCACCAGCCACAGCAGGGAGGTGAAAAGCGTTGAGAAAATCTGGGAGCGCTCCCTCAGGTAGCGCTTTATGTCCCGCTTCCAGATTATGAAGATGCACGCTAAGGTGCTCATCGCCTGCGCCTCCCGCGCTTCTTGCGCCCCTTCCCTTTGTCGCCCTCTATCTCTCTGCCTGTGGAGAAGAGGAAGACATCCGCTAGAGTAGGGCGGCGCACCTCTATCGCCAGAGCTAGCTCGCCGAGGAGCTTCGCTATGCGCGGCACCAGTTCTTCAGCATCTTTGGCAATGAAGGCGAGCTTTTCCCTTAGCACCCGGGGAGAGTGAATATCAAGCTCGCGCAGCTTCTCCAGTGCTTCCTCAGGAGCGCGCGTTGTAATGCGCACCACCTCTCCGGCGATCCTCGCTTTAAGCTGCGCCGCTGAGCCAATAGCGACTACGCTGCCTCGGTCCATTATGGCTATGCGGTCGCACGCTTCTGCGATTTCCAAATCGTTGGTGGAGAGCAGCACCGTCGCGTCGCGACGCCTAAGCCTGAGCAGGTGGTCCCAGAGCTCCTCCTTCACCTTGGGGTCAAGTCCCAGAGTGGGCTCGTCCAGAATGAGCACCTCTGGCTCATGCAGGAGTGCTCTAGCCACCTCAACCCTGCGCCTCATACCCCCGGATAAGTTTTTCACAAGCGTGTTCGCCACTTCGCTTGCGCCGAGGAGCTCCAGCACCTGCGCAATGCGATGCGCAAGCCTTTCGCCACGTAGCCCGTAGAGCACCCCTATTGTCTCGAGGTTCTCCCAGGCAGTGAGCTTTAAGTCAAGGCTCTGGTCCTGGAAGACAACGCCAATGCGGCTGCGCACAGCCTTGGCATCGCGAATCGAGATGCCGTTGATGTACGCTTCACCAGCGCTTGGCTTCACGAGCGTCGCCAGTATAGAAAGCAGCGTGGTTTTACCAGCGCCATTGGGGCCCAGAAGGCAGAAGACCTCACCCCTCTCTACGGAGAAGCTCACCTCTCTTAAAGCAAGGGCATTGCCATAACGCTTGCTCAGACGCTCGACCCTAATCATTCCTCAGGTCTCCCACGACTTTAGCCAAAGCCCCGCACGCTTTGCAGAAGTTCTTATCCCCAGAGGTACGCAGGTTCCACTCCACAACACCATAACCCTCGCGCCTTATTAAAAGGTTTCCACAGCTTGAGCAGTACAGGTTCTTTCCGGGGTGGGAGAAGATGTTCTCCAGGAATGCGACCACGCCATTGGAGTATGCATAGCTCAGAGCGCGCTCCAGCGTCGCTTCGTCCGTTGCCTCGAGGGTGTCCATCCTGTAGCTGGGGAAAAAGCGCAGGAAGATAATGCTCGCATTGCCGAGCTTGGCAAGATGCACAGCTTCAGCCAGGCTAGCCTCGTCGTCGTTCTCGTCAGGGATGAGAACCATCACCACCTCGAGGTGCTTGCCTGCGTCGCGAATTCTCCTCGCAAGCGCATGGAGGTGCTCCTTCGCATAGGCGACGCCGCACCTGCGGGAGTAGAAGTCAGCACTGCCCTTAAAGGTCAGCGCCACTGCATCCAGATAGGGCTCAATCTTGGAGAAGGCCTCTAGGGTAATGTAGCCATTGGTGGCAAGCACATTCTTCAGCCCCTGCTCCTTCGCAGCCTTCATCACCTCAAGGTAGAACTCCAGGTTTAGCGTTGGCTCCGAGTGAGTGTAAACTATGCCCTTGCATCTCGTCGCCTTTGCAGCGCTGGCTATCTGCTCCGGCGTTAGCTTCGAGGTTTTAACCTCGTTGGGGTCAACCTGAGTGATGTTCCAGGTGAGGCAGAAATCGCATGCAAGGTTGCACCCCACGCCTCCCAGGTTCAGAAACTGGTGGTTGGGGTAGAAGAGGTAGAGCGGAGTCTTCTCCACGTAGTCCACAGAGAAGCTGGAAAGCTCGCCGTAGTGGAGATTGTACAGCTTACCACCACGATTCCCGCGAACTCTGCAAAAACCACGCTTACCTTCGCTGATTATGCATCTCCTTATGCAGAGGTTGCACCGCACTCTGCCTTCGCTTAAGCGCTCATAGCAGCACGCTTCTCTAAGCATACAATCACTACTGAAGCTTTAAAATAAGTTCTTGAAAAGTAACTTGGTCGAGATTCTTTGAATCGTCGCCCTCACTTCATTCGGGTAACTTAAAAAAAGCTGAGCTAAAGCTCGTAGCTCTCGCCTGGCTCTAAAACCACAACTTCAGTCTTGCTGCGTTCTTCCACGAGGCGCTTGAAGTCAGCGGCGCTGCTCACAAGCACCGGGAATGTGGCGAAGTGCATTGGTATCGCAATCTTTGGCGAGACCAGCTCCACCGCTTTGGCGGCTATTTGTGGGCTCATGGTGTACCTGTCGCCCACTGGTACCAGCATGATATCTGGCGAAAAAAGTTCGCCTATGAGCTTCATGTCTCCGAAGATACCTGTGTCGCCCGCGTGGTATACCTTAATGCCGTCCATCTCAACCACATAACCGTAGGCGTCGCCCATGTAGCGCCCTGCGTAGCTGCTGGAGTGCAGCGCAGGCACCATGGTAACCTTCACCCCATCTAAATCCACCGAGCCATAGAAGTTCATCCCCTCCGCCTCGATACCCTGCTCCTGCAGGAAAACCGCTATCTCGTGAATCACGGCGATCTTTGGTTTGGCACGCTTGGATATCGCCACGGCGTCGCCCAGGTGATCTTCATGCCCATGGGTTATCAGCAGCACATCCGGCGAAAGCTCCTCAGGTTTAACCTTTGCAAGCGGGTTGCCGGTGATGAAGGGATCAATGAGTACACGTTTGCTTCCCACAAGCTCAAAGCAAGCATGCCCGTGCCAGGTTATCTTCATCTCTCCACCTCCGCTTAATATTATGCAGAATAAGCTGAAAAAGATACCGTCCTAAAAAAGAGAGAAAATAGAGAGAGCCGCCCTAGGGCGGTCCCGGCTCATACCACGGCGGAAGTTCGAAGTCCGCCTCCTTCAGATTGTCTGGCCAGACTATCACAGGGCGAGGCTCGCCTATGTTGGGGTCGTAGCGAAGCTGCTGCATGTACAGCTCGAACTTGCTCTCGTGGTACTGGTTCTTGAAGGATATCTTGCCGCCCTTCATGGGCTCCACTATCTCCTCCATCTCCAGCTGGTTGAGCGCTTCCACGATCTTCGCCTTGTCCAGACTGCCTGCCATCTCAATCGCCTTGGCGGCGATGTATATGCCCTCATAGGTTGAAGCGCCCATCATGCTCGGGTAGTCCCCGTATTTTTTGTAGAAGTTTTCCTTGAAGCGCTGGGCTCTCTCGCCTACTGGCGTTGGTGGCGTGGTGTATGGTGAGAATCTGCTCTCCTGTATGGAGTAGTCGCCCCACTCGCCAACGTCGCGGTAGTAGTCCGGGTCGTCCGTTGCCTCAACCGCAAGATAAATGGTGTTCAGGCCCACGTCGCGCCTGCCCTGCGTAACGAGTGGCACCTGCTCGTTCAGGAAGGTGGCGGGGTACACCACGTCTGGCTTCGCCGCTTTAACCGCCGTCAGTATGGTGCGGAAGTCGCTCTCTCCGCGCTTGAACTTCTCCTCGGCTACGATGGTTATCTTGAGCCCGTGCTTCTCAATCGCCTTCTTCACACCCTCGAGAACGCCCTCACCGTACTTGCCCTCCTGGTACACCATCGCCAGGCGAAGCGGTCTATCCTCGCTGAAGCCAAACTTGGCGTTTATCGCCGGCCTTATGACCTGGTCGACGAAGAGCATTGTCGCCTCGGAGTAGTCTTCTGTAGTGGGGCAGTGGTGGAAGAAGGTCGACGTGTCTATGTCGGTTCTTCGGGTAATAACGGGTGAGCTCGCGCCGGTGATTATGAATGGCATCTTGTGCTCTGCCGCAACAACCTGATCAGCGTAGGTAATGCTGCTCGAGAATCCGCCCACAAGCACATGCACCTTGTCTTCGGTTATGAGCTTTGTCACGGCTTTAACACCGCCCTGTGTAGAAGTCTCTGTGTCGCCCTTGTAGAGCTTGAGCGGAATCTTCTTGCCATACTCCTTCACATAAACTCCGCCCTGGGCGTTGATCTCCTCCACTGCAAGCTCAGCCGCTTCTAACATGTCGTTGCCGGTGGTGCTTGCTGGGCCGGTGAGTGGCGCCACAAGACCAATGCGTATCGCCTCTGGAGCCTCTGCACCAGCTGCCTTAGGTGCCCCCTCCTCTGCCTTCTGGGCGCATCCTGCAATAAGCGCCAGAAGCATAAGCGGCAATAGAATCTTCCATGCGTTTCTCAACCTCGGCACCTCCTGTGCTATGTCATTTCATAGCACCCTAAGTAAAAGGAGAATATTTATAATTTTGGGTATAACCTATTTAACAACCTCCAAGAACACCTCTTCAAGATTTGAGGGATGGTGTTCTATCTTTACAATCTCTCCGCCCCTTCGGGACACCTCGCTAGCGAGAGCATTGATATCTTCAATGTTAGAACTAAAAGCAACTCTGCACCCATTTCTATTTTCCACTGGCAGATCAATTCCTGAAATGTTTTTTAATCTAAACCAGAGCGCATATTTCACCCCTCCAAACCTCTGCTTAATCTCCTCCACAGGTCCAGCAGCCACGATTCTGCCGTCCTTCAGTATCAGTATCCTATCGCAGATTTTCTCTGCCTGGTAGAGGTTGTGGGTGGTTAAAAGTATGGTTTTTTCACCCTTTAATTTCCTGATATATTCCATTACATAGTTGGAGGTTATGGGGTCCAAGCCAGAAGTGGGCTCGTCGTAAACAAGCACAGAGGGGTTGTTTATGAGGGAGCGGGCAATCGCGACCTTACGCCTCATACCCTTGGACATCTCACCAAGCTTCCTGTTCCTGTGTTTAAGATTTAAATCATTTAAAATAGCATCCACTCTTTCTTTTAACTCCTGCCTTTCTACTCCATATATCTCTCCGAAAAAATCCAGGTATTCGATGGCTGTCATATCCTCATATACAGGACTCTCCTCGGGCAGGTAGCCTATCAGCCGTTTCGCCTCCTCACTCATGGTTTTGATGTTGTAGTGTGAAATCCAGATTTCACCTTCCGACGGCTCTATTAGACCGACTATCATTTTAATAATTGAGGTTTTCCCGGCACCATTTGGCCCGACTATTCCAAATATCTCCCCTTTATCTATTCTGAAAGATATATTATCAACAGCTTGAAAATCACCATACTTTTTTGATACATTCTCAACTTTTAACATAAAAATACCTCTTTCTTAGTTTTTCGAAGCAGATTATTTAAGCATTATTTTTCAGCTATCGAAACAAAAAGGTTAAGAAATTCCTCAGTAATTCTGATTAAAAATGAATTTTAAAAATATCCTGATCATAGCAAAATGGGAAATTAAACGTTCAAAGCCAAAATTTGGCTTCAATGTTACTATTCTCACTCTTTTACTCTTCGCCTCTTTTATAGCCCTGTTTTTACTATCTATCTCCTCGCCATCATCTGGACAAGCTCTGTATTCAGCCGGAATATCTGGAGAAGACAGGATAATAAAATCTGCCCTCGAATACGACGGAAGGTTCAGGCTAGTGGACATAAAAGATGGAGGGGAGGTTCTGCTTGAAGGAGGAAAGCTGGATTTGCTTGTGGTCTCCAATGGTGAGACGAAGATAATTTATACTGATTCTAAAAGGTCGCTCGCAGCCCTGGATGCCCTCTCCCAGGCTTTAAGGCTGTATAAAACCCTGACCATCTTTGCTGTGGATGAAGAGCATGTCAACTATGCCTTCCCGCTATGGATTCAGACTCATTATTTAAAACGCAGCGAGGAGTTCCAGTACTTCACCTCCGCTCAGCCTGAGGAGCAGAAGGTTTCAGCTGCAGTTGAATCTTTCCCGGATGGGGGCAGGGTTGAGAGTCTCAACCCAAAATCACTGCCCCGCTCTGAAGTTGTGAATCTGATTGAGAAGTACAGGAAGGCGAGGTTTGATGTTCGTGGAATAACTCAGGAAGAGTCGAGGATAACCCTTCCAGCTATTTTCTCTCCCCCATTGCCTTTTAAATCAGTCCTTCTAACTTTTCTGCTTGCCTTTCCAATATACCTGTTTTCGCAGTTTTATTCTTCGAGCATGCTGGAAGAGAGAACAAATCGCCGTGCTGAGCTGCTCCTGACATCTCCTCTCAGCGCAGGGGATGTGGTAATTGGCAAAACCCTTGCGCACTTTTTATTAACTTTGATCAGTGTGATAGCAATAACGCTGATTCTGAGAAAGAAGCTGGAAGTTGAGATAATCTTGATACTGATTCCGGTTATTCTTTTCTTACTGTCCCTTTCTTTCCTGGTGTCCATATTGAGCAGAAGCTATAAAGAAAATTCCTTTATTATAATTTTTATTTCAGTAATATTCTTCTCTTTCCTATTCTTTCCGGCTATGTTTGTGAATATACATGCGGTGAGCAACATATCTCCTGTTTCAATAATAGTAAATGTTATGGATGGCGAAAAAGTAGAATTTTCCAAATATATTTTTACAACTCTCCCTTTATTTGCAATGAGCGCAATTATATTTTTCATGGGGACTCTGATGTTCAGAGAGGAGGTACTCTTTTCCCAGAAGGGCATCTTTGACAAAATTTTTTATGGCATTAATATAATGTGGGAGAAGGGTGGAGAGAGGTTAATTGCAGGCGTATTCTTTGGAATTTTGGCATCGGTAGCGGCGTACATGCTTGAATTAATATTTATAGTGGCTCTATTCCAGGTGCCTCTCCCACTATCACTCTACCTGATGCTTACCCTCTCTGCCTTCTTAGAGGAGGTTATCAAGATAGCCTTCGTGGCTGGAGTTGTCAGGTATTCCAAATTGAGCCCTGGTAGAACAGTACTCCTTGGCGCGTTCTGCGGTTCAGGTTTCTTTATCGGAGAAAAGCTGATAGCTCTTGTAACCCTTGCCCAGATTTCCCAGTCCCTGTTTGGCTATGTTATTTTCCTCAAGGGATATCTGCTCAATGCTCTTTTGCTTCATGTGGTGTTAACTTCCACAGCTGCTCTGGGACTGGTGTGGAGCAGAGGGAGGATAAACAGGAGGTTTTTACTCCTCTTAACGCTTTCAGGCGTCGCTCACCTTCTTTACAATTACTCTTTGCTTGGAGGGGGAGCATGAAGGAGTTAGCTCTGGTCAAGAAGGAGTTCAGGAGTCTGATAAAGGAAAAGACTCTAATTTTGACGGTGCTGATTCAACTTTTAATAGCTTCCTTTTCCGCCTTTCTGGTTGTAGGAATTATGAGTTATGTTTCTCCAGAGACTTTAGGCACATACGGCCTTGAGAGAGTGGATCTGGCGGTTCTATCTGAGGACAAAGAACTGATAAATCTGCTTCAGCAGGATGGAAAGTTTAATCTGAAATTTTACAAGGATTTCTCTAAAGCGCTTGATTCTTTTTATAGATATGATGTGGATGGGATACTGGTGGTATCTACGGGAAGAGATCCATACTCAGATCCTGTTAAAATAGATTTATATCTGCCCAAAAATGATATCAAAGCTACATTGATAGCCTCTTATCTCAAGGAGCCCATTGAAAGGTATGAGGAAAATCTTCGCAGGGGGAGAGTTGATTATTTACCCGATGGTATCAGGGAAGTGCTGGGGTATGAGCTCAGCATCGGGAAAAGCAGGGTTAAATCAAGCTATTTTGAGTTCGTCTATGGTATACTTATACCATTGCTGATACTTGCTCCCGCTTTTATTGCAGGCGGATTGATTATCGACTTATTCACAGAGGAAATGGAGAAAAAGACCCTAGACATTCTCATTTCTTCGCCCTTAAGCTTGCTTCAGGTTATAAATGCCAAAATCATCGTCTGCCTTGCAATAGTGCCTGTGCAGTCCTACCTCTGGATAAGGCTGCTGGAGTTTAATGGCATCGCCGTTGAGCGGGAACTTTTAATCCTCCTCTTAACTCTTAGCGTCGCCCTTATTTTAATTATCTCTGGCTGTCTTCTTGTGCTGAGTTACAGGAAAAGGGGCACAGCCCACTTCCTGTATTCGTTGCTATTAATGAACCTCTTCCTGGCGGGCATGCAATTCAGCACCATATCGCCCCTGAATGTGGTCACAAGTCTCTCTCTGGGTGGGAGTTATGAGATTGCCCCCTTCGCTTTATTTGCGCTAATGCCTCTGCCTCTCTATCTGGTTTTGATTAAAAGTGTGAACAGATTTAAAAGCGGGGTGTAAACCACGTAGGCTTGGTGAAGCCTCCGGCTAATGTTCCTGACTGTTTTATTACAGCTTCTCCCTGAGCGCTGCAATCTCCTCAAAAGCGGTAAGCACTCGCTCGCGCTCCTCGTCACTCAAGCCGTAGACGCTCAGCTTTATGTGCTTGCTCAGCCCTTTGTGCAGCCCCACGATGCGGCGCTTGAGCATCTCCTCCGCCAGGAAGAAGCCCTTTCGCTTGTGCTTCTTGGAAATCTCCCAGAACAGCGGAGTCTCGAAGTGGAGCAGGTGGTGGCGCTTTGGACGCTCGCCCAGGAGCATTATATCGCCCTCGCCTATATCCTCGAGCTTGTCCACGAAGTCGTTAATCTTCTTCAGCTCATCCTCCCAGTGCTTTACCCTCGCTTTAACGTAGTCGAAGCTGAGCATCGCAGATATAAGAGGTATTCCACCCACACTGCACCCAAAGAGGTTGGGCAGCTTCTTCCCGAACACCCTGCCTGTCCACTCCGCCTTTGACTTCGACGCTGCGAAAGCCTTCTTGCTCCACTCGTAGGTGGTCACCACGAAGCCGAGAGGGGCAAGAGAAGCCATGCTCTTGTGCGCACTTACTGTGAGAAAGTCGGCGCGTATCTTCTTCATATCTATCGGTGCCACGCCAGCAGTATAGGCGGCGTTTACCATGAAGGGTACTTCAAGCTCCTCGCACAGCTTGCCCAGCTCCTCCACGGGCTCAATGTTGCCGAAGTAAGGGTCGGCATGCGTTGCAACCACGAGCGCTGGCCTGCCTACCTCTTCGATCTTCTCCTGAAAGGCTTCAACGGTAACCTTGTACTCAGGATAGCCAGTATGAGGAGGCTCAACCACGCGCAGGCCAACCATCTCTGCCGCTATATTTGTGGTGTAGTGGGAGTTAGGGTCGACCACCACCACTGGCTCAAGCCCCTCCTCCTTCACATGGTCGGCTATGGTTTTCATCACCACGTACTGCGCCGCCCTGCATCCGAAGGTGTGCTCCGCTTCATCGCCGCCAAAGAATTCTGCCACCTGTTTCAGAAATTTTCTAATCGGCGGTTTGGTAATCAGGCTGCTCCTTCCCTCGATGCAGTCGTGGCACACCGAGTAACCTATCTCCAGCCAGCCGTCTTGGCAGAGCTGCTCCTGCACCTCTTGCGGAAGAATCCCGCCACGCATGAGCGGGTTTATGACCACGTAGTCCTTATAACGGTTCACAAACTTCAAGTTTTCACCTTCCTTCAGGATCCAGTTATTATTTCTCAGCGTAGATAAAGGTTTGCCGCCGGTGTAACTTTAAACAGAATTTATAAACACTTTCGTTACTTTTAAATACCTGCCATCAGACTCTACCACCATGGACTTGGGGGTCGCTGTGGGTTTATTTGCCATCAGCTTCTTTGCGACACTGGTGGCACTGCCAAAGTGGATACACCGCGCGAGGAGCACCGGTTTCGTGGGAAGAGATGTGCACAAGCAGGATGAAAGAGAGGTTGCGGAGATGGGGGGCATCGCCGTTGTCTTTGGGGTGCTCCTTGCACTGCTTGTGATGATCGCCCTTGAAACCTTCTACTATGGCGATGGCTCTATAATAGAGCTACTTGCAGCCACGCTGAGCTTGCTCATAGCCGCACTTATAGGCATGGTTGACGACATGCTGGGGTGGAGGATAGGGCTAAGGCAGAGTGAAAAGGTGCTTCTCACGTTTATGGTGCCCATCCCTATAATGGTGGTTAATGCCGGGCATGCGATGATGACCTTCCCCTTTCTGGGGCAGGTGGAGCTGGGGCTGCTCTATCCTCTGCTCATAGTGCCCATAGGCATCGTAGGTACTACAAACGCCTTTAATATGCTCGCGGGCTACAATGGCTTGGAGGCTTTGCAGGGTGTAGTGATATTCTCCACGCTGGCATACCTCTCGTGGGAGGTGGATGCTTTTGACGCCTTTCTCATCTCGGCGTGCATCGTTGGGGCGCTGCTCGCCTTCTTAATATTCAACTGGTATCCTTCAAAGGTGTTTCCTGGTGATGTGCTCACCTACTTCGCTGGCGCGGGCGTGGCAATAGTGGCAATCTTGGGGAACATAGAGAGGTTTGCGGCGGTGCTGTTCGCCATGTATTACATGGAGCTGGTGCTCAAGGCGAGAGGGAGGTTCAAGCCTGAGTGGCCAGCAAAGGTGCTCGAAGATGGTTCCCTAGCGGTTAAGAGCAAAATCTACAGTGTGCCCCACGTGGCGGTTGCTCTGCTCAGGAAAATAAAGGGAAAAGCCTACGAATATGAGGTCGTGGCAACTGTGCTGCTCTTTCAGCTTGCCATAGCCGTCGTAACCATAGCCACGTTTAAGAAGTGGTTTTAACCTTTACGGCTCCAGGCGGTGCCTATCTCGCGGAAAGAGCACCGCCTCGCGAATGTTTGGCAGGTCTAAGAGCAGCATGAGGAAGCGCTCTATGCCCATGCCAAAGCCTCCATGAGGCGGCATGCCGTACTTAAAGGCTTCCAGGTAGCTGGAGAAGTTCTGCTCCCTGAGCCCCTTCGCCTTTATGCGCTGCACGAGGAGATCATAATCGTGGATACGCTGCGAACCGGAGATAATCTCCCTTCCCTTGAACTCCAAGTCGAAGCTGGCGCTCAGCTCGGGATCCTCGCTGTCGGGCATGGTGTAGAAGGGCTTGGCGTCGAGGGGGAAGCGGGTGACAAAGTAAAGCTCGTGCCCTCGCTGGTGCATTATCTCGCCGAGCTTCTTCTCCGCCTCGGTGGTTAAATCCTCACCGAAGGGCAGCTTCAAGTTTGCTTCCTCTTCAAGTAGTGAGAGCACCTCCGCATAGGTTAGCCTCGGGAAGGGCGTGCGCGGTACCTCAAGCTCCACCCCAAGCCGCTCAAGCTCCTGCGAGCAGTGCTCTTTAACCTCGCGTATCATGGCACAGATCAGCCCTTCAATAACCTTGAGCACATCCTCATAGCCAGAGATAAATGCAAGCTCACAATCGACGGCGGTAATCTCATTCAGGTGCCATATGGTGTCATGCTCTTCAGCACGGAAATAGGTGGCTATCTCAAACACGCGGTCTAAACCTGAGCCCATGAGCATCTGCTTGTACAGCTGCGGGCTCTGGGCTAAGAAGGCTTCGCGCTCGAAGTAGCTTATTGGGAATAGCTCTGTGCCGCCCTCGCTGGCGGTAGAGATTATTCGAGGAGTGTGCACCTCGATGAAGCCTTGGCTCAGGAGGTGCTCCCTTGCAGCCTTCAGAGCACGGCTGCGTATCTTGAAAATCGCCGCCACCTGGGGCTTGCGCAGGTCGAGCACGCGGTGGTCCAGGCGAGTGTCCAAATTAGCGGGAACCTTGCCAGTGGGGTCAAGGGGTAAAGGCGAGGCGGCGCTGCTCAGCACCTCTATCTGCGAGGGGATAACCTCAACTCCGCCGGGAGCCTTATCCATTGCCTGAAGCTTCCCCTTCACAACAACGACGCTCTCTTTGCTCACACCTTTTGCGGTCTCAAAAACTTCAGCTGGGACGAACTTCTTGGGCAGGGTTACCTGCACTATGCCGTCGCGGTCTCTAACGAGGAGGAAAAGAAGCCCGCCCAGCTTGCGCTTTTCATGCACCCAGCCTGCGATGCTTACCTCTTCTCCGTCCTTCTCAGGGGAAAGCTCACCCGAATAAACGCGCTCAATCATGCTCTCGCCTCGCTAATCTTGCTTCCACGCTTTTAGCGTGCATCTCAAGTCCTTCCGCCTTTGCAAGGGGTACTATTGCTTTTGCAAGCCTCTCCAGCCCGTCTTTGCTCAGCTTCTGGAAGGATATTACCTTGAGGAAATCGTAAACGTTTAGTCCAGAGTAGGCGCGCGCATACCCTGCGGTGGGCAGCACATGGTTTGTGCCACTCGCATAGTCGCCACACGCAACAGGGGAATAGCTGCCCAGGAAAACTGAGCCAGCGCTATTTATCCTGCGAAGCACAGCTTCGTCGTCGCGAGTGATAATCTCAAGATGCTCGGGCGCAAACATATTTGCAAAATCTATCGCCTGGGCGATGTCGCTGGCTACGAGTATCGCACCATTAGCCTCAATCGCCTGCTTTGCCTCAGCGCGGGCAGGCGTTTCTTTTTCAAGGATTTCTCTTACCCGCTTTGCAAGTTCCAGCGAGGTGGTTACGAGCACACTCGTGGCTAAGGGGTCGTGCTCCGCCTGTGCAAGCATGTCCAGCGCTATGAAGCGTGCGTCAGCGGAGTCGTCCGCGATGATGAGCACCTCGCTTGGACCTGCGGGCATGTCTATGGCAACCTCGCTGCTCACTAAGCGCTTCGCGGCGGTTACGTAAACGTTGCCAGGGCCAACAATTTTTTCAACCCGCGCTATGCTTTCGGTGCCGTAGGCGAGGGCTGCTATTGCCTGAGCCCCGCCAACGCGGTATACCTCGTCTACACCCGCGATGGAGCAAGCGGCTAAGGTTAAGGGGTTCACCTCACCGCCCTTCATGGGCGGCGTGGTCACAACTACCCGGCTTACCCCTGCGACCTTCGCGGGGATTGCGCACATCAGCACAGTAGAGGGGTAGCTTGCTCTTCCGCCGGGCACGTAGCACCCCACGCTCTCAATGGCACGATAAACCTGCCCCAGAGTAATGCCGTCCTTGGCATAGCTCCAGTCATTGCGGAGCTGGCGGCGGTGAAACTCGGCGATGTTCTCCTTCGCAAGCTCCAGCGCCTCTATGAGCTTTCCATCTACTCTCTCCCTCGCCTTCTCGATTTCCTCCTCGCTGACTTTGAGCTCCTCCACCTCAACGCCGTCGAAGCGCCGTGTAAACTCGCGCAGCGCAGCGTCGCCTCGTGAGCGAACCTCTGCAAGAATCTCGGCTACCTTCGCCTCAACCTGGCTCAGGTCTGCCCTGCCCCTGCGCAGGAGCTTAGCCTTCTGCTCTTGGGTGAGCTTGGCAATCTCAGAGAAAAGCATCCTGATGAAGTAAGGCTTGAAGGTATTTAAATTTGTTGTGGAAGCATGCGCGCTACGTTAGGCGAGTATAATCAGAAGGCGTAAACGCCTTCGCATCCTTGGTGTACGCATCAAAGAAAGCGTTATGGAAATCGGAAGCCAAAATGTGCCCGGCGTACCGTTTTGGACGGTCTCAGGCGTAGTTGTTGCAAGAGGGTGCCTTCTGAATTTCCATTCGCCTACAGTTTTACGAACAAATTTCATCTCCCTTTAGGTGTGATTAAAGTATGAGGTGATGAAATGAGAAGAATCCTTGCAATTTTTCTGATTGGCGCGATTGTGCTGTTTACAGGCTGTACTTCGTCTAATAGTGGAAGTGGCGACGCTTCCATCTCAGCTGCCTCTGGGAAAACCCTCAGCGAGAGGGACTTGGTAAGAAGGAGCAGCCTCGGAGCGGTGGACGTGGATGTAGTATATCTTAACCCATTGATGCCGGAGGAGAAGGAGAAAATAGTATTTAAGGTATATCTGAACACCCACTCCGTTGACCTCTCCGGCTACAGGGTTGAGAAGCTCTCCACCTTCAGGAACAGTCGCGGCGTTGTGGTGAATGAGGGCTTCACCTGGGTGCCGGAAAGAGAATCCTCGCATCATCGCTATGGCTATCTCGTTCTTCCTGCAAGAATCAATGGTACAGAGCTGATTTCGCCGGAGGATGAGTATATTGTGCTTGAGATCGACGGCATTCAGGGCAAGAGAATCTTCAGGTGGAATCTGAACTTCAAGCAATAGGGTGGATATTATGAATCATATGGTTGCAGGAGGTAATAGGAACCCGCTGGTGGTTCCTATCTACTTGAAGGAGTTGAGGTGATGCAAAGCGAGGATTTCAACGCGCTAAAGACTCGCGCGATTATCGCTGGCTTTGCCGGGGGCTCTGCCCTTCTTCTTCTCTACTTTGGCATTCTCACCGTTGCGCAGAGCTTTGAGCACGCCTTGGATTCTTTCAGAGAACTCTGGTACTGGATCCTCGCTCTCTCCGCAGGCTTTGGCACACAGATGGCGCTATACTACTACATCAGAGCAGTTTCAAAGCTCAGAAAAGCACATGCCGGCGCAGGCGTCGCCGCAAGCGGAGGCATGAGCGGCGTTGCCATGGTGGCGTGCTGCGCTCACCACGTCAGCGATGTTCTGCCCATCCTCGGCGTCTCTGCGGCGGCGCTTTTCCTGACTGAGTACCAGCTTCTCTTTATGGTGCTTGGCTTGCTTTCAAACCTCGTAGGCCTTGCCTTCATGCTCAAAATTATTGCCCAGAATGGTTTCCTCCAGGAAGGAAGCAGGTTCCAGGTGCTCTACAGGGTGAACATGGAGAGGGTGTTCAGAGTCACCCTCGTGGTGGCGGTGCTCACCTTTGTTCTCGTGGCCATCGCGGGCTACCTAGGCGTGGTGGACCTCTCCCCTTACTAAACCCCTAAAAGCACCTGAAGCGAGTTGTGCAAACCCATGGGCAGGCTAAGCACCAGCAGGATAAGCTTGGTGAGCCAGTAGGTTTCATCCTCCCTGGGCACATCACTCTCAACGAAGTAAAGGATAGCCAGGTAGAGACCCATCTTGAAGAGGGGATAAATTAAAGGATGTGCGGAGAGCATGCTCTGGGTAAGGGGTTGCTCTGCCGCATAACCCAAGGAAAGTGCCGCCAGGCTCACCGAGGCAGCGTCGAAGGCAACGCCCCACACAATCAGGGTATTTAAGCGAGAGGCCAGGTTGAGCCGCCTCAGCGGGAGCATGGCCAGGAGAGCAAGCCCCAGAGAGAATAGAAGGATGCCAATAAAAACCCTCACCTGGAGCTTCAGTGGCTCACCTGAAAAAAGAGATATCGCCCTCTGCGAAGCGACCAGAGAGAGGTCATAGAGGAAAAGCACAGAGGCGAAGGCGCACAGGAGCACACCGGAGTAGAAGACCACCTGGTGATACTTCTCCTTCTTCAGCGCTATACCGGTTGCGAGGGATAATAAAACAAGGGTGAGAATTAAAAAGTAAACCCCGGGCGTGAGAAATAGGAAGCTGTGAGGAACCAAGCCTGAGCCGCTTACCCTTGCGAACTCTTCCAGTGCCCTTATCAAGCCGCCTAGAATCACAAAAGGGACAAGAGCCCTGAAAAGCTCCTCATCCAGGCGAACGTCGAGACGCCTTAAGAGTCGCAAAACTGCGTAGGCGCCCAGTATAAGGAGGATTCCATAAGCTACGGTATTGTAGGGGTTGTACCCGGCACCCGTCTGGAGAGGCTTGACGAAGTATTCATGGAAGAAGCTGCTCAGACTCATGGAAAATCTGAGAACCTGGCCACTATTTATAGTTTTTATTTGCCACAATGGAAAATTTCTGAGGCAAATCTTTTACTTCTCTTCCAGCAGCCTCTTTGCTTTCTCGTACTCCTCCCGCGTTATCTCCCCGCGGGCAAATCTTGCGTTAAGCTCGTCTATGGGGCTGAGTTTGCGCTCTCCGCCAGAGAGCAGGAGGTAAAGGAAAGCTATGACAAGCACCCAGAAGGCTAGACCAAAGCCGCGGAAGCCGTAGCCACCCATGTGGCGCAGGTGCATCTCCTGCATACTCCCTGCCGCGTTCCACGGTGCTGAGCCTGTTAGAAAGCTCCCCCATGCGCGGCACACCCCTAAGGCGGAGCCACCGCTCTCGTAGTGCCACGTCAGGAGGAGCAGCAGTGCGAGAAGCCCGAAGGCTGCGTATGCAATATACCTGCTCATCTCAACCTCCTATCTCTTCCTTCATTCTCAGGTACTCCTCGCGAGAGATTTCGCCTCTCGCATACCTCTCCTTAAGTATCTCCAGTGCGCTTTTTTCTTTCTCTTCTCTGCCAATGATGGCGTAGTACAGCAGCGCAGCAACGGCTACCCAGAAGACTAAGCCGATTCCCATGCCTATGCCCATCATACCGCCCATTCCAAAGCCTGGAATGAGCAGGATGAGGAAGAGTATTCCCAAACCTACCGCCACAAGTGTATTCTTCTCACTCATCTCCATCACCTTTGAAAAGGCGAGAGGGCTACTCCTCGTGCCCCTCGCCCTCGTATTCGCCATGCCAGGTGTGGAACCACACCTCGCCGGTGAAGCCGTTGACGCTCAACATGCCTGTTATGTTTCCGTTCTCGTCGAGGGTGTGCAGTGTGTAGTAGCCGTAGAACTCATCCGCGTGCTCATCCGCTTGCCAGCCGGGGGCAAAGACGTCGAGATAGCGCTGGGCTATCTTCACAGCCTCTTCCTCGGTTATCTTATTCTCTGCAGCGTAGCCGAAGCTGTGATGCCCATACTTCAGGTTCCACATCATGTTGGGCCCGGGCTCGGGCGTAACCACGCCTGTGCGCTTATCTACCAGCAGCTCAAACGCAGCCTTACCGGTATCCTTCTCCTCAACTATGGCATAGTAGTTGTACTGAAACTCCATTATCTCCCTGATTCCAAGGTTGTCATCCCCGATGTAGCTGAGGTAGTCCTCGATCGCCTCCTCTGCCTGCTCTGGGGTTATCTCTTCACCTGTAGCATAGCCACCCCAGAAGCCGCCACAGCCACCCATAATGCCGCTGTAGCCGCTAGGTATGCCATAGCCGCTCATCATTCCACCGTAGCCAGCGCCGCCCATCATCCCTGCGCCCATACCATAGCCAGCGAAGCCTCTACCGAGGAAGCCACCGAGAAATCTATCAACAAAGCCTCTCTGGTTCGTCTGCGTGTAGTCGTCTCCCCAAGCATAGCCTGGAGCAACGCCATAGCCGCCCATCATTCCGCCATAGCCGCCGTAGCCACCCATCATTCCACCGCCCATGCCATAGCCACCCATCATGCCCATGGCGAAGGTGTAGCTGAGCAGCAGGGCGTAGCTTGCGAGTGCCGCAATTGCAACCTTCTTCTTTTCCATTTCAAATCACCTCGCCACTACCTTTGCAACATTCGAGCTATAATTTGCCTACACGACCAAAGCATCTTGATGGTGTGGTAAGAGTTAAATCCATCCATAAATGTCCATGACCGTCCACGAAGGCGTAAAATGGATAAAAACATGAGATTACCCTATACAAACTCCAAATTACGTTTGGAATTAATTTTAATAAAAAATTAGGGCATTATAACTATACATTAAGATGGGTGCAGAAGGGTTCGTTCATGGCATGAAGCGGAGTTCGATGTTGAGAAACGCTACCGAGCGGCTTACCACAACCCTCGGTATGTTCTTCCTCTGGGGGTACTCTCCGAGGATTATGTTTTCTATAAAGTTGGGGATTGCCTACAGATTTACACCTTAACCTCCTGGTTGATTTATGGATAATAGAGGTGTTTTTTATAATTTTCCTATTCTCTTATTATTTCTTATTTAAAATAAAGACAATCCCCAGTGTAGAATTTTATCTTAGAAAGCTTTTTATTTATCATATTATATAAATAATAAAATAATTTCGTAATGCAGAAGCCGGAATAACATATGGAGGTACATGAGGATTTGAAAAAACTGCCCTCAAAAGCAGAGAGGAGTGAGTTTCTGGAGGATGTGTTCAACGCCATGGGCGAGGGGGTAATCGTCATCGACCTCGACTACACAATTATCGAGGCGAACCCTGCCGCTCTGGAACTTTTCGGACGCAAAGGGGAAGAGCTCATAGGCAGAAAATGTTATAAGGTTGCCCATGGAAAAAGCGAGCCGTGCAAGGACGTGCCATGCACAATAGAGGGGGTACTGGAGAAAGGCGAAGTTAAAGGTCTCATCCACGAACATATAAAAGGGTCAGGGGAACCCTGGACTTCTGAAATCTCTGCAACTCCCCTGAGGGATAAGGGTGGGAAGATTATTGGAATAGTGGAGATAAACAGGGATGTAACCTTTCAGAAACGTGCTGAAAAAGAGATAGAGCACTTAAACAGCGTGCTAAAAGCTATAAACGAGATAAACAGCGCTATTACCCGCGAAAAAGATGCGAACACCCTCTTTAAAAAGGTTTGTGAGACTCTTCACAGGGTTAGAGGATACAAAATGGTCTGGGTAGGCTTGGTAAAGGAGGATACCAAGGAAGTTGTGCCAGTAGCGAAGGCGGGGATTGAGGAAGGTTATCTCGAATCTGTGCGCATAACCTATGACGACTCCGAGACGGGGATGGGGCCAACGGGCATGGCGATAAAGACGAAGAAACCTCAGGTTATGAGGGACATCCCCAATGACCCACGCTTTAAACCTTGGCGCGAGGAGGCCCTGAAGAGGGGATACATATCTTCTGTGTCGGTGCCCCTAGTTTACGGCGACCGCGTGTACGGCGCACTCAGTGTTTACTCCGATACCAGCGAGGTGTTTACGGAGGAGGAGATTAAGCTGCTCATGCGGGTAAGTGAAGACCTTGCGTTTGCGCTTAAGGCTATTGAGGATGAGGAGAAGAAGAGGCAGGCGGAGAAGGCGGCAAGGAGGAGGGCTGCCCAGCATGCGGTGGTGGCGAGGGTTGGTGAGCTTTTCCTGAGCGGAGCAGAGATTGAAAGGCTAATGCAGGAAGCCGTTGAGCTTGTGGCAAAAGCGATGAATGCGGAGTTCTGCAAAATTCTGTGGCTTGAAGGGGATAAGCTTCGACTCGTCGCAGGTGTTGGTTGGCGTGATGGAGTGGTAGGTAAAGCTACTGTGAGCACCGGGATTGAATCCCAGGCAGGTTATACTCTGCAAATACGCAAACCGGTGATTGTGGAAGACCTCACCAAGGAGAAACGCTTCAGAGCACCAGCGCTGCTCCTAGAGCACGGCATAGTCTCCGGGATAAGCGTGCCAATGGTTTATGGGGATAAGGTTTATGGGGTAATGGGGGTGCACTCTAAGCGGAGGAGAAGATTCACCTCTGCGGATGTTGACTTCCTGCAGTCGGTGGCAAATATGATAACAGCAGCGGTTGAGCGCAGGCGAGCGGAGGTCATCCTTGAAGAATCGCGGAGGAAACTTCAGGATTTCTTCAGAGAGCTGGAGAGCATCGTACATACCGTACCCGCGGCGGTGCTCACCACCAACGGCGACGGGCTTATAAACTTTTTCAACCGGCGCGCCATGGCATACCTGGAGAAGAGCGAGAGGGAGATTCTGGGCACGAGCATAGGAGAACACTTCATGGAAGCTCAGGTAGAGGAAACGGTGCGAAAGCTACTCAGCGGCGAGGTGGCAGATGAGCCTGTGACCATGGAGGCTACACTCCACTCCGGTAAGACTGTGCAGCTATCCCTCTCAGCGATGCGCGACGAGAACGGTAGTGTGGAGGGCGTTGTTGCATCATTTGTAGATATAACTCCGCTTAAGGAGGCGCAGCAAAAGCTGGAGCGCGCCTACAAGGAGCTTAAGGAGATAGACGAGCTTAAGAGCAACATAATAGCCAACGTGAGCCACGAGCTTCGCACGCCTATAACCATAGCCAAGGGATTTATTGAACTTGCGATGATGGAGGACGACGAAGAGGAGCGCAGGAGTGAGCTCAAGTCTGCGGTTGGGGCGCTTCACAGGCTCAATGATATTGTGGAAGACCTTATAGAAGTGGCGAGCATTCAGCGGGGAGATTTAACCCTTGAGAAAAAGCGGCTTAGCATCGCTGAAATGATAAGTCTCGTGGTTAAGGAGAAGGAGAAGTTGGCGAAGGAGAAGAATGTGAAGGTTGAGTTAGAGCTTGCCTACGAGGGCGAGATTGTGGCTGACCCCATTAAGCTGAAACGTGTGATTTTAAACCTCTTGGACAACGCAATAAAGTTTAACCGCACTGGCGGCGAGGTCAGAGTAAGGGTGTCAAAGGAAAACGGCTGGGTGAAGATAGCGGTGAGCGACACGGGAATAGGTATCCCGAAAGACAGGCTTGAAGATATTTTCAAGCCCCTCACCCAGCTCGACCCCAGTCCAACTCGACGCTACGGTGGCACCGGCACTGGTCTTGCGGTGGCGAAGCGCATAATCGAGGCGCATGGAGGCAAAATCTGGGTGGAGTCTGAGCTTGGAAAAGGCTCTACCTTCTATGTTTTGTTGCCTGTTGAAGGGAAGAGATAAATTTCTTCTGCCGTTCTTCCAAATTTTTTGCTTTCTTCAATTAAGCGGAATCAACTCATAAAATATTATTTTACAAATTCCTTCTCTCTTTTCGACAGCTCAAGTCACCTATCTTTCTTCTTTTTTAGTGGTATCTTCTCACCCGGCAGGTGTTCACTTATTGAATCCATTGCAGGGATTTTATACCTGTCCGAGATATCTTGAAAACAGATATAGTGAACTCCTTAAGGATGTTTTCAAGCCATTGACGAGGTAGTAATCGTTATTGTCCTCAACCATACAATTATCGAGGCGAACTATGCTGCCCTGGAACTTGTCGGACGCAGAAAGGAAGAGTTAGGTGATAGATTTTGCGATCAGCCCCTTAGGAGTGCTATATTTAAGCAGTAATTCATGAAATTTAAAGGAGAGAAGAATATGGAAAACAAAAATCTACTTCAAAGAATATGTTGTTAGGATTTCTCAGACTAGCATTGAGATATTTTTTAATATAATCGATATGAAATTATATTATAAAAAAGTAAAAAAGTGAAGTTTTATATTATTATTTAAAATCTATTTTATAAAAAAGTTTATATTTTATTCGATTACTTAATTTATGTTGCTTCTTCAGACCTCATACCCTATAAGCTATATAGGGAAAGCGTATCAATTAGCACAAGGAGAAAACAATAATGAAGATTAAGGTAAAGTTGATGCTGACCTTACTTGTGGTAACAATTATTCCCCTGGGGACCCTCTCGATGCTGGCGATTTCTGTTTCCAAAGCAAAGGTTGAGGAAAGCCTTCAGCAAAAACTGCGTCACGACTTGGAGCTGGCGTGGATACAGTTCTATGTAAGGGGGGAGCAGATGAAGTATGGAATGCTCCAAGCGGCTGCTGAACGCCATACCAAAGCCAGGATTGCCTCTGGGGATACGGAAGCGCTCAGGATGCAGATGGGAGAGTGGAAAAAGTACCGCCCCTACGTGGACATCTGGATGGTGGTAAATCCAGAGGGTAGAATAGTCGCCAGGCTGGGAAGCGAGAAGACAGGTGACATCTTCTACCATGCCAAAATCGTGGAAAGAGCAGTTAAGAATAAGCAGCCCGTAGTATCATCCGAGCTGTTCCCATGGGATGTTCTCAGAAAAGAGGGAATAGAAGCTATGGCGGGTGAATATGGACTTGTGCTTCTGGTCGCCACCCCAGTGCTGGACGACAGCGGAGATGTCCTGGGGGTTATAATCACCGGGGACCTGCTCAACGGCGACAGCTGGGTGCCTGATTCTGTAAGGGAAAAGCTTCCAGAAATGCAGATGCTCATTATTCAAGGTAAAGATGTGATATCCTCAATCTCAGGGGAAGAGGGCAGCAGCGTTGTTGGTAGAGAGATTCCAGGCGATGCCCTGGAAGACTTCGCGGCGGGGAGAGTGCACAGGAGCATGGAAATAAAAGATGGCCCTGCCTATGCGTTCATCGGTGAACCCATCCGCAACCTAGATGGCGAGGTGGTAGGCGCCCTAGCAGTGGGCGTGAGGGAGGAGGAGTTCACCGCCTTGATGGGGAGTGTTGAAAGGGCGATAGCCATGGTGGCTGTACTGAGCTTTGTGGTGGCTCTGGGACTGAGCTACCTAGGTGGTAGGGAAATAATCACGCCCATTAACATACTGGTGGATGCGACGCGGAGGATGAGTAAGGGCGACCTCCGGGTTAGGGTAAAGGACAGACGCCTCGAAGACGAAGATGAGCTTGGGGAACTGGCAAGGTCCTTTAACCGCATGGCTGAGGAGATAGCGCAGGCACATGAGCGGCTGCAGCACGCCTACGAGGAGCTTAGGGAGATAGACGAGCTTAAGAGCAACATAATAGCCAACGTGAGCCACGAGCTTCGCACGCCTATAACCATAGCCAAGGGATTTATTGAACTTGCGATGATGGAGGAGGACGAGAATGAGCGAAGGGATGAGCTCAAGTCTGCGGTTAAGGCGCTTTACAGGCTTAATGATATTGTTGAGGACCTCATCCAGGTGGCGAAAATTCAGCGGGGTGACCTCACCCTACAGCAAAAGCGTGTGAGCCTTGCAGAGATGGTGAGCAGCGCGGTTAAAGAGAAGGAGAAGATGGCAGGAGAAAAGAACGTGAAGATAGAGGTGGAGCTGGACTATGACGGTGAGATTGTGGCTGACCCCATTAAGCTGAAACGTGTGATTTTAAACCTCTTGGACAACGCAATAAAGTTTAACCGCACTGGCGGCGAGGTCAGAGTAAGGGTGTCAAAGGAAAACGGCTGGGTGAAGATAGCGGTGAGCGACACGGGAATAGGTATCCCGAAAGACAGGCTTGAAGATATTTTCAAGCCCCTCACCCAGCTCGACCCCAGTCCAACTCGACGCTACGGTGGCACCGGCACTGGTCTTGCGGTGGCGAGGTATATTGTCGAGGCCCACAAGGGTAAAATTTGGGTGGAATCTGGTCTTGGAAAGGGCACCACTTTCTACATGGTGCTGCCTATTGAGGGGAAAGACAGATAAGTTCCTTCACCCCGGCACCTCAACGCTCATGTTAATCGCTATCTCCGCGATGTCGCTGGAGTAGCTTGCGATTCTGTTGAGGCTGTCCATCATCCCCTTGAGGAGCATCGCCCTGCTCGCCTTTATGTTGCTCTGGAAGAGACGGTTGAGTATGTCCTCCTGGAGCTCCCTTATCTCTTTGAGGTGGGAGAAGACCTCATGGGCGAGATGCATGTCAAGAGCAAAAAACGCCTTTGAGGCTTTCCTGTATGCCTGAGATGCGAGCTTTGCAAGCGCTGCGCAATCTGCAAGCTCATCTCCCCCCTCCGCGAGGAGCCTGAGGTAAAGCTGGACGATGTTCTCGCAGTGGTCAGCAATGCGCTCATAGCTCTTAACCACCATTCGGTAGCCCAGAGCATCTCGTGGATTTGCGATGCCCAGCTTCTCAGCCAGCTGATGGTAGCGCACTGCCCCCTTGAGTTGCCTCACCACTAAGAAATAAAGGCGGTCAACCTCCTTTTCGCGCTCAATAATATCTCTCGCCAGCGCCTCATCCTCACCTTCCAGCACGCGTATGAGCTCTGCAAGCATTGAGCTCACTATTAAATCTATCCTGCGCATTGCCTTTAGTGTGGGCATCTTGCGCTCATTGAGGAGGATCTCCAGTGTCAGCGCCTCGTCGGTATCCTCCACAATTTCCACGCCCACAAGGAGGTCGGGTATTCTACGCGCCACCTCGCGGTACTTCAGGTGCTGCGAGTCGTCGAGGAGAATTTTAATGGTGTCGTAGCCTATCAGGTAGTAGGATATCAGCAGCCTTTCAAGAACCTCGCCGCTCTCTACCTGCGAGATTTTAATCGTCACCTCCCTGCTCTCCTCCTCCCTCTCACGAGCCTCTATGGTTAGGGCGCCCTCGCGCTCTGTTACGACGACGCTGTCTCCTTCTCTAAGCCCAACCCGCTGCACCCACTTCTTGGGCAGGGACATTATGTAGGTGCTTCCGCCACTCATGTATATCTTGCGCGTCTGCATTACAGGAACCTCCACCGTTACCCGACGAAGTGAGGGTGACGAGGGAAGTCGAAGCCAGCTCTGAAAGAGCTGGCGAGACCTCCAGGAACACATATTCACAGGTATAAATTAAGCTATAAAAATATATATGCTATATATATTTTATAAACATATATTTTATAAACCCTGCGGTTGATGCCTTAATCCTTCCACCCCTTCACCACTGTGAAGAACTCAAAGTTATCCACCTCTACCCTCCCAAAACGCTCAAACTCTGCTATAACCTCCTCAAGGCTGAGCTCATGCTTGCACCGAAAATCGCGAAATGCGAGCAGAGCGAGCTTTCCTTTTGGCTCGGCGGTAATCACCAGCCTCCTCGCCACGCGGAACATCTCCGCAACCGCAGAATGCCATTCTGGTATATGAGCCAGAGCCGACCAGGTGGCGACGACGTCGAAGCTCTCACTTTGGAAGGGCATCCTTCGAGCATCGCCTATCACAACATCGCTAAGTCTCGCCACTGCGTTTGCGTCGATGTCCAGGCATACAACGCTTCCGCGAATCTTTCGCGCTAAGTAACCTGAGCCGGTGGCTACGTCCAGCACCCTGCCTGAGCAGTACCCTGCAACGTGGCGGAGCACCTGCTCGCGCCCCTCAATTTCGCCAAGGAGAGCGAAAAAGCTCATATATCATCCCATATTGCCTAAAGAGCCACTTTCACATTAGAGGCAGGGATGATGATTATAATTAGGAGGTCTCACCAGATAATTGGTCCTTTATGGTGAGGATGGGTTGGTAAGGGCGGGTGCGGCGCCCTTACTTGCAGAGCATCTCGTTGAGCTCTTTCTCCTGCACATGCCCCGAGACGCGCACCTTAACCTTTGTAACCCCCTCTATACCTTCGAGTTTCTCCTTTATCTGCATACTGAGCTGCACTCCGAGGGGGCAGAAGGGCGAGGAGGGCACGAAAGTTAGCGAGACCTCGCCATCGTTTACCTCCAGGTCCTTGATGAGCCCCATGTCGTACACGCTTATGCCAGTATGAGGATCTATAATCTCCTTCAGCGCCTTTACCACTATCTCTTTTTCTACCATGCTTTCACCTGCCTAAACCCCAACTCTTAACCTCTAAACTATTTTCTCCACTTCCAGCGCGTGCCCTGGGGGGTGTCTTCCACTATAACTCCTCGCTTCAGAAGCTCCTCTCTCAGGCGATCTGCAGTGGCGAAGTCTTTTCGCCTGCGCGCCTCTTCTCTCTCACGTATTAGCTTCATCAGCTCCTCTGGAAGCTCCCGCTTATCCTCACGTATAACGCCGAAGACGCGGTTGAAGTCTGCGAAGAAGCGCTTCAGAGCAGCCACGTCAGCGCTACTGGCGCTTTTCTGGTTAATAGCCTTATTAGCCTCGCGCACAAGTTTAAAAACCGCGGCAAGAGCGCGGGGAGTATCGAGATCGTCACACAGCGCCGCGTCGAACTCCTGCCTTGCCTCATCCACGCGCTTTGAAAGCTCCGTGGCTTCTTTCGCAGAAGGCGAGTAGCTCTCAAGGCGGGAGAGGAAGTCGTTGAGTCTGCGCAGCGCCTGCGCAGCGTCTTCCAGGGCTTTGAATGTGAAGTTGAGCTTCCTCCGGTAGTGCGTCGCCAGCAGGAGGTAGCGTATTGCTAAGGGGTCGTAACCTTTTGCGAGGAGGTCTCTCAGAGTGTAGAAGTTGCCATAGCGCTTGCTCATCTTTCGCCCTTCCACGAGGAGGTGCTCATTGTGCACCCAGTAGCGCACAAAGGTCTTGCCCGTCGCCGCCTCACTCTGGGCAATCTCATTCTCGTGGTGGGGGAATATCAGGTCCACTCCGCCTGCGTGTATATCAAGCGTCTCTCCCAAATAGCGCATGCTCATGGCGCTGCACTCTATGTGCCAGCCAGGTCTGCCTTTACCAAGAGGGGTGTCCCAGTAAACCTCGCCATCCTCCTCGCTCCACGCCTTCCACAGCGCAAAGTCGTGTGCCTCTTCCTTCGCATATTCGTCCTGCCTCACCCTCGCCCCCGCTTTCAGCCCTTCGAGCTTAAGCTGGGAGAGCTTTCCGTATTCTTTAAACTTGGAGATGTCGTAGTAGATGCTTCCGTCGCTGGCTTTGTAGGCGTAGCCCTTCTCCATCAACTTCTGAATGAGCGCCACCATATCTGGGATGTGCTCAGTGGCGCGGGGGTAGTACTCCGCTCGCTCTATATTCAGCTTTTCGAGGTCTTCAAAGAATGCACGCTCGTAGCGCCGCGTATACTCGCGTAGGCTAACCCCTTCTTCGCGACTTCGCTTTATCGTCTTGTCATCCACATCGGTGATGTTCATCACCTGTATAACGCGGTAGCCCTTGTACTCCAGAAACCTGCGCAGAAGGTCTTCAAAAACGTACGCACGGAAGTTGCCTATGTGGGCATAGTCGTAAACCGTAGGTCCGCAGGTGTACATTCTCACCTCGCCCTCGTGAAGGGGGACAAATCGCTCCTTCCTGCGCGTCATGGTGTTGTAGAGCTTGATGGGTGGATTCTGAGGCATGGGTATCACTTACCATTAAGTCTATGATAACTCTTTCGAATCGCTTCTAGACTTGTTATAAAAAGTGTATAAAGATTTTCTACCACTGCTAGCATATCTGTCCAAAATAAGAACTGGATAGATAATCTGTGGTACTGGAAAACATGACATTTCGACGCTTATTTGGACACCACTAAAATTTAAAAATAGAAAGAGCATGCATAGTATGTCTACAAAGTATAGGACGGTTAAATAAATGGCAGAGAAGGACAAAAAGTTAACCAAAGAAGAATGCGAATTACTAAAATTTGAATATCAAGAATTAAGAGAAGAAAGAAAAAGAAATACGTATATTAGTTATGCTCTGATGTCTATTTTATTGTTATCGTCTTTTTCGATCTTTGGAGAACTGCTCAAAGGAAATATAGAAACTTACAAAAAGTTTGCAGGAATTTTGTCTAGTTTACTCATCCTTATAGCATGGTTGATTGATAGAAGGCTGACATATTTTAATGAAGAGCGAAAAAAGAGAATGCAGAAAATCGAAGAAGAGTTAGGCATTAAAAATTTACTTTTTGGAATAGAGCGAAAGAATTATTTAGAATTTATCAAGATGCCACAATTTGTCAAAAATTGTCTCTTGAAGGTACCAATACACTACTTTATTTTCTTTATTTTTATTGTAATAACAGTCCTTCAGGTGTATTTAATACTCGATTGTTAGAATTTAAGACATCAAAAGAATATTAGTGCAGCCAAAATTTCAATGAAAAGGCTCCACAAAGTTGTAATTATTCCGAGGAAAATTCCTGCAATGGCATATTTTTCTCCTCTACTTTGTGCTATTGCACCTAATATTATAGCAAGAGGTCCCAAAAGAATTCCTAGACCTACAAAAGATGTTATAAGTCCAACTACCGCACTTGCAAGAGCAGCAACTCCAAATGTATTTCCTGATGATTTAGCTTTATAGGCAGTTAAATCTTGACCGCAATTCTGACAGAAATTACTTCTTTTAGATATTTCATTGCCACATTTAGGGCAAAACTTAATAGTGAATTTATCAACTTCAATTTTCTTTTTTTCTTCTGCTCTCGCTTTTGCCAGTTCATCCAGCATATTCTTAAATTTAAGCAATTGATCTATATTTTTCCATTTATTATCGCATGATTTACATTTAATCTCCTTTTTAATTCCAAATAAACCTTTTCTTTCAATTTCAAAAAGGTCTCCTGAGCAATAAGGACACTTTTCATCCAATTTTTGTTCAATAAGTATATCTTTTTCTTCTGTTATGTGCGTTGCATCTTTGGTGACCATTGTTTGGACGGGTTTGTTACGCTTTCTTTCGAAATAAATTAGTGGGATTGCAGGCGGAAGAGCAAAAAATATTAAGGCAACTAAAAACGTACCAATATCCTTAGAATCTATTCCAAACCACAAAATTAGCAAGAACCACAAAATTAATAAACTTGTATATATTTTTACAAAGACATTTTTATGTTGCAGACCATATAAAATAAAATTCCCCATTTCAATCTCCAACACGAATGTGCTTGGATGGAAATTTATTTAGATAATTGAAAATCTTATATTTAAACGTTTCGTAATTTAACAACTAGCAATTAGATAATCTAAAGCAGCAGTAAACAAAGATAACCATAAAATCATAAGGAATATTCCATAGCCAATTATGATATGCCTTGCTTTAACGCTCCATCGGCAGAATTTCATATAAAACTTAACATAATTAATGTGTTTAAATCCTAACTTTTTCTCAATATCTTTTGCTATTTTATCTCTTGCCTCGGCACCAAGTACCATCTGCCGCATTAAAAGCAGGAAACATATAGAAGAAGCAATACCTACTATTGCGATATATGCACTTATTATGCTGCCTGCATACGTTCCGTAAGCATAAATTAACCCAGAAGTTAAAGCTGTTAGTATTGAAGCTTCAGACATCAAAATTGTGTCGTTATGTTTTCGAAAGCTCAATATTTCCTTATATAATTCTATCTCAATTAATTTTTTCATCTGACATTTGCCCTTCCTCCAACTCACCCTCGATTTTGAATAATTAACAACTATAAACGCCTTAAGGTAAATAAATGCTATTAAAAAATGTACTTATAGATAAGCGATTGAGGTTGTGCAAGAACCTGCCCACAGGAAAATTATATATAAGGCGCCTCTGGAATCCATTTATTATGAAGAAGAAAATAACGATTATCGGCAGTGTCCACGACGTTGGCTACCGCCCCTTTCTCCTTGGCATAGCAGAGTCTCTTGAAATAGAGCGCTTTTTTGCCGACAACACCTACATCAACGGCAGGCAGGCTGTTTTTACTCTAATTGATTCTTCTGAAGAGAAGGTCAACGCCTTTCTTGAAATCGTCTCTTCGAAGTTCCCGGAGAACAGCCAAGTGGAGAAAGTAGAGAGTGAAGATTACTCGGGGAACGTTATGAAAACGGAAAACTACTACCGCTACCTCACGGCGATGCAGCTCTCTAAAATTGCTACCTATGGGGGTAAGATGCTTAAGAAGCAGGATGAAACTACCGAAGCAATAAAATCTGTGAAAGAAGACACAACGGCGATGCTCACGAAGCAGGACGAAACTATCGAAGCTATAAAGTCTGTTAAGGAAGACACAACGATGATGCTTGAAAAGCAGGACGAAACTATCAAAGCCATAAAATCCGTAAAAGAGGACACGTCAGCAATGCTTCAAAAGCAGGATGAGACTATCCAAACCATAAAATCAGTAAAAGAAGATACTTCGGCAATGCTCAACAAGCAGGATGAGACCATTCGCGCGATTAAAGAGGAGGGAGAAAAGAACAGAGAAGCTTTTAAAGACCATCTTGCCAGCGATATTGCAAGGATTTACGAAGAAATAGACGAAATAAAAGCAACCCTCGCCAGAGTTCTGGAGAAAGTGGGAGCATAAACACGCCTCTTTTTTTGCCTTGTAAAAATATTTGCAATGTTAGTATTCTAACCACAGGTTAAAATAACCAGGGGTGAAAAAATGGGAATGTGCACTGGCAACTGCGGAACTCATGGTTACGGAGGCGATGGCGAGGCTGCGCAGGTGTATGACCCGCGCAAGGTCAGAAAGCTCACCGAGGACGACCTTCTCAAAACCTACTGGTGAGCTCTCTTTTTACTTTAAATCTGATTTTCTCAGCTAAAAGTCCGTCATTATTCTGAACTGATCCACTTCCTCAACGCCCATCTTCTGGAGGAATGCCCTCGCAGCGCCTGTAACGTCCTTGGCTGCGGTAATCGCACGACCGACGACGAGGATATCAGCGCCTGCCTTTAGTGCCTCTGGTACTTTGTCCACTCTTATCCCGCCGGCCACTGCTACGAGAACCTTGTTGTCGCACACCCTCTTTATCTCCTGGATGTTGCCCCACTCAGACTCCTGCGTCTGCTCCACGTCTATGGCTCTGTGAAGCTCCACTATGTCCGGCTTAACCTTCAGCTTTTTGAGCACCTCCACGGGGTCGGGAACGTTGAGGGTGTCCATCAGCGAGAGTGCTCCAACCTTCTTGCACTCCTCTATGAACTTCTCCATGGTTTTGAGCGGGGCAAGGCCTGAGAAACCTATCACGTCAGCCGTGGCATCGCCCGCCATCCTCGCCTCTAAGTTACCTGTGTCCAGGGTCTTAAGGTCAGCCACCACGACGGTCTCCGGCCTAAGCTGGTGGATCTTCTGCACCACCTCCACGCCATAGCGTTTTATCAGGGGCGTGCCTGCCTCGATTATAATCGCGTCGCTCCTCGGTAATGCTCTGATAATCCCTTCCACCCTGCGCCAGTCCGGAATGTCCAGAGCCACCTCCAGGTATGGGGGCTTCTTCAGATTGTTTATTCTAAATCCTATCATAGCATGCATAGACTTATCCTTCTCCTCTAAAACTTTATCTATACACGGGAATTTGCTCATCGCTCTGCGGAGTGCAAGCTTCGTTGCTGCGTAGTTGTATCGGTAGATGCGCTGGTAGTCCCTGCCTCTGGGATGGATGAACACTGAAACTATAACCACAAGCTCCTCCGCCTGCGCTCTGGGAATAATTCCCTCCTCTACGGCGTCAGCCACTGCCTTGGCAACGGCGCTCTGCGCCGGGCCGAACATCTTCTCCGCATCTTCGAGGTTTCTGATAGTCACCTTGGGCACTATGAGCGTCGCCGGCTTCGCGGGAAGATTGGGGCGGATAACTCCAAGTATCGGCGTATGCCCTGCCCTCGGCTGGGCGAAGGAGTTTGCGAATGCCATGCCGGCGGGCCCACTCTTCTTGCCCACAATCAAATCTATATGCGCTATTTCAGGCTCCTCTCCAACGAGAGCCTCTCCCACAAGAAAATCCTCTTCAGTCATAGTGGTCTATCCTGTACTCGTATCCCATCGCCTGGGCGAACTCCACGAGTTCGCTCCTCTCGTGCCATATCCGTATGTGGATAAACCCCTTTCTGTCGTCGAGACCCATAATCTCCCTTGCAAAAGTGGGAAAGTCGGGCGGCAGAGGTCTGTCGTTCCTCAGGAGATAATCCAGATAATCCTTAAGGAACAGAATTCTTCCCTCTTTGCCCTTCTCCTTCAGTTTTATCTTCAGTTTTTTGTGAAACACACTTTCCTCTTCATCAGTCCAATTATCACCAGTCAATATAACCACCAGAATTCAACAGTTATCGCGGGTATATTTAATATTTTCCATTCTGCCCAGGAGTTGCGGAGGCACCTGAGGTCATCCCCTCTCTTGCGGTGTGATTTATATACTTTGCGGTTTTGGGCTCAAGCTACAGGTAGTAGTACTCTCCCTTCGCCTTCTGCTCGCGATCCTTAACGCTCCCTGGCTTATTCGCACGGGGTCTCCCTGTCTCCGGGTCGCGCCTGAAGGTTATGTCCATCCCGCTCAGGAAGGTGTTCATAGCTGAGCGCATCTCGAGCGGTGCCGTTGCCTCGCCCCGCCTGCCGGGCTCGCCAGCAAAGACCATAGCGCGGTCTGAGATGTAGTCTATGAAGAGGATGTCGTGGTCCACCACTATACCGAGAGCTTCGCGCTTCTCCATTACGCGGCGGATCATCCTCGCCACTCTGAGGCGCTGCTCCACATCCAGGTAAGCGCTGGGTTCATCGAGAAGGTACACCTCAGCTTCCCTTGCCAGGCACAGCGCTATTGCCACGCGCTGAAGTTCGCCTCCGCTCAGCTCCTTCACCTTGCGGTCGTAGAGAGATTTTAAGTCCAGGGGTCTTGCAATTTCATTCTCGAAAAAGGCATCGCCCAGCGTCGCAACTCTGGCAAGAGCTTCAAGCACTGTTCCAGAGAACTCTGGTTTAATGTACTGGGGCTTGTACGCCACTTTTGCGGAGGTGCTCACCTCACCCTCGTCGGGCTCAATTACGCCCGCGAGCATCTTCACAAAGGTGGTCTTTCCGGTGGCGTTTGGTCCGAGTACGCCTACAACCTCGCCGCGGTAGAACTCGCCACCCTCCACCTCAAGCTTAAAGCCATCGTAGCTCTTGCTCAGCTTTGAGAAGCTCAGCAGCAGGTTCTCCTCCCTGGCAACTATTGGTGGCTTAACCTCAAATCTCACAGGCTCGCTTCTTATTCTAACATTCTCCTCGCGCAGGTAGCCGTTTAAGTATACGTTTATTCCCTGCCGAACGCTGCGCGGGTGGGAGACGATACCATAGGCTCCCGCTTTACCGTAGAGCACGTGCACATAGTCGGCGAGGTAATCGAGAACAACCAAATCATGTTCCACCAGAATAACGCGCTTCTCCTGTGCCAGCTCGCGTATAACCCTGCCCACCTTGAGGCGCTGGGCAACGTCGAGGTAGCTCGAGGGCTCGTCGAAGATGTACACATCGCCCTCGCGAAGAAGCGCCGCCGCTATTGCCACGCGCTGGAGCTCGCCCCCGCTGAGCTGGGAAAGCTCCCTATCCAGTGCATGGGTCAGCTCAAGCTTTTCCACCATCTCGCGCATTTCGCCCCGCTCGTCTATGCTCTCCAGAAGCTCGCGAACTTCTCCGCGAACCACCTTGGGCAGAGCATCCACGTACTGGGGTTTGTGCACAGGCTTAATTTCTCCGGCGTAGAGCGCTTTGAAGTAGTCGTGAAGCTGCGTGCCCGCGAAGTGCTCAAGCACGCGCTGTTTATCAGCACTATCCTCGCCGAAGTTGGGCACGAGTTCGCCCGCCAGGATTTTCAGGATTGTGGTCTTGCCGATGCCGTTCTCGCCAATTAGGCCTGTAACCGCACCCTCCTTCGGGTAGGGCAGTCGAAAAACGCGGAAACCGTTCTCCCCGTACTGGTGCACCTTGTCGCGGTCCAGCTCGTCGGGGAGGTTAACTATTGTTATTGCCTCAAAGGGACACTTCTTAACGCAGATTCCACAGCCCGTGCACAGGAGTTCTGAAATCGCAGGCTTGCCCCTGGCTTCGTCCATAACAATTGTCTCATCGCCCATGCGCACGCCGGGGCAGAACTTTATGCACTCCAGAGAACACTTCTTGGGCTGGCAGCGAGAGTAGTCTATAACCGCGATCCTCAAGCGCTCACCCGTGCTCAGCATGCGAAGCCACGTGTAAAAAGATTTTTAAGCACCTACACCAGCGCATTCAGCTCCTCAATAACCCGTGAAGTTAGAAGAACCTCGCGGAGGCTAACCCTCTCGCGCTGCGTATGGCAGGGCGCAAGCTCTCCTGGTCCAAAAACCACAACATCCCAGCCAGCCTTTTTGAGATTTGAGGCATCACACCACGAGGGCATGGCTGAGGTTCGTGGTTCTATTTTCATCCGCTTTAGAGCTTCTTCCAGAAGCCCTGCAGCTTCACCGTCTAAGTTAAAAGCCTCTTCTTCCTCCACCACCTCAACGCTTCCATAGGCTCTGCCAATCCTGAGGGCTGCGCTGCGCACCTCCTTCAGGCTAACCCCGGGAGGGAATATTATGTCCACCACCATGTTGCAGCTCTCGGGTATTGCGTAGATGTCGTTCCCTCCAGCGATCTTCAAAATGCTCACATTCGCAGGGAGCTTTCTCAACTCTTCGAGCAGTGCGAAGGCGCGTTCTACTGCATTAACCCCCCGCTCTGGTACTGCAGCATGTGCCGCTTTTCCGGTAATGCTGAAAGCCAGCTCAATACTTCCATACTGCTCCCTCGCGATGCGCAGCGAGGTGGGTTCAAGCACAACGCAGCGTCGCGGGGAGTAGTGCTCTGCGATGAGCGCTGAGCCTTTGCCTGTGGTTTCCTCCTCCACAAACAGGGCAAAACCAAGCTTAAGCTCTGCGATGCGCTCAAGCGCGAGCAGCATCGCTGCAATGCCTGCCTTGGCATCGCATACACCGGGACCGAAGGCATAGCCGCGAGAGATGCGAAATTCGCTGCTCACAGTGAGGGCATCGAGGTGTGTCGCTACCCAGAAGTCTGCCTCCGGATTCAGGAGCAGGTTACCCTGAAAGCGCTCGGCTTCGTAGCCAAGCTTATCAAACTTCTCCTCAATATGTCCTGCCAGCTTATTCTCCTCTCCGGGAGGAGAGGCTATATCAACCAGCTCCCGAAGCAGTTCAGCGACCTTTTCAATCATTAGGTTACATATATACTTTAGAAATAAAAAGATGAGCATGGAGATAAAGATACGCCGTGCAAGAAGAGAAGACCTTCCTGCATTTCTGGATGTGTACACAAGGGCGTACAAAGGTTTAGAGGACTATGCGTACACCACCCGCAGGAGGATAAAGGCGTACTTCCACTGGCTGATTACCCGCGATAGCGCAGGAGTTTTTGTGGCAGAGGTTTCCGGGCAGGTTGTAGGTTTCATATGCAGCGACTCCCGCTGGCTTAGCGACTATGCAAAGGAAGAGGTGGGTGCGATACACGAGCTGGTGGTGCTTCCTGAATACAGGCGCATGGGGGTCGCAAGACGGCTGATGGAAAAGGCGCTGGAATACCTGAAGGGAAGGGGTAGAAGTGTGGCTGAGCTCTGGGTTGGGGTGAAGAATCGCTCAGCAAAGAGGTTCTACGAGAGTCTGGGCTTTCAAGCTAAGGACGTGGTTGGAAAGTGGTTGAGGATGGTTAAAATTTTTTAAAATTTTTTTAAATATTATTTTAAATTATATGAATCCGTCTGAAAAGAATAAGGTGTTTGATAAACTTTAAACTATGATGGTGGAAAAATTTTTATACCACTTGGTAATTATATAGTGCGGTTGTTGATTCTTTAAAGTCGGAAAGGTGGTACCTTGAGCGTCGGCGAGCAGTATATCACCATTGCGCTATTTGTGATTGTGGGAGCGATATTCCCTGTCTTAACGATATTTGTCGCAAGCCTGCTGCGGAAGCCCAGGACGCCTGAGCCCCAGAAGTACCTTACCTATGAGTGCAGCGTCCTACCCTTTGGTCCTGCGTGGGTTCAGCACAATGTGGAGTACTACATGTATGCTCTGTTATTCGTCATCTTCGATGTCGAGACAGTGTTCTTATACCCCTGGGCGATGACGTATCGAAGCTTTGGCTTATTCGCCACGGTTGAGGTGATAATCTTCATCGCCGTGCTTGCGTTAGGCTTGGCCTACGCGTGGAAGAAAGGTGCACTGGAGTGGATGCGTGGATGGAGGTAAAGCTTCCCAACGTTATATTGACAAAGCTCGACCGTCTGGTCTTCGATAAGGCGAGGCCCTACACGATGTGGCCTCTCACCTTTGGCTTAGCGTGCTGCGCCATAGAGATGATGGCCACCGGCTGCTCGCGCTATGACGCCTTTGAGCGCTTTGGCATGCTCTTCCGCGCAACGCCCAGACAGGCGGATCTGATGATAGTGGCGGGCACCATTACAAAGAAGATGGCGCCCAATGTGCGCAGACTCTATGAGCAGATGCCGGAGCCCAAGTATGTCATCGCCATGGGCGAGTGCGCGATCTGCGGTGGACCCTTCTACGACAGCTACAGTGTTGTGAACGGTGCGGATGAGATTATTCCCGTCGATGTGTACGTGCCCGGATGTCCTCCGCGCCCTGAGACGCTAATCGATGCGATAGTAAAGCTCCAGAAAAAGATCAAAGAGGGCAAGATAAAGAGGTAGCGCCATGGCAGAGGAGAAACCAGCGAAAGAGGAGAAGGTAGAAGAGGCGCAGGAAGTTAAGCACGAGCTTCTGGATACGCTGAAGTCAAAGTTTGGGGAGAAGATTCTGGAAGCCAAGCTGAGACGCCCACGCAGACTTCAGGTGAGGATAAAGGGCGAGGACCTTTACCCTGTGGCGGAGTTTTTAAAGAACTCTGGCTTTGATCACCTTTCCTGCATCTCTGGTGTGGACTACGAGGATAGAATAGAGGCTGTTTATCACATATGGAGCTACCCGAGAGGGGAGCTGATGCAGATAAACGCGGAGCTTCCCCGCGAAAATCCTGAGATTGCGAGTTTGGTGCCTCTCTACCGCGCTGCAGACTGGCATGAGCGCGAAGCTTACGACATGGTGGGTATAATTTTCAAGGGACACCCCAACCTGAAGCGCATGTTACTGCCGGAGAGCTTTAAGGGTCACCCCCTGCGCAAGGACTTTAAAACCGAGCCCATGTCCTGGTACTCTGAGGGCGAGGCTGAGATGTGGGAGACTCAGGTGGAGGTTTCACCGCCTGAGGAGGGCGAGACCGAGACCATGGTGCTCAACATAGGTCCCCAGCATCCCTCTACCCACGGCGTGTGCAGGCTGGTTACCACGCTGAGCGGCGAGACTGTGGTGAAGATAGAGCCGGTGATAGGCTACCTTCACCGCGGCGTGGAGAAGATTGCTGAGAAGCGCACCTATCCGCAGTTTTTACCTCTAACAGACAGGATGGATTATATATCCTCTATCACCAACAACCTTGCATACGTGCTGGCGGTGGAGGAGCTTCTTGGTGTGAAGGTGCCTGAGCGGGCGGAGTACCTCCGCGTTATTCTCTCTGAGCTGCAGCGCATCGCCAACCATTTAATGTTCATCGCCGCCTTCGGCGCAGACCTTGGTGCGTGGACGGTGATGATGTACGGCTTCCGCGAGCGCGAAATGGTTCTGGATTTAATGGAGCAGGTTTCAGGGCAGCGCCTGCTTTACAACTTCCTACGCATAGGCGGTCTTAAAGAAGATGTGCCTGAGGGCTGGGTTGAGAACGTGCGCAACTTCCTTCGCGTTCTGCCAGAGCGCCTGGCTGACTACAAGACCTACTTCTACAACAACGAGATTTTCATAAAAAGATGTGAGGGTGTGGGCGTACTCGAGCCAGAGCTGGCAATTGAGCTCGGCGTCACAGGTCCAATGCTGCGCGCCAGCGGCGTAGCTCGAGACGTTCGCAAGGATGACCCATACTCCATATACGACCGCTTTGACTTTGAGGTTGTAACCGAAGAGGCGGGAGATACCCTCGCCAGGTTCAATGTGCGCTTCCGCGAGATATTCGAGAGTTTAAATATAATAGAGCAGGCGCTCAACGATTTACCTGAGGGCGAGGTTCGCTCCCCCGAGGTGCCCAAGGTTATACGCCCGCCCAAGGGTGAGGCTTACTCTCGCATAGAGTCGCCAAAGGGCGAGCTGGCCTACTACATAGTGAGCGACGGCAAGTCGCCCAACCCATACCGCGTTAAGATAAGGAGCCCTGCCTTCTGCAATCTCTCTGCTTTCCCCCACTATGCTACTGGCGAGATAATCCCCGACATGATAGTCAACTTTGCAAGTGTGGATATTGTGATGGGCGAGATAGACAGGTGATACCATGGTGAGCGTGGAAAACCCCCTGATAATGAACATTATACGCGGACTCATAGGCGTGGTAGCCGTTATTCTATTCCTCTCCCTTAATGTGCTCTTCCTCACTTGGCTTGAGCGAAAGGTTATAGCGCGCATACACGTGCGCTACGGCCCCAACCGTGCTGGGCCCTACGGATTGCTTCAGCCCATCGCAGACATGATTAAGCTCCTGACCAAGGAGGACATAGTGCCGGAGAAGGCTGACAAGCTGGTGTACAACCTTGCTCCGATGGCGGCTTTTCTATTCGCCCTTATGCCGGCGGCAGCGGTAGGCATAGGGAGCGGGCTCATTGCCGCTGACATAGGTGTTGGCGTGCTTTACATTGCCGCCGTTTCGTCGCTCTCGACCTTGGCTATCCTGATGGCAGCGTGGGGCTCAAACAACAAATATTCTCTGCTTGGAGGTATGCGAACTGCAGCGCAAAGCCTGAGCTATGAGATACCCCTTGTGCTGAGTATGATTGGTATAGTGGCGATAGTTGGCTCACTAAGTACGCAGGATATAGTCGCGGCGCAGTCCCAGGCATGGTTTGGGATAATACCCAAATGGTTCATCTTCTACCAGCCGCTTGCGTTTATAGTGTTCTTTGCAGCCGTCGTGGCGGAAATGGGCAGGATACCATTCGACCTGCCGGAGAGCGAGTCTGAGCTCGTCGCAGGCTTTCATACGGAGTACAGCGGGATGAAGTTTGCCATGTTCATGTTCGCTGAGTACATCCACTTCGTCGTAGGCTCGGCGCTTGTGGTGACCCTTTTCCTTGGCGGATGGCATCTGCCCATAATCTCCCCGCTAGTGGAAAACCTGGGATGGATTAAGTACATAGTCCAGGCGGGCATCTTTGTGGCAAAGATGTACGTGATAATCTTCACCCTCATGTGGGTGCGCGGCACGCTTACGAGAACAAAGGTTGACCACGTGCTCAGCTTCGGCTGGAAGGGTTTGCTCCCTCTGGCGCTGGCGAATGTGGTTATTACAGGTGTAGTACTGAGTATTTAAGGTGATGATGATGCTGAAACAGAAGCTCAAGAATCTCTCCCATCTGCTGCCAATGAGCGTTACCTTTAAGCATCTCTTCAAGCCTCCCATTACCATACAGTATCCCGAGCAGCGCGACGTGATGAAGCCGCGGTATCGCGGGAGGCAGCGCCTGGATGTTAAAAAGTGCATAAGCTGCGGCAGCTGTGCCCGTGCTTGTCCTAATGCTACCATAGAGATGAAGGTTGTGGGGATAGAGGAGAAGAAGGTGAAGGACCGCATAATAAAGAAGGAAAAGAAGCATCCCGAAATTTACCTCGGGAGATGCATGTTCTGTGGACTCTGCGTCGAAGCCTGCCCCACGGGTGCGCTAACCTGGGACAATGAGGCTATAGAGCTTGCGGAATATTCGCGGGAAGAACTCTTCTACCCCTGGTGGAAGCTCGCAGGCTATGAGCGCGAACCAGAGCAAGGAGGCGAAACACAATGATGGACTCGCTGGTGTTCTTCATAATCTCGGCGGTGGTCATCGCAGGCGCAGTGGGCGTTGTCATGGCAGAGCGCATTTTCCATGCAGTACTCGCGTTAGCTCTGGCTCTGCTCGGCGTCGCTGCGGTGTTTGTAACTCTTGGCGCGGAGTTTCTCGCCGTCATTCAGGTGCTCGTCTATGCTGGTGGTGTTGTGGTGCTCTTCCTCTTTGCCACAATGCTTACAAAGAGCGACCTTCAGTTAAAGAGGCCGCCTCGTGGCGATGAACTTGCGCCGGTTAGTGCTGTGATCTTCGCGATAGTTGCCCTCTTCTATGTCGCCAGTTCGGGCTTTGCCTCACTGGGAGAGCGCGCCAGTGTGATTGGAAGCGTGGGCAGTGTAGGCGGGCTTATATTCAACCCTCAGGCTTATGTTATACCCTTTGAGCTTGTAGGCTTGCTTCTGCTTGCTGCAATGGTAGGTGCCATATTCCTGGCGAAAAAGGAGGCTGCGAAATGAGCGTTACGGTGTTCCACTATGTGTTCCTGGCGACGGTGCTCTTCTCCATCGGCGCTTATGGTTTGCTATCCTCGCGCAACGCCGTGAGAATGCTCATGAGCATTGAGCTCATGCTAAACGCCGCTAATATTAATTTGGTGGCTTTCTCAAGCTACCTGGGCAACCTGAGTGGTCAGGCTTTTGCTGCCTTCACCATAGCAATAGCCGCCGCGGAGGCAGGCGTTGGTATGGCGATTCTCTTAGCTCTTTACCGCAACTTCCGCACTGTCAATCTGCGTGAAATCAAGGAGTTGAGGTGGTGAAATGATAGAACAGGCGTGGCTCATTCCACTGTTTCCAGTGATTTCATTTCTGATTATCCTCCTGTTTGGCAAGCGCATGAAAGAGGGCGGAGGCTACGTTGCTGTAGCTTTTGTTGGCTTGTCCATGCTCGTCTCGCTGCTCACAATTCGCGATGTTTTCTCAGTTGGCAGGTACGAAAGCGAGGGCATCTCATGGCTGGGTAGCGAAGCCTTTCGCTTTGGCTTTCTCATAGACCCCCTCGCGGCGGTGATGCTCTTCGTGGTTAGCTTTGTGGGATTTCTCATCGTGGTCTACTCCCTGGGTTATATGCATGGTGACCCCGGGGTACAGCGCTACTACGCCGAGATAAGCCTCTTCATAGCCAGCATGCTGGCATTAATTATAGCTAACAATCTTGTCTTCCTCTTCATCAGCTGGGAGCTGGTGGGTCTGTGCTCCTACCTTTTAATAGGCTTCTGGTACCGCAAGCCCAGTGCGGCGAGCGCGGCGAAGAAGGCCTTCCTGGTCACCCGTGTGGGCGACATTATGCTCCTGGCGGGCATACTTGTGCTCTACGCCAAGTTTGGCACCCTTAATCTAAGCGAACTTTTCGAGCTCGCGCCGAGCGCGGCGCCTGCTACGCTTACCCTTGCGTCGCTTCTCCTCTTCGGCGGAGCGGTAGGTAAGAGCGCACAGTTCCCGCTGCACGTGTGGTTGCCCGACGCAATGGAGGGTCCCACCACGGTCAGCGCGCTTATACATGCGGCAACTATGGTAAAGGCAGGTGTATACCTCGTAGCCAGAGCTTACCCCCTCTTTACCCCTGAGTCTCTCTTCGTGGTTGCATGGATAGGGGGTATAACAGCGCTCATGGCCGCGACGATGGCTGTGGTCATGACAGACCTCAAGCGGGTTATAGCATACTCCACAGTCTCCCACCTGGGCTTCATGACCTTAGCTCTGGGTGTCGGTGGCTACGCCGCTGGCGTGTTCCATCTGCTCAACCACTCCTTCTTTAAAGCGCTGCTCTTCCTCAGCGCGGGTGCGGTGATACATGCGGTGCATTCTCAGGATATTCGCGACATGGGCGGGCTGTGGAAACGCATGCCAATCACTGGCACTGCGTTCTTCATCGGTGCGTGGTCTCTCTCTGGCTTACCCCCGTGGAGCGGCTTCTGGAGCAAGGACGACATTCTTGCGGCGGTTTATGGGTACAGCACACCGCTCTTCATAATTGCCGCCTTCGCGGCGCTACTCAGCGCTGTTTACATCTCAAGACTCTTCTTCATAGTTTTCACAGGCAAAGAGAGCGAGGCTGTAAAGCATGCGCATGAGGCGCCGAGGGTTATGACGGTGCCGCTCATGATCCTATCCCTGGGGGCGCTTTTCTCAGGCTTTGTTCGCTTCGCTGGCTTTGAGGAGTTTGTGCTCAATACCCTGCCCGCTGAACTCGCGGAGCACTTCGCAGCCCATGAGGGCGGGCACGGATTTGTTATGAGCCTTTCAATAGCTCTTGCTGCCCTGGGTATTGTGCTTACGGGGATAACCTACTATAAGCCTGTGCTCTCAGCTGAGAAGATACGCACCACCTTTAAACCACTGCATACTCTGCTAATCGACCGCTACTACTTAGACCACATATACCTCTTCTTCGCGACGAAAGTGGTCAAGGATACCAGCACCGTTATAAACGCTATTGATGCCTACTTCATCGATGGCCTGGTGAATGGCATAGGCAAAGCCACTGCGAAGGCAGGTGAAGTCATGCGGAGAATTCAGACAGGCATAACCCAGGACTACGCCTCCTGGCTCCTGCTGGGAGCGAGTTTGCTTCTCATAATCGCTCGCCTTACAGGAGGTGCGGCGTAATGCTGGCTTATCTCATTGCCATTCCATTCGTAGGAGCCTTTGCGAGCTACTTCGCTGAGCGCTATGGCATAGCCAAAGCGCGCTCTGTAGCTTTCGCTACGTCGCTTCTCACTCTGCTCGTCTCCCTCGCGGCGCTGAACAGCTTCCTGAGCGGGAAGGAGATGTTCCCAGCTCAAGCTTGGGAGTGGATTTCAGACTTTGGGATTACCTTCACCCTGGGCGCGGATGCGATGAGCCTCTCGCTTGTGCTGCTCACTGCCCTGCTCTTTGTCGTAGCCATACTTGCCTCCTGGAATATAGAGGCGAACACCAAGCGTTACTACGCCCTGCTCCTGTTCATGGAAGCCGGTCTAATGGGCGTCTTCCTTGCGTTAGACCTCTTCCTCTTCTACGTTTTCTGGGAGATTGTGCTCATCCCCGCGTTCTTCCTGATAAACGGCTGGGGCGGAGCTAAGCGAAGCTATGCTGCCATGAAGATACTCATCTACACCCACTTGGGAAGCCTCTTCATGTTTATTGGCTTCATACTGCTCTACCTCAAGGCGGGAAGCTTCTCCTTCTTCGCCATCTCAGACACCCTCGCCTCTCTAGATGCAGGCTTTAAGAGCTTTGTCTTCCTCCTGCTCTTCATAGGTTTTGCCTTCAAGATCCCCCTGGTGCCCTTCCATTCATGGTTGCCAGATGCCTATACCGAGGCACCCACGCCGGTGAGTGTGCTCCTCGCTGGGTTGCTCTCCAAGATGGGTGCCTATGGCTTGCTCCGCATTGGCGTCACCCTTCTACCTGAGACCTTCCAGAGCTATGCCTATGCTATCGCCGTGCTTGCGGTTGTGAGCGTATTCTATGCTGCCTTCGCTGCTCTGGCACAGCGGGATATAAAGCGTCTGGTGGCTTTCTCCAGCGTCTCGCACATGGGCTTTATTGTTCTCGGTATAGCGTCCCTGAATTTAATCGGAATAAACGGTGCGATATTCCAGATGGTGAGCCACGGCTTAATCGTCGCTTTACTCTTCTTCCTCACAGGCATGCTTGTTGAGAAAGCACGTTCGCGAGAGATCCCCTACCTAGGCGGGCTTATAACCAAGGCGCCCTTCCTGGGCTGGGTCCTGGTGTTCGCTTCACTCGCTTCGCTGGGCTTACCGGGGCTTAGCGGCTTCGTGGCTGAGCTCAGCATCCTCCTAGGGCTCTTCAAGAGCTTCTCCTCTCTTGCCTACCTTGCAGTGCTTTCGTTGCCCCTTACCGCAGGTTATTATCTATGGATGCTCCAGCGTGCAGCGTTTGGCGCTACCAGCGAACTCATTGAGAGCGCGCGCAGCGACGTTGCATGGCACGAAGCAGTGCCAGTTCTTGTTCTGGTTATACTCATAACCTTGCTGGGACTCTATCCTGCGCCCCTGATGAATATGATAAGCACCACATCCCAAGCGATAGTGGCGTTAATAGGAGGTATCTGAGATGCTCGAAGCACTTATGCCGGAGCTGGTAATTGCAGTATTTGCGCTGGCTGTTATCTTCATAGACATGACCCTGCGCGAAGACGATAAGGAATTTCTGGGCTACCTCAGTCTTGTAGGCGTGGGTATTGCCCTCGCTATGGTTTTCTCCCAGGCAAAATCACTTCTCGCTGCCATAGCAGCGAAGCAGGCACTTCAGGTGAGCTTCTTCTCCGGCTTAATACGCGTTGACCTCTTTGCGGTTTTCTTCAAGCTGGTGTTTCTGCTGGTGGCGCTTCTGGTAATCCTGGGTTCCCTCGATGCCACCCGCAAGGATAAGTACAAGGGGGAGTATTACTCGCTCATACTCTTCGCAACGCTTGGAATGATGTTCGCTGCCATGGCCGCTGATTTAGTGCTCCTCTTCGTCGCTGTGGAGCTGGCGAGCATCTCCACCTTCGCTTTAGCCGCCTTCAGGAAAAACCGCACTGGCACAGAGGCGGCTATGAAGTACTTCGTCATAGGTGCCTTCTCCTCAGGTTTAATTGTGTTTGGCATGTCCCTGCTCTACGGCTTAACCGGGAGCACGAACCTGTATGCGATAGCAGAGGCTCTGCCTAAGACTGCAGAGTTCCACTGGGTGCTCATTTTGGCTGTAGTCTTCCTCATCGCAGGCTTCGGTTATAAAGTCGCTGCGGTGCCCTTCCACATGTGGGCACCCGATACCTACCAGGGTGCGCCCTCGCCGGTGAGCGCCTTTCTCGCTGCCGCGAGCAAAAAGATGGCCTTCGTAGCCCTGCTGCGCATCTTCTTAATCGCCCTCTCCATGCCGGCGCTTGTTAAGGAATGGGCATTGCTCTTCGCTATTCTGGCTGCGATAACCATGACCCTGGGCAACGTCGTTGCTCTGGCACAGACCAACATAAAGCGCATGCTTGCTTATTCCAGCATTGGCCAAGCCGGCTATGTGCTCATAGTCTTTGCTTTGCTCGCCTCGACGCAGGTGGACCTCAACCTCAGCATTGGCGCTGGCCTGCTCCACATCCTTACGCACGCGATAATGAAGGGCGGGGCATTCCTCGCGGTTGCGGCTGCGAGCTACTATATGATAGGCTCCAACCTTGAGGACTTTGCTGGGCTGGGAAGGCGCCTTCCCGTGACTGCGCTGACAATGACCATATTCCTACTCTCCTTGGCGGGGATACCCTTCTTCGCAGGCTTCGTGAGCAAGTTCATGATACTCACCGCAAGCATTGCTGCGGGCGGCGCTTATCTTATACTTGGCATATTGCTCATAATCAACAGCGTGGTCTCGCTGTACTACTATGCTCGCGTAATCCGCTACATGTACTTCGCAGAAGCCGAGGTAAAGCGTGAGCGCGAGCCCCTGCTGCTGAGCGTGGCACTGGTAGTAGCAGCGCTTCTGGTTATCTACATCGGCGTTTTCCCAGACTCTTTTGTCTCGCTGTCGCTGAATGCGGCAAGCAGCCTGTTTTCGTAAGAATCTCTTCAATTTTCTAATTTAATTTCATTTTGAAGTACAATTTGAACCCTAAAACCACTTGCTTAAGCTGGTCTGAGTAATCCCCTCCCTGAGGTAATCCCGGGTGTAGCCTATCGCCTCGAATATGCGCTGTATCGCGGGCAGGATCTGGTTGTCTATGTAGTAATCCGGGTCATAATCCTCAAGCTTGGCGAACTCCACAGGCAGAGCGCGATGTGATATCGCCTTTGCGCCCTTGGTTATTATGTATCCTATAATCATGCCAGGCGCCACCTCGCGACCGCGCTCCTTAAGCTTCTGCGCCGCCACCACATGGGGCTCTAAGCTTTTATAGCTCTTTATTCGCTTTGTAAGCTGGGTGTATATTGTTATGTCCTCAAGAGTTACCCTGCGCTCACGTATTCGCTGAATAACGTCGCGAACAAGCTTTGCCGCCTTCTCGGGGTTTGCCTCCTCCAGCAGAATGCGAAGCACCTCCCGCTGGGTTTCTCTCGCTATCGGTGCCCAGTCGCGGCGCACAAACTCTAAGCCCTTGACCACCATCTTGCCTTCTTCACTCAGAAGCGCATACCTCTTTTTTGTAACAAACAGTCCTCGCTTATAAAAGCCCTCGAATTCCAGCTCAATCATGCCCGGCATGCTGGCGTTGACCTTGCGCAGAAACTCCTGCACCACCTCACGCTTAGCAGGCGGAATTACCACGAAGAGCGAATCTGTATCGCCGTACACCACCTCCAGGTTGAACTCCTCCTCGGCGATGCGCATAACTTGCTTTATGTACATCCTCGCAAAGGCGGCGACGCTCTCTGCGCACTCGCGGCGGTACCACCTCGCTCGCGGGTAGCCCATGTAGCCATAGAAGGAGTTTGCAAGGATTTTAAGTGCCTTCTCAGCGACGTCCAGCATCCTTCTTTTATCCTCGCCTACCTGCCTCATCTGCTGCTTTATCTCAGCCCTGCGCTGGATCAACCCCTTTAAAATTTCGGGTATGAATCCCTCCTTATCCAGGGAGAAGCAGTAGTCTAAACCTGGCGCGCGGTTCTCCTCGCAGTTGCCTATAATCAGCGTACTCGGGTCTATGTTGTGGCTCACAATTATACTTGGGTAAAGGCTACGGAAGTCAAACACCGCTATGTTCTCGACTAACCCCCGCTTCGGCTCACGTACATACCCACCAACGTAGGTCGCACTCGCCCGCGCTGCATACTCCTCGCCAGCGGGGTGGTTGGGAATTAGTTCTCCTCTTGGCGTAGCGAACCGCATGAGCAGCCATTCGACAAGTTGTCCAGACGTCATTCTCGCAACGTCGTTTAGGCTTTGTCCCACGATAGTGGAGAGCTCGTAGTAGAGAGGGAGAAACTTCTCAGCCAGGCTCAGGGTAACCCGCGCATCCTCAAGAGAATACCTGGCGAGCATAGCAAGGTTTTCCCCGCCAGCATCCCAGTATGTGAAGAGCTTATCCCCGTCTATCTTCTCCTTTTTTATCCCAAGAAGCTCCTCCACCACGCTCTCGAGCACATAGCTGTTCAGCTTAACGTGGCGCCTCACTATGGGGTATAAATCAACATGCGCCCTGCCACGAATTCTCGCCTCTGGTAGCGGGCCTCTCTTGCTCACCTCAAGCTCTGCGTTTAGCCTGCCCAGGGGCAGGGAAATGCCAAGCTTCTTCACCCTATCTTTAATGTACGGGAAGTCGAAGTTGTCTGTGTTGTACCCCACGATCACATCGTAATCGCCTTCCTGCATAAGCTGCGCAAACCTGAGCAGCATCTCCTCCTCGCTGCTTAGGGTCTCAACGTACGCTTCGCCTTCTATAGGTTTCCAGGTTAGCACCTTCTCCATGCCGTCGTTTGTAGCTATGCTCACCATGATTATGGGATCCTGCTTGCTGCGCGGCGCCCCCTTTGGATTGTAAACCTCTATATCTACAGCCGCCACCCTTAGCTTTGGAGGCTTCGTCACACCGGAAGCTCCGCTTCCGGGTAACTCACCCTCCGCTTGCTCAATTCTGCGCACAAAGAGCTTGTCCTGCCTTTCTTCAACCTCCATCGTGAGCCAGGTAAGAGGTTTAATCCCGCGGTCTATCAGGTAGCGTCTAACGAATAGGATGTCGTGTTCATTTATCGCATCTACGCCCTCAAGGTGGCGTATCCGCTCCCGTATTCGTGGCACATCCTGAGGGTGGCGTACAGTGATGCGGAGCGCTGTAACGGGTTTGCCAAAGAACCTCTTCTCTTCTATGGTAATGCTCTGTATAATACCCTCTTCGTCTGAGGTGAGTATCCTATCCTTAACCTTCTCCGGCTCATCGCCGGGAAGAGCGAAGAAATAGGGTGAGAAGGAGTCGTCGTAGGCGATAAAACTCTTTCCCTGCTCATCACGCAGGTACAGCCTGATAAGCGCTTTCCTCTCGACGGTTTCGTAGTCAGCGTCGATAAGAAAACCTTTAACCACGCGGGGCATAAACTAACTATGGGCGAGGTGGTATAAAAAAAGTAGGGGAGGTTTATTTACTTGGCCAGGGTAATCTCCATACTGGAGACGTTGATGGTGCTCCCATCCTCTCGCGTTATAGTCTCTGTGCCTATCTCTATGCTCTTAACCTTGACCTCTGGCATGAAGCGGTTTCTCACTATTTCGGCGGTGTCAACAGCTCTGGAGATTGCCTGACCCCTTGCCTTTATTGTAACCTCATTGGCACTGTTCAGCTGCGTTGTTACAGCCAAAACGTAGTTCATCACGGGTTTGTTGCCGATATAAACGACGTTGTCGTCAGCCATTCTTATCTACCTCCTCCTTACACATAGTAGCAGAATATTTAAATAGATTTCGCCGGATAGGGGCGCCTACCCCGCCTCTATTACCCCTTCCGAGCTGAATAAGATCCACGATATGGTAGCGCTTTCTTCGTCACCCTATCACGCTAACGCGTGAGACGGGCAACTCCGTCACGCCGCAATCTTCGTTCCGGTAATCACCAGCGGTTGCCTCTGCTACAATAGACTCAGCTATACTGAGCGAGCACTGTATTTATGTACCGCAGGAAGTTCTCCTTTGGGGTGTAGCCCATCACCTTTGTTATGACATTGCCATCGGCGTCCACAAAAATCTCTGCAGGTGGGTACTGCACCCCATACTTCTGGGGTATCTCCTTGTTTTGGTCGATGTTTATCGCCACAAGCACAAAACGCTCGCGAAGCAGGGAGTTGACCTCTGGATCAGGGAAAACCTCTGTATTCAGCTTTCTGCAGAACTTGCACCAGGTCGCCCAAAAATAGAGGAGCACAGGCTTGTTCTCCTGTTTTGCCTTCTCCAGTCCAGCTTCGTACGAGTTGAGCCACACTAAATCGCCCACGTAGGTATGGTCCTTGTCGCTAACCACGGGTGTTGTCTTCGCCGAGAGCACTGCAAACGCTGCGATGGCAATTAACGCAGCCACGGTTATAAGCGTTTTTGGATTCATACTCTCACCTCATACAGGTGGTGTAGGTGTGGGATCGGCATACTTGCCTGCGTATTTTCCATCTATAGCAGCGCGAATCTCCCTCAAAGAGTAGCCTTTCTTGTACATCTCGTAGCTCTCCAGCATCTCATCAACGCATATAAAGCAGTTGGCCCCATGAGAGGTGAATCGCCCGAGGTCATCGAGGAAGCAGTTGTACAGATTTTTGTGCCCTGTGGGAAACTGAGGTGTTCTCACATCTTTGCATCCGCAGTAGCAGGGCACTGCCTTGCCGATCTCCGGGTAAGCCACGGCTATCTTGTAAGCGGTAAGCACTCTCTCGCTCTTGTATGCATAATCAGGAAGCGGAATATTCTCCGGCAAATTATCCTTGCTACCGCCCATCATGAAATATATCCCTGCCCCTGCAATAACTACAATGGAAAGAAGCAGCAGGGTGGGATTCTTTTGTTTTTTCGTATTTTTCTTAACCTTCCTTTTTTTTGCCATGTACTTCATCCCCTGCTCTTGATTTTAACCTTGTCAATTCTTTCAAAACTACCGTGTGCTTATATACAGTAGCACAACCAATGCGATGGTTTCAAACACAGAAGCGGCGGCGTGGTAGGGTTCGTACGGGCATGCTTCGTACTCGGAAAAAAGGTACTGCACGCTTGGACACGAGAGTAAGGCGTTTATAAACAACACTACAGCAAAGATCACCAGCCCCAAGGTGAAATATGAGCGCACCTTTATATAGTCCTGAAGGAAGAGATAGATCAGCACGATAAGAAGTACCATATTTATAAAATTCGAAGCCGCGTATATCTCATGGAACATATACATGATTCACCTCCTTTTACTTAATTTGTTTTTCCCAATTTTGCTCCAGATTTCTTCGAAGATGTCAAGGTTTTTCTCCATCTCGGGTGAGAGGAAGTATAATTTGCCATACCTGCCACCCCTCGTAACCACTATTTTATTCTTCTGGAGCACACGGAGGTGGTGACGGATAGTCTTGTAGTCCAGTCCAAGCTCCTGTGTTAGCTGGTTAGCGTTGTATGGTCGCTCTTTTAGGAGCTTTAAAATCATGGCTCGTGTTTCTCCCCCACGGGTGCCGGCAAGGAGCCACCAGAGAAGTCTTTTCATTGGTTATCGGATATTCTTCTTGGCTTAAAAGGTTTTTCACTTTTTAACATTCTATGGTAATAGAAATTATCTTCTATGATTCGAGAGCACCACCCTTTTGCGTCCAGAGCAGATTTTTGGATTGCCGAAAGGAAAAGCTTAAATAAAATTATAAATATAATGAAGATTGGTTTATAAAATTAGGAGGTGTGGATATGGGGAGATTACCCATAGTTCTACTTGCTGCCATGTTACTTATTGCCATACCGGTGGCAGCAAAAGAGTACGTTATTGGCGACCAAAAGATGCCAGTAGCTAAAGGTGACCCGGCGGCGACTTATGTTGGGGCAGAGAAGTGCAAAACATGCCACCCAGATAAGTATGAGGATTGGAAGAAGTCGGGACACCCCTATAAGTTGATGACACCCGAAGAAGCGAAGGCGATTAGGCCAGAGATACCGCTGCCAGAGGGCTACACATGGGACGACATCCTCTACGTTCTTGGCGGCTGGGGCTGGAAGTCCCGCTACATCGGCAAGGACGGCTTTATAATCACAAAGACAAAAGATGGACAGCCCCTCGAAAAGAACCAGTACAACTGGGAGACTGGAACATGGAGTGCTTACCACAGCGGCGAGGATAAGAAGTACGACTGCACCAGATGCCACAACACCGGATCAACTTACGATGAGAACCACAAGGACCTGCCTGGCATGGTTGGCAACTGGACCTTCCGTGGCGTGCAGTGCGAAGCCTGCCATGGCCCAGGGAGTGAGCACGTTGCCAGAGGTGGTGGCAAGGGCGTTGCTATAATTGTGAATGACAGCGCCGAGTTCTGTGGGCTTTGCCACGTTCGAGGCACAAGCGACAAACCCCCGGCGAAAAAGGGCTTCATACGCCACCATGAGCAGTACCAGGAGCTCAAGAACTCTGGTGGCATGGCAAACCTGAAGTGTGTCACCTGCCACGATCCCCACAAGCCGGTGCATAAGGGTGCTACAAATGACGTTGAGGGCTATGGAATAATAAAGAAGTGTGAGGATTGTCATGCAGACGTTGCAGAGGTGTTCGAGGGCAGCGAGATGCAGAAAGCAGGCGTGCGCTGCATTGACTGCCACATGCCCAAGGCGGCAAAGTCGGCGGTAGCGAAAAGCAAGTACGTAGCTGACGTCAGGGTTCACCTCTTCAGGATAAACACCGACCCCAACGCAGAGCTTATCTTCAAGGCGGATGACGGCAAGGAGTACGCTTCTGGCTACTTAACGCTTGACTACGTGTGCCTCCAGTGCCACGAGGATAAGGACAAAGCGTGGGCAGCGAGCTATGCAGAGAAGAACATACACGAGCTGGGCAAAGTGAAAGAGACACCAGCACCTGTAACGACGGCACCGCCGACGCAGCCACCGGAGACAGCACCACCCAAGAAGGGTGTCTGTGGTCCCACCTCGCTTGCGCTGTTAGCACTGCTTCCGCTGTTTGGTGTGGCGGCAAGAAGGAGACTCTAAGAAGTCTCCACCCTCTTTTTTTACTCTACACACTTACGCAAAAAAGATGTAGGGCAGGATTCTAAAATAGGAGGTGAAAACACATGAGGAATCCTACCCCAACATAATATCTAGAATTTGTTATATAAAAACTTTTTTTAAACATATTTTTATCTAATTTAAATAGATTTTTAAAACATTTTCTTTGAATATGCCTGGAACTGGCAGTTTTGCGTTCTGCATCACTATATAAGAGGGATTCGGTGTCTTTCTGCAAGGTTCTATCCTCATGAGAAACGTCCGTCTTTATAATCACATCCGCCCCGGACTCAAGAGAGGCATACACATGGGGTGGATGGAGGTAGTCGTGCACTGTGAACAGCAGAAAGCTTCCCCGGGATTTCAGGTGCGATATTTTTCGTAGAAGTGCTTTATTTCATTTTTTGCGTTTATTCTGAATAAAAAGTCGAAAGAGAGTTTATTATAAGGTTTACCCGTTTATTTTGAATACCAGCTAGGATGTCGTGTAAATTTTTTTGAGTTCATATGACTTACGGCGCCTGTGATGTACGACACCCTTTTATAATCCTCAATAGACCATTGGGTTCCATCGAGATACCTCACCCTTGAAAGAGTAGTTCTGCGAATACCGGAAGCAAGCAGAGCACTTTCTATCTCTATGGGCGTGAGTTCTGTTGTTATATAAACGATCTCCTTGCCTTTTTCAGAGAAGAGATGTTCCAAAAGCTTGATGGTGAGGTCACTCTTACCAGTGCCCAGTGCACCTGAAATCATTACCACGCATCCCTCAGTGATTTGCAAGAGAGCGCCTCCTGGCCGAGTTTTTCAGCACCCACTCAATGGTTTTAAAAAGCTGCACCTTCTTGATGGGTTTCGGTACATGGGCGTCCGCGCCGTGTTCAAAGCTCTTCTCCCTGTCTTCTATCGCATACATTATGGTAATCATGATTACTGGAGCCTTATTGCCGGTGCTCCTTATTTCCTTGAGAGTTTCCCATCCATCTAGTTCAGGCATCATGATGTCGAGGAGTATCAAGTCTGGCGAAACATTCTTCAGAATTTCCAGAGCCTTCTTTCCACTCTCAGCGAGATAAACCTCATAGCCTTTTTCCTCAAGCATTCTTCCGAGAATTCGTAAAAACTCGGGGTCGTCGTCCACACACAGGATTTTTACCAAACCCACCCCCAGTACCCTGTAGGGGAAGCAGGATACTTATACTTTATTTTTCTAAAGTCAGAAGAAGTGAATTTCAAAAACTGCTCTGCTCACCTTTTGTTTTGCACCGTTCTTGCAATGAAGTTCAGCCATCTGTCGATGTTATACCCTTTCCTGGCAGAAACCTGTATCACCTCAAGCGAGGGATTTATCTTTCTCGCGTCCTCTTCCATCTTGTGGGGATCTGCCTCCACATAGGCTGCGATGTCCACTTTGTTGATAACCACAAGATTAGCGCGGCGGAAGATCGCAGGATGCTTGGCGACTATGTCGTCGCCCTCGGTGACACTCACCACAACAACGCGGGAATGCGCACCTAGATCAAAATCCGCGGGGCATATTAAATTTCCCACATTTTCTATGAAGATTATGTCCAGCTCATCCAGAGGTAGTTTTTCAAGGGCATGGCTGACCAGGTGAGCATCGAGGTGGCACTCCTTGCCGGTGTTCAGAGCTATTGTCGGGATGCCAAGCTTATCAAAGCGCCTTGCATCTAAACTTGCGACCACGTCACCAGCCACGGCGGCGATGCGGTACTCCTTTAAATTTTGTGCAGCAAGCTCTATGAGGGTGGTCTTCCCAGAGCCTATGGCGCCGCTCACCTCTATCGCAACCACTTTGTTGGCGTCAAGAAGCTCGCGATTAAGCAGGGCAAGTTCGCGATTCGCGGCAAGGAGGTCTTCCTCCACCTTGATGTCCTCAACTTTGTGCATCCTCATCAACCTCCACTCTGATTCTCTCCAGCAAAAGCTCCTCTCCGGCGATAACCTCCATTGCAGAGCCGCAGGCTTCGCAGGTAAAGCTTTTTCCCTGCCAGCCGCAGCTCACGCATCGAAGCCTCGCTTCTATGGTGCGTGTTTTCAGTCTTGTGCCTTCAACAGGTGTACCTCGAGAGGCGATTTCAAAGGCGAAGGCAAGCTGCTTTTCATTTATGTGCGTAAGCTCACCTATGGCAACGTGCACCTCCAGCACCTTTCCTTTACTTCCTTTAAGGTGGGAGAGCACAGCGCTTACGATGCCCTGAGCTATGCTGAGCTCATGCATGCGCTACACCACTTGCTGCGAGTACCTGTAGGCTACATTGCATGTCCCCTCCTGGGAGACCATGCATGGCCCGTAAGGTTTAGCCGGAGTGCAAACGCTGCCGAACATTCTGCACTCCTGAGGTGAGAGCTTGCCTATGATGACAAGGTGGCAGCTGCATCCAGGGCGAATGTCCACGCCTCTGCTCTCCTTAAGCGCATACCTCCTTCTCGCGTCCCACTCAGCGTATTCCTCTCTCAGCTTCAGTCCGGAAAAGGGTACCCTGCCTATGCCCCGCCATTGCGTGGTGGCGACCTCAAAAACCTTATTAACCAGTTCCTGAGCGCGGAGGTTGCCCTCGTAGCTCACAGCACGAGAGTACTCGTTCTCAACCTTCGCGGAGCCCTCCTTCACCTGCTTTATCAGCATGGCCACGCTGAGCAGCAGATCAAGAGGCTCAAACCCTGAGATTACCACGGGCATGCCATAAGCTTGGGGAATAACCTCATAGGCTTTCGCACCTATTATCGCAGAGACATGACCCGGCGCAAGGTAGCCCTCAAAGCGAAGGTCTCCCAAGCCGAGGAGAAGCTCCATAACAGGCACAGTTAGGCGTAGTGCATTGAGTATGCTCAGGTTCTCAGGCAAGCCACGGGCAATTTCTGCAGCGACGCTGGGCGCCGTGGTGTCCAAACCTATGGAAAAGAAGACCATCTCCTTCTCTGGTTCTGCCTGCGCAAGCTTAACCGCCTCGCGAATGCTGTAAACCACGCGCACATCGCAGCCCTTAGCCCTTACCTGTGCCAGCGAGAGCTCACTTCCTGGCACCCGCAAAGCGTCGCCGTAGGTGAGCACAACTTTTCCCTCTTCAGCAAGCGCAACAGCTGCGTCAACCTCGCTAGCTGGAGTTACGCACACAGGGCAGCCAGGTCCAGCGATGAGCTTTATGTTAGCCGGAAGCAGGCTTCTCAAGCCGTGCCTGGTTATTGCCTGCTCGTGGGTGCCACACACGTGCATAAAGGTGTAGCTCTCTTCCGCGGCGAGCTTCTCTATCACCCCAAGCGCGCGCTTCGCAAGCTCCCTACTCCTGAAGTCCTTAAAAGCGAGCAAGCCTCTCCAGCGCCTCCTTCCACGCGGCAATACTCTGCCTTGCCTCGTCCTCGCTCAGCTTTGTTATCGCGTACCCCACGTGCACTATAACGTAGTCGCCCACATCAACGCTTTCTAAGAGGGAAATGTCGGCTTCCTTAACTACGCCTCCATAATCCACGACTGCAATGTTTCCTCGTATCTCCTTAATCACTCCCGGCACCGCTAAACACATGATTCTCCATCTCCCTGCGCAGCAGCTCCACAAGCCTTGGCAAGGCTTTTTTCACCGGCTCGCTGAGCTCCTCACTCAGCTTAATCTCCTTTACCTCCACTCCATAAATAACTATCTCCTCCGGAAACTCATCGCTGAAAAGCTCCCTACCCAGAGCAAGCACGTGCTCCAGCGAAATGTCGTGCAGCGAGAAGAACCTGAACTCGGGTTTCTGGAGTTCCTTCTCACTCAGACGGTATATTGTGCCCGGCTCTTCGCCACCACCCTGAACCGCGTCGATTATAATCACTCGCCTCTTACCACGGAGATGGGGAAGCAGACTTATCCCTGAGGTTGCACCCTCAAGAAGCTCCACACCTTTAATCTTAAACTTCTCAAGCTCGCGTACTGCGCGCACCCCAACGCCATCGTCGCCCATTATTATATTTCCCAGTCCGACGATCAGCAAGCGGGGGCACCTCAAAAAGAGGAGAAAAAAGATGGTGGCCTACACCACCTTAAGCCTGTAGCTCTTGCGTGGGGTTATCACGTGCACAGTGCACGCGATGCATGGGTCGTAGCTTCTTATTACGTGCTGCACCTCAACGGGGTTGTTCTCGTCCTCCACCTTAGTTCCTATCACCGCCTGCTCTATTGGACCATGAACGTCATTGCTATCCTTGGGCGAGACGTTCCATGCCGTGGGTGTTATTACTTGGTAGTTGTCTATCTTGCCGTCTCTGATTCTAATCCAGTGGCCTAGTGCTCCTCTCGCCGCCTCTGTCAGACCTATTCCCTCAGCATCTTTCACCTTCTCGTAGCTGCCGAAGAAGGGCTTGCTCGGGTCGAGCTCAAGCAGCCACTCCCTTATCTTTGCCGCTAACCTAACTGCCTCGTGAAGCCTCGCGAGTACACGCGTGTAGACGCAGGGTCCGTACTCCTTTGCTAGGTCAAGCACAAGCGGGTCTTTATCAATTATCATCCTGGCGAGGGGGCCGACCTCCACGGGTTTGCCGTCGTAGCGCGGGCACTTTGCCCAACTGTACTTCTCCCCTTCCTCATAGTAGGGTTCGGTTACGCCTTCGCTGGGATGACGCCCGCCCTCGTAGCCAGTATACCAGGAGTACTTGATGTGCTCCTCAATCTTTGTCTGGTCGAGGCTGTGGTGTTCGCCGTCGTAGAAGCCAGCCGGAAGCCAGTTCTTCCCATCAGCCTGTGCATACACGCCGTAGGACAGGAAGTTTCCTGGACCCTTGCCCAGCTTGTGCAGCCCAAGCTCTGGGCCATAGCGTATAAAAAGCCCAAGGTCGCTGTTAGCGTGCTTTTCATCCTCCTCGAGCCACTTCTGCACGTCCTTTAGGCTCTTGTTCTCCAGCCAGCGCTCTATGGAGCAGCCCAAAGTGGTGTTCTCAATGAAATCCTGCACCTGCATAAATATGCTCAGCGCCTTGGTTATGTCGCTGACCTGCGGACGCGCAGGCGAACCACCTGGAACGAAGGTGGTGTGGGGATGCTTACCACCAAAGATGGCGAAGATTTCGTCGAGCTTTATCCTGGCGAAAACAGCACCTTTGTAGGATGTGCCTGTGAGCGGTGCAAAGCGCTTCGCAAGCTCAGGATAAGCCTCGTGCTTCTCATACTTCTTGTTCGCCAGGTCAGGACCAAAAAGCACGTAAGTATGCGCCGCATGGCTCATCAGATTCTCTACACCCAAAAGAATGCTGCGCAGCAGGTAGCCATTCTCAGGTATACTTGCATTGAGTGCATCGTCCAGGGCACGAGCGGAGGCGTCGTTGTGCGAAGTTGGGCAAACGCCACAGATGCGCGGGGTTATAACCAGCGCATCAAGGGGATCGCGCCCCTTAAGGATTATCTCAAATCCTCTGAACAGGGCGGCGATAGCTTTTGCGTCGGTTACCACGCCGTTCTCCACATTTATCTTAAAATCTAAATGTCCCTCAATTCGGGTTATTGGACTCAGGTCAAGCTCAGCCATCATATTCACCTCACTCGTTCTTCAGCCTCGAAGGCTTCGCAAGCTTCATGAATCCCGAGCCAACAATGTAGGGCACCAACTTCCAGCCCTCCACAACCAGCCTGCGGCGCTGGAAGAAGGGCATGCTTCCCTCTGGAAAGTCGGGGTTGGTACATCCGTGGCATGGGATGCCGCACCGCGTAAGGCTGCTCTGCCTATTCCAGAGCCTGCGATTGCAGTCGCTGTTGGTGTGTGGCCCAGCACAGCCCAAGTTCATGTACAGGCAGCCCTTATCGCCGAACTTCTCAGCCGCGACTTTGAAGGCGTAGTACTCGTTGCGCGGGCAGCCGTCATGCACCGTTATGTCCTCACCAAAGAAGTCGCGTGGGCGATTGTATTTGTCCAGCTCCACCTTCTTGCCAAGAAGTACAGCCACTAGGGTTTGCACAACCCAGTCCGGATGCGCTGGGCAGCCGGAGATATTTATCACCGGCAAGCCAGCCCTTGACCTGAAGTCCTTGCCTAGGAAGCCGCCAAACTCGCGCTTGTGCCACTGCACGCCAGTTGCGTCGGTTGGGTTGGGCTCAGCCGCTGGAATGTTGCCAAAGGCAGCGCAGGTTCCTACCGCAAGAACGTAGTTCGCCTTTGGCGCGAGTTCGCTCACCCACTGGGCGAAGCTCCTCGGCCCAATAAAGCACGCCATGCCTGTGCCGTTAGGCCCGCGAGGAATGGCACCTTCGATTATGAGCACGTCCAGCTGCTCCTCGCCAGCGATGTACTTTTCCAGGGTTGCGATAACATCCTTACCGCTGGTTGGGTTTATTGTGTTCTGGTAGCTTATTGTGACTCCCAGCTTCTCAATCGCCTGATACACATCCGGCTGCTGTGCGTTCAAAAAAGAGACAAGACAGCCATTATCTGTAGCTCCCTGCATCCAAACCACATTTACCATCTATTCGCCTCCTCTCTCTTAGATGAGTTGTGTATAGGTATGCAAACCCGGGTATAAAAATTTTTCTTCTTGGGATTGAAGATTCCTCTTTATTTACAAAATAGGTTGATGCGCATGGTTGCACAGATTTTTACATTCATGCCCCTCCACCTCGCCTTGGAGTTTTATTTTCCTCTCGTTAATCTTCTATATTACCCACACCCGGCGTAGCTCAACCTGGTAGAGCGGGGGACTGTAGATCCCTAGGTTGCTGGTTCAAATCCGGCCGCCGGGATA
>MTMD02000009.1 GCA_002010065.2 Candidatus Pyrohabitans jungbluthii | reverse complement strand
TACCGCGTGCAGGTGCATCCTTGGGAGCTTCAGAGGTACTACAAAATCCTCTAAAACCCCAACCCCATCCCCTATTTTTTCTCTTTTAGCATTTCTTCTATTGCAGTGTAGAGAGTGGGTAAGTCTATAGGTTTTGTGATGTAGTCGTCAGCTAGCTCCATTGCCTCGCGGCTTTCTTTCTCGATGGTTGAGCGCACACTAACCACTATAACAGGTATATCCTTGAGATTCTCGTCGGAGCGAAGTCTGCGCAGAAACTCTGTGCCGTCCATGCCCGGCATCATGAGATCAAGGAGTATCAGGTCAGGCTTTGTTTTCTTAAGAAGTTCAAGAGCCTCTGCGCCGCCCTCCGCGAGTATGGCCTCATACCCCTTCCGATTGAGAATCATCTCAACCATAGCCAGAATATCTGGCTCGTCGTCCACAACCATTATCTTCGTCATATTCATTCCTCACTCACGAGTAGGCTGGCAAGCTTCTTTATAGCCACGCTCCCTGGCGATTTGGGATTGGCAAGCATCACCGGCTTGCGCTCCTCCACGCCGCGGTAGACTTCCAGATCCACCGGTATTGTGACAATTACCTTGTGCCCAAGGCTGTCTTCCACTTCTTTTACACTCATTTCTCCCATACCCCTTCCCACTTTGTTGAGCACTACCCGCAGAGGCTTGTTCATTTCCTCCGCTATTTTTACCGCCTTCAGATTGGTTATAACTATAGGCAGCCACGGATTTACCACAAGCAGCACCTCATCGCATGCTTTGAGGATATTCCTCAGGCTTTCTCCCAGGCTGGGGGAAGTGTCTACAATAATGTAATCATAATCATTGTGGAGGTTTTCCACCACCTGCTTAAGGTTGCTCAGATTCACCTCTTTAACGCTGGTTATTGATCCTGCGAGCAGGTGCAGACCAGTGTTTGAGTGGATGTAAACGCTCTCTTTTGCAAAGGATGGGTCTTTAAGGGCATAGCTGATTCCTGGCGGTATTACATCAATTATTCCCAGATAGAGGCTCAGGTTTGGCGATATGGTGTGCGCATCTACAGCGAGCACCCGCTTTTTAAAGTCAAGCATCAGGCTGAGGGCGAGATTCAGAGACACTGCGGTTTTGCCCACTCCTCCCTTAGCTGATATTATCCCTATTACTCTACCCCTGCCTTCTGAACCAACCACTACTCTTCCTCCATGCTGCTCTTTATCCTTCCTACCGCCTCAACCACTTCCCTGCGATAAACCCGTCTCTTCCGATATATATGTATGGCAGTATATACTAATAAAAGCAACGCTCCAAGGCTCAGCGCTGGGATTAGAAACTTCCTGAGATTTATCCTCCTTGGCTCCTCCTGCAGGATAAGTGTCAGTGGCTGTGAAACCTCTCCGTCTTCGCTAAACGCCCTCGCGAGGATGGTGTAGCTTCCTGGTGGCGCATCGCGGGGTGGCTTCACAGTAAAAACCAGCTCCTGTGCATACCCCGGGAGAAGCAGTTTTGTAATCTCTGGCGGTGAAACTTCCCAGCCAGGGTGTGCCACTAATTTGAAGGTGAGATTCATCGCCTCCAGGGTTGGGTTGGTTATCCTCAGCTTCACCTCAGATTCCTTACCTGGCACCGCATACGCAGCGAGGGCACCTGAGAACTGGAGAAGCTCAATACCGCTGACGCTGGTATAAAACACATTCACTTGTCGCAGGGGCCAGTATATGTAGGGCGAGTACCTCGCCGCTATGCTTCCCACCTCATACTCCAGGGTGTAGACCTCATACGGATCAACCTCGCTAAGGCGCCACGCAACAAGAGGGTCAGCCTCAAGCACAGCCACAGGGGTTTTAAAATTTATCTCCTCCACACTGGAGGCGATCTCTTTTGGAATCTCCTCTAGGATTTCTATACTCCCCACCCTAACGCCTGAGTTCTCAACCTCCACGCTCACCAAGGCTTTGCCTTCTTTTTCATTCAGGTAAACCTTCCTGAGCACCGCTGGCTTTTCAAAGTCGAGGGGATAGGGCTTAATTCTGAATATGAAGCTGGCAATTGCCTCCTCCTTTGCGCTCTTCACTCTGAGCACAGCTCTGCGGTCTCCAGGCAGGGCGCTGTTGGGCACGCTTATTGCAATGTTTAATCCCACGCTCTCATTGCCCCTGATTGTTACTTCCTGAGGCTGCAGTGTTACCCAGCCTCTGGGAATCCCCTCTATACTAATCTTTATGTCGCGAATCTCCTTCTCTGAGGGATTCTCCAGCTCAAAAGACACCGCAGATGAATCCCCAGGCTTGCCCTCTATCAGCACAGGAAAGAACCAGACTCTCAAGTGAGGAGTATCATTCTTAATATCTCCCTCCCCCACTTTTTCGTGCTCCGCTACGATGCTCAGCGTGCCCACTTCTGAGGTGTGATAAGAGCGATTGTCGTAATACACCTTTGCCACAACGCGATATTCCCCTACGCCCAGAGTGACGAGATGGTCCCTAAAGAGACTCATATTGCTCCCGGCAGCCAGCACATGAGGCGTGAAGTTTATCTTCTCCACAAGCGAGGAGTCCAGGTAGATTTCTATCTCCGGCTCTATGTCAGTCGCCATATTGCCGGTGTTTTTAATCTCGAGTGCAAAGTCAACAATCTGATTCTGGGTTATTACCTTGGGTGTCACGGAAAGGGAGGAGATTTTTATCTGCTTTAGCGGGGTTGCAGACTCTACCGGGGCGACATTGGATTCCGCTCTCACACCTGCTGTAATCAGCACCAGCAATAAAACAGCGGCACAGATATATCGCTTCATACCTCTCACATTACTGCACTCTCCCTTTTTTGGCCAGAAATTCTTTATTTATCAGATAAATAAATCTTACGCAAAATTTTCCTTACAAGATATGAACAGAGCTTTAGAATGCGATATTAAGAGCCTCAGGCCTCTGAGCGCGCCTCCGGGGATAATATATAAAATTAGAGTCGGGATTATTTTCTGAAAAACATCATGCCCACCCCGATGGACTTCTTCCCCTACCCTGAGCCCAGGCAGTTTCAGGACGAGCTGATGCACCGAATTTTTACAAGCGATGCCATGCTGGCAAGCGTGCCCACAGGCGTTGGGAAGAGCGTCTCCGCGCTCTGCGCCTTCTTTGCTGACCGTCTTCCCGGGGAGAAGATTGTGGTGCTCACACGCACAAAATCCCAGGCGAGGATATTTCTTGAGGAGACACGCGCCATCGCAGCGCGCGCTAAAAAGCCCCTGCTTGCGGTGCACCTGCGCTCAAAGCAGGAAGTCTGCCCTGTTTTTGCAGGCGAGGAGGTGGGCTATGAGGAGTTTCTCCAACTCTGCAAGCTTAAGAGGAACTGCGAGTATCGCCGCAGATTTAGAGAGAGGCTGGAAGACATTTCATTGCTTGCAGCAGAGCTTGGAAGGGAGAACATGGAAAAAGGCGAGGGTTTAACCTTCTCTAGGCTGCTGGAATTCGGGTGCCCCCATGCTGTGCTTCTGGAGCTGGCGCGCTTCGCAGATGTGGTCATTGCCGCCTACCAGTACCTGCTTAACCCCTTTCTCAGGAGCACCTTTCTGGGAAAGCTGGGCATTAGCTTGCCTGAGATTCTCCTCATAGTGGACGAGGCTCACAACCTTCAAAGTATGGACATGCTGAGCAAGACCTTGAGCAGGCGCACAGTAGAGCTTGCCGCTAGGGAAATCAACTACGATTTCTCGGGCATCCTTAAACTCTTTGAGGGCAACGATGAGAGGCTAGAGGCGGGAGATTTAATCAGCGTCAGGGAGGCGGAGTTTCTCTATCAGCGTGGAGTGGAGGTGCTTGAGAGGAGGTTGCTGAGGGGCAGGAAGGTTTCCTACACCTACAGGGTGGCTCTGTTCCTAGATGCGGCGCTCAAGCTGGGCAGAGAGGAGAACTGGGTGTTCTACCGCCAGAGTGGGAAGCTCTACCTCAAACCCCTCTTTCCCTCGGAACTCCTCGAGCCACTGACTGAGGCGAGGAAACTTCTACTCATGAGCGGCACCCTGTCGCCGGTTGAGATGTACAGAGCCCTCTTCAATCTGCCCCATGCTGAGACATACTCCCTGCCCAACATATACAGGAACAACCTCTACTACCTTGGCATAAAGGCAGGGCTAAACACTTCGCTGGCGGAGAGGCAGAGCAGGGGTGAAGAACTCTGGAAGAGCTACGCAAGCGTTATCAGGGAGATTTATGAAGCCACGCCAAATACAACGCTTGTCTTCTTTCCCTCCTACGACGTTCTTGAGAGCGTAAGGCGGTACTTTAAAGCGCTGCCAGAGCCGAGGGATGCAAGAGAGGCTGAGAGATTCATCAGAGAGGCGAAGAGTAGGGAGAAGAAGGCTATATTCGCTGTTGCAGGGGGAAAGCTGAGCGAGGGTGTGGAATACACCGTTGAAAGGGAGGAGGGCAAGGAGAGCGTTGTGGGGAGTGTAGTTATAGCTGGCTTCCCCTTCCCTGTGCCCGACTTTGAAATGGAACTAAAGAGGAGCCTGTTTGAAGAGCGCTTCGGCGCCACTAGGGCGTTCATGTTTCTCTCCTTTCTGCCGATGATGAATAAGGTGCTTCAGAGCGCAGGAAGGGCAGTGAGAAGCTCCCGTGATAGAGCCTGCGTTGTCTTCCTGGACGACCGCATAGAGCACCTGAGGCATTTCCCAGAGGACATAAGGTATGAGATAAAGCTGGTAGAAATCAATGAGCTGGGCGAGGAGGTTAGGTGGTTCCACTCTATAAGAAGGTAACCCTACTGCCGCGCCTTTGCCGCCTTCGCGCGCCTCTTCATCTCCTCCTCGCGTTCGCGGGCACGTTTCTCGGCGCGCTTCTGGCGCTCCACCAGCTTTTTAACAAACCTATCTATTGCCGGGAGTTCCTCCTCTTCCTTCTCTTCCTCCCTATAAGCGACCTCTTCAACTTCACTGGCACTGTTTCCAATCCCGCAGGTATTTCCTACCCCAACGAGGATTACCTTCTTGTCCTCTGGCACAGAGGCGATGCTTTCTTTAATCCTGCGTATTGCCTCCGGCACCGCGAGGTAAATCTCTTTTGTCATCGGCGATATTGCCTCCTCTAGGGACATCTTGATGGCAATCGCCTCGAGGGGGACGTTCTTGGCGAGGGCTGCCTCCTCTATCTTCGCCTTTTCTGGTCCAGGATCGCCTATCGCAGCGCCTATGCCCTCGCTCACCTTGCCCGTGGGTTCGCCCTCCATCTTTAAGCTTGCGTCCACGGTTATTATCTTCGCCACATCGTTAGCCTCGGCGAGCTTTTTCACTGCGTCGCCAATCTTGCCTAGCGTTGCTCCTGGGCCTCGAGCTTTAACCACCAGCACATCGCGATCCCTTATCCTCTCTTCTGAATAAACCACATCCCTCGCTACTTCCTTTGCCTCGCCCTTCATGAGGCGGGCCGCAACCAGCGGTCCAACGCTATCCCCTATGGGCTCCCCTCGCGATATCGCTTTTATCCCAGCCATGTGAGCCTCTGCTATCTTCTTAATTATGGGCATATTCATCTGTAAAATCATGGCAAGTTGGATGTTGTTTGTCTTCTTCACAAGCTCCACGTAGTGGCGTACCATTTTCGCTAAGGTGTTTATGCCCACGCCGCCCTTGAGGAGAGAAACTATGTTCGCATTCCACACACGGTCACACTCCGGAGCAATTTCGCCTGCGATGCTGTGGAACTTGTCCTCGGCCTTGTCGAAGAGGTGCTCAAGCTTCTTAAGTATGCCGTAGGGGTCCAGGTCCACCGGAGGAATGAGAAAGAAGTCCAGGGTTTTCTGCACCCTCTCCTTAATTCCAGTGCGTATGCTCCCCTTCTCGAGGCACACCTTGGTGATGATATCCACTGCCTCATTGGTATATGCTTCTAGAGTTTCAGCAACCTCCTCCATATCCGCGACCAGGCGATAGAAGAGGTAGCGCGGGTAGATTATTATCAGAGCAAAGAAAAGCAGCGTGAAAAGCACCTGAAACCCCTGCCAGAGCTGAGCCTGAGGCAGCATCTTTCTCCTCCTTGAGACACTAATTTACTACGTTACCCTTTATAAATCTATCATGCGAGTTTTAATCAGAGCAAGGATATACCCCACGGAGAGCCTTGAGAAGGTGAAGATGGCGATTGAAAACCTCTTCTCCAGCCTAGAGTTTGAGGTGGGAGAGAAGGAGGAGGAGCGCTATATAACCGCTGTGGGTGGAGGAAAAGAATGCCTTGAGAAGTTTTACCGCCGCCTGAGAGAGCAGCGCATTCTGGATGCCGCCCGCGGAGTAATGTTATCCTCTCTGCAGGGGAATAAGGTGAGCTTCCATCTTAACAAACAGGCTGCTTACGCTGGCTACGTAAATTTCAGTGAGGAGTCGCCTCTGGGTGCAATTGAGGTGGAGATTGAGGCAGAGGAGATAGAGAGCTTGATAGACTGGCTTGCGCCTCGCACAATAGAGGGGAGAGAGGTATGAAGGCCAAGCTGGGTGCTTCCTCGCTTGCATTCTTTAAGCGGAAGAGTGAGGAGATAATAAAAATAGTAGGCGAGGCTGGCTTCTCCACCTGGGAGGTAATTCTGGAGGGGCACCACCTTCGCAGCGATTATTCCCGCTGGAGGGAGCTTATTGACAGCTACTCCCTTGATGTAAGCATCCACGCCCCCTTCGCAGACCTGAACATAGCCAGTATGAACGAGAAAATTAGAGAGGAGAGCCTTGCGCAGATAAAAGCTGCAATAGAGGCGGGGTACCAGCTTGGAGCTAAGCTTGTGACTGTGCATTCTGGCAGACTCTCCCCATACAGCATGTGGTTTCCCGAAAAAGCAAAGGAGGTCAACCTGGCAAGCATCAGAGAGCTTGCAGCTCATGCGCAGGAGTACGGCCTGCTCCTCTGCCTTGAGAATATGCCGCGTTACGAGGGGGCGCTTCTCAGCCAGGTTGAGGAGCTAAAGGAGCTTATACGCGAGTTTTCCAAAGATGAACTTGGAATTACCTTAGACGTGGGCCATGCCGCAACCTGTGGTAATGTCGTGGATTACGTAGAGGCGCTCAACCATCGCCTTGTGAACATCCATCTCCATGACAATCGCGGAGACGGAGATGAACATTTAGCAGTAGGCGACGGCATCATAGACTTTAAAGCTATCTTTTCCCGCCTAAGAAATTACAGTGGAAAGTACATAATAGAGTGCCATCGCGAGGAGGATGTGTTCCGGAGCAGGGAGAAGCTTGAGAGAGGCCTTATTTAATTTTAATTTGTTTAATTTTAAAATAAATTTTTAAAAAAATACAAATATGGCTGCTTATGTGAAAATTACTTCTAATAAATGGAGGTTAGGTGAATAAAAATGCACATATCCAACTCTCAACTATTGCAATCAACCCTGAAAAACTCAGAGGGATTTAAAAAGGTGAATCACGGAAACCATTCGAGAAGGAAGGAATTCCAGAAGCGAGTTTTCCTCGGGTGGAGCCTTATATTCGTGGGAATGTTACTCCTGTTACCAGTCGATGCTGTGCTTGATGAAGATGGTGACCTGGCGACGTGGTTTATACTTTACCTTGCCTCCGGGGCGGCTCTACTTTCACTGATGGGTGTGCTGATAAAAACCCAGAAACCCTCGCCTAAGAGTGCAGGTGTAGTTTACTTGCCGGACGGTGGTTTTGCCGAGGAAGAACTGGAGGGGCTTGAAGAGGAGGATAAGGAGTTGTTGAGGAGCCTAAGGGAACTCAGGGAATGGTACATGGCAAGCCTTGGGCAGGCTCCCTATAATCGAAGATTTGTAGACGCTTTGGAGAGGTGGTACCGGCTTGGCATCGCAAAGGAGATAGAGGTCAGAAATCTGAAAAAGATGGTCAAACAATGTAAAATTAAACCCAAAAAAGTTCTAGCTCAGAAATGATTCTAAAACATATTTAACCGGTACTGTAATGATAAGATGAAAAGTGGATACAATGGGGCGCGGAGATAGGGGGAAGGGTCTCGGGAGCCATGATTTAAAATTTTACTAAATTTTTTAAATAAATTTTAATAATTGCATCAATTATGGCTGAAAATGTGAAATTCGTTTATAATATATAGTAATATGTGAATTAAAATACATATATTCCCTACTACTGACACCTGATAACACTCCGTACACCTCAAAAACCAGAAGGAGGTGGGAAGGTGAAAGAGGTGTACGAAGAGGAGGTCATTGAAAGAAAAAGAGAATTCCAGTGGCGGGTTTTTATCGCATGGTGCATTATATTCGTGGGAATGTTACTCCTGCTACCAGTCGATGCAGTGCTTGATGAAGATGGTGGCCTGGTGACGTGGTTTATACTTTACTTGGCTTCTGGTGCATCTATACTTGCAGTAATGGGTGTTCTGATAAAAACCCATAGGCCCTTGTCCGAGAGGGTAGGTGTAGTTTACCTGCAGGATGGAGGTCTTGACGAGGAAGACCTCGAGGGGCTAGAGAACGAGGATAAGGAGATGTTAAGAAGCCTGAGAGAACTCAGGGAGTGGTACATAGAAAGCCTCAGCAGGCAGGTGATGAGCGACATACGCTTGGGAGCCGCTCTTGAGAAATGGTACCACCTGAGCATCACAAAGGAGATTGAAATACGGAACCTAAAAAGAGTGATCCGGCAGCTTAGGAGAAAAATTAGAGAGAAAACACCAGAGATGAGGCGCTCAGTTGCTGTAGGACCACCATATCATAGTTTTTCATAATTTTCGAGTAAATAACTACAGATGATAAAATTCTGGTCATAGTGGGGGTAACGGCTTGGAGATAATCGGCTTAACTTCTGACCCACTGATCTTGGCTTTAAATTTCATTCAGCTAATTTTAATGGTGGGGGTAGCTGTCATCGCCTTTCTTATGGCGAGGAGGGGTGGGAGCTGGCTTGGCTATGTTCTCGCACTGGGTATTCTTTTCCATGCGACCCATAGCATTCTGGAGATTTTAACCGAAGAGGAGGTTCTGCCAGTTACAATTTTCAAAACCGTGGCGACAGTGCTGTTTTCTGTGGCGGTGTTGCTTTTTGTCGCGTTTGAGGAAGAAAGGCTCAAAATGTTTGGCTACTTTGAGAGGCTGAAGAAGGAAGTTAGAGAAAGGACGATGGAGCTGAAACGGACAGAAGAGGAACTCAGAAAGAAAAACAAGCAAATAGAGGTAATAAGCAAGCTTGACAGAGTTATCAGCTCAAGTTTGGACATCCATGAGGTGTACGACGCTTTCGTCGAAGGGGTTAAAAGTCTCGTTGACTACGACAGAATAAGCGTCGCTCTCTACGACGAGGAAAACGACGCGATTATAATGCACCTCGTTCGTCCTAAGGGAAGGCCAAAGCTACAGGAAGGCTCTAAGAGGCCAATGAAGGGCACTGTAATAGAGCATGTAATCAACACCGGCAAGCCCTTCATACGCAGGGATACGCAGAGGGAAAAGGAGTTTCAGGAAGATGAGCTGTTCTTATCTGAAGGGCTACGCTCCTACATCGTGGTTCCTCTGTTTTCCAAGGGCAGGATTATAGGCACATTCAACCTATGCAGTAGAAAGCCAGACGCATACTCTGAGGAAGAGTTGAAGATACTCGAAGACCTCTGCATACAGCTTGCCATTGCCATAGAGAACTCAAGATTATACACGGAACTTAAAAATGCACACGAAAAACTTCAGCGGGCGTATGAGGAGCTACAGGAAGCGT
>MTMD02000008.1 GCA_002010065.2 Candidatus Pyrohabitans jungbluthii | reverse complement strand
ACAAACCCTTCGATAAGGAAGAGCTGCTCGAACTGGTGGAAAATATGTTAAGAAGGTCTGCTTAATCATAATTTAGACGATATGGGATTTTACATCTTGATATTAGGTTCACGTCAGTGCGTTTTAGTGCATCTGGGTTATTCCAAATTATACGCCTCATCGAGAAACTTCAGCTCCCTCTCTCTACCCACAAATTTTCGTTGACACTTAAGTATAATACTCTACTCTTAACCACCCGCCATTCAGCCTACTTCCATATTAACCCCTAGCGTTTTTCCGATTCCACAGTAACCTTTAAAAAGGATGAGGGTGAATTTACGTCACCCTTCACGGGGAAAACTTTTTATAGATGTTAACCTACCATGGCTGAGTTGTCATGATACCGATGACAGGAGGTAGATGAATGGCGAAAATGTATGTTCGCTTTGAAACACCTAAGGAGCTGGCTGATAAGGCTTACGAGGCGATTGAGCTGGCGAGAAGCACCGGCAAGGTTGGCAAGGGAACAAATGAGGTTACCAAGTACGCGGAACGCGGGCAGAGCGTGCTCGTTGTGATAAGTGAGGATGTTGAGCCCGAGGAGATAGTCGCGCACCTCCCCATTCTCTGCGAGGAGAAGGGCATACCCTACGTTTATGTGCCCAGCAAGCATGAGTTGGGCAAGGCTTGTGGAATAGAGGTGGCTGCCTCCGCAGCGTGCATAGTAACACCTGGCAAAGCCAAGGAGCTTGTGGATGAGATAGCCGAGAAGGTGAAGGCGCTCAAGAAGTGATAGCTATGGCGAAGGAAGAAGAAACTAGTGGCTTTGCAGCAGAGGTTGTGGAAGTAATAGGCAGGACTGGGATGACGGGTGAGATTCTCCAGGTTAAGGTGCGCATCCTCGAAGGCAGGGATAAAGGAAGGATAATACGCAGAAACGTCAAGGGTCCAACACGCGTGGGAGATATAATAATACTCATGGAGACTGAGCGCGAGGCGCGTGAGCTAAAGGTGCCGTAGGTGAGATGGTATGGAAACTAGAGAGTGCTCCTTCTGCAAGCGCAGCATAGAGCCGGGCACAGGCAAGATGTTCGTGAAGAAGGATGGAACTATATTCTACTTCTGCTCCAGCAAGTGCGAGAAGAACATGCTCAAGCTTGGGCGAAACCCTCGCAAAGTCAGGTGGGTTCGCAGGGGTTAGAGCATGGAGAGAAGCTTTCTGATGGTTAAGCCGGACGGTGTCGCTCGCGGCTTGGTGGGTGAGGTTATCTCTCGCGTTGAAAGGCGCGGGCTGAAAATCGTCGCAATGAAGATGCTCAGGATAGAGCGCAAGCTTGCGGAGCAGCACTACGGCGAGCACCGCGATAAGCCCTTCTTCTCGAGCTTAATAAGCTACATAACCTCTGGCCCAGTCGTAGCCATGGTGGTTGAGGGCAAGGACGCTATTAAAGTGCTGCGCACCATGATAGGCGCTACAAATCCGGGAGAGGCTGCTCCCGGCACAATACGCGGGGACTTCGCTCTTGAGGTTGGGCGCAATGTGGTGCACGCCAGCGACTCTCCTGCTTCAGCGGAGCGCGAGATTTCGCTGTTTTTTGATGAGAGCGAAATTATGAGCTACTCCCGTGCAGGCGAGGAGTGGGTGTACGAGGAGTAGCTTTTTTATATAAAAAGAGCACAAGCTTCAGCAGGCTAAGGTAAGGCGAGGTAGAGATGATACGCCAGCCAATAGTTTCGGTTCTGGGTCACGTAGACCACGGCAAGACAACACTTTTAGACAAGATTAGGGGTAGTGCCGTCGCCGCCCGCGAGGCTGGAGGCATAACCCAGCACATAGGTGCGACAGAGATACCCATAGAGGTTATTGAGAAGCTATGTGGAGGCTTGCTGAAGCAGCTCAAGATAAAGCTCACCATACCCGGGCTGCTCTTCATCGATACACCGGGGCATGAGGCTTTCACCACACTGCGAAAGCGAGGCGGTGCCCTTGCAGACCTCGCTATTCTTGTGGTGGATGTAAACGAGGGTTTCAAAGACCAGACCAAGGAGGCGCTGGACATACTGCGCACATATCGCACGCCTTTTCTTGTGGCTGCGAACAAGATTGACAAAATCCATGGCTGGCAGGTGTTTGAGAACTATCCCTTCGCTCACAGCTATGCTAAGCAGAGCGAGGCTGTCAAAGCTGCCCTGGATACGAAGATTTACGAGATAGTGGGCAAGCTTTACGAGGAGGGGTTTCAGTGTGAGCGTTACGACAGGGTTCGCGAGTTTGAGCGGCAGGTTGCTATTGTGCCGGTGAGTGCTGTTACAGGCGAAGGGATACCTGAGCTTCTCATGGTGCTCACCGGCTTGGCGCAGAAGTTCCTGGGCAGAAAGCTGGACATAGACACTGAAAAGCCCGGCAAGGGCACAATCCTCGAGGTTAAGGAGGAGGTCGGGCTCGGCACCACCATCGATGTGATAGTGTATGAGGGGAAGATTAAGCGCGGCGATACCATAGTGCTCGCTGGGAGGGGTGATATAATAGTCACAAAGGTACGCTCCCTGCTCAAACCCAAGCCACTGGACGAGATTCGCGATCCCCGCTATCGCTTCGACCATGTTAAGGAAGTGCACGCCAGCGCGGGCGTTAAAATCGCAGCACCCAAGCTGGAGGACGCAATAGCCGGTTCTCCTGTAGTGGTGGCAGGCGATGGTATAGAGCAGGCGGTGCAGGAGGTTAAAAGCGAGATAGAGGACATAAAGATAACAACAGATAAGAAGGGCATCGTAGTTAAGGCGGACACGCTGGGCTCCCTCGAGGCTCTCGTCAACATGCTTAAGCGCGAAGGAATACCTGTAAAGCATGCGGACGTGGGCGATATCTCTCGTAGAGACGTGCTCGAGGCGGAGGCGGTTCGCGAGGAAGACCCCCTGCTGGGCGTTATCTTGGGCTTTAATGTGAAGGTGCTCCGAGACGCCGAGGCGAGAGCGCAGGACAGGGGAGTGCCTATAATAATAAACAACGTCATTTACAAGCTCATCGAAGACTATGAGATGCACGTGGAGATGGAGCGCGCGCGGGAGCGTGCCCAGGAGTTCGAGAAGCTCACAAGGCCGGCGAAGATTAAGCTTCTGCCTGGGTACGTGTTCAGGAGCAGCAAGCCGGCAATAGTCGGAATTGAAGTACTCGCTGGCGTGGTGAAGCCGCGTTTCAGGTTAATGAACAGTGAGGGCAAGAGTGTGGGCGTTGTCAAGGGTTTGCAGGATAAGGGCGAGAACATACCTCAGGCAACGAAAGGTATGCAGGTGGCGATGAGCATCGAGGGCGCGGTTGTTGGAAGGAACATAAACGAGGGCGACATCCTCTTTACAGATATTCCTGAAAACGAGGCAAAATTAATAAACCAGAAGTACAGAGATTTCCTGACCGAGGATGAAGCTTCTGCCTTTGAAGAAATCCTCAGGATAAGGCGCAGAGAGAATCCTTTCTGGGCCGTAGGAGAATAATTGTTATCAGGAGGCATAAGGATGGCTGAGAAGGAGAAAGTTGCGACGATGGTGCTCTCAGACCCCGAGACCGGGAGAGCTTATAATATTGATCTCGACGAAGCGAAGATGCGCAGCATAGTTGGGCGCAAGATTGGTGATGTGATAGATGGCTCCGCTATTGGCTTGGCCGGGTACAAGATTCAGCTCACTGGCGGGAGCGATAAGGATGGCTTTCCAATGCGCCGCGACGTTCACGGACGCGTGAGGCCGCGCATTCTGCTGCGCTCAGGGCCAGGGTTTCGCCCAAAGGAGAAGGGTGAGATTCGCCGCAAACGCGTGCGCGGCAATGTGTATGTGCCTGAGATAGTGCAGGTTAACGCCAAGGTAGTGGAGAAGGGTAAGAAGGGCATAGAAGAACTACTCGGCGGCGGAGAGGAGAAAAAGTAGAAGGGGTTGGTAAGCATAGTCCAGTCAGAGATAAACATAGGTCTTGTAGGGCATGTGGACCATGGAAAAACCACGCTTACCCAGGCGTTGTCGGGTAAGTGGACCGACGAGCACAGCGAGGAGATAAAGCGGGGAATTTCGATAAGGCTGGGCTATGCGAATATAAGCTTCTGGAAATGCGAGAAATGCGATTACTACACCACACAAAAGACCTGCCCTAAATGCGGTGGAGAGACGCGCTTTCTGCGTGAGGTTTCCTTCGTGGATTCCCCGGGGCACGAGACGCTCATGGCGACAATGCTCAGCGGCGCTGCTTTGATGGACGGTGCCATTCTTGTTATAGCCGCTAATGAACCCTGCCCGCAGCCTCAGACCAAAGAGCACCTGATGGCACTGGAGATTATAGGTATTAAGAATATAGTAATAGCTCAGAACAAGATAGACATAGTGAGCAAGGAGCGCGTGCTCGAGAGCTACCAAGAGATAAAGGAGTTCGTCAAGGGTACTGTGGCTGAGAACGCCCCCATAATACCCGTGGCGGCACAGCACAAGGCTAATATCGACGTGTTAATCCGTGCCATAGAAGAGCACATACCAACGCCCAAGAGGGACGAGTCCAAGCCGGCGAGGATGTACATAGCGAGAAGCTTCGACGTCAACAAGCCAGGAACGAAGCCCGAAGATTTGCGCGGAGGCGTCGTGGGAGGTTCGCTTATTCAGGGCGTTCTTAGGGTAGGGGATGAGATTGAGATTAGGCCAGGATACAGGATTACAGAAGGCGGGGCGACGAAGTGGAAGGAGCTTACCAGCGAGGTTGTCTCCCTGCACGTGGGTGCAAAGCGCGTGGATGAGGTTAGGCCGGGCGGGCTCATTGGCATAGGCACAAAGCTTGATCCCAGCCTGACAAAGGCAGATGGACTCTCGGGAATGGTTCTGGGCAAGCCGGGTACGCTACCACCTACCTGGAACAAGTTTACCCTTGAAGTTCACTTAATGGAGCGCGTTGTCGGAGCAAAGGAAGAGCTCGAGGTTGAGAAGATTAAGACCTCTGAACCTTTAATGCTCAACGTTGGCACAGCTACGACCGTCGGAATAGTCACCTCCGCTCGCGACGACGTCGCGGAGATGGTGCTCAAGCTGCCTGTGTGTGCGCAGCAGGGCGATCGCGTCGCGATTTCGCGCAGAATAGGGGCGCGCTGGCGGCTTATAGGTTATGGAATAATTGTGTAGCCATGCTTGTGCTGCTTGACTCTAACTTCCTGCTGCTCACCTTCCAGTTTCGCATTGACATCTTCGCTGAGATAGAGGCGCTGCTGGCCACGAAGCCTAGGTATGCGGTGCCGGAGCAGGTGCTCCTCGAGCTGGAGCATTTGTCGAAGGGCAGAGGCAAACTTGCGAAGTTCGCTCGCTCTGCAATAACCCTTGCGAAGCAGCGCTGCGAGGTGGTCAGCGTCGACGCGAGCAACGCCGACGAAGCCTTGGAGAAGCTCGCTGGCAGGGGTACAATAATCTGCACCAACGATAAAGTTTTAAAGGAGAAAGTCAGAAAGAGAGGCTCGGCAGTTATATTCTTGAGAGAGCGCCAGAAGTTATCGGTTGAGGGTTACGTTTACTGAAGGAGGTAAGAAAATGGAGATAGTTATTGCTTCAATTGCGGTCAGCCTATTAGCTCTTGCTTTCGCAGGATACCTTGTTAAGGACGTGCTCCGCTACGATGCGGGCAGCGAGAGGATGCGCAAGATTGCGAGGGCGATTCAGGAGGGAGCGATGGCATACCTGAATCGCCAGTATAAGACAATAGCAATATTCGCGGTACTCCTGTTCATAATACTAAGCGCTGCCATAAACTGGCAGACGGGCGTGAGCTTCCTGGTGGGCGCAGCTTTCTCAGCCTTAGCCGGCTACATAGGCATGAACATCTCAGTTCGCGCCAACGTGCGCGTTGCCAATGCTGCCCGCCGCGGGATTAGCGAGGCTCTGCCCCTCGCATTTCGAGGCGGTGCCGTCACCGGCATGTGCGTCGTTGGCCTAGGGTTGCTTGGCGTGAGCATCTTCTACTACCTCTTCCGCGATCCCTTCCTCATCGTAGGCTTCGGCTTTGGCGGCTCGCTTATAAGCCTGTTTGCGCGAATTGGCGGCGGAATTTATACCAAAGCCGCGGACGTAGGCGCAGACCTGGTGGGTAAGGTTGAGGCTGGTATACCCGAAGATGACCCGCGCAATCCTGCGGTTATCGCAGACAACGTTGGTGACAACGTTGGCGACTGCGCGGGCATGGGTGCCGACCTATTTGAGACCTATGCTGTGACTGCAATAGGCGCCATGCTCTTAGGCTGGGTTCTTATTAAGGACCGCCTGGCGGTGGAATACCCCCTCGCCCTTGGGGCGGCGGCGATTGTTGCTTCGATACTTGGCGTGTTCTTCGTGCGCTACAGCAATGGCAGCATAATGGGCACTCTCTATAAGGGTGCAATCGCAAGCGGCGTGATTTCGGCGGTACTGTTTTATGTGATAACCGCAAAGCTGTTCTCACAGGGGCTGAGATACGTGGACCCCATAAAGGGGAGCATGAGTGTAAGCGCCGCTGACCTGTACTTTACTGCTCTTGTGGGGCTTGGTATAACAATAGCCATAATAGTCATAACGGAGTACTTCACCTCCACCAAGTTTCACCCGGTGCAGAGCATCGCCAAGGCGAGCGTCACCGGGCCTGCGACGAATATAATCACTGGTTTGGCAGTCGGTTATAAGAGCACCACCTTGCCCGTGCTGGTAGTCGTAGCTGGCATACTTGCAAGCTATCACTTCGCTGGCTTATACGGCGTTGCCATAGCTGCAATGGCGATGCTCTCAGTTACAGGGATAATAGTCTCCTTAGACAGCTATGGTCCAATCACAGACAACGCGGGCGGTATTGCAGAGATGGCAGACCTGCCCGAGGAAACGCGAAAGGTCACCGATGCCCTTGACGCCGTGGGCAACACCACCAAGGCGGTGACCAAGGGCTACGCAATAGGCAGCGCTGGCTTGGCTGCTCTCGCGCTGTTCGCCGCTTACCTGCAGGAGATAAGCAGGGTTGCAGAGGAGCTTGGCAGGCAGGTAAGTATCCTTGCATTTAACATCGCAGACCCCAGCGTACTGGCGGGCTTGCTTATAGGTGGACTTATACCATTCCTCTTCGCCGCTTTGGCGATGGAGGCAGTTGGCGCAACTGCTTACCGCGTTGTGGAAGAGGTTCGCCGCCAGTTCCGCGAGATTCCGGGCATAATGGAGGGCAAGGCAGACCCCGACTATGCGCGCTGCGTTGACATAGTAACCAAGGGAGCACTGCAGAAGATGTCCTTACCCGCGCTGCTGGCGGTGCTTTCCCCGCTGGCGGTTGGTTTTATCCTTGGTCCGCTCGCCCTTGGTGGCCTGCTGATAGGCAGCATAATCTCTGGCTTACTTCTCGCCCTGACCATGGCCAACGGCGGCGGCGCCTGGGATAATGCAAAGAAATTTATTGAAGACGGTAATTATGGAGGAAAGGGAAGCGATGCCCACAAAGCTGCGGTAGTTGGCGACACTGTGGGCGATCCATATAAGGATACCGCAGGTCCGGCGATCAACCCTCTGATTAAGGTGATGAACACCATAGCTGTGATCTTTGCGCCACTGATTGCGAAGATATTCCTATAGCTTTGAAGGAGGAATTCCCATATTCAAGTTAGCGGTGATGAAGGAACTGGTGCGCGTGCCTCCTGAGCGCTTCGGCACAAAGCTTGAGGAGACAGTAATGGACATCCTCAAGCGGGGCTATGACTACCGTGGCAGGCAGGAAGGTGGCTATGAGGGCAGGCTCCATCCGGAGCTGGGAATGATACTCGCCGTAACAAAGATAGTGGACATAGAGGATGGGCGAGTGATCCCCGGCGACGGTGCAGCCTACCACCCCACAACCTTTGAGATGCTGGTGTTTAAGCCAGAGCTTCATGAGATCGTCGACGGTGAAGTGGTGGAAATTGTGGACTTCGGCGCCTTTGTGCGCTTTGCGAGCTTCGATGGTCTGGTGCACGTTTCCCAGCTTACCGACGACTTCATAGTGTACGACAAGAAGCGGGGAGCGCTGGTGGGCAAGGAAACACGCAGAGCGCTTGAGGTGGGCGACCGCGTGCGCGCGCGCGTTGTTGCGGTGAGCCTGAATCCTGAGAAGACCAAAGAGTCCAAGATTAATCTCACCATGCGTCAGCCCGCCCTGGGCAAGTTTGAGTGGATTATGGAGGAGAAGCAGAAGGCTAAGAAGAAGGAGAAGTAGGCATGGCTAAAAAGGAAAGAGCGTGCAAGGAGTGCGGAAGGATATACACCAGTCAGGAGGTGTGCGTGTACTGCAATGCACCCACTTCGCCCGACTGGCTGGGTTATGTGAGAATTATCTCGCCGGAGAAGTCGGAGATTGCCCAGAAGCTGGGTATCAATGCTAAGGGTAAGTTTGCTCTGAGGATTAAATGATGGAGGACTTAAAGCTACCCGACGAGCTCAGGAGCTACCTGCGCAAGCCCATGGGGAAACTCTTCAGCGGCGAGGGCATCGAGGCGATGAAGCTAGCCAAAGAAGAGCTGGGCGATGGCAACCTTATTGTAGTGGGCGATGAGAGCTACCGCAACGCTTTGAAGCTTGGGCTGAAGCCAAAGCTGGCTGTAATTGACTACAAGGTCAAACGGGAGGAGATAGATGAGTACGAGCTATCTGGAGAAGTGAGAAGGGTGAAGAACCCCGCTGGCTGGATAACAAAGCAACTGTGGGATGCGATACATGAGGCGCTTCACAGTGAGGGCGAACAGGTTGTGCTCGTCGAGGGTGAGGAAGACCTTGCGGTGCTCCCGTGCATAATCGAAGCGGAGTGGGGCGACGATATTATATATGGGCAGCCGAACGAAGGTGTGGTGCTTGTTCATGTGGATGACGACGCCAAGTTCAACGCTGGCTCAATCTTCAAGGTCATATTCAGCAAGGACGAGTGGTTGAAAAAGTGAGAGGTGGTAGCGTGGAGATAGAGATACTTGAGGAGAAGGAGAATCCGCTTCTTAAAAGGGTTGAGCTCAAGGTTAAGGTGAGTCATAACGGAGCTACTCCGCGCAGGGCTGAGGTGAGAGAGAAGATTATAGCCCTTAAGGATGCGAGCAGGGACAGGGTAATCCTCCATAGTCTGCGCTCCCGCTTTGGTGCCCGGGAGAGCATAGCCTATGTTAAGATATACGAGAGCCGCGATGCTATGCTGAGCGTTGAGGAGGAGCATGTCCTGCGAAAGAACTTCTCTGAGGAGGAGATCGCAGCGTTGAAGGCTGGCAAGGAGATTCCAATAAAAGAGGAAGCCAAGGAAAAGGAAGAGAAGAGCGAAAGCGAGTGAGGCGATGATTATGACGCAGAAGTGGAAATACTATGAGGTTAAAGGTGATAAGCTGGAGAGGAAGCGCCAATCTTGCCCCAGGTGCGGCGAAGGTGTGTTCATGGCTGAGCACAGCAACCGCCTCTCCTGCGGGAAGTGCGGCTACACTGTGTGGAAGGAGAAGAAGTAGGGCTTTTTCTACCTAGGGAGGGGTTAATAAAAATTATTATCCTGATTAATCTTGCCCCACGTCATGGAGGCACACCATGGGCGCAACCATATCTGAGAAAATCCTGGCAAAGAAGGCTGGCAAGCGCGAAGTTTCGCCGGGTGAGATTGTAGAAGCTGAAGTGGATTATGTTATGGTGAATGACATCACGGGTTTGCCCGCTTTTGAAGTTTTTAAGCGCTTTGGGGAGCGTGCTAAGCCCATTAAAGAAAAAACGGTGCTTATCCCTGACCACTACGTCCCAAATAAGGACATCCCCAGTGCAGAACAAGCCAAGGCGATGCGGGAGTTTGCCCGGAAGTATAACCTTCCCCACTACTTCGAAGTAGGTCGAGGCGGGGTATGCCACCAGGTGATGATAGAGCAGGGCTTCGTCGCCCCTGGAAGGCTTATTGTAGGGGCAGACTCCCATACCTGCAGCTACGGCGCCCTTGGCGCTTTTGCTACTGGCGTTGGTTCCACAGAAGCTGCGAGTGTAATGGCACTGGGTAAGCTGTGGTTCCGCGTGCCTGAGAGCCTGCGCTTTGTTGTAGAGGGCAAGCTTGGCAAGTATGTGATGGGAAAGGATATCATCCTCCACATCATCGGCGATATAGGCGTGGATGGCGCGCTGTACAAGGCGATGGAGTTCTACGGCTCAGCGATTACAAGCCTGAGCTTGGCCGACAGGATAAGCATAGCCAACATGGCAATTGAGGCAGGAGGCAAGGCGGGGATTATACCCCCTGACGAGAAGGTCTTCGAATACCTCAAGGGCAGGGTTCGCGGCGCCTATGAGCCTGTTTACGCCGACGACGACGCAAGCTATGAGGAGACCTTCACCTACGATGCGAAAGAGATCCCCCCCACTGTGGCTAAGCCCTTTTTGCCGAGCAACACCTCGCCGGCGAGTGAGCTTGGCGACATAACTATAGATCAGGCATACCTAGGCTCCTGCACCAATGGCAGAATAGAGGACCTGCGTGTAGCAGCTAAGATACTGCGCGGGCGGAAGGTTCATCCCAATGTGCGCATGATCGTCGTACCCGCGACGCAGGAGGTTTACCAGCAGGCGATTCGTGAGGGTCTTGTTGAGACATTTGTCGAGGCTGGAGCCTTTGTCTCAGGCCCAACCTGCGGTGCCTGCTTAGGTGGCTATATGGGCGTCCTGGGCAAGGGCGAGCGGGCGATCTCCTCGACGAATCGCAACTTCATAGGCAGGATGGGCCACAAGGAAAGCGAGGTATACCTCGCCAACCCTGCTGTGGTCGCTGCGAGCGCTGTTACTGGGCGAATCACTGACCCTAGGGAGCTGGAGTAACTTAAATGTATAGCAGCATGGCTGCAGATTCTGACATTTCTCCATTTTGTTGTGGGCAGTTCAGGAATAATTAAATCTTATTTTAAGAAATATTAATAAAACTTAAACGCATCGTGCTGCAACGGTGCCTGCACAAACTAATGGCACATATGGCACAGTAAACCGCGTGTTTCAGAATTCGAAAGATAATCTACTTATATTACTATTACAGATAACTCAATACCTCCGGGGAAAGGTGTGGGGGAGGGGGGCCCTTTTAGGGTTCCCCTACATCTTTCTATAAATTCTTTCAACATTGTTGTACACCACAAATTTTTTCCTTGCAGGGCCGGTCAAGTTCTCAGTCTTACCCAGAATCAGAAAACCGCCTGTGTTTAGCGAGTCATAGAAGTCCATAAACAGCTTTTCTTTTAACTCCTTCGAGAAGTATATAATCACATTCCTGCACAGTATTACGTCCATAACCTTGTACTTTCTATCTGAGATTAGATCCCTGCGCTCAAATGTCACCATCTTCCTTATTTCCTCCTTTACCCTGTAGCCCCTTGCGGTCTTTTCAAAGTACTTCTTAAGGTAGTCCTTTCTTATCCCCCTCAACTCGTCCTTGTGATATATGCCGAGTCTTGCCTTTTCAAGACTGTCTATATCTATATCAGTTGCCATTATCTTTACCATGAAGTCATCTCTTCCGTTGAGCACATCTTTTATGAGCATCGCAAGAGAATAGGGCTCTTTGCCGTCAGCACATCCGGCGCTCCACAGGCGGAGCACCCTACTGCTGTTGTTCAGCTTGAGCTTAATCAGTTCAGGTAATACGTCGCGCCTGATAACCTCAAAGGTCTCTGGATTGCGGAAGAATTCTGTGACATTGACCGTGAGAACCTTTGAAAGTTTTATGCGCTCATCTCTGTCCCTTTCTAGTATCCTCAGGTATTCTCTGTAGGAGGCGATGTCGAGGGCACGCATTCTGATGGCAACCCTTCTCCTCAGATGTTTGTCTTCGTAGAATTCGCTATTGAAGTCCATAATGTCCTTAATCTTCCTTTTCAGCAGCGGGAAATAGTCCTGGCTTGAGGTGATCATTCTCCCAGCATCCTTATAATCTCGTCAGCGATTCTATAGTTGGGGGCGATAACTTCAGCTGCCCCAGCTTCGATCGCAGCCTTGGGCATGCCGAAGACCACGCAGGTGGAGCTGTCTTCAACGATTGTCCTACCCCCTAAGGCCCTGATTTTTTTGAGCCCCTCCGCTCCGTCGTTACCCATTCCAGTGAGAAGAACACCGATGGTGTTTTTCCCGTAGACCTCTGCTGCACTTTCCATGGTCTTGTCCACCGCAGGTCTTACGCCATGCAGCTTTGGTTCCTTAGTGAGCCTTATGCGACCTCTCCGGATGACCATGTGGTAATCTCCTGGTGCTACATACCCCACCCCAGACTCTATGACGTCCCCATCCTCCGCTTCTTTAACCTCAAAGCGAGAAAGGGCATTAAGTCTCTTCGCGAAGGAGGAGGTGAAGCCAGGGGGCATGTGCTGGACTATAAAAACAGGGGGCATGTCGGCGGGTAAAGCTTGAAGTATATCCATCAAAGTTCCCGGTCCACCTGTGGAAGCGCCGAAGACGATAGCAATGTTTTCACGCAGTTTTTTCGGCAGTAAATGCTTCTTTTTCCTACGAATATAAAGCCTCTTAGGCTTCGCACGCGCAGCCACGCGTATCTTTTTCAAAAGCTCTTCCTTTATTTCCTCTATGCCCACGGATATACTCTTTCCTCCAGGTTTGGCGATAAAATCGACGGCACCCAGCTCAAGCGCTCTCATTGTTGTTTCCGCGCCTTCCTTTGTGAGTGCCGAGAGCATTATCACAGGCGTGGGCATGTGCATCATGATGTGCGCCAGCGCCTCTAAGCCATTAATACGGGGCATCTCCACGTCGAGGGTAACAACGTCCGGACGAAGCTGGTTTACCTTTTCAATAGCTTCTTCTCCGTCTCTTGCTATGCCTATAACCTCGCAGTCTGGTGAGGAATTAATCATGTCTGAAATCAGCTTGCGCATTAATGCCGAGTCGTCTACTACGAGTACTTTTATGCGCTCCCCCATCCATTCCCTCCGAAATTTGTGCTAAACTTTAGCTTAAATAAGATTCTTTTAAGGTTAATCCTTCTGGATATGTTTCGAGAAATGAAAAAAAATCTTTAATTAGTTCTTTAAGAACTCATCATACGGGGAATGAAATTGATGGCAGCTCTTAGAACACCTAGGCCTAAAACTCGAGTAAATACAGGCATCACCGGGCTGGACTCCCTGATTGAGGGCGGTCTTTTGCCCAACAGAATTTATGTGGTTAGTGGCCCTCCGGGCAGTGGAAAGACCACCTTTGGAGTGCAGTTCCTTGCCTGCGGTGCTTGGCAGGGGGAGCGTGGCCTTTTTGTCTCTCTTGTGGAGGATGTAGAGAACATAATATCTGATATGACTTCCTTTTCCTTCAAAATAGAAGAACTTGTTACATCTGGAAAGCTCCTGTTCATGGACATTGGGGAAATGCTGGAGACCTCTGTGGAGTTTCCAACCTACAAGCAGCTTCTTTCGAGAATCTCCGAGCACGTGAAGTTCAGAGGGATTAAAAGGCTCGTGATAGACTCCCTCTCCGCCATCAAATTTATAGGCGCCGATCCGAGGTTTGAGAAGAAACAGATGGGGGAGTTTATGCGGGGGCTTCAGAAAATCGGGTGCACCACCCTGCTGCTCTCCGAAATGACTGACCCGGAGAGGTATCTTCCGGAGCACTTCCTTGCCCATGGGGTAATCTTCCTCCACAACTTTCTTTCAAATTCCCAGATGACACGGGCGATTCAGATAATAAAAATGCGGGGCACAAAGCATGATTGTAACCTCCGCAGATTCGAAATAACTAAAAATGGTATAAGAATCACCAGTCTTCTTAAAACTATTTAAAAAATTTGAGAAATTTTGGTAGAAGAACTGCTTTCATAACATCCGTCATTGCAGGTTTTGAGATAAATGATGGCTTTTCTATAACTTTTATTCCTGACTTATTCTTAATTATACTCTCCTTTCCCTTCATTCTCTTTTTTCTCAAAAAACCCTCAAATTTGCCCCTTTCATATGCAACTTCTATTCTATCCAGAAGTTTGCTTTTCCTTGCCTCATCAAAAATCTTCTTTTTCTCCTTCCAGACCCAGCTTGTCCATTCGTCGTGTGTGTGGAAGCCGACCTCAAAACCAAGTTTGTAGGCTCGTAGTTCAAGATTTTCCTTTTTATTACCCCCCATGGAAGCACCTTCTCGAGAGGTTATAAATCTTTATTGTTTCGGAGTTCGAAAAATAAATTATATCTTTTTTAAGGAGCTTCAAACTACTTGGTGCGAAGCCTTGGATACCGGCAGCTTAGGCGTTTTGGAGGTCTTCCATCGCCTCACACACATGGAATTTGGCAGCTTTGCTCCGGTGAAAGATAAAGGAATAGATGTTGTCGGGTATAACAGGAATAAGTTTATAGCTCTTCAGATAAAAACAAGCAAAAAGTACTTCGACAGATATCTACCCAGAGGAGCGCAGTACAGCTACTGGTGGGAAATATCAAGGATGCTTCACAGGGAGATACTTAGCGAGAATGTCTTCTATGTATTAGTGGGGGTTCATTTTGACCAAAGCGAGAGGAATGCGATAGACTATGATTTCTTTATAATAAATACTCTGGAGCTTGAAAAATTGTTTGCGGACAGAAAATTTAAATATGACCCAAAAAATCAAAAATGGCGCGTGGAAGTTTATCTGGATAGGTATTCCAATAGATTCTTATCTGCTTATGATAATTCATGCGATTTTTCATATTTTCACAATGCATGGTGGCAGTTAATCAAATGAAATATAAATATATAGGATTGAAAATTTTATTTTTACAATACGTATATATTTGTGTAATAAAATATCCACACAATCTGAACCGTGGTTTCGAAGCTCGAAAAAAAAATTATATATACAATTCTCAGGGTGTTAGTTCTTAAAACCTAATAGGAGGGGTTGTATGAAGGTTGGGGAGTTTCTGAGAAACAGGAAAGCACAGGTAGGAATTGGCACTCTGATAATCTTCATAGCGATGATCCTGGTTGCAGCGGTGGCAGCGGGCGTTCTTCTCAAGACGTCGGGTGGACTTCAGCAGAAGGCCACGGTGACAGGTGAACAAGCAACAAAAGAAGTCTCAACGAACATCAAGGTTACGAACGTCGTGGGCTACACCAACAATACCAACAACAACCGCGTTGATGCCATCATTCTCACCGCTCAGCTTGCCTCTGGTAGCGGGGATGTGAAGTACGACGACATAGTGCTCACCTACCAGGAAGGCGACACCTACGTGAGCGGCATCGCCTATGGTGGCGTACTGAGTCTCACTGACGCGCTGGAAAATGTTAACACTACAGCAGACTCACAGAACAAAGCGGTCTTCGAAATCCGCAGACTCAAGGACAAGGATTCCACTCCCAATACCGTGCTGGAGCCTGGGGAGATAATAGAGATCGTCTACTGGCTGGTGGACAACAGCGGCAACGAGCTGGCGCTGACCAATCCATTGGCACCAGACGACCAGTTTGTGCTCACAGTGCAGCCCAAGGCAGGACAGACTACCACGGTCAAGAAGACAGTGCCCAGCGTGATTTCCCAGCAGTTCATAACTGAGTGGGGATAGGGAGAAAATGCCCTCCCCTGCCTTCTCTTCCATTTTATGGAGGTGATTGGAATATGAGGGGTGAGAAATTTTTCAGGGACAAGCGAGCGCAGGTAGGAATTGGCACACTGATAATCTTCATAGCGATGATCCTGGTTGCAGCGGTGGCAGCGGGCGTTCTTCTCAAGACGTCGGGTGGACTTCAGCAGAAGGCCACGGTGACAGGTGAACAAGCAACAAAAGAAGTCTCAACGAACATCAAGGTTACGAACGTCGTGGGCTACAGTAACGACACCACGAGCAACAAGAAGATAAGGGCACTCATCCTCACGGCGCAGCTCGCCTCTGGCAGCGGCGACGTCAAGTATGAGGACATAGTGCTCACCTACCAGGAGGGAGACACCTACGTGAGTGGCATCAAGTACAACAGTACAAAAGCATTGAGCGACAGTCTGTACTCCCTCAGTGGGGGCATCGCTTCTGGCATAGAGAATGCCAATCTCAGTTCGGGTACAGACTACGACAAGGCTCAGTTCTACATCCGCAGGCTGAAGGACAGAGATTCAACGCCCAACGAAGTGCTTGAGCCGGGGGAGATAATAGAGATACTCTTCTGGCTTGAGAAGAACGACGGCACCGACGTGCCTCTTGACCCGGACGATCAGTTTGTGCTCACAGTGCAGCCCAAGGCAGGACAGACAACAACGGTCAAGAAGACTGCACCCAGCGTGATTAACCAGAAGTACACCACAGAGTGGGGATAAACAAGAAAAATCTCTCTTTTTCTTTTTTATTTAATTTTCGAAATCCAAAAAATAACCTTTATAATTCTCATTTATTCACACTATACACGGGGAGATAAAATGGGGAGGAATTTGCTATCCTGTCGCAGGGCGCAGGTGGGTATTGGCACGCTGATAATCTTCATAGCCATGGTTCTCGTGGCTGCGGTCGCAGCAGGTGTGCTGCTTCGCACTTCTGGTGGACTTCAACAGAAGGCCACTGTAACGGGTGAGCAAGCAACCAAAGAAGTCTCGACGAATGTAAAGGTTGTGGATGTAATAGGTTATGTGAACGATACATCTCGGGAGAGAATAAATGCGGTAATACTACGCGTGCAGCTTGCCGCAGGAAGTGGGGATGTGAAGTACGAGGATATGGTGCTTGCCTACCATTCCGGCGATAACTACATTGTGGGCATAAAGTTCAATGGCACCGGAAGCAACAACGCCTCGCAGGGGATTCTTAGTCTTACTGACGAAATTTCAAAAGCCGAGAATGTTATAAATGGTACAGACACCGACGTGGCTCAGTTCTACATAAGAAGGATAAAGGACAAGAACCCCCAGAATCCCAACTCTGTACTGGAGCAGAGCGAGATAGTAGAGATAATCTACTGGATTGAGGACAACCTGGGCAACGATCTGCCCATTCAGCCCGACCAGGAGTTCACCCTGATTCTTCAGCCAAAAGCAGGGCAGACCACCACGGTAAAGAAAACGGCGCCCAGTTCCTTCGGCAAGAAGTACATCTCTGAGTGGGGCTAATCATGGCGGAGCAGGAGAAGCTTCTCTTTAAAGTGGAGAATGTGTACTTCTCAACGAATTTTAAGGACTGGAAGAAGATAGTTCTTGCTTCAACGGATTTGAACGTTTGGATAAAGACAGATAAGGGCTGGAAAAAGATACCCAATGAGCATGTCAGCATCTCTGAGATAAAGGACGCCGCCGGCGGAAACTCTATCTTGGTGATGGTTATCGACAACACCAAGACCTTTATAGGGGGAAAGAAGCCAAAGGTCTATTCCCTCTACAACGCCCTAATGAGCGTGCTCCCCACGGCCTCTGATACCGTGGGCGCCATTAAATTTACCGACGCCAAGAGGCTGGTGCTTAAGGCGCTTTATCACGGTGTGAGGAGGCCTGAGAACATAATGCCCCTTGTCAAGCGTGATTACGATGAGATAGTGAGCATTCTGGAGGAGTTTAAGCGAGAGGGGATATGCACAGAGGCAGGGATACTCACAGAGAAGGGGAAGCTCATAATGATGGAGGAGGGGTATAAGTGAACCTCAGCAGTTTTGCTAAGGATGCGCTGCGTGAGGTTGGAAACATTGGCTCTAGCCACTCTGCAAGCTCCCTCTCGGATATGCTGAGCGCAAAGGTGTCAATAACGCCGCCGGTGATAGACGTAATAGCGGGGAAGGATATGGCGGAGAAGGTGGGAGAGGAGGGGGTGATTGTCAGCGTCTATACCTTTGGAGATGCAATAACAGGTACCCTTCTCTTCTTTTTTCCTATTAAGGGTGCGCTGAAAGTAGGTCAGTGTATTGGTAATCCCGGTTCCGTTTCGGAGCTTGATGGTATGCTCCAGGAAGTAGGCAGAAAGATGGCAGGTTCCTTCGTAAAGGCGATTTCTGATTTTTTTGGGGTGAAGGTGAAAATCTCCTCTCCAGATTTGAGCGCAGGCAGAATTCGCTCAATTCCGGACCTTCTTGCAGCTCTCGGCGTAAATAAGGAGGGTGTGCTCTTTTTCAGTACTTCCCTGCAGGATTCTGATTTCACCTACTGTCACCTGTATTTCTATCTGAATGAGGAGGACATCCGGAGGATAATGAATGTTGAGCTTCAGGGGTTTGAGGAGGAACCTCTGAACTTCTCAGAGCTGCTGGGAAGCTTTGAGAAATTATTTGAGGTTGAAGAGAGGGTTAATGATTTCCTTGAAAGTATCACAGTGCCAGTGGCTGCGAGGCGAGCATTTCTGCGCTCTTCCGCGACAGGTGTTTTCGAGGATGACAGGCTTCGGCTCCTGATTGAGAACATGCTCATGCGCGCGGGAATTGGCGAAAAGGTCTCGCTCCAAAGCAAGGCACCGCTAACCTACCGCCTCCGTGTGGAGGGCTGCCACGTTTGTGCAATGGTGCCGGGTGGGGCATGTCACACAACTTCGACGGCAGTGGGAAGGTTCTTCATGGAGAACCTGAAGATTGGCGTCACAATAAGGGAGGTAGAGTGCAGAAACGCAGGTGGCGCTGCGTGTGTGTATGAAATTACCCTTGAGCAGATAGATGCCTTCTCGGTGCTACCAACGGCGAGCGATATTGTGCTTCTGAATCTTCTGGAGAAGGGCACCATGCAGCTTCAGGAGATTGTGCAGAAAAGCGACCTGCCAAAAGAGGAGGTGAACGAAGCGCTGAAGGTGCTGGAATACTACGGGATTGTGCAGCGGGCAGCTACCGAGGTTAAGATGACTCCTCTAGGCGAGGTGTTCCTCACCTTTGCGAGGAACGCATATCCAGCGAAGGAGGAGGTTCAGGAAGACTGGGATGACATGGCTAAGATAGAGGAGCGGATCAAAAGCAGAAAGGAGAGCATGCAGGAATCAGAGGAGAAGCCACCTTGGGAAATATAAAATAAAAATGGGATGTAGGGGGATGAGGAGGCATAGACCGTGGGAAAAAGACTGTACAAGTGCTTAAGTTGTAAAAGACCATTTAACCAGGATAAGAGTCGCTTCTGTCCAAGTTGTGGATGGGATTCTAGGCTGTGGAAGGGGAGATATATAAAAGTTATGGGAGCTTAGGCTGATCGAGATCGTGAACATTCACCATTGAAAAGGGTATCGAAGTTATGTCAAGTTTAGTATCCCTAATTAATTTTACACCTCATTCCACCACACCAGTCCTGCTTACTGGAGAATTTTATAAATGGTGATGTGGGGTATATGCAGCCATATTTCCCTCCTATTGAACTAGTTGAACTCCGGGATAGCGCTCTATTTTAGGTTGTAAAGGTCGGTTCTGTTGCCAAAACCACACAACTGAGGCTCAGCCGATGAAGTAATCTACTGTGCCTTGCGGAGGAGCGACACCTTTATAATCGTCGAGTCAAAGTTCACCAGCACGGTAAGACTGTGGTCGAAGGCATTAAAGAAGTTGGGAAGCGTACCTTATTTTTTTCTATCCCACACCTCGAGGTATCCTGAGCACAAAAACACTTCCCCGCTTCTTCTGATGCACCCTGCCCGAGTTATCCTGGTACTCCACCACGTTATCTTCCACCCACACCTCGCCGGAGTGGAGTTCTGCTATGCGCTTCACAATCGCCAAACCAAGCCCTGAGCCCTGAATGCCTTCCTTTTTACCCCTCACGAAGCGCTCAAATATACTTTTCTTGTACCTGTCAGGCACGCCGATGCCCTGATCTTTTACCCTTATTGTTAAGTAAAACTTGTCCACGAGAACCTCAAGGGTTACCTCTCCGCGAGGGGGGCTGAACTTTATCGCATTTGAAAGCAGGTTGGCGACTGCCTCTTCAAGAAAAGGGCTGAAACGTGCCCTGATTTCAGCAGGGTAGTTTCTCACAATGCTTATCCCCTTCTCCTCTGCCACAGGTGCCAGCATATCCACAACCTCGTCCAGCATCTTTGCGAGGTTGTCTTCCTGGAAGTCAAGGTCCTCAAGGCTATGCAGGAGGGCATACTTGGAGAAGGTGGAAACTATTTTTTCTATCCTCTCCACACTCTTTTTTATAAGCTCTATGCCTTCCTTTCCAATATTGCCTGTGGAAGCCACACTTTTAATTGCAGAGAGGGGATTAAGCAGGTCATGCCGCATTATATCTGCGAAGGTATCTTTAAGCTGGTTCGAGTTCTCCACGTGCTTAACGTACTCCATCAATTCGTGAATGTATCTGCTAACCCTCTTCTCTGCCTCCACTTCTCTGGTTATGTCCCTTACAATTACAATCACACCACTCTCAGGGTTTTCCTCATCCAGTGGTGCGAGGGAGAGGCTAACCACTACTGGCTCATGGCCGCTTGATTTCCACCCTGAGATTATGCCCCTGAGCATCCTTCCATGCATAGCCGCGTGGATAATTCTCTCTCCCTCACGCCTGAGTTCAGGCAACCAGAGCTCAAGCAGAGGCTTTCCCATAAGCTCGCTGCAGAGATTGAAAGAAGGGCTGCATATGCTATACGTCACTTTACCTCTGGAATCCAGGAGCAACATCGCATCTGCTGACAGCTCAACTATCCTCTCCACCAGTTTCCTGTTTGGAATCTCCCCCTCCAGCATTATCTCCCTCCGCAAAAAAGTCGGGAATTTGCTTTAGAGTTTCTATCAAATCCACCTTGTCAAAGGGCTTTGTTATGTAGTCAACTATCTCCTCAACTTCTTCCCTCTCAATCGATTCGTAAAGGGGCTGAACAGTGAGCATTGCCACGGGCACATCCTTCAGCTTCTTCCTTATCTCTTTCAGCAAATCCCAGCCCGACATCTCGGGCATGAAAAGGTCGAGAAATATAAAGTCTGGAGTAAAGGATTTGAGAAGTGACAGAGCTTCCTTTCCAGAGTTTGCGGTAATTACTTCGAGACCCTCAGGCTCCAGAAGCTTTTTCACAAGATGGGTTATCTCCTTTTCGTCGTCAACAATTAAAATTTTTTTCAAATTTTAATCCTCCGAACTATGGATTTTTCAACAGTATATATCACTAAGGAATATTTAAACTATATATATTAACTTAACTTTTCGGTAGCCGAAACTGTGATAATACCCGTTGTTCAAGATCCGAAAAATAAACTTTATTTAAAGACCTGAAAAACAAGTGTTGGGGGGTAAGAGGATGCGATACGATGCCTTTGAGATAGTGGGGGATAAGATCGTCTATTATAGCACAAGAGGCCAGAGCATCACCTATGAGTTGGAAGAGCAGACTCATGGGCCACAGTGAGCAGAGGGGTATCTCCATTCTCTTCTTTTTTCTGTTTTGAGTCCTGAAAAATAACCTTTATTAACCTTCACCTCTCTTTAAATTTGGAGAGAATGATAGACATGGGAAGGGGGGATTACACCTCAGTTGCCAAGTATTTTGGGGTATCTGCACACGCAGCCTTAGATAGCCGCAAGAACGCCAAACTCAGGACTGCCCTTGTGGATAGGGGAGGGGTAGTAGGAATCGCTATAGTTGAGATAGACAGCAGGCTGAGGGTATGCTCATGCAACGATGAGTTCGCAAAGCTTGTGCACATGCCCATGGACAAACTGGTTTGCTCCTCTTGCAGGGTGATATTCAACTGCGTATTCTCTGCGCATTCCTGTCCGGTTCTCCAGACCTTTGCCTCAGGTGAGCCTCTCAACATAATTGATAAGCAACCATGCACTGGCATTCCGGGGCCGTATCAGTTTACTTTTTATCCGATCAGAGATTCAGGAGGAAATGTCAGAAGGGTTCTAGTGGCGATAGCCGACTTTTCAGGGGTAATACGGAGGCTTAAGTCGGAACTTGAAAGATCGTATTCTAGGCTTTTGAGTGTCAACAGGAGGCTGAGAGACCTTGAAGGTGTAACCAGTGACATCCTCGCCATTGTTTCCCATGAGCTGAAAACTCCCCTCACCATCTCCCTTGGGTGCATCGACCTGGCATTAGAAGAGGAGGATACGGAGAAGAGGAAGAGAATCCTGCTAATGGCAAGGAGAAACCTCATGCGTGAGAACCGGATAATAGACGGGATGCTTGAGCTATCCAAGATCCGGCGCGGCGTCATGACACTTATGTTCAGGAGAGAGAACATCTCCACTCTGGTCCAGAAAGCTGTAAAAGAAAAGCTTCCCTTTGCCATGCAGAGGGGTGTGAGAGTTGAGATGGAGCTTCGAGACCTGCCAAAGGTGGAGGTAGACCCCGCCTATTTAATCTATGCGGTTGAGCAAATAATTGACAACTCCATAAAGTTTAACAAGCGAGGGGGCTTGGTCAGAGTGAGCACACATGTAAGGAATGGGATGGTGGAGATAGCGGTGGAGGACACGGGCGTAGGTATAGCAGAGGAGAACCTAGAGAGGATTTTTGAACCCTTTTACCAGGAGGACTCCTCTACATCACGGAAGTATCCCGGAATAGGTCTTGGATTAACGCTTGCTAGGAAGATAATAGAGTTTCATGGGGGGAGTATTAAGATTGAGAGCATGGGGCGCAACAGAGGGTGCACGTGCAAGGTCATACTTCCAGTAAACAGGAGGAGGTGAGGACATGGCAAAGGTGTTGATTGTGGACGATGCTGCCTTTATGAGAATGATGCTGAAGAACATTCTGGGTAAAAACGGGCATCAAATAGTTGGGGAGGCCCAGAACGGCGCAGAAGGCGTGAAGAAATATACGGAGCTCAAGCCAGACGTTGTAACAATGGACATAATAATGCCGGAAGTGAATGGAATAGAGGCGGTGCGGCAGATTATGGCAATTGACCCGGAGGCGAAGATAGTAATGGTAAGTGCCCTAGGACAGGAGGCTATGGTCAAGGAAGCGCTTGATGCTGGAGCAAGGGATTTCATTGTGAAGCCCTTCAAGGAGAATAAGGTGCTCGAGGTAATTGAGAAGCTCTGCTAGCTTCGAGGCAAAGGGGAGGGGTTCATGGAGAACTATAAGGACGTCTTTATAAGTGAGTCGATGGAACACATCAACTCTCTGACTCAGGGGCTTCTGGAGCTGGAGAAGAATCCCGGCAATAAGGAGGTTATCACAGAGATATTCAGGGCAGCCCATACCCTTAAGGGTATGTCCGCTACGATGGGTTACGAAGGCATGGCACAGATAACCCATGATATGGAAAACCTTCTCGATGCAGTTAGGAATGGAGAACTGGAGATAAGCTCTGAGGTTATAGACGTCCTGTTCGAGGCTGTGGATATTCTTGAGTCGGCGCTGGATTCCCTCTCAGAGAGCGATGAGGAGAACATCGACGCCCAGGAGGTTAGCCAGAAGCTGAGCAAATTCACTCAAATAAAAAGGAAAGGTGATAAAGATGCAGCGGGGAGGAAAGTAGAGGTCTCCTTGCCGGAGGAGGGGATTAAAAGGATTGATATACAGCTTGACGAGGACTGCACCCTTAAGTCGGTAAGGGTTTACATGGCTTTCAGGGAACTCAGGGAGCTGGGAGAGATTGTAAAATGCATCCCCGACGAGGAGAAGCTGGAGGACGGCAACTTCGACCGCAGCTTCTCAATATTTCTGAAAACCAACGCAAGCGAGGAGGAAATAAGGGCAAGGCTTAAAAAAGTGAGCGAGGTGAGCAGGGTAGAGATTTACTCAGGTGAAGCGTCACCTGCAAAAGAGGGCAAGGCTAAAAAAGTGGGAGATATAAAGAGCGTGCAAACGGTGCGCGTGTCAATAGAGCGCCTAGATTCTCTGATGAACCTCGTTGGGGAGCTTGTGATAAGCAAGAGCCGGCTCTTCCAAATTAAAAACAAGTATGCGATTGACGAACTCAACGAAACTCTTGCCTACATTGACAAACTCACCACAAGCCTACAGGAAGAGGTACAGGAGATGCGAATGGTGGAGGTGAGGTATGTCTTTGACAGGTTCCCGAGGATGGTCAGAGATCTCGCCAAGAAGGAGGGAAAGCTTGTTGAGTTTGTGATTGAGGGTAAGGACATAGAGCTTGACAGGACGGTGCTAGATGAGATAGGTGACCCTCTGGTACACCTCCTCAGGAACTGCATAGACCATGGCATAGAGGCACCGGAGGAGAGGGTTAGAAAGGGAAAGGATGAGAAGGGAAGGATACTACTTAAGGCAAGGAGGGTTAAGGACCACGTTGAGATAATCGTCGAGGACGACGGCAGAGGAATCGACCCAGAGAAAATAAAGAGAATCGCCGTCGAGAAGGGGTTAATAAGCGAAAGTGAAGCAGCAAAGATGTCCGACGACGAAGCAAAGATGCTTATATTTACCCCTGGCTTCAGCTCTGCGGATAAGGTAACCGACATCTCAGGTAGAGGCGTTGGGCTTGACGTGGTGAGAAACAAGATACTCTCCCTCGGTGGGACCGTTGAGCTTGAATCTGAGGTGGATAAGGGCACACGGTTTGTGCTCAAGCTGCCTCTAACGCTTGCGATAACAAAGGCGTTGCTCATCTCCGCTGGCGGGAAGATATACGCCATTCCATTGAACAACGTGAATGAGATTCTGAATGTGAAGGCGGAGGATATAAGTACTGTAATGGGACAGGAGGTTATTCAGCTTAGGGGCAGGATTCTGCCGGTGTATGACCTTCTCTCCCTTCTAGGAAAATCTTCGGGAACCAACAGCAAGCATAATCGTCCCGTTGTGATAGTGGAGAAGGGAGGCAACCTCATAGGCCTTGCGGTTGACGGGCTTATAGGACAGCAGGAGATAGTGATAAAGAGCCTGGATGGAAAGCTGAGGGACGTACGTGGGTTTGCAGGCTCAACCATATTGGGCGATGGCAGAGTGTCTCTAATTCTTGACATAGCTTCTCTGGGGGTTGGAGAATGGTAGGGCAAGTGATGTTGAACGAGCTTGAGAAGGATATGTTGCGCGAGGTGGGGAGCATTGGCGCTAGCCACGCCACAAACTCCCTCGCTGAGCTGACGAATACTAAGGTGGACATAGAGGTGCCGGCGCTTGAGATAAAGCCTGTGGAAGAACTGCTCGCCAGCGAGGGAGGAGAAGACCTCGTGGCTGGGGTGTATGTGGAGCTTCAGGGTGATATATGCGGTGTCATAATGCTTCTCCTTGATATAGCCTCGGTGGTGGAACTCGTGACCCAGATCACAGGTATGCCATCTGCATCGGAGGAGCTTTCCGATATGGAGGTGTCTGTTTTACAGGAGGTGGGCAACATAATGGCCTCTCACTTCTCAAATGCACTTGCAGACTTTCTGGGATTGAAGATAATGCCCGCGCCTCCTGCTTTAGCAGTTGATATGGGCGTCGCCATTCTGGACTTTATCATGCTCGAGCAGGCGCAAAAAGCGAATGAGGTTATACTTTTCAAAACCAAGTTCATGTTCCAGCAGAAGCAGATAACAGGGAAAATCTTTCTCATGCCTGATCCGGAGTCTCTTGACAGGATAATCGCCCTTCTCAGGGAGAAGGTGGGGATGGGTGCCTGAGCATGTCTCCGCCGGTGATTGTTGTAGACATCGCCGACGTTAAAGCCGCGACCAAACCAGCGAAGCTGGTGAGTATTGGGTTGGGTTCCTGTGTTGGCGTCGCCCTTTTCGATTCCACGTCCAAGGTTGGGTCTTTAGCTCATATAATGCTGCCCAGCAGCAGGAATTTCCAACCAGTGGAGAACAGAGCAAAGTATGTGGACACCGCTATTCCTCTGGCAATTGAGAAGATGCTGAAACTCGGAGCATCAAAATCCAGAATTGTTGCAAAGATAGCAGGTGGGGCGAAGATGTTCTATTTTACACCAAAAAATGACTATATAGGAAGAAAAAATGTCATCGCTGTAAAAAATATCCTTGAAAAAGAAGATATAAGGATAGTTGCTGAAGATACCGGTGGAAATGTTGGGAGAACCCTGGAATTTGACACCTCTTCCGGGAAGCTCTTGGTAAGAACCGTGAGGGAAGGCGTGAGAGAACTGTGAGCTACCAGTTTCTGCTGTATCCGTCAAGGAGGCGGAGCTCCTCAAGTATAAAGGTACGTTCGCATGTAGCGCAGCGTACCTTCTGCACTTTACCCCCATTTGGCGTTAGAACAAACTCCGTTGATCCGCAAACAGGACAGCTCCACATTTTTAACACCTTCTTCAAAATTATCAATTAAGGTAGATATAGGTTTAGTTTCGAAAAACGTAAAAAGATTCGAAAAACTATATGGCTTATTTTTCTTCCAGCTTCATTTTCCGAAAAACAACCTTTAAATAGACAGAAAAATGGGGTTATTATAACATACATGGGGGGATGTATATAATCCAGACCTCGCCAGATGCTGTGCTGATGGATGAACTTGAGAGTTATATAAAGAGGAAGAATAAGATGGTGTGGAGTCTATACTGGTCACTGACAGCGACAGTGGGCATGCTTATAATGCTACTACCTGTAAATCTTGTGGTAAACAAGGAAGGTAACCTGGCGACTTGGTTTATTCTCTACGTAGCCTTCGCCGCCATTGCTCTGATAACCTACGGCGCTCTCCTGAAGGGCAGGATGAATGTGAGCGATCCCATACCTGTAAAAAAGAGGATATCGCAGCCTGTGCTGGGGGAGGTGCGCGGCATAAACCTGCCCAGTGAAGACCTGGAGCTGCTCTACAGTTTGAAGGAACTCGAAGAGTGGTTTAAAAGATCGAAGGTTCAGAATCTCAGAAACCCCACCTTGGCAGCAAAAGAAATCGAGAAATGGTACAGATTAGGAATAATAAAGGAGATAAACATAAGAAACCTGAGAAGAAGGATAAAAGAGCTGGAGAGAGAGTTGAGATCCGCCAGAAAAGAAGTGGAACTTCTCAGAATGAGGCGTGATATACCGGTCAACCAGGTAAATACGAGGAGAGAGGGGATAAAAATTGATGCTTGAACTGCTTAGCGTTGGGCTGGTTCTCGGATTGAAGGATAAGAAGATCGACCTTGGGGAACTGAACGAAAAGGCGCTGGAAGAGGAAAAATCAGAGGTGCCGCCCTTTGGAGAGGTGGTGAAAACAGACGCAGAGGATGAGGACCTCCCGCCCTTCTTTTCTGAGGCTGAAGATAAAGCAAGTGATGCTCCGCCCTTCGGGGAGGCACCGGCGGAGGAGAGCTTTAGCCCAGCCGCTTCTGTGTCCCAGGAAGCTATTTCCCAGCTCGAGGAAAGGGTTTCAGAGATAAGCGATACAGTGGCAAAGATTGAGAACCTTGTTAGCGGTTTTGATGAAAGGATATCAAAGATTGAGAAAAATATGGAAGGTCTGCTCTCTGTTTATGAGCTTGTGACCAATGAGATAAATCCATTTATAGGGTATTCCAACGGGATTGAAAACGGGAATGGTAATGAGCTGGAGAAAAAGGAGAAGAAATCTGTGCTGTCGGCTACTTCTGAAGGGCAGATGCTAGAGGAGCGCATGGTGGAAAAGGGGATGGTGGATATAAAGCCAGATGGTGCAGTGGTGAGGCTAACGCGGATAAACAACGACCCCAACTCGCTGCTCCTCCTCTTCAAGTGGTTGGACTTTCTTATAAAGAAGGTGGGCTACCAGGGCATGATAAAAACATTGCTATTCTATGAGGAGGTTGGCTGGATAACCAAGGAGGTTAGGGACCAGATAATAAAGTATTCCCGCGACCTCGGCGGTACACGTGCTTCGAGAGGCAATCGAAAACTCACCATCCTAGAGCACATCATCTCCCTCTTCTTCATAATCAAGCTTCAGGGAATGGATGTAAGCCCCACCCTTTACTCAGAGGTTGTAAACCAGCTCGATGAGTCGGGCATAGTGTGATAGGGGGTGGTGGGTTGGGATTTGCCACCGCTGCGGCCTTTCTTATAATTTTCATGGCAGGCATAACTGCAGCGGTGGAGCTTTTAAGCGCTGGCGAGAGCTACCTGACCACGCTTGCCGAGAATATAAAGGAGCAGTCAAAGCGAGACCTGGAGGTGCTGAGCACCAAAATAGAGATAGTGAATATAACCGAAAGCGGAGGAAATACTTTAATCTATGTGGAGAACACAGGAAGCACCACTTTAGACCCTGACTATGTGTCTCTGGTTATAGATGGCGCATGGCTCGAGAGCGATGCGTATACTGTGAGCGCCCTAGGCTACTTCCAGGTGAGCTATGTTAACAAGACCTACTTGGTTAAGGGTGCATATCACGACAGCAGCGCAAACCCCTCCTTAACTCTAACAACCCAGGACGACACCCAGGTATACAACCCCTCCACACCGGCTCCTGATCAGCTTTATGGTATAGTGGGGTGGTTCAACATAACCATTGCAACCGGCAAGTTTGTGGCTACGAATACCTCTCCCAGCTTCTACTGGAGACCTGGGGATGTGGTAGAGATAACCACCCAGCGCAGTGTGCAGAGCAGCGTCAAGGTGATTGTGAAGAACGGCGTCTGGGATGAATACCGCGTGGGTGAGGCTCTGCCTCATGCGCACACTCTGCCTGCGGATAACTACAACTACGGGTGGGATTAGCAGTGTCTGAATCCCTGCCCTCGGTCATTCTCTTCATAGGCGTGGTGGTGGTGGCAGCAAGTCTGGTGGGTGTGCTGAACCAGCAGGTATCCCACATGGAAAGCAATGCGCTGGCAAAAAAGTCAGAGCTTGAGGAGAAGCTTGTGGGAGGCATAAAGGTGGTGCATGTGAATACCGAGGGGAATAACCTCTCCATCTATGTGGAAAATGTGGGAAGCGTGGCTCTGGACCCCGACCAGAGTAAAGTGAGGATAAACGGGGAGTGGGTTGAACCTTCTTCGATAGAGGTGATAAACCCACGCGGAAACGAGCTGTGGGGTCTGAATGAGATAATCGAGATAAACCTCACAGCCAGCCTTATACAGGGCTGGAACTACGTTGCAGTGCTCAACAGGAACCTCTGGACCCCCTATTACAGGTTTAAAGGTGGCAGCTGAGATGGGATTCAGTACCACGGCAGCGCATGCAATTTTCTTCATCGCTGCAGTCATAATTGCTGCTGGCGTGGCAGGTGTGGTTAGCGAAGCTTCTCAGGCGGTCAAAACAGGAATTTCCCAGAAGTCCCATCTTATATCAGAGAGGCTAAACACTGAGATAAAGGTGATTCATGTTTATCCCGGAAGCGACAACACGTCGGTTTACATCCTGAACGCTGGGAGCACGATACTCACTAAAGATAGCTTGATGCTCTTCCTCAACGGGGAGAGAGTGAACATTCTGGGCACGCGGATAGTTAACAGGAGCACAAACCTTCAAAATTCCCTGTGGGATCCTAATGAGGTTCTTGAAGCAAATATAACCGCACTTCCCTCAGGGCGCTACGTCATCAAAGCTCTGGTAAAAATGGATGTGTGGGATGAATATTACTTTAACACCTAGCCAATTTTCAGAATAAGAAAAAAAATGTTTATATAATATACTCTACCAGATTAAAACGGGGGAATAAAAATTAAAGTGCCGGCGATTTCAATGAACAACCGTGCGCAGATTGGTATTGGAACGCTTATAGTATTCATAGCAATGGTAATGGTGGCTGCAATCACTGCAGGCGTGCTCCTTAAAACTACGGGCACGCTTCAATCAAAGGCAAGGTCTACCGGCGAGGAGGCGACGAAGGAGGTCTCCACCAATGTTAAGATAGTGGACTTAACCGGTTACGCCTACGCCAACGAAACTTGGAACAACGGCGGACCAAACATAACAAAGCTCATAATCCTGGTAACCCTTGCGCCGGGAAGCTCTGAAATACGCTATGACGATATAATTTTAAACTACTACTCCGGAGATGTATACATAAGCGGGATAAGGCATAACGCGACCATTACTAACGACTTGAGCCTCGCGGAGAACAGCACAAACAGCAGTTCTGGTATAGCGAACGGGGTGGCTGATTTTTACGTGGTGCCTGTGTTTGAGCAGAACCACAACAATGTGCTTGAGAAGGGGGAATATGTAGAGCTGCACTTCTGGATAGAGGCCAACAACAGAGCATATCCGCTTGAGGGAAACAAGGAGTTCACAATAACAATCCTGCCAGTGGGCGGAACAATGAGCGAAATCACCAGGGTTTCGCCCAGCGGGATTCGCTCCATCTTCGTTAGAAATTGGGTGTGAACCCGTCGTCCGCATCCAATCTAAACCCTGTGGCTTTCTCCCGCTGGTTAGCACCGGATTATTCTGTTCCTTCTGATTTTTGTTGCGGCGCTCTCTGCTAGCCGAGACGCCTGCTCACAAGCTCCATACTCCCCTCTTGGTAATTCTAAACTCACACAACAAAAAGTTCTGGAGCCTCACTGAAAATTAAGCACAGAAACGGTTAGCTAAAGACACCCAGGATAGTGGATCTCTTTTAGAGGCTCAGCATGATAAATATAGAGACCAAAAATAGAAGTAAAAGACACCGCGTGGTGGAACATCAAACATCTCGGCTTTATAACAACTCTCCGAGCACGAGAAGCCAAATCTCAACTTTGACGACGAAAAAGCATGAAAAAATCTGAGTGCCTCAGACGAGCACGAGCGCCTGCTTCAGGGTCTCTGTTATATCCCTCTTAGTGAAGGGCTTGACCACGTAATCCACAAGCGCGTAGATGTCGTCCTTTTTCAGGGTTTCCTTTGTCAGAGGCTGGGCGGTGAGCATTGCAATGGGAATGTGGCGAAGTTCCTCCCTCTTCTTGATCTCCCGCAGGGTTTCCCAACCGTCCATACCTGGCATCTGGATATCTATAAAGATGTAGTCTGGTTTCTCCCTTTCAAGTATGCGCAGACACTCCTCACCGCTTCTCGCCCCAATGACTGTGAACCCTTCAGGCGTGAGGATATTCTTCATGGCTTCGATGATTATATCATCGTCGTCCACGACCATTATCTTCATTTCAATCCCCTCGCGATAAGGGCGAGTATCTTCTCCTGAGCTTGGATATACTCTCGTATCTGGCGCTCTATGTACTCATGGGCCATCTCTGTGGGCACATAAAGCTTTGTCTTGTTATCCGACTTTATAACCGTCTTGAGGTATCCCTCCTTTTCCAGCGAGTACAGAATTGGATACACCGTGCCCTGGCTGAGAAGCACATTGAAGTTGTGCACCAGGCTCTTGATTATGTCAAACCCGCACATGGGCTGCTGCTTCAGGAGGGATAGAATTATAATCTGGAGAGACTTCTTGACGATCTGCTCCATCATTTTCGAAGAAATAACCTCAATTCTCGGGATGTGCACCGGTCTTGCTTTTGGCTGCTGGAAAAATGCTATTGAAGTTTCCCCTTTTTCGGTGGTTATCATCACCCTGTCATGAAGCTTTGTGAGGCTGTTAACAGCATCCTGGTTGAGAAAATTCATGTTGTATGAGCTTATTGAGGCTACGGGAATGCCATTCGTGGAATTATGAAGCTTTTTTTCAAGCTCGATAACTTCGTCGATTATATCATCTCTAACTTTGCCGAAGTCGATTTTCAGGTGGATGCCCTCATATCCATTATCTTTTGCATAATCCTTGAGCTCCTCAAAATCAGAATAAAATGCTTCTAGGTCCCTCCCTTTTAGCATCTTTATATTCCCTCTTATGAGCTCTATTTCACGAAAAGCATCACCAGAAAAGCTCTTGAACTGGAATCTATCCTGTTTCCTGGGAAATGCATAAATGCAGAGCTTATTTTTATCTATACCCGCTTGAAAGAAGGATTTGGTCACGTAGTAACGCCGCTCCTCCTTTGAGTCGTAGAGATAAAGGTCATTGCCCCTGTCGTAGAAGTCGTTGAAGATGTAAATTGGCCCATTCTTCTTTGTATTCCTGGCTCTTCTCACGCCTATAACCTCCTTCATCTGAAGGAGTTGGAAATCTAGGCTCTGGAACTTGCAACAGCCTTTGCCCGGTTTCCATCCTCAAGGTACTTCTCCTGGATATACCATTCGGCGTATCCACAATCCATGCAGGCGTATATTTCAAATTCTTTGGAGCTTGTAAGAGCCTTTATCAGCGAATATTTAGTATCTTTCATAAAAGTGCTGGGAAATACTTCTTGATGTCCTTTCTCTACATTTAAACTTCCGCACTTTGGACAGCGAAGAGATGACTTCATGACCCACTCCCCCTTTTATTTGTTAAGTAATTCCTACTATAGGAGCTTACATAAACTTTGCTTTTCAGCTTTCGAAACTTACACCAGAAGTTTCCCCGGAGAAATTGCACCGCTTTCCCCCCTGCAGGGCAACACCACTCTCACACCCACCACTTCCCTTATTTGTCACCTTTGCTTCCTATGCATCCTATGGAAATAATTATTAACAATTAATGATATATAAATATTGTGTATTAATGTTTACAATACCTCCTATTTACAGAATACAGATTTACATAAGTGCTGAGTATGGTGTCAAAATCAGTGGGCGTAGCCAAGCTCTCTGAGAAACCTCTCTATCTCTTCCCTGAACTCACTCTCCAGGCTGAGCATTATGGTGCTCTTAATCCAGTCCAGCTTGTTTCCTATGTCGAAGACTTTGCCTGGGTAGATGTAACCTACCACGCGCTCTCCATCTTGGATTAGCTTCCTGATCGCGTCGGTGAGCTGAATCTCGCCACCATAGCCTCGCTCACCCTGTGCAAGGTAGGTGAAAATTTTACTGCTCAGGATGTACCTGCCAGTGATGGCGAGATTGGAGGGCGCTTCTTCGGGTGAGGGTTTCTCTATCACATCAGTTAGTTCATACACTCCTTCTCCCAGGCTCTTGCCCAGCTCAGCGACGCCGTACTTGCTAACTTCCTGCTTGGGCACTTCCTGCAGGGCAATTACGCTGGCTCTGTAGCGCTTGTGCACCTCCAGCATATCCCTTATGCACGCGGGCTTTGTTATAACGTCTCCCAGGAGCACCGCGAAGTAGGCGTTGCCCACAAACTCTCGCGCCTGGAGCACCGCATGCCCAAGACCAAGAGCCTCCTTCTGGCGTATGTAGGTTATGTTTGCAAGCTCGCTGATTTTTCTTATCTCTTCAAGGTACTCCAGCTTCCCTGCCTTTTCGAGGAACTGCTCCAGCTCAGGTGAGCGGTCGAAGTGGTCCTCGATGGCGCGCTTACCCCTGCCTGTGATTATTAAAATGTTGTCGATGCCCGCGTCCAGAGCCTCTTCAACCACATACTGAATCACAGGTTTATCAAAAACCGGAAGCATCTCCTTTGGCTGAGCTTTGGTTATTGGAAGGAAGCGCGTTCCGTGTCCAGCCGCGGGAATTATCGCCTTGAGCTTCGTCCCCCGCCCTTCATACTTTTCAAATACAGCTATAAACTTTAACACATCATCGCCAGTGTTGATAACCTGATGGAAGGTGTCCTTGGGCACTGTGAATATGTCCCCAGCCTGAGCTTCGTGCACTTCCTCGCCTAGCTTTATCTTGCCCCTACCACTCAGGAAGTAGTACACCTCCTCGCTATCCTCGTGGTAGTGTCCAGACGTGGCTTTGCCAGGGAAGAGCTTTGTGAGGGAGAGCACTAGGTCTTCCATCTCTATGTCGTAGACCTCATAGCGCTCATCCTTCTTTACCAGCTTTCCCCTTTTCTCAAGTTCTTCTGCATTTAAACGCATAGCAGCACCTGATTGATATTCATAACGTGCATGTCCTTATAACCTTTGCGTTCCTAGCCTGAGCCTCTTTATACATTCGCTACCGAAGGGGCCAAATTCAGACTCAGCGACGATAAGGAAGAAGCATGTGGAAATCCTCCGTCCACAGCGCATGCATTGAGCATTGCATTCTCGGCGCTTAACCTGGACACCATGCCCCTTTGTCCCAACGACTCTTTCCCTTATTACCAGCCTGCCACCCTCTCTTTTGACAATGCCCCTTTCCTCAGCTATGGCAATTGTTCTCCTCACGAGCTCAGGCACGGCGGTGACAAGCTCCACAATCTCCACTGCCTCTTTAACACTTATGCTCTCAGCCTCAACGCTGGCGAGGAGCATGAGCGCTTGCTCGACCTTTCCTTTAGCATTTTTCGGCTCTCCCACGCTAACCTTTATATCCTCCCAGCCTTAATAAAATAACCTCTTTAAGATAGCGAGGGATCCTCATGATAGCGCCGGCACCGCGAAACATCGACCTGAAAAAGCTGGAGGAGAAGGTTCAGAAGTTCTGGAAGGAGCATAAGGTTTATGAAAAGAGCAAGGAGGCGCTAAGGGATAAGCCTGCGTACTACTTCCTGGACGGTCCTCCCTATGCGAGCGGAGCGATTCATCTCGGCACCGCTTGGAATAAGATAATGAAGGATGCGATACTGCGCTACCTGGCGATGCGCGGCTATAATGTGCGCCGCCAGCCTGGCTGGGATTGTCACGGCCTGCCCATCGAAGTGAAGGTAGAGAAGGAGATGGGCATAAAGAACAAGCGGGAGATTGAGGAGAACGTCGAAGCCTTCATCGAGGCTTGCAGAAACTGGGCTCTGCGCCACGTGGAAATAATGACCTCCCAGTTTAAGCGTCTAGGCGTGTGGATGGACTGGGATGAGCCATACATGACGCTGAAGGATGACTACATCGAGTCAGCCTGGTGGACGATAAAGCGAGCGCACGAAAAGGGCCTCCTCACTCGAGACCTGCGCGTCGTAACGTGGTGCCCGCGCTGTGAGACTGCGCTTGCTGACGCTGAGATAGAGTATGCGGAGCGCACCGACCCGAGCATTTATGTGAAGTTTCCAGTCGTTGGTGCTGAGAACGAATACCTGCTCATCTGGACAACTACGCCTTGGACGCTGGTAGGCAATCTCGCGGTTGTGGTTCACCCCGATTTCGACTACGTTAAGGTGAAAACTTCTCAGGGGAAGCTCATAATAGCAAAAGAGCTGGTGCACCTTCTTGAAGACAAGTTCGGGCTCAGCTACGAGGTGTTAGAGGAGTTCAAGGGTAGAGAGCTTGAAGGCTTGCAGTACGAGAACCCGCTGAAGGACTACATAAAGGTGGAGGCTCCGGAGAACGCTTACAGGGTTATTCTGGCAGATTTCGTAACCCTGGGCGAGGGCACAGGTTTAGTGCACTGCGCTCCTGGGCATGGTCCCGAGGACTTCGAGGCAGCGAAGCGCTATGGTATACCTGCGATCTGCCCTGTGGACGAGGAGGGCAGATTTACTGAAATAGCTGGCAAATACGCAGGATATAAAACAAAGAAGGATGACAAGGTAATCATCCAGGATTTAAGCAAGAAGGGGGCTCTGCTTAAGGCGGAGCACATCACCCACCGCTACGGTCACTGCTGGCGTTGCAAGTCGCCCATAATCTACCGCGCCACAGAGCAGTGGTTTATTGCGATTACAAAGCTTAAAGAGAAGATGCTCAGCGAGATAGAGCGCGTTGAGTGGATTCCCGAGTGGGCGGGCAGCGCCCGCTTTAAGGACTGGATTTCAAATGCAAAGGACTGGACCATCTCAAGGCAGCGCTACTGGGGTATCCCTTTGCCGGTGTGGGTGTGTGATAGCTGCGGAAGCATGGAGGTTATCGCCTCAAAGGCTGAGCTGGAGGCAAAGGCGGGCAAGGTGAAGGAGCTTCACCGCCCCTACGTGGATGTGAGCTTCGCTTGCGAGTGCGGGGGCGAGAAGCGTCGCGTTAGCGATGTGCTCGACGTTTGGTTCGACTCAGGCGTCGCCGGCTGGGCGTCACTGGGCTACCCGGCAAAGGAAGAACCCTTCCGCTCCCTTTACCCTGTGGACTTTATAACAGAGGGGCATGACCAGACTCGCGGATGGTTCTACTCCCAGCTGGGCTGCGGTTTGCTCGCCTTTGACGAGGTGCCTTACAGGCGGGTACTGATGCATGGCTTCACCCTCGACGAGAAAGGGGAGAAGATGAGCAAGAGCCTGGGCAATGTTGTTACGCCGGAGGAGGTTATAGAGCGCTTCTCCGCTGACATCCTTCGCTTTTACGTGCTGTGGGCAAACAAGCCTTGGGAGGATCTGCGCTTCAACTGGGAAGAGGTGAAGGTTGTATCGAAGATGTTCAACATCCTGTGGAACGTCTACGTTTTTGCTACCACCTATATGAGCCTCGATGGGTTTACGCCAGAGAAGGTTCCCCCTAACCTGCGAAAGCACTGCCGCAGCGAGGATAAGTGGATTCTCTCCAAGCTGAACTCTGTGATTAAGGAGGTTTCTGAAGCCTTTGATACGCTGCACCTGTACAAGGCAACCCGCGCTCTGAATGAGTTTATAGTCGAGGACTTGAGCAGGTGGTACATTACGCTTGTGAGACCGCGCACCTGGGTGGAGAAGGAGAGCATTGATAAAATCGCAGCCTACTCGGTGCTCTATCGCGTTCTGTGCCACCTTGCGAAGCTTCTTGCACCAATAGCGCCACACGTGAGCGAGGAGATTTATCAAAACCTCGTGGCGAGCCTCGGGATAGGCGAGGACAGCGTTCACCTCGAAAAGTTCCCCTCGCCTCATGAGGAGTACATCGATAAAGAGCTTGAGGAGGACATGCTTGTAGCTCGGGGCGTAGTGGAGGCTACTGCCAGCGCAAGGGAAAAGCTGGGCGTAAAACGGCGATGGCCGGTGCTGAGGCTAATATTCTCTCCCATTGATGATAGGGCAGCTAAGGCTGCGAAGCATCTGGAGGAGCTCATAAAGAGGCAGGGCAACGCTATGGAGCTGGTGATTCTCCCGCCAGGGGAAGAGCCTGCTGAGGTAGAGCTGGTAGCGGAGCCGAATTTCGCCACGCTGGGTCCTGAGTTTAAGGGCTTGGCCAAGGATGTGGCTGAGGCGATTAGGAGGGAGGACGCGAGGAAGCTCCACGCTGGTATAGAAAAGGGCTACCCGCTTACGGTAAAGGGTGAGGAGGTACTTATAAAGGAGAAGCATGTGGAGTTTAAGAAGCGCCTGCCTGAGAATATGGCTTCTGCCAGCTTCGACCACGGCGTTGTATACATAGACGCCACGAAGACGAGAGAGATTCTGGAACTCGGCTACGCTCGCGAGGTGGTACGCAGGATACAGGAGATGCGCAAGGAGCTTGATTTAGCGGTGGAGGCCTATATCTCCACAAAGGTGAGCGTTGGCGATGAGGAAATCGTGGATTACTTGGAAGCACAGCGCGAGTACATCGCGAGGGAGACTCGCTCCAAGCAGCTTGAGATAGCCACGCAGCTTACCCATGAAGGTTACGAAAAGGTCTGGAAAATAGAGGGCAAGGAGTTCAGGATTTCGATACGGGAGGTGGAATGAAGCTCTCTGAGGCTATTTCTCTATTTTGTGTTAAAAAATAAAATGAAAAATAACTACCTCCCCAGCACCAGCAGCATCTCCACAGCAAATACAAGGAAGGCGATTGCCAGGGGAACTGCAAAAATGCTGAGCGCTGGCAAAAGGCTGCTGAAGGCAAACAGCGCTAAAGTTGTATTCAGCGTGATAAAGAGCGCCTTTGCGAGGGGTTTGTTGTACAGGTCCTGAATGAGAGGCACGCCCTCCTGCCCTACCTTCGTGCTGTACTTCTCAAGCCAGGTGAGCATGGGTACAATGTGGTACATCGCGCCTACTATCGTCAAGCCCACCCAGCCTGTGAGGATTAGATGCACATGAGTGAAGCTGCCAGGGAAGCCGAGCGTGGCGCTGGTAAAGCCAGCGGTGACGCCTGCAACACCAAAGGCTAAAGCGTAGGCCATAAACCTCGCGCTTATATCCATCTCCACCTCAGGGCCATGAGATTTGCTGAAATAGGTTCTGGTAAGATTGTACGCAAAGAGGTAGAAGCCTGCCAGGAAGAGGAGGGAGGAGAGGATAAAGAGGTTGCCTCGCTCAGGGAATCCCAGGAACATGCCAATCGCCGCGATGTTGGCGATAAAGAAGTGAACCTCGCCCAGCCTCCGCGAATGCAGCTTTTTTAAGGAGAGCATGGGGAAAAGTTCATAGAGTCCACCGAAGTTGGTCATCGCCACGAAGCCGAGGGTTAATATATGAGCGTGCCTCGCAGCGCTGAAGCTGGTTATGCCAAGAACCCCTGCTAATGCATAGGCGGAGCCAACGACGAGGTAAACCACTGCCGCAAGGAAGAACCATATAGCCAAGCTTCGCCTATAGAAGTCTTTTACGCTTAATGCGGTGGCAAAGATTTCAAATGCAAAGAGTATGAAGGAGATAAAGGCTATTAGCCCTGCTACTTTAAGAAAGCTGTAGTTGCTCAGGAAGGAATATGCAAGAGAGATGAAGCCCAAATTTGCAAGTATAAACTGAAACTCCGCCAGCGAGCGGTGCTTCAGCTCTGCTCCTATTATGGTGGGAAGGAGCTGGTACATGGAGCCCATTATAACGAGGGTGAAGAAGGCACCTGCAAGAAGGTGGGAGTGCACAGACTTAAAGCTTCCATAGCCGAGGGCGTCAAGAGTTCCTAAAGTAATGCCTGCCACCAGGTAGATAAGGGCGGCACTAAGAAATCTTATGGGTAAAAGCTTCAGCATTCTTCTCATACTTATCCCTGCTTCTTTCTTATCTTAACCCGCCATACTCCCTGGCTCTGCTCCGCCTCGCAGGTGTAGCCCTTACTCTCCAGCATGGTTATTACTGGTACAGGCTTGACCTCCACCAGTATCTCAAGCTCTCCCAGTTCCTCAAGCTTTTTTAATATAAGCTGGGGTCTCTCGCTGTGGGGTAACCCCCTTACATCCAAAGTCTCCATACAACACCCCCCTTGCCATACATAGCTATTCCTCCCTCAACTGCTTATTTAACTCTTCCTCATTAATATATCCTACTACTGTAATGTCTACCTTCTCTGCAACCTCTCTCAGCGCCGCCTTTATGCTCTTTGCCAGCTGCACCCCGAGGGGGCAGAAGGGCGAGGAGGGTCTGAACTTGAGGGAAACTCCAGCTTCAGAGACGTTAAGGTCTTCGATAAGCCCCATGTCGTAAACACTCTGCCCCGTGTGGGGGTCTATAACGCCCTTAAGCTTCTCAACAACCTTGCTTTCATCTACCATTGCCATCACCATTAATAATTAGGGTTGCCTAATTTAATACATTTGTGCCGAAAATGTTCGGAATAGGCTATGGGTGCTTAGAATGGTATGCCAACAGAAAACTATTTATCCACAAACCTCGCCCTTAACCCCGTGCAAGCGTTTGCCATAATTCCGGTAAATCAGCTTGAGCGAGCCAAAACTAGGTTGAGTGAGGTTTTCACACCTCAGGAGAGGGCTGAGCTTCTGCTGTGCATGCTTGAGGATGTGCTGGACGCGCTCGAGGGAGTTGTTACCCCCGTGGTGGTCAGCCCCTCAAACCTGGAAAAATACGTGAGCAGAGACTATGAGCTAATCCTCGAGGAGGAGAAGAGAGGCCTAGCCGAGGCGGTGAGGAGGGGCAACTCCTATGCCATGTCGCAGGGCGCGGAGGCAACGCTCTTCGTGCCCGCGGATGTGCCTCTAATAAAAAAGCACCACGTGGAAGAGGTTTTGAACCTGGGAAAGAAGCACCCGCTCGTAATCTCTCCGGCGCGGAAGGGTGGAGTGGGAATAATATATCGCCGCCCTCCAGATGTTATTCATGAGGTGTTCACCCAGAGCAGCTTCACAGACATTCAGCGCGTCGCAGCAAAGCTTCGCGTGCCCGTGAAGGTCTACGACTCCTTCTACCTCTCCTTGGACATAGATACGGTAGAGGACATACGCGAGTTCATGCACCACGGCGCAGGCACAAGAACCTACGATTTTCTTAAGAGGTACGAAGAAAAGTGGCGCTAAAGGTTGGGAGGACGTTCCCCCAGAGTTACGTATGTCACATTAAACTCTCCATCGCGGTAGTACTTCACCTCGATGGTATCCCCTATGTTGTGCATGAGCACAACGCGAATAACATCGTCCATGTTTTTAATTTCTATGCCGGCTAATTCCACAATAACGTCGCCCAGCTTGAAGTCCTCCTCGCCGGGTGTACCTTCGCTTCCCTGTAGGCCAGCCTCTTCTGCCGGCGAACCTGGGGTTACGTCAATCACAATCGCCCCCTGCTTTATGCTCAGGTTGAGCTTCTCCGCAAGAGGAGGTGTTAAATCCACGCCAGTGATGCCCATCCACGGGCGTATGACCTTCCCCTTCTCAATTATGCTCTCTGCAACCTCCTTGGCGGTGTTTATTGGTATCGCGAACCCTATGCCCTGAAAGCCCTCGCTGGTGGAGAAGATAGCGGTGTTAACGCCTATAACCTCGCCGCGGGAGTTTATCAGAGGTCCGCCGCTGTTACCAGGATTTATTGCAGCGTCTGTCTGGATAATATCGCGTATCTTATAGCCCTTGCTTGCTTCTATGGTTCTGTTGAGGGCACTTATCACACCAACCGTAACAGTGTTGTCAAAGCGGAAGGGATTGCCTATGGCTATGGCGAGCTGTCCTGGCTTAAGCTGTGAGGAGTCGCCCAAATTCGCAGGCTTGAGGTTGCGGGCAGGTATCTTAATCACGGCGATGTCAGTCATCGGGTCTGTGCCCACCAGCGTTGCCTCGTACTCCTCACCTGTATAGAGCACCACGATTATTTTGCTGGCGTTGCTCACAACGTGGTCGTTGGTCAGGATGTACCCGTCCTCACGGATAATTATCCCTGTGCCCGTGCCCTCTATTGGAACAGGGTGGGAGAATCCCACTGCGTTTCGCTCTGTGGTAATGTGCACCACGCTAGGAAGGGTTTCCTCAAAGATACGGGTAACAATCTCCTCCTGCACCAGCGAGCCGTTCACAAAGACCAGGTTAACCTTCTCTATCCCCCTGGGCACGGAGAGTTTTTCCGGGTTATCCCCATATATTATAATGGTATAGCTCCCCTCCTTGGAGAGAACTCCTGCCTGGTAAAGAAGAGCGAGCACAAGCAGCGCAGTAAGCACACTACTCGTGAAGCTCACCAGCAAAAGCTTGCCCTTACCCATGGATGCACCTTTATTTTAGCGGAAACTTCACATACTACAACAAAAGCTCAAAAGCAATGTGGTTATGAATTTTAACTCCAGTGCTCCATCATAAAAGGCAGTGTGTTATCGATTAACTTTTCGATACATACGGGTGTTAAAAGTTAATAAAATTTATATCAAAAGATTTAAAAGCTGCGGGGGCAATAGTTTCTTAATACCCCGGGGAAAAGAATTTAGCTAACCTAAAGAGGTGCACCCGTGATCCACATCTCAAAGATAACCCTTAAGAATTTCAAGTCGTTCAAGCGGGTTAGCCTGCCTATCCCCAAGGGATTTACTGCCATCGTCGGTCCCAATGGCTCGGGGAAGAGCAACATCGTCGACGCCATATGTTTTGTGCTGGGGAGGAGCAGTGCCAAGAGCCTGCGCGCTGAGCGTTTCTCTGACCTAATTTTCAATGGGGGTAAGAAGGGCGAACCTGCGAAGGAGGCGGAGGTGAGTATATACTTCGACAACTCGGGCAGGGAGCTTCCAGTGCCAACGCGGGAGGTGAAGATTACCCGAAGCATAGACGTTAACGGCAACAGCGTTTACAGGCTGAACGGGAAGCGCGTCTCGAGGGCTGAGATTCTCGACATTCTCAGGCAGGCGAATATTCGCCCCGACGGGCATAACATAATCCTTCAGGGGGATATTACGCGGATAATAGAGATGAATCCTGTTGAGAGGCGGAAGATTATCGATGAAATCGCCGGCATAGCGGAGTACGACGAGAAGAAGAATAAAGCCATGCGTGAACTGGAGAAGGTGCAGGATAACCTCACCCGTGCCAAGGACGTTTTCCATGAGGTGAGCTCTCAGCTTGAGAAGCTCGCCCGCGAGAGGGAGGCGGCGCTGCGCTATGAGGAGCTTACAAAGCAGGTTAGGAGGAGTAAGGCGCTGGTGCTCAACTCCAGGTTTTTAGAGATTCAGGAGAGGCTGGAGGAGCTTGAGGAGCAGCTCACTGAGGGCGAAGCTGCGCTTGCTCGAATAGCAAGGCACATGGAGATCCTCAGTCTTAAAAAGCAGGTCAAGAAGGAGCAGATGGAGCGCATAAACCGTGAGATTGCAGTGAAGGAGGAGAGTGAGCATTACGAGATATTCCGCAGGGTGGAGCAGGCGAGGAGCAGAGCAAACTATCTTCGCGAGAAGCTCGCCACTGTGGAGCGGGAGATACAGGAGCACAGCCAGAAGCTGGAAGAGGCTAAGCGCGGCCTGCTTGCACTGCACCGGGAGCGTGTGGATGCGACAAAGAGGCTTGCGGAGCTTGAGGAAGAGACTAGAGAGGCTGAGTCTCAGCTTGCGACGCTTCGTGAAGAGGTGAGGGAGCTTTACGCTGAGCTTCGCAGCTTGGACGAGCACAGCGCTGGAAAGCGTGAGCTTCTTGGCGAGGTTGCTGCGCGCTTAGAGGAGGCGAGAGACAGGCTTCTAAAGGCAGAGCGGGAGGAGGCGCTCCTTAGCGATAGGGAGAAGGAGAGCAGCGCCCAGCTAAAAAGCCTGGAGGAGGAGCTCTCCAGGTTGAAGGAGAAGTACTCAGAGGTAAGCTCGCGGCTTGAGCTTAGCAAAGGTGAGCTTGCAGAGAGTGAGAAAGAGCTTGCCAGAGCGAGGGAAAGTGCAGCGAAGACTTCTGAGAAGGTGCAGGAGCTTAAAAGCAGCTTAGCTAAAGTGGCTGGCGAGCTCGAGTTCAAGCGCGATGAGCTCTCCCAGCTAAAGGCGAAGCAGCGTGCGATTGAGGAGGTGCGTCGCAGCAGCGGCGACGCCGCAGTGGAGGCGGTGCTCAAGCTGCGCGACTCGGGTGAAGTCGCCGGTATTTACGGCACCATAGCAGAGCTTGCAAGCGTTGATGAGAAGTTTGCCCTCGCGATAGAGGTTGCCGCAGGCAGAGGCCTGCGCAGCATCGTTGTTGAGAGCGACGCTGTGGCTGAGGAGTGCATCCGATATCTTAAGGAGAACAAGATAGGCAGAGCGACCTTCCTGCCGTTGAACAAGATTAAGCCAAGGCGAATTTCGCGAGAGGCAGAGGAGCTTGCCTCGCGGAGCTATGGCTTCGCTCTCGATTTAGTGGATTTCGACGACCGCTTTTACCCAGCGTTTTCTCACGTTTTTGGCGATACCGTTGTCGTGGAGGACCTTGCCTTTGCCAGGCGAGAGATAGGCAAGGCGCGCATGGTCACGCTTGAGGGTGACCTCATCGAGGCTTCGGGAAGAATCACAGGCGGATACTACCAGCGCAGAGTCAAGCTGGAAATCTCGGGAAGCAAGCTTACCAAGCTTGAGCGCGAGGTGGCTGAGCTTCAGCAGCGCAGGGATAAGCTTGAGGCGGAGCTTGAGACGAAGCTTGAGCTGAAGGATAAGCTTGATCGGGAGATTCTAGAGGCTGAGAAGAGGGTTGAGCTTTTGGGCGCGACGATAGCTACGCTTGAGGCGGAGAAGGCGGAGCTCTCGCAAGCGCTTGCTAAAGTAGAGGCAGAGCTGAGGGAGCGCAGGGCTAAGCTGAGCGAGATAAGGCGGAGAAGGGAAGAGTTAGAGCCAGAGCTTCATAAGTTAAGGGAAGAGGTGAGTAAGCTAACTGAGGAGAAGCGCCTGCTGGAGGAGGAGCTGCGCACCGCTGAGGCTGAGGCTCTGCTTAAGGAGATTCGAGCGAAGGAGGAGGCGATGCTGGAGAAGGAGCGCGCTCTTGAGACACTTCGCGGAGAGATGCGCTTCCTTCGCTCGAGGTTGAAGGAGGTTGTGGAGACGCAGGCTAATGCACTGCGCCACGCTCTTCTTGAGGCTCTCAAGGCGAGGCGTACTGCGCGCGAAGTTAAGAACAAGCTTAGCGAGGAGCTGCGCAGCGCCGAGAGAGAGCTTAGAGAGGCGCAGGAGCGGGAGCAGGCGGTTAAGCGCGAGCTTCAGGAGATGAAGCAGCGCCGAGAGAGATTCTCCCATGCTATTAAGCTTATTACCCATAAAATTGAGGAACTCCAGCGGCGCGAGGCCAAGCTCAGGAAGAAGCTGGAGGCGGCGAAGATAGAGCAGGCAAAGCTTCAGACAAAGCAGGAGAGCCTGCGCGAAGCTCTAAAGGAGTTCGCCGACGTTGAGGTGGAGCTTCTTGTGCCTATAGAGACGGAGGAGCTTGAGAAGGAGATTGCAAAGATGGAGGCGGAGATCCGCTCGCTGGAGCCGGTGAACATGCGCGCCGTGGAGGACTACGAGGAGGTTAAGGAGAAGTACGACAAGCTGGAGTTTCGCATACACAAGCTTGAGGAGGAGCGCGAGGCGATTCTCAGGCTAATGGAGGAGATAGAGCAGCGCAAGCTGGCGGTGTTCATGGAGGTCTTTGAGAACGTTGCGATGAACTTCAGGCGAATCTTCAACCGCCTCAGCGAAGGCGGCGAAGCTGAGCTGATACTCGACGAGGAAGCCCCGCTGGAGGGCGGGTTACAAATTCAGGCTAAGCCCCCTGGGAAGAATCCGCAGTACATAGAGCTGCTCTCAGGCGGGGAGCGCACCCTGACGGCGCTTTCTTTCCTCTTTGCGATACAGCGCTTCCAGCCCGCGCCCTTCTATATTCTCGACGAGATAGACATGTTTCTGGACGACAACAACGTTAAGAAGATTTCAGAGATGATTAAAGAAGCATCGAAGGAGGCGCAGTTCATAGTCGTAAGCCTGCGCGACAACATGATGGTGGCAGCGGACCAGCTTTTTGGTGTTACCAACGAGGATGGAGTTTCTAAGGTTATAGGGGTGGAGCTGGAGGATGTTAGAGTCTGAGCTCTACGAGGAGATCCACCCGGTGGACATGCTTGTTGATTTGGTTATCAGTGAGGAAATGGACCCCTGGGATATTGATATCGCCGACATTGCGCAGCGCTTTCTTGAGAAGGTTAAGCGCATGCAGAAGCTCAACCTGCGCTTAAGCGGTCGTGCTATTTTAGCTGCGGCGATACTGCTGCGCATGAAGAGCGAGTCGCTTTTGCCGCGAGAAGAAACTGAGGAAGAGGAGGAGTACTTTGAACCCCTTGAGGAAGAGGTGGACATAGAGAAGCGCATTGACGACATACCCGCGATACCCGTGCCTATGCGTCGCAGAGAAGAGCGCAGGACCACGCTATTCGAGCTTGTAGAGGCACTGCAGCGCGCTCTTGGTGAAGAGATGATTCGCCGCAACTTTCCACGCACGCGCGAGAAGCCCAAGCTCGTGATTCAGGTGGACGAGGAGGGCATAAAGGAGAAGATTGCGAAGGTGTACGAGAAGGTCAAGCGCCTTTGCTCCCTCTCAGGGGTTATCCACTTTTTCGACATCGTAGAGGACAGGAGTAATCGCCTTGCTGTGGTTGAAACCCTGCTCTGCCTTCTTTATCTAGATTCCCAGCGGAAAATCAATGTGTGGCAGGAGGAGTTATTCGGCGAGATCTTCGTGTCGCTGGTGGATAATTAGGAGTTCGGTAAATCAAAAAATTAGATCCCCTTTCTGCCTTTCTGGAAAACAAAGATGTACAAAATTGGCAGTATCCCGGCGGTGTTAAGTACAAGCATGGCAACAAACCATCCTTTTTGCTCAGCCTTAGCAGCCTTCCAGAGGGCAATACCCTTCCAGAAAATCTCCCATATAGAGAGAACAGCAACTCCAAAAATCACCATGCTTTCCTGTGCGCCAAAGATGGGCAAAACTGCCATGTTAGGTCTTTTAACTCTTAATGTATTTAGTTTTATCTGTGCTGTCTGAAGTCTTAATCTGTGTTACTTATTTGGAGAGAAATCTCTTTCTGAAACTCCTCACCACTGCGTAAACAGCGGCATAGGAGGCAAGTATTACCCCGGCACCAGCCACCAGTCCCAGCCTTCCGGAGGATATCATAAGCGAGGCTGCCACTATCACCACAGCCGGAGCTAGGATTAGCAGGATGTACTTAACCCCCTCGCGGGTGGAGAATTCTTCAGCCACAAAAGAATATTGTGAAAGATTGGATAAAAAGGTTGCTGCGGTTGCAACCACAGCACAGGTAAAATATTTAAGCACTTCATGCTAACATTAGACAGGTGGGAAGATGGTTTCTTTTTATGAGATTGTAGGGAGGCTGGCGGTATATTCGCTGGCGATTTTACTGGCGCTCCTCCTAGTATCCCTGCTTCTCGGCCTGCTTCTGATTAAAAAGAAGAAGCTGATTCTGCCCCACCTGCTGCTCTTCACCATGGACGCCCTCTACCTGCAGTTCAAGAAGGTCGCCCGCGCCTTCGGGTTGAGTGAGAAGCTTGTGGATGCCATTGGAATAGAGGTTAGAAACCATCTCAACCGCGAGAAGTTTGCGCGCACACCGCCGAGCGAGCGCATTCTAGTTGTGCCCCAGTGCATCCGCCACATACGCTGTCCCGCACGTCTGGATGCGAAGACCGGCATAAGCTGCAAGGATTGTGGGATGTGCATAATTAAGGACTTAAAAGCTGAAGCGGAGCGCCTTGGCTACAAGTTCTACATAGTGCCAGGGGGCAGCTTTGTGAAGAGAATAATCAAGGCGACGAAACCCAAGGCTGCTCTCGGAGTAGCATGTCACCGTGACTTAAACATGGGAATGCACGAGATCTCCCGTAAGAGCTGTGCTGTCATGGGCGTGCCCCTCCTCAAGGATGGCTGCGTGGAAACAGAGGTCAACCTTGAGGAGATACTGCGTACAATGAGGTTAGGTATAGAGGAGGTCGCCCACGAAGCATCGCGGAGCTGCTCCTCATCGCCGCAGAAGGTGTAGCCAATGGCGGCTGTTCTTAGCAGGGAAGCCACCCTCTTCAAGAAGGAGTTTCCCATCACAGACAACCACATGCATCTCGATCCTAGGAATGGCGAGGGCATAGAGGCGGTTAAAAAGTTCGTCCGCGAGGGCGGCAAAAATATATTCCTAGTGAACAAGCTGACCAAAGACCTGGGGCTGAGTGGGGTTAGTGTGGAGAATTTTGCGAGGCTCTACGAGGAGACCATAAAGCTTGCAGAGCTGGTTAGTGAGCTTGGAGTGCGCGCCTTCCCTGTGCTTGGGGTTCACCCGGCGGAGTTTCACTTCATGGTAAGGCAGCGAAGCCTCGAGGAGGCTAAAGAAATCGCGGAGAAGGCGCTTGAGCTCGCCGCTAAGCATGTGTGCGATGGCGAGGCTTTCGCTATAGGCGAGGTGGGCAGACCCCACTATCCTGTGTCAAACGAGATACGCGAGGCGTGCGAGGCTTTGATGCTCTATGCCTTTGAGTTAGCCCGCGATGCAGACTGCGCTGTGCAGCTCCACACTGAGAGCATAGATGAAGCTGGCTTCACTGCGATAGCTGAGCTTGCGGACAAGGCTGGGCTGCGCAGGGAGCGCGTTGTGAAACACTTCTCCCCGCCTTTGATTAAAAAAAGCAGGGAGTTGAGGATAATGCCCTCGCTTATAGCCACGAGGAAGAATATAGTCGCCGCGTTGGAGCAGGGGACGAGGTTTCTCATGGAGTCAGATTATATCGATGATGCCTCCCGTCCGGGAGCGGTGGTATCCCCGCGGAGTGTGCCCAGGGTTACTAAGAAACTCTACGCGGAGGGGCTGCTCAGCGAAGAGGATATCTGGAGGATTCACAAGGAGGAGGTGGAGCGCACTTACGGGGTGTTTGTTTGAGTTTTAACTTTTCCTGCGCTCTCTCGGCAAAGTCTCTTTACTCTCCTTCTTAATATAAACTCCACAACCTGCAAGAGAAGCATGGGAAGTAAAGCTGAGGCAATCGAAAGTGGTTAAAAGGATAGGGATAGAATGGGAAGTGGGTGTTGTGATGGAGGCTGAACATAGTGCGGAGGTTTTTCAAGCAACTGACCTGGAGGAGAGGTTCGACAGGTTCTTCCGGGCGTACTATTCGCGGGAGATTCTGCGTGTGGTGCGTGGTTATCCTGAGGAGAAGAGCCTTGTTGTCAACTTTGAAGATTTAGATAGGTACGACATATCCCTTGCTGACGAGGTGCTCAGCAACCCGGACGTTGCGATTTCTGCCGCTCAGCGTGCCCTTACCAAAATTGAGCTACCCGTGGATTACCCCTCAATAAGACTCAACCTTCGCTTTACCAATCTTCCACCCACGAGTAGGTTGTTGATACGCGACATCCGCAGCGCCGACGTGGGTAGGCTTATTGCTGTCGAGGGTATAGTGAGGAAAGCCACCGATGTGCGCCCCAAGCTGGTGGTTGGTGCCTTTGAGTGCCAGCGCTGCGGAAACATAATGCACATCCCCCAGAACGACGACTCGCTGAAGGAGCCCTACCTGTGCGAAAGCTGCGAAAAGCGCGGTCCTTTCAAGCTTGATGTGGACAACTCGGTGTTTGTGGACTCTCAAAAGATTCTTGTTCAGGAGAATCTGGAAGACCTGCGCGGAGGAGAGCATCCAAAGCAGATAACTGTGCTTCTGGAGGACGACCTGACAGGGAAAATCACACCTGGCGATTCTATTGAGGTTATAGGCATTCTCCGTGCGGCGAGGCGAAAGATGGGCAATGCGAAGTCTCGCGTCTTCGACATATTCATTGAGGCGAATAATTTCAATCCAGTGCAAATAGAGTTTGAGGAGGTTCGCATCTCAAAGGAGGATGAAAAGAAGATTATAGAGCTCTCCCGCGACCCAGAGATTTACGAGAGGATTCGCAAAAGCATAGCTCCCCACATTTTCGGCTACGAGGAGATTAAAGAGGCAATAATGTATCAGCTTTTCTCTGCTCCTGCCGTGGAGTTGCCAGATGGAGGACGAATTCGCGGCGATTCCCACATAATAATCATGGGTGAACCCGCCACAGGTAAAAGCGAGATACTGCAGTATGTCGCCAAGGAGCTTGCTCCCCGTGGAGTTTATGCGAGCGGTAAGGGCACCAGCGGCGCTGGCTTGACAGCAGCCGCTGTAAAGGATGAGTTTGGCGATGGTGGCTGGAGCTTGGAGGCAGGCGCCCTGGTACTCGCCGACCGTGGAATCGCATGTATTGACGAGTTTGACAAGATGGATCCGAGTGATCGCTCAGCCATGCACGAGGCAATGGAGCAGCAGAGTGTAAGCATTGCCAAAGCTGGCATCCTCGCCACCTTTCGCTCGCGCTGCGCTATCCTTGCGGCGGCGAACCCCAAGTATGGGCGCTTCGATGAGTACCGCCCAATCTCAGAGCAGGTTAATCTCCCACCCACGATACTCTCCCGCTTTGATTTGATCTTTTTTGTTAAAGATGACCTCTCAAAGACGCGCGAGATTGCAAGGCACATACTGGATACAGCCTCTTCGCCTGAGAGCATAAAGCCACCCATACCGCCGGAGTTGCTCAAAAAGTACATCGCCTACGCTAGGCAGAACGTGTTCCCTGAGCTCAGCGAGGAGGCGCGCCGAGCCATTGAGGACTTCTACGTGGAGATGCGCGAGGTGGCGCAGCGCAGCGAAGATGTGCCAATACCTCTTACTGCGAGGCAGCTCTGGGCGATAGTTAGGTTAGCCAAAGCAAGTGCACGGGTGAGGCTGAGCAACGTAGTTACGGCAGAGGATGCCCATCGCGCCATCGCGCTGGTCAAAACCTCGCTGGCGCAGGCGGGTCTGGATTTAGAAACAGGCAGGGTAGACATAGATAAGATTTACGTGGGCGTCACCAAGTCCCAGAGGGACAAGATTAAAGAGATATTGAGCATAATAAAGGAGCTTGAGGATGAGTACGGCACTGCCAAGCGCTCTGAGATTCTCAGCTTGGCCGAGGAAAGAGGCATTTCTAAGAGCACTGCGCAGGAGCTTATAGAGAAGCTGCGCCAGCAAGGCGATATATTTGAGCCAAAGTACGACCACTTTAAAACTACATGAGGGTAGGAGATGATTGAGAGGGGCACTGCAGTAAAGCTCAGAATTAAAGATGTGGTGGAAGCTAGTTTTCACCGCAGCAGTGAACGCTTTGAGCCCAATTATATAATCACGAGGCGAGGCGTAAAAGCCTCGAGGGTACGCGTTATGGGTGTTGTCGTTGCCAAGTTTGTGAGCGATGATGGCAAATACTCCAGCATAACCCTTGATGACGCCTCGGCTACGATAGCTGTGCGCGCCTTCCGCGAGGTTGACCCTCTGGTTAAGGTTAGCGTGGGCGATACCGTCGATGTGGTGGGCAAGGTGAAGGAGTACGATGGTGAGATTTACATCCTTGCAGAGGTGGTAAGAGTAATCGACGATCCCAACTGGGAGCTGGTGCGTGAGCTTGAGCTTGCGATAGCTGAGAGGCGGTTGCCAGAGGTGGAGGCACCGGCAGAGGAGAGTGCCGCTGAGGCGAGCTTTGAAGAGCCAGTGGTAGAGGAAGAGGTTGTAGGCGTAGAAAACGCTGAGTCAGCTGAACTCGTCGAGCGCGAGGAAAAGGAGGAGCCGAAGCTGAAGGTGCTCCACCTCATCGAGGAGCTTGACGACGGCGATGGTGTGAAGTACATCACCCTCCTCAGGGAGAGCGCTCTGGAAGAGGAGCAGCTGGAAGAAGTACTTAATGAGCTTCTTAGCGAAGGCGAGATATACGAGCCCAAGATTGGCAGGTTCAAACGTGTTTAAGATTGGCGTAAAACGTTAAACTGCGCCGCCTGGGTGAAATGAAGTACTATGCCAAGGTATACCGGGTGCAGAATGAGGTTCTCGTTGCGGTGTGCGACGAGGATATTCGTGGGAAGGTATTCGAGGAAGGGGAACTTGTCCTTGATATAAGGAAGGAGTTTTACGGCGATGAGGCATTCACGGAGGAGCAGGTTGTGGTGTTCCTGAAGGAGGCAACAATCGCAAACCTCGCTGGGGAAAGCGTTGTTTCCATCGCAATAAAAGAAGGGATAATAGACAAGGAGAATGTGCTCCGCGTGTGTGGCGTGCCTCATGCGCAGATGGTCAGGATATAGCTACTCCATCCCTGAGTAAAGCTCCTCCACCTCTCTCTTAGCTTGTTCAGCCTCTTCCTCAGCGCTATTTTTCATCCTCTCCCACTCTGCGATTATGTCCGGGTCCCCGCCTGAGAGCTTACCCTCAAATCTGTCTATCTTTACCAGCGCTGGTATGCGCGTCATCAGCCCGAGCACAACCGCCTCGCCTATGTTAAGGGAGCTAAGCTGAGCCAAAAGGTCATCGCTCAGCCTCTCGCTCGCCTGCTGAACGTGGCGTTGATCGCTGGGCTCAACAAGGCGCATTATTATCGCATTGTTCGCCTGAGATAGCGAGTTTGCGTCCAAGCTCTTTGGACGCTGACTCACCAGGCACAAACCCACGCCGAACTTTCTCCCCTCGCGAGCGATGCGGTCAATCCAGTACTTTGAAAGCGTGGGGCGGTACGCGGGGGCGAGGATGTGCGCCTCTTCGAGAATGCAGAAAGCCGGAGGTATCCCGCGAAGCTTCCGCTTGTACAGAAGCTTTCTCAGCACATGACTCACTATAACGTCGGCGTAGTCCTCGTCAACGCTTCCCAGGTCTATGACGTTTGCCTTTCCCTGCTCAAACAGTTCAACTATCTCAGGGGCGTGCTCATCCAGGATATCACCGTATTTCTCCCGGAAGTCCAAAAGCTTGCCAATAACGCCCGAGATGGAGTTCTTTTCGCTGGTGTTGGTTTCTTCGCTGGAGTAGACTTCTTGAAGATAAAGAAGCATCTCATCTATTAAGCTTGCGGGCGAGGTCTTAACCTGGTCCATGGCATGGTTATAAGCTTCGCGCAGGTACCTCTCCTGGATATACGCCTTTTCATCGATGTTCACAAGACGCTTCAGCTCGCCATACAGCAGGTAAATAGGATTAAGCTTTGGCAGGATGCGCTTAACTCCACCTGAAAATTCTGCATTTACATACTCGGAGTGCATGTCGAATATCACGGGCATGCCCTTGAGCTTGAGGATACCATCGACGATTACGCTAACAGTGTTGCTCTTCCCAGCACCGGTAATTGCAAGAATCGCAAGATGCCTAGTGATCATCTTGTTCGCATCCACGTAAACCTCCACCTCAGGGTGGGAGATGAGCCTCCCTATCTTTATGTTCCCTCCTCCAAAAATGCTCCTCAGCGTTTGTGCATCGGCGCGGTAAACCTTTGTGCCTGGCGGCGGTGGAACCTTGGGCATGGTTAGAGACGAAATCTCCCCGAGAAGGCGAAGGCTGGCGCGTATGTATTGCTCCTCCTGACTCTCGAAGGAAAGGATGCGCTCTACCACCTCGGGGTCGAGGATGTCCCCTGAGATGCTTGGGTTACCTCTGGTTAGAGCTTCCACCATGCCGAGCACACGCATGCCGTCAAACTCAAGCACCACATACTCGCCAAGTTTTGGCATTTTCTTTGCTATAAAGGACACTTTTGAGGGCGAAGCCTCGCCGATGCACACGCCTATAACCTCTACCATGCCAGCACCTCCCTCCCAGTTTTCTCGCTTATGCCTAGGGAGATTGCAAACTTCTCCATGTCCTTTCCGGTTATTACTACTCTCTTGTGGGCTTTTCTTAGCAGGTAGGGGTAACCGTCTACGCTTATGCCTCTGAGCTTTGCAAGCAGCTCGTGGATTTCCTCTTCTCTCGCCTCTCGCGGAAGCTCAATCATGAGCATGCCCTTACCCCTCTCAAGCCTGGCATAGAAGGTTGTGAACACTAGGCTTCTGAAGAAGTCATCGTAGATGGGGTAGCGCATGTTTATAAACTTGTCTCTCGGCGAAGAGTAGCCAGCGCTGCTTGTGATTTCCTCAAACACCGCTATATCTGGAATACCCCTGTTAAAGCTGGTGTCCGTCGAAGTTTTGGCTACTCCCACCACCTTATTCACCCCCCTCTCAACCAACTTCTGAATCGCCACAAGGTACTCCAGGTACTCTAGCAGCATAATCTTCTCTGCTTCCTCCAACTCTTCGGCTATTTCCTTTGAGATTAGCTCTGTTTCCTCGCTCTCCTCCAGCAAGGGGAGATAGTTAAGCACCTCCTCTACCTTTTCTCTCTCCATAAACCTCCACCACTGCTTCGGCGCAGTTAAGCTGCTGTGGAGTGAGCCGTCAAGAAGTAGAAGCTCCACCTCATCTATCACCGAAAGGGCTGCCTTTAGCTCAAGGGTTGCGCGGTAAAGGTCAAGCCTCTCAGTGAGGTACTTGTAGGGTGTGAGGAAGTCAACATCCGCGTATCCCTTCTCTTTAAGAGAGCCGTCGTAGCTCACCACCGCAGCGTTAATCGCGTAGAGCAGCAGGCTCTTGTAGCGCTTGTAGTTGCTGCTTCCGTCCACGGCGGCAATAACGCTCTGCCCCGCCTCGGGCTCAAAGCTGTGCCACAGTTCGCGGTACCTGCTCAACTCTTCACTGTGTAGCAGCTTTATCATCTTCTCCCTTAGCTTCGCCCTCTTCCTCGCGAAGGTCTCATAGGTTAACTCAAGCATTAAAAAGAGTAAGGCACAGGGCTATTAAATCCTTTTGCATACCGCTGGAAAAATGAAAATAAGAGGGTTCCCCCTCCCCCCGTTAGGCCCCATTAAAGTATCTAATATTTTATTTGCTGCTTATATATGCTTTTTCTTTCGAATTCTGAAAAATAGTAGATTTTTGAGTAGCTCATCTCACAGCCATTATAACGTCCCCAGCTGCGACGTTCGCCCCCTCCTCCACGAAGATCTCCTCAACTGTGCCGTCGTGGCTTGCGATGACGTCATTCTGCATCTTCATGGCTTCGAGCACAGCTACGACGTCGCCCTTGTTCACCTTGTCGCCCTTCTTTACATTGATCTTCACTATCATCCCCTGCATCGGTGCCTTAATGCCGCCCTCCACATCCTTTGGCGGGGCTTTTTGCTGTGCTGCCCTCGCCGCCTGTGAGATTTCGATGAAGCCACCCACTGGCTTTACGCGCACATTGAACTCCTCGCCATCCACCTCTACCACGTATTCCGTGGGGATGCCTTTCTCCTCCTTCTCCGCAGCCTCGCGCTTCTCTGGCAGGGGCTCCTCGCGTAACTCGCCTTTGAGGAACTTCACCGCTATCGCCGGGTAGAGGGCATAGGTTAGCAGATCCTCCTCCTTTTTAATTATCCCCAGCTTCTCCGCCTCTTCTTTAAGCTGGTGTAGCTGAGGCGGGAGCAAATCTGCGGGGCGGCAGGTTATAACCTCCTCGTCGCCTATTATCTTCGCCTTGACCTCCTCGTCTATGGGCGCGGGGGGCTTGCCGTATAGGCCACGAACGTAATCCTTAACCTCCTTTGGCACCACCTTATAGCGCTCTCCCACAAGGACATTCATAACCGCCTGCGTGCCTACTATCTGCGACGTGGGCGTCACCAGAGGCGGGTAGCCCAGGTCTTTTCGCACCCGTGGCACCTCTTCAAGAACCTCGGGAAGCTTGTCCAGGGCGTTCTGCTCTTTGAGCTGGGCTATTAAGTTAGACATCATCCCCCCGGGAATCTGGTATAGCAGCACGTTGACGTCGACCATCTCTGAGATGTCCTCGATAATCGCATCGTATCGCCTTCGCACCTCCTTGAAGAAGGGTGTTATTTCAGCAAAAGCCTCGAGGTCAATGCCTGTGTCGTAGGGCGTACCTTTAAGCGCGGCCACCATGCTCTCCGTGGGTGGCTGCGAGGTGCCCCACGCAAAGGGGGACATTGCGGTGTCAATTATATCCACACCCGCTTCGATGGCGGCGAAGTAGGCGATGGGCGCCATACCGGAGGTGCAGTGGGAGTGCAGGTCTATAGGTATGGAAATCTCCTTTTTCAGCGCCCTAACGAGGTCGCGCGCTGCCTGAGGGGAGATGAGCCCTGCCATATCCTTTATGCACAGCGAATCGCACTCAAGCTCTTCCAACTTCTTCGCAAGCTCCACGTAGCTCTCAATGGTGTGCACGGGCGAAATTGTGTAACATATTGTACCCTGAACGTGCGCACCTAGGCGCTTAGCGACGCGTATTGCAAACTCCATGTTACGGATATCATTGAGGGCGTCGAATATTCGGAATATATCCACGCCGTTCTCGTAGGCCTTTTCCACAAACTTCTCCACTATGTCGTCGCTGTAGTGTTTATAGCCTACGAGGTTCTGCCCTCTAAGGAGCATCTGCGTGGGTGTGTTCTTCATGTGCTTCTTGAAGGTGCGGATGCGCTCCCATGGGTCCTCATTCAGGTAGCGGATGCACGAATCGAAGGTGGCGCCGCCCCACACTTCCATAGAGAAGAAGCCAACCTCATCCATCTTCTCAATTATGGGCAGCATATGGCGCATCCGCATGCGGGTTGCGGCCAAACTCTGGTGCGCATCGCGAAAAGTTGTGTCGGTAATCTTTACCCTGGGCACGCCTATAACCTCTCTCGCCTTGTGAAGCCGCAATTAGGCCGAGCAGTCTCAACGGTAACAATTTTTAACTCACCGCTGAACATAACCCTTCCCAAGGCGAAGGGCATCCTCGGCGCGCTGAAGTTCGCGGCCCAGGTACAGAGCATGGGAAAGCTCGCCTATTAAACCCAGGCGCAGCAGTGTGTCGCCTATGTCTTTTGCGCTTTCGCCAGTCACAACAAGGTTGAGCTTCCCGTCCATGAAATGGGCACAGTAAATCATCGCGTCGTCTACGTATATCTTGAAGTAGCCCTTTGCATCCCATGCATGCGAGGCGCTTTGCTCAGCCTTTACCGCCTTAGCTCGCTTTACCTCCTCTGGCAGAGGCTCCCGCCTTATTCGCTTCTCTTTGCACACGAGCAAGCTGAGCCCCAGATCCTTGGGCATCGCTCCACGCTGCTTCGCTAGGAACATCATTTTCGCAGCTACGCTCAGCTCGCGCACGCTCCCCTTAGTTTTAGCACTTGCCTCTGGGGTGAAGAGGATGCTCGCCCCCACCTCGCTGGCTATGCCCGCGAGGACAGCGTTTACGCCCGTGGAATCCGCGTCGAGCAGCTCGCTCACATTGCCCAGGCCGAAGAGCATCACCCGCTCAGGGTTGCGCTCCCCAAAACGGCGATACGCTTCCACGCTCTCGGTGAAGCCGAAATTGAGAGGAGATAGCAGAGGGTCGGCTATAATCTTTTTAAATCCCTGTTCCTCTGCTAAAGCTATGTTCTCCTCCAGGAGCTTTACCCGTTGCTCTGCCCGCCTGGGAACCTCGCCTCCTCGACGGGGGATTATAACGCTCGGCGTTTCTATGCCAGAGAACTCCTTCAAAAGCTCGTGGTCAAAGCTCAGAATGAGATCAGCCCCAGCATCTATGGCGGAGGCGATGTTCCTCGCCTCCATGGTATCAATGGAGAGGGGCACTTCCAGAGGTTTGAGCAGTTCTATAACCTCTGCGACGCGCTTGGGCGAGGACTCCATTATCCCCAGGTCTATTATGTCAGCGCCGCTGCGCTTGAAGTAGTTCGCCCGCCTGAGAATCTCATCATCGCTCAGATGCTCTATCCCCACAATCTCAGCCAGCACTCGCATTGGAAAGTCCCTGCCCACAGCGAGGCTGCCTATTAGCATGTTCCTCCTGCGTTTGAGCAGCTTCTCTTTTACCTTCGCGGAATCGACGCGCTTGAGCTCGCGCAGCGCTTGAGCTATAACCCTGTCTTCAAGCAGGGCATCCGCTGGAGTGGTGGTGGAGAGTTCAATATTATCCAGATTTTTAAGGAGAATCTCCAAATCAGCGATGTCACGGGTGCCTTTATACACGGGTACACCGGTTACGCGAGCCACCTCAGCGACGTCGCCCTTAATCAAGCCGGGTACGAGCACCATCTCTGCGTCGCGAACCCTGCCCAAGCTCTTTGCAATCTTTCTTGGAGTTAAAAGGCTGGCCACCTCCTCGCTGGTTATGTGTACCTTTGCGGAGAAGCGCTTGGCTATTGCGAGAGCGCGCTCTGCTGCGAGCTTCCCCGTAACTATGAGCACCTTCATATCCGCGATAAGTATTTTAACGAGTAAAGGTTTTAAATCCAAGCATGCTGAGCGCCCGTTTTAGAAGCACTGCAAATATCTTCATCGTACCAATCGCCAGGCTATTCGCAGCGCTTGGTATAGCACCCAATCTTCTAACTATCTTTGGTTTGCTTGCAAGCGTTGCCACTGCCTTTGCCCTTGCAGCCAAGCGTCTCGACCTTGCCTTTGTACTTCTTCTGCTCACAGGCTTCTTCGATGTCATTGACGGCGCTGTTGCGAGGTTAACGCAACGCGTTAGCGACTTCGGCGCCTTTTTCGACGCGACCCTGGACAGGTATGCAGATGCTGCGGTTATAATTGGTATTGCGCTGTATCTCGAGAGCCACTACCTGCTCGCCTTCCTCGCGCTTCTCGGCAGCTTCATGGTGAGCTATACTCGTGCAAGGGCGGAGCTCTTCATTCCGCGCTGCGACGTTGGTTTAGGGGAGCGCGCCGAGAGGCTTATAATAATTATCGTCGCCCTTGCCGCTAGCCTTGCTGGCTTTATGGAAGCAGAACGTGCACTATATTACGCGCTGGCATTCGTTGCATTGCTTTCCCACTCCACAGCGCTGGAGCGAATCTTCTACACCTATGCCTTTATGAAAGGCAGGAAGCAGGAAAAATAGAGGCAAAGCCTTTAAGCAACGCCGCCAATACTCTTACCAATGAAGAAGCGCCTTCTTATCCGTGGCGTTGTGCAGGGCGTGGGCTTCAGACCCTTCGTTTACCGCATAGCCAAGCGTCTGGGAATCCGTGGCTACGTTCGCAACCGTGGAAACAGCGTTGAGATTCTTGCGATTGGCGATGTGGCGCGCTTTATCAATCGCCTTCGAGAGGAGCTTCCACCCCTGGCGGAGATTCATTCCATAGAGGAGCTTCCGGCAGGCGATAAGGATCACTATGATGATTTTCTGGTGCTTGAAAGCTCGCAGGAGGGTGGCGAGGGCTCCGTAATACCGCCGGATGTTGCGATTTGCGACGCTTGCTTAAAGGAGATGTTCGACCCCGGCGATAGGCGCTACATGTACCCCTTCACAGTGTGCACAGACTGCGGTCCCAGGTTTGCGATTATTGAGGCTCTGCCCTACGACAGGGAGAACACGACGATGCGCGACTTTAGCATGTGCGATGCGTGCGCCCGGGAATACCGTAATCCAGAAGACAGGCGCTTTCATGCTGAACCCATAGCCTGCCCGAAATGCGGCCCCAGCTATGAGCTTTATGAGGGCGAAAATAGGGTTGAGGTTAGCGATGTCATACGTGAGGCTGCCAGGCTTCTTGATGAAGGGTATATAGTGGCGATAATGGGCTTGGGAGGCACTCACTTAGCGGCGAAGGTTACGGAGGACGAGCCGATAGAGAGGCTCCGCAGAACTTCGCGCAGGCCTGAGAAGCCCTTTGCAATAATGGCACGCGATATAGAGGCGGCGAGGCTATTTGCCCACATTAGCGAGGTGGAGGAGAAGCTCCTTCTCAGTGCCCAGCGCCCAATAGTACTCCTGCGCAGGCGTGAGGATTCGCCTCTTTCACCACTTGTGGCACCAGGGCTCAGCAATGTGGGGATTATGCTTCCCTATACGGGGGTACACCACCTCCTCTTCCACTATTCGAAGGAGCCAGCTTTTATTATGACCTCCGCCAATGTGCCGGGAGAGCCAATGGCGATTACCCGTGAGGATGTGCTGAGCCTCGGCTACCAAGACTACTCTCTGGTGCACAATCGCAGGATTCGCAATCGCATTGACGACAGCGTGCTCAAGCTGGTGGCGGGTAGCACCGCATATTTGCGCCGCTCCCGGGGATACGTTCCTCTACCCATAGAGCTTAATATAGAATTTGAAGGTGCAATTATCGCTCTTGGCGCCGAGGAGAATGTCGCCGGCTGCGTGCTCTCCGGCAAACGTGCCTTTCTTACCCAGTACATCGGCGATACAAAGAAGCTCCCAACGCTTGAGTTTCTCAGGCAGGCGTGCTCCACCCTTATGGAGCTAAATAGGGTGGACGAACTCGCCTGCATAGCTCGTGACCTTCACCCGGAGTTTGCCACCTCTAAGCTTGCGGAGGAGCTCGCCTCGCTCTATGGTTGCGAGATAATGCAGGTGCAGCATCACCACGCTCATATCGCTGCGCTTATGGCTGAGAGTGGCGAGGAGGAGCTTGTGGGCATCGCTATAGACGGCTTTGGTTATGGCGAAGATGGCAGTGCCTGGGGGGGTGAGGTGCTCTACTGCTCAGGATATGAATTTTCCAGGGAGGCACATCTGGAGTACAACCCCGCTCCAGGTGGAGACCTAGCAACTCGCTATCCTCTGCGCATGCTCGCGGGCATGTTACACCCCCGTTACTCCAGAGAGGAGCTTATCGGGCTTCTTTCAAGCCTGGGGATGCGCGAGGGCGAGGCTAATGTTGTGGTGAGACAGCTTGAGCGGGGCTTTAACGTTGTGGAGACCTCAAGTATGGGCAGGGTGCTCGATGCAATAGCTGCGCTTCTTGGGGTTTGCAGAAAGAGAACCTATGAGGGCGAGCCGGCGATTAAGCTGGAAGCGTTTGCTGTGAAGGGCAAGGCTGAGCTGGAGATGCCTGTGGAGATAAAGAGAGAAGGTGGCTCCGAGGTTCTCAACACAAGCGGCGTCGTTGCAAAAGCCTTGGAGTACCTGCGCGAAGGCGAGCGACGAGAGGATATAGCCGCAAGCGCTCAAGCAGCGCTCGCTGAGGGTATTGCCATGCTTGCTGTGGCTGCTGCTGAGCGGCAGGGCGTGGAGAAGATAGGCGTTACCGGAGGCGTTGCCTACAACGACGCGATTGTGAGAAGGATAAAGAAGGTGGTGGAGAGAGAAGGATTTACGCTTGTACAGCATCGCGTAGTCCCGCCGGGAGATGGAGGCATCGCCTTGGGGCAGTGCTACATAGCGGCAAAGCGGATAGAAGAGGGGAGATAGCTATCCCAGAAAGTGCTCCAAGCTGCGCTGATTTTTGCTCAGCCTGCGCTGCCTCGCCACGACGAACTCCTGAAATGCCTCTAAACTGGGGAAGGAGAGCCTGGCGAGTGCCCTGAAATTCCAGTCGCTGGCGTTTATCGCAGCGACGCTATTTGCGATGTTCGCAGCCTTCACGGCGTTCTCTGTCTTGAGGTAGCTCGCCAGAAATGAGCCGGCAAAGGCATCGCCGCAGCCAGTTAAATCCACGATGCGCCGCTGAATCACTGAAGGCGAGAAGCTGACCTCTCCGTGCTCGAGTATTATGCTGCCGTAAACCCCCATCGTCACGACGATAATGCTGTGCTTGAGCTTTTTCAGGGCGTTTATCGCGTGTTCAAGGCTGCGCGTACCGGTTAAGCGCATAGCTTCGTCGTCGTTTATCGTAAATATATCTACCTCACCTATGAGGTCGAGAAGCTCCTTTTTATACCTCTGGAAGTACGCCACATGGGTGTTGAGGGAAATTAAGCTGTAAGTGTGCTCCCTGAGGTAGCTGACAAACGAGTGCTGCTTGCTCGCAGCCATAGGAGCGATGTGAAATGCCTTGGCGGTGAGGTAGCTCCTGGGTATGTCCTTGGGGCGAATGTGTATGCCCACTCCGAGATTGTAGCTTTTGTAGTGCGCCTGCCCATTATCGTCGTACTCAATCTCAAAGCTTGTGCTTTTTCCCTGAACCTGCTTTATTCCAGAGGTGTCAACTCCTGCCTTTCTGAGCAGGGAATAAAACTCACCGGGAAAGTCGGTACCAACGCGGGTTACAACGCCAGCGCGAGAAAAGATTTTAGCTGCAAGCGCGGAGTAAACCGCTGCTCCACCAAGCTGATTCTTCTCCTTGCCGGAGATTCTAACCAAGTCGACGCTGGCATGCCCTATCGCAACGATGTCCATGGTATAACCAGGCTGGCGGGGAATAAATTTTTTACTGGGGGTTACCCGTCTCGTGCGAAGCACGATAGGGTGACGAAGTTACCCGTCTCGCGAAGCTTCCGGTGTGACGAAGTTACCCGTTTCGTGCGAAGCACGATAGGGTGACGAAGTACCTGGAATGAAGTAGCCAAAATACCTACGATTTTGGCGAGGTAGCTGTGTAATGACGCATTGATTACCATGATTTGACCAAATGCCAATAAATCTGGCATATATTATGGAAATGACCACAGAGAAACTTTTCGAAACATAACGGCCATGAATTTTTATATTTCGTAGATGTGGACTAAAGCGCAAAAAGAGGTATTGGCTTGTTTTACAATAATACACGAATATAAACATTTGTGAACATTAAAGCGACCAATTAAACGCCAATTATTATTAAAACATCCATTATTGCTGGAAAAATAATAAATATTATGGGTACTACTATATTTTATCAAAAGGTGATGAGAATGGACATAATCATAACTGCGCTCTTCGCCGGGGCAAGCATTGCTCTCGGGGTAGCCCTCGACTTATACCTGAAGGAGGTGATGAAAGGTGAGGAAGTTCGGGAACACCGCGAATAAGGTTAGGGCGATTTTAGAGGTCATTAAGCCTGGTGAAGTGGTGGATGGGCGCACAATAGCAGAGAGGCTGGCGGAGAGAGGGTATAAAGTTAACGAAGGGCACATAAAGATGTTCATCTACTACCACATGCTCTACAGGTACCTGCGAAAGGTTAAGATAAACGGGGTGAACCACTACTGCCTGATCTCCTGACATTCAAACTTGAATCTATGGTAGCAGGAGGTCTCGCCGATAGGCGATAGGGTAACGAAGTTCCTATCATGACAAACTTTTTTATCCTCCGTGCCCATATTACACTAGGAGGGATTTGGTGTGAAGGATTTGATAAAGAAAGCTCTACTTCTGGGAATAGGTCTTGCTGCCATAACAGAGGAGAAACTCCGCGAGTTTGTGGCGGAGCTTGAGAAGAAGGGGGAGCTGAGCAGGGAGGAGGGCAAGGCCCTCGTGAGAGAGCTTCTCGCTGAGCGGGAGAAGCAGAAGAAGGAGCTTCAGAAGAGAGTCGCGGAGGAGGTTGAGAAGGCTTTAGCTAAAACAGGTGTCGCCTCCAAGAAGGACGTGGAAAAGCTGAGCAAGAAGATAGAAAAGCTCGAGCGCACCATTGCCAAGCTGGCTGGCGAGAAGTAGTATGCTACACAGAAGGCGAGGTATAGGCAACGTAGCCAGGCTGCGTGAGATAGTAGGTGTTGTCAGCAAGTATGGCTTCGATATTGTACTAAAACGCGCTGGTCTCTACTCCTACATACCCTTTAAGAGAAGGCTCTTCCCGGAGGAGATAGAGGGGCTTACAACGCCTGAGAAGGTGCGCCTTATCCTGGAGGAGCTGGGCGCTACCTACATAAAGCTAGGGCAGATTCTGAGCACTCGCCCAGACTTAATACCCAAGGAGTATATCGACGAGCTGAGCAAGCTTCAGGATGAAGCGCTGCCGTTGAGCTTCGATGAAGTAAAGGGTGTAGTGGAGCAGGAGCTTGGTAAGAGCTTAGAGGAGGTTTTTGCTTACTTTGAGCGCAAGCCCATAGCCAGCGCCTCACTGGCGCAGGTTCACAGGGCGAAGCTCAAGAGCGGGGAGAGCGTCGTTGTCAAGGTGCAGCGCCCGAATATAGCAAAGACTATCGAATCAGACATCTCCCTGCTGTACCAGCTTGCATCGCTGGTTGAAGCTCGTGTGCGCGAGGCAAGGCGCTACAACCTCGTTGGCATAGTTAACGAGTTTGCCAAGACTATTCGCCGTGAGCTGGATTTCATGCGGGAAGGGAGAAATGCGGAGCGCTTTGCAAAGAACTTCTCTGACATAGACTACATAAAGATACCAAAGATATACTGGGAGTACACCACAAAGCGGGTGCTATGCATGGAGTATATTGAGGGGGTGAAGATAAGCAAAGTTGAGGAGCTCAAAAACAGGGGCTACGACCTTGAGCTGCTCGCTGAGAGGCTCGCCCAGGCGTTCATGAAGCAGTTTTTTGTGGATGGGCTTTTCCAGGCAGACCCTCACCCGGGCAACCTGCTGGTGCTTGAAGGCGAGCGCATAGCCATGGTGGACTTTGGAATGGTGGCGCGCATAGAGAGCGAGCTGCGCGACAAGCTCGCTGACCTAGCGATAGCGCTGGTTGATAAGGATGTTGAGCGCGTTGTGGAGCAGCTTCTGCGCATAGGGGTAGTAACGCCGGAGAGCGATTTGAGTGAGTTCCGCAGTGATATTGAAGACTTAATCCTTGAGTACTACGACACCAAGCTTAGCCAGGTGAACGTCGCTGCCCTGCTCAACGAGATGCTGGAGATTGCGCTAAAGCATCGCGTAATGATGCCCCCTAACTTCGCCTTCCTAATCAAAAGCATGGTTACAATAGAGGGCGTTGCCAGAACGCTGAACCCTGAGTTCAACTTCACCATTGCCGCCAAGCCCTTCGTAAAGGAGATGATACGCCAGCGCCTAGCTCCACGCCGCCTTGCCAGAGATTTTATTCGCGAGCTTTCATCTCTGGTACAGGCGCTGAGGAGGATTCCCACGGCTACCGAGGCGGTGCTGAGGCGCGCGGAGGAGGGCAAGCTCACCCTGCAGCACCGCGGCTTCAGCGAGCTGATATATGAGCTTGAGGTGATGAGCAACCGCATCTCCTTCGCGCTCATAACCTCAGCTATAGTTGTAGGCTCGGCGCTTATAATGCAGACAGATAAGGGGCCAAGCTTCCTGGGATACCCGGTCTTTGGCATCCTTGGCTTTCTGTTCGCCAGCGTTCTGGGCACAGTGCTCCTGCTCAGCATTCTGAGGAGCGGGAGGTTGTAGTTACCCTCACGGCTTCTCCTCCCTCACCAGCATGTAGAGGTACTGCTGGGCGTAGCCCTCGTAGGGGTGCCACCTCTCGCGGGCAAAGTGGCGCATCTCCTTAATTTTATCGATGCCATAATATGCACGCATAGCACGGGCTATCCACACATCCACAGGAAAAGCCTCAAGGTAGCCGAAGCCAAAGAGGAGCACGCAGTCAGCAACCTTCTCCCCAACACCCTGGAGCTTCATAAGCTCCTGCTTGGCTTCGGTGTAGCTCAGCTTTCCAAGAGCTTTGAAGTCCATGTTAGCGACTCTCGCTGCGGTGGCTTTAAGGTATCTCTCCCTGAAGCCCAGCTTTGCTTTGGTCAAGTCTGCTGCGGCAAGCTGCTCCGGAGGCAATACACAGCCCCCGCTGAGAAGGCACTGCACATTCTTCCTTATTCGCGGGATGTTGTTGTTTATGGAGCAGATGAAGGCTACGAGGGTCTCCCACGGGTCATTCTTTGTTATTCTTAACCCGCGGAAGCGCTCAATAGCTCGCGTCATAACCTCGTCTTCGGCTGAGATAACCGCGTAAATCTCCTCAAGGTTGTCATCCAGCCTGAGAAACTCACGTACATAACTCTCGGTGCAACCCTGGTATAATAGCTCCTCATTCCGCTGCCACAGGTAGCAACAACGACCATCGCCAAGCTCCCGCCAGTATCTTTCGCCCTCTTTATTCCAGAGAAACTCAGGCGGCTGGCCACTTTCCATGGTAAGCTTCAGGTTGATGAGGGCACGCATAGAGAAAAGTTATTAATAGTCTGGTATATATACTCCTCTAGCGTGGTAGTATGGTGGCAGTGCGAGAGATTGAGCTTAAAGGGCATATAATTGACTCTTTCATTCTCCCAAAGGTTTTTGACACCATAATGGACATGGGCGGCGACTTTGAGGTGCTCCAGTTCGACATAGGAAAGCACAAAACCGACCCCAGCTATGCCAGAATACTGGTAAAGGCGAAGACAAGGGAGCAACTTGATGAAATTCTGGGGGAGCTGCGAAAGGTTGGAGCGAGAGTTCCTGAAGTTGAGGAGCTGAGGTTAAAGCCCGCGCCAAAAGACAGGACTCTTCCCGATGGCTTTTACTCCACCACCAACCACCCCACCTACGTGCTCCTTGATGGCGAGTGGGTTGAGGTAGAGGACATTGAGATGGACACAGCAATTGTGGTTGAACCAGAGAAGAAGCGCGCTTACTGCAAGCCCATAGGCGAGATTAAGAAGGGGGACCTCGTCGTTGTAGGGCAGAGCGGAATTCGCATTGAGCCTCCGGAGAGGCCGCGGGGCTTTTCTGTATTTGAGTTCATGCGCAGCCGCGTGAGCAGTGAAAAGCCTGCGGAGCCGTTGATCAGACAGATCGCCGAGGCAATACTCGAGGTGAAGCGCTCGGGCAAGAAGGTTTTGGCTGTTGTCGGGCCTGCGGTAGTTCATACGAGTGCAGCGCCAGCTTTGGCGAGGATGATACGCGAGGGCTACATAGACGTGCTCTACGCTGGCAACGCCTTAGCGGTGCATGACATCGAAGCTCAGCTCTTCGGCACCTCTCTGGGAGTAAACATCAAGACAGGGAGGCCTGCTGAAGGCGGTCACCGCCACCACCTCTACGCGATAAATGAGGTTATGAAGGCTGGTGGCATAGCGGAGCTTGTTAAGCAGGGTAAGCTTAAGGCTGGAATAATGTACGAGGTGATTCGCCGCGGCATACCCTATGTGCTCGCTGGCTCCATACGCGACGACGGACCCTTACCTGAGGTGATTACAGATGTGCTTGAGGCTCAGCGCGAGATGCGCCGCCATCTTCGAGGCGTAGGCTTGGTGCTTATGATGTGCACAATGCTGCACAGCATAGCTGTGGGCAACATATTGCCCAGCAGTGTCAAAACGATATGCGTGGACATAAACCCCGCGACGGTAACAAAGCTCACAGACCGAGGTACCGCTCAAGCATTGGGTGTGGTCACCGACATAGGTGTGTTTTTGCCCATGCTGGCGGAGGAACTGCACAGAAGAAAATCAGCATAAAAATGAGAGCGGGCTCGGCAAGGCCGAGAGTCTGGCTCTCTTGCCTCAAAGAGGCAGATCAGCCTTCCTCTCACACATAGCTCTCCTCAAGGAGGAGGCCTGTGCCGGCGTTGCTGCCGAAGCAGCGTCGCCGAGCTCTTACCGAGCCCGCAGGTCTATTATTGTACATCATAGTATAAAATATTTTCTATTACTTCGCCTCAGTTTCCTGTGTTTCCTCTGGAACCTCAAAATCCATCTCCCTTCTTGAAAACAAACATCATTGGCTTTTCTTTATAAACCTTCCAGCCGCGCACAAAGAACTCAAAGCTCGCCACGCGAGTGCCATCGCGCAGCTCCTTCTCAAGCATGGGCTTTAGCACTTCGTGCATGTCGAAGTTGAGGTATATTGCCACGACGTCTGCGTTGCGCACAACTGCGCTGCCTTCGCCGCCTAAGTGCGCCCAGAACTCGGGAGCAAAGATATCCCCATGGATTATCTCCACCCTGTCCTCAAGTCCGCGCCTCTTAACCTCTTCCCACGCTTCCCTCACCAGCTCTGCATCCTTCTCTATTCCAACGCATCGCGCTCCGAACTCCTCGGCGCCAACTATGAGTATATTTCCCTTGCCGCAGCCCAGGTCAAAGAGCACCTCGCCCTCGCTGAGTTCCGCCAAAGATAGAAGCTCCTTAGCCTTGTCATGAGGTGTAGGATGATAGGGTACAGTGGGTAACTCCGCCATTGCCATGCCTCCAAAGTTTAACAGGTTAAGATAGTTTAGCTAACTTTGGTAAGAAAAAGTTAAGGGAGGCGAAAGCAATGCCACTCAGGGAGATAAACCGCATAGAGAGCGACGACGAGATGTACATAAACTACACCATGAAGACACAGTACGACATTAAGCCGGGAGATGTGCTTGTCTTTGAGGTGCGCCGTCACTTCGATGAAAGGAAAAACCTGATTCAGGAGATCAACGAGACCGTTGAGGTTAAGGTGGAGAATCCCCGATGGATAAACTTCCCCCGTGATTTACCTGACTTTCATGAGAAGTACAAGGTGAAGTTTGAGGATTATCTTGAGGTGGTTTACACCCATTTAAAGCGCGGCGACGAGGTAATAGAGATATTCCCGGGAGAGATGAAGGAATACCTGGACTTCGACCCTGATAAGAAGGAGGATGACGAGGAGGACTAAATTCTCTACCTTTTCTTTTTAATCAGGGCACGTATGGCTCTGGAAAGATAACCACAGGCACCTTGGAGAAAGACGCCACCTTTCGTGAGACGGAGCCCATGAAAAAGCGCGAGATTCTTCCTTTCCCCGTCATACCCATAAATATTATGTCCACCTGCTTCTTTGCAGAGTAGTCTAAAATGGCATCTGCAACATCGCCATGCGTTATGTGGACAACCTCTGACACCACCTCTGGAGCAGCGTTTTCAACTATGTTCTCAGCGGCCTCCATTATGACGCGGTGTCCATACAGGTCAAGCTCACCTGTGCCGGAGAGGATCTCCTTCTTTGAATCCTTGGACACTTCCTCCTTAACTACCTCTTCCTTACTCTTACTGTGAATCAAAAGGATAATAATTTTTTTGAAATTGTATATTTTGCTTTTGTTCTTTATCTCATACAGGGATTTAAACGAAGCGTCTGAGCCGTCAACCGGTACCAGGCACACGTCGAAGTTCGCCTTCGTCTCATTTACAAGCATCACCGGCTTTGTAACCTTGGAGAGCACCTGCTCGGCAACGCTGCCCAGCTTCTCCGATGGGCTGAAAACCCTGGAGCGCATAACCAAGAGGTCGTGCTTCTCAGCCTCCTTCAATATAATTTCCTTGGGGTTGCCTTCAAGAAGCGCTGTTCTCACAGAAATTCCGCACCTCTTAGCCTGCTTCTTCGCATTCTTTAGAATTTCCTCCCCCCTCTTCACCAGGTACTCCTTCATACTCTCTGGCATCTCTCTGACAAAGCTTCGCTTGAGCGGAGTTCTGTCCACAACATGAAGAAAGCGCAGAGAGGATTTGGTATGGCATGCGAAGTTTATACTCGTCTCCACCACAGGGTTCTTTTCGTCTGAAAACTTCACCGCTGCGAGTATCTTCATTTTCCTCCTCACCTATATTATAAAGGTTTTAACATAAAGAAGTATCCCGGAGATCAGCACAGATAGGAATGTTACAGGTGCGCCGTACTTCAGAAACTCCTTGAAGGATATCGGATATCCCATTCGCTCGCTTATTCCAGCGACAACGACATTTGCGGAGGCTCCAATCAGCGTACCATTTCCACCAAGGCAGGCGCCCAGAGCGAGAGCCCACCACAGGGGGTTTCCGTTAAGCTGGGCTATCTGCGATGCCAGCTCTGGACTCGAGCTCATGCTGTGCACCAGTGGTACCATCGTCGCCGTGAAAGGGATGTTATCTATTATGGCACTTGCTATGGCCGAGATCCACAGTATTACAAACATGGCAACAATTAGGTCCCCGCCTGTCAGCTCAACAGCGAATATCGCAACCCTCTCTATTAAGCCAGCCTCCTCCACGCCCTTTACTATCACGAACAGCCCTGCAAAGAATAGCAACACGCTCCACTCCACCTGGTGGAGCGCCTTGTCAGGATGCTCAAAGCTCAAAAGCAGGAGCATTGAGGCGCCGAGCAGCGCCACCGTCGATGGCTCTAGGTGCAGAGCAGAGTGCAGGAAGAACAGGATTATAACAAAGGCGAGCACCGCGAGGGACTTCTTGAGTAGCACGGGGTCCTTAATCTGGTCCCACTCGTTCATCGCAAGAACTTCGTCTATGTTCTCTGGCTTCTGCGACAGATGGGCTCTGAAGACGTATTTCAGGAAAAATAACGAAAGAATAAACACGACGACGACTATTGGTCCTAGGTTGATGATGAACTCATTGAAGCTGAGTCCTGCGCCGCTTCCTATTATTATGTTCGGCGGGTCACCTATGAGCGTGGCAGTGCCTCCTATGTTGGAGGCTAGCACCTCGGATATTAAAAATGGCACGGGATTGAGCTTCAGGCTCAGGGTTATACTTACAGTGACAGGGGCGATGAGCAGCACTGTGGTAACGTTGTCCAGGAAGGCGGAAAGCAGAGCTGTAGTGGAGGCGAACAGGAGCATTATCTTCCAGGGGTCGCCCCTGGAGAGCTTGGCAGTTTTTACGGCGATAAACTCGAATACACCTGTGTCCTTCAGTATGCCCACTATTATCATCATTCCTAGGAGGAGGCCTATGGTGTTCCAGTCCACTGCCTCGCGCATGAAGTGGATTTCGCTGGGGTAGCTTGCCCTGTCGATGAGCCCGAAATGGGGGCCAAGGGCGATTATCAGCGCTCCGCCTCCCATGGCGGCAACTGTGCGATGCACCTTTTCTGTGACAATCAAAGCATATGAAACTAAAAGCACCGTGGCTGCAAATATCTGAGCTGGCTCCATGCCTACTACTCTCCGCGATGTACTGGTCTGGTATATAAAATTGGTCTCACTATATATTTGTTTTGGAAGTATTTCCGGGCTTCGAAATAGGCCGCCTGTGTATGGGTCGTTTCCAAAGATATTTTAGCTTTTTAAAAATATCCGTTATTATTTGAAAGTTTGTCAGAGCCGTGCGGCACAGTAACCACTGAATTTAAATAGTCGCAAATCAATTTTTAACGCAATAAAAGTAATCTTGTATCTAAAGGAGGTAGTTGGATGGTAGAGGCAGAGCATACTGTCGACCACCGTGGTCTTCTGGCGCATAAGAGGATGTGGACCTCTTTTGGATTTTTTGTATTTTTGGCTGTTATATCACTACCAACACCTGAGGGTCTCTATGAAGTTGTCAGGGAGAATGAGTACGCTGAGAGGATGTTCGTGGAGAAGAAGATTGTCGGCAATGCCAGGGACTTCCTCTACTTCTACGAGACAGGAAAGATAACTCTGCCAGAAGAAGACAGGGAGAAGGTTGATGAGCTTCTCTCCATAGCAAAGGATGAAGATGAAAAGATAAAGCTCATCGACGAGATCATACTCTCCAGGGAAGAGTGGCGTGCCAAGATAGCAAAGAGTGACGCTTGGCTGGACCATGTTGCCAAGGAGGCGGCATTCAAGGCGAAGGTTGTGGTAGCTCTCGTACTGATGTCTGTGATCTTCTTTGCAACAGAGGCGGTGCCCATCGGTGCAGCGGCAATGCTGATTCCAATGACAGGTTATGTGTTTGTGCTTGACGGTCCAAGCCCCAGCGACATTGCAAAGAACTTCATGGGAGATGCGGTATTCTTCATCCTGGGTGTGTTAGCGCTGGGATACATAGTCTCCGAGGTGGGACTGCACAGCCGAATTGCTGCCACCATCCTTGGGTGGGCGCACGGCTTTCGTGGACCTATTTTTGCGATTGCTATAATAATGCCAATTGTGGGCGCTTTTATATCTGCTCACGCTCTTGCTGCTTTTCTCGCACCTGTTATGGCGAGCATCTACTATGGCGCCGTGCGCGCTGCTAGCAAGCGCGGTGAGGTGGTTCACGACCCTGTGCTTGCGAAGATGCTCCTTCTAACACTGACGTGGGCTATGAACGTAGGCGGTGTGGGCTCTCCCGCAGCAGGTGCGAGAAATGCCATAATGCTTCAGTATTTTGAACATTTTGGCGTGCCCATGAGCTTTGCCCAGTGGATGCTTTACGGCTTACCCATGGTGCCTGTGCTTGGCGTTGCAGTTGGTGTCTACGCAATGGTGGTGTTCAAGCCCAGGGTAAGAGACCTGACCCCTGGCATTGAGGCGATAAAAGAGGAGATTCGAAAACGCGGACCGATGAGCAGGGATGAGAAGCTGGTGGCACTCATACTGGTGATAACAATCATAGGCTGGGTTTTTGGTGAACTCTTTGAGATAGGCGGTCTCGGCGCTGCGTCGCTGTTTGCAATGCTTGCTCCAATATTTCTGAGGATAATCAACTGGGAGAAGATGTTAAAGGGCATCGCCTGGGATGCCTGGTTTGTTTATATCGGTGCCCTCGGCTTGGGCGCATTCATGAAGGAAACTGGTGCAGCGCTCTGGCTGGCGAGGAGTTTTATGAACACAATGTCGAGCATCGTGGAACCCAGCGGCTTGATGCTCTGGATCTTTGTTAGTCTGCTCAGCGGTGTGATAACCAACTTTATGAGCGATGCTGCCACAACTGCGCTTCTGGGTCCAATAACATTGCCTATGGGCTTGTTGAGCGGCAACTCTGCCGAACCTTGGGCAGTTGGCTTGGCCACAGCCTTTGCAACGAGCTTTGCCCACATCCTTGTGATAGGTACGCCGAACAACGTAATAGTTTACGCCTTGGGCAGGTATCCAGACACGGGAGAGCGCATGCTCAGTGCAAGTGATTTCATAAAGTACGGGGTAGGGATATTCCTGCTCAGCCTTGTAATAATGTGGATATTCACATTTGTGCTGGTGTACAGCATTGTGGGGTTCCCCGACGGCCTGCTCGACAGAGCGAGGGAATTTGCGGGTATTGGAGGTTATTAAAATGAGAACGAGATTTTTGCTGGGTGTGTACCCCGCGGAGCATCTGCACAGCCTGCTTGTGGTTTCGGGGCAGGTTATTAAGGCTCTGGGTGGAGAAGCCACAGCTATATACGTTGCTCCGGAGGTGCCAAAGAGGTACTTCTCGCTGCTGAACATTCCTGCCGGACCAAAGGGTGAGACCATAGCAAATATGTTCGGTGTTGAGTGGGTTGCGGAGAAGGTCTTTGAGAGGGTGAGCACAACCTTGGGTGAGTACGGAATAAAGGTTGAGACGAAATACGTCGTTGGAGACCCCGCCAGGGAGATTGTGCAGGAGATTGAAACTGGCAACTACGACTTCGCCGCAGTTGGCACTTCAGGTAGCACCGGAGTCCAGCGTTCAATACTCGGCAGCGTCTCAAGCAAGGTGGCGGAGTACTCCAAGGCACCTGTTCTCGTAGTGAGGAAGGAGGCTGAGATTCGGAACATGCTGGTGTGCACCGACGGCTCCAAGCTTGCGAACTGTGCTGTGAAGCTGGGCGCCTACCTCGCTAAGAATATGAATGCAAAGCTCACGCTGCTTTCAGTGGCAAGGGAAGTGGGGCTCAGGGAAATTGCAGAGAAAAATGTGGAGGAAGGTGTAGATATAGCAAAGAAGCATGGGGTTGAGGCAGAGACTCAGGTGAAGGTGGGCAAGGTTAGGGATTCTATACTGGAAGAGACCAAAAATTACGACCTGGTGCTCCTCGGCTCCCGCGGCTTGAGCAAGCTCCAGCGTTTGCTAATGGGACATGTCTCCCTGGCGCTGGTAGCACATGCAGAGACAAATGTGTTTATAGTTAAGAGCTGCCCAGAACTGGAATAAAAAACTTAACGGACGAGCAGGATGTTGCTCTCCGCTTTTTCGAGAACATGCAGAGAGACATGCCCCAGCACCACTCGCTCCAGCTTGCTCAGCCCACGAGGAGCGAGTGCGAGCAGGTCGTAGTCTTTCTCTTCTGCGAGGATGACCTCCCTCACCCTACCGATTCCAATTTTTTCCTCCACTTCGCTGACGGATACCTCTGCCAGCGCCTCCTTTGCCTTGCGTATCGCCTCCTCCGCGAATGAGCGCTCTTCTTCACTTTTGGCCACAGAGAGGAGGGTAAGCTTCGCCTTCATAGCCTTTGCAAGCTTGCCGGCGAAACGCGCAGCGCGAAGGGAGTGCTCACTCCCATCGGTGCACACCAGAAAGCGAGAAAGCTGCTCGCCGCGCCGGTATATAAAGGTGGGAACGTGGGAGTACTCAGCAATCTTCTTTGTCAGCTTCTTGTCTACATCCCCAAAGATGAGCATGTTGTAACCGCCTTTCTCAATCTCATCGAGCACCTGGGAGACCAACTCTCCGCCGCGGCTCATCTTCACAACCTCATCCCCCAGCACCCGGGTTATCTCCTCAAATACCTTTTTCTCCTCTTCTTTATCCACCTTCCCGAGCTGGATGCTGAAGGGTGAGTAGTACTTCTGCGCAATTTCGCTCCTCACGCACAGCGCTGTTATCTTGCCCCCTAGGGCGGCGCCGATCTTCTCAGCAACCTTGAGGAGCTTTTCAATCTCTGAATAGGGGGGGCACACCAAGAGCAGTATATTCAAAAAGGTCACCTCCTCTCTTTGCACTCGCTGAATATATCTTTGTCACATTCCTTACATATACTTTTGTCAAGGTATTTGAATGCGCTGGAAATCGCCTCTTTCTTGGTCTCATGGACTTCTAGCTGCTCTATTAAGCCTTCCTTTGCGATTGCATCCAGCACCTCGTCCTCCACGTGTATCAGCAGAAGCTTCACATTCTTCTTGTGCAGCTCTTCAATAAGGTCCTTCAAAGCATCTATGCCCGAGGTATCCATGTAGTACACCGCCGCCATGTCGAGGATCACACATCTCGCTTTTTTATGGCTGCCCACCAGGCGGAGGATTTCGTCTCGCATGTGCTCCGCATTCACATAGATGAATGGGCCTTCGGGCTTCAGGATGAGGAGCTGCTCGCACTCAGAGTTTTCCAGCTCCGGGCAGGCGATGAAGTAGCCGGTCTCCTTGTCCTTGGTGATGAAATATACGCGGGTGTGCATGGTCTTCCACACGTAAAGCGCCAACGCGAGCACAACGCCGACGATTATCCCGTCATCGGGTTTCGTCAGAAGAGAGACTGCAAAGGTTGTGAAGGCGACGATGCCGTCGTACTTATTTATCCTGTATATCTCCACAAGCTGCTTTGGCTGGAACAGCTTAATCACTGCGAGTATCACAATCACAGCCAGCATAAACTTGGGCAGGTAGTAGAACACCGGCGTGAGCACTGTTATGGAGAGAAGGGCGAGTATGCTGAAGATTATTATGGATACGCCGGTGCGCGCACCACTGGACCAGTTGACGCTTGTGCCGGAGAAGCTACCGCACACAGGGTAGCCCCTGAAGAACGCCGTGACTATGTTCGCAAGCCCTTGGCCTATAAATTCCTGGTTGAAGTCTACCTTCTGCTTTGTGTTGTAGGCTACGATCTTCGAGATGGAGTAGGTCTCAGTCATGCCAACTATAGCTATGACAACAGCGGAGGCGATAAGCGCTCCCAACCTTGAGAGGTCCACCCCTGGCAGGGTGGGCATTGGCAACCCCTGGGGCAGGCTGCCCACGAGTTCAACACCCTTCTCCTCCAGGTTCATGAAGTAGACCAGCAGGGTTAAAGTGACCAGCACTATAAGCGTTTCAGGGAGCTTTGGATAGCGCTTGTGAAGGAAAATTATTGAGGCAAAGGCGACTACTGACAAAGCAAACACGTACAGGTTTGTTTCGGGGATGCTCTTGAATATCTCCAGGAACATCATTATGACGTACTCTTCTTTGGGTACGTGAACGCCAAAGATGTACTTGAGCTGCGTCGCTGTGATTATAAGCGCTGCTGCATTTACAAAGCCTATAACCGCTGCGTGTGATATGAGGTTTAGAATGAAGGTGAAGCGAAGCAGGGCTATGAGCAGAATTAGGAACCCGACTATCAGGGATAGCATTGCCGCCAAGTTTATGTACTCCTGGGTGCCCGGCTCAGCAAGAGGCGAGAGGGCGGTGAAAACCAGGACGGTCATGACGCCAACCGGACCTGTGAATAAGAGCTTGTTGCTCCCGAAGAGTATCGCCACAAGGGGTGCCACGAAGCTTGCATATAAGCCGTAAATCGGCGGCAAACCCGCGACTAAAGCGTAGGCCATAGCCTTGGGTATCATGCTTACACCAAGGTTTATCCCAGAAATAAGGTCAAAATAGAAATACCTGGATTTATAGTTCTTCAACCAGGAAATCGCAGGAATCACTTTCTCTAGGTTCATTGTACAACCACCTCATGGAGTTTTGAAGCAAGCTCAGAGACTTCAGCACGCGCAGCGAAGGGGACAAAACCAAACCCTTTGTGCACCTTATAAACACTAATATTCGATGCCTGGGACCATAAAACAAACGTTCCTATCTACCTCCTAGAGGAGTTTGGATAAATTTTGGAAACAATCGGGAAAATGATAACCATTGCAATATTTAAATTTTACTAATGGTTTTGCAAAAATGCGCATACCCCCTCTGTTACCTACTCAGGCTTTGGAACAACAAGCACAGGAACGCGCAGAAGCCTTCCCAGTTCGCTTATCAAAGCTTCGGTGGTACTCCCGAGAAACAGCTTGAAGAGGTGGCTCTTCCCGGTGGGTGCAATTACTATGAGGTCAATATCGCCTTGCTGATTCACAAACTTTATAATCTCATCCGAAGGCCTGCCCTTCCCCTTTATTATGACACTCTCCACTTCTACGCCCTTTTCCTCCCCCAGCTTCTTCACCCTATCGACGATCTCAAGGGTGTCACTTTCTGTCTGCATCCTCCCTAGAAGCTCTCTCTTTATCTTCACCTTCCAGGTTTCCAGGGAGATTTCCGGGTCATACACGTGGAGCGCAATAATCTTACCCCCACATCTGCGGCAGAGCTCCACGGCATACTTCTCCGCGGCATATGCCGCCCAGGAGCCGTCGGTAGGCACGAGTATTTTCATTCTTTCCCTCCTCCTGTGATCTTCTCGTAAATCTTGAGAAACTCATCCCAGTGCTCCAGCATCTTGTCGGTGAGAAAGTACATAACTATGTAGGTGTGCTCTGAGGTTTCAACTATCCCGTGCTTTAACAGGATATTCAGGTGGTATCTCACGGTTGTGTAGTCCATCTTGAGCTTCTGGGCTATTTGATTGGCGTTGCTAGGCCTCTCGTGGAGTATCTTTACTATTTTTGCTCTCACAACCCCGCCCTTGGTCACGCCGAAAATCCACCAGAGGAGCTTTTTATTCATGGTCAACTACCTGTTGCACAATCTATACGATAAAGCTTATATATTAATCCTCAACATCTCTTTCCTGAAGGATATGGAAGACTTTATTCTTACCGCAAGGCTGGTGTTCAGCATAATAAACCTCGCCATTCTCAGCGTATTGGTTTACATCTTTTTTAAGCGTTACCTTGAGCTAAAGTCCACCTTCACCCTGGGTTTTCTGCTCTTCGCCCTGGCGCTGTTCTTCAGAACATTTTTTGCAGCGCCAATTATAAAGGTGTTTGTGTTCGGTGTGGAAACTTCCAACGTGGTGGACCACTACAGGCTCATAGCAGATGTCTTTGAAACCCTTGCGCTCTCTATCTTCATCTACCTGAGCACCAGATAGGAGCAGCACCAGCCAGTTTGGTAGATGTTGGGAGAGAGTTGGGAAAAGTTTCAAATATTTTTGGGACGGTTTTAAGATTTTTTCTTTAAAATATTTGGAAAATAAATAAATACTACGTTGTTTTTAGTATAATTTAAATTAAATTTGGAGGATTTGAGGAATGACCGATAAAAATGTGGTAATTGCGGTCACCGATGTAAGGGTGTTGAGAAAGGCTCTGCCTAACATAGTGGAGTGGACGAATAAGTTGAGCGGAAATGTTAAAGCTACGCTGCTCTACGTCGCAGAGGTTCATGATATGGAGGCAGCCACACCCGTGCTGGAGGACATGAGGATTAAAGAGGCTCAGCTAAGGGAGCTAGCAGAAGAGTTTGCGCAGCACGGGATAGAGGCAAAAATCAAGCTGAAAGCGGGAAGGCTCGCCAGGGAGATAGTGCGCGAGGCAAGGGAGACTGGAGCTTTTGCCATACTTATGAGCACCGACGGTAGAGCAGGCTTGTCTAGGGTGCTTGCAGCAAGCGTGATTGAAGAGGTGATAAAGCGCGCTCCCTGTCCTGTGGTGGTGTTCAAACCCAAGCTGCTGAGGTTCACCGACAAGATTGCACTCACTCTTTCTTCTAGGATAAAGAGGCTCAGCGCCAGTGCGGCGCTGGAGCAGAGTTAAAGGAGGGCTGTGAACATGGAGAGAAACGCAGTTGTTGTGGTGAATACCGCTTTAGATGCTGGTGATTCTGCTTTTGCGCTAGAGTTTGCAGAATTCTGCGCTGAGTGGCTGAGCAGGCATGCCAAGACAGGCATGAGGAACAGGGCAACGTTACTGTACGTGGTGGAGTCGGCTGAGGACTTGGATAATGCGAAAAGCCTGCTGAAGAGGCTTGCTCCAGCCTTTGAAAAGCGTGATATAGAGGCTGAGCCTCTCGTGCGGGTTTGCTCAACTGAGCGCTTATCCAAGGAGGTAAATGCACTTAAGCCAGAGGTTGTTTTTCTCACAGATTCAAAGCTGGCTAAGCACCTCAAGAAGGATATAATTGGGCTGCAGGTGGAGTATCCCAACCCGAGGAAAAAGGAGCTCAGAGTCTCTGCAGCCTACGGAGCGGCGGCATTCTTGCTATATGCGGCGATATTCACATCCTTCGGGGTAATCAAGGGAATACTCACTCAGAAGAGCTTTGTTTCAGTGGCTCTCATTCTCGGTACAGTGCTTGCGGTGGCATACATATACGGCAATACAATTGCCCACGCTTTGAAGTACCTGGGCATTAAGCCAAAAGCGCACTGAGGAGGCGACTTGAATGGGCGGGTTTGTACCACCACCCAGTGGTTTTGAGGTTGAGTTTATAGACCTCACCCTTGGCAAAGCATTAGCTGTAGCTCTTCTGGGTTTTATAGGCGGCACGCTGAGCGGCTTCCTGGGCAGCGGGGGTGCATTCATAATGACCCCTGGCATGATGAACCTTGGTGTGCCAGGTATACTTGCCGTCGGTTCCAACATAACCCACAAATTTGGCAAGGCTATCGTCGGCTCTCGCAGCCACGGCGAGCTTGGGCACGTGGATAAAAAGCTGGCGATAATGATGGTAATAGGGTTGCTTGCCGGCGTCCAGGCGGCAGTAAAGGTCAACTCCCACATCTTCGAGTCCATGGGCAAGGCTGCCTCTAACCTGTATATCAGCGCCATCTTCATAATAGTGCTCACCGCCATAACCATCGTTATTATCAGAGACCTGCGGAGGGGTGAGAAGGAGACTAAGTCAGGAAGCTCAGAGCTTGCGAAGAAGATTCAGAGTATTAAGCTCCCACCAATGGTGCACTTTGATGTTGCCAGGATAACTGTCTCACTGTGGTTCCCCCTCATAGTTGCCTTCGCCACAGGTTACCTTGCTGGCACAATAGGTGTAGGTGGCTTCATAGGCGTGCCTGCGATGATCTACCTGCTTGGGATAAGCACCCGCGTGGCAGCTGGCACTGAGCTTTTCTTGGCAATATTCTCAGGCGCCTGGGGAGCGATAAACTACGCTCTTCGCGGTTATGTGGACCTACGCCTTGTGGTGCTTCTCTACCTGGGCTCCCTCATAGGTGTGCAGATTGGGGCGATAGCCACTGAGATAGTGGAGCAGCGCGTGGCAAAGATGGCGCTGGTGACGGTGATAGCAACCTCCGACCTGGGCAGAGTGGTGATGATACCAGAGTATCTCAGGAGGATGGGATACATAAGTTTAAGTGAGGGCACTGGCCATGTGCTTAGTCTCGTCAGCATGGCTTTGCTCTTCGGTGGTGCGCTGCTCGCGATAGGTGTGATTTTCAAGAAGGTCAGGGACGCGGCTGCGGTAAATAAAAAAGCCCCGACGCCGAGTCACCATTAGGGGGTGATAGGCATGGGGATCTACTCCCATATTCTTGTAGCCACCGATGGTTCAAAGTTCAGCGAGGCAGCGGTGTGCTATGCCATGCGCCTCGCCAAGGCTACGGGGGCAAAGCTCACTATTATCCACGTTGCCAATGTGCATGGCTACGTCGAGGTGCTGTGGCATGACATGAAGAAGAGATACAGGGATGAAGGAGAGAAGGTACTGGAGGAGGTGAAGGAGCACTGCGACCTTGAGGGCATAGACGCCGAGACACTGCTTGAAGAGGGTGTGCCCTACCTCAAAATCGTTGAAGCCGCGAAGCGACTCCACTGTGACCTAATAATTCTGGGGAGCCATGGCCACTCTGGGTTAGAGAAGATTCTCCTCGGTAGCGTGGCGGAGCGAGTGATAGGCATTTCTCCCGTGCCTGTGATGGTTGTACCACCCGACGTGGGAAAGCACCTGCTCGAGGGTAAGAAAGAGGCTTGAAATTGCAGGGGTCCATGGACACCTTTTCCATTCAGGCTTGTGCGATTTTTATTCTATAAACAACAAAAGCAGTCGCCGCAGAGATGTATATGAACAGGATTTTAAGGAGAGTGTCTATTTCGTGTTTTAAAAGATAGATAATCATTAAGACAATCGTGGTTGTTATTAGAGCAATAGCAGCAAGCACAATGCCAAGGTTAGCGTTGGTAACTCCCCTCAACCTGAAGTTTGCAATCGCAACAGCAAGAGATACAAGTAGAAATGTCATGCTTGAAAAGGCTACTATCGCTTCAAGCCTGCCAAATATCAGGAAAAGGGCAGAGAGGATAAATAAGAACAGCAGAGCATTTTTTGGGATGAGTGTTTCTGTTTTCCTAGCGAGAATGGGTGGGAAGTACCTGTCTCTCGCTATATCTGCCATCATCCTGCTCGCCCCGAAGAGAGTGCTGTTTATCGCAGAGGACGTTGCGAGCAGAGCCGCGAGAGAAACGATTGCAAAGCCGTAATCTCCAAAAATTGGCTTCATCGCCTCTGCCACGGCGAACTCCTTTGCCCTTAAAATCTCCTCAAAGCTCAAAACCCCCATAACTGTAATTGCGAGTAGAATGTAAATCACAGAAACTATGCCGATTGAAAGGTAAACCCCCAGGGGCAGGTTTTTCTCCGGCTCTCTCGCCTCTACGACAGAGTTTGTGATAAGCTGAAAGCCCTCAAAGGCAACGAATACTATTGCTCCTCCTAAGAATACCGAAGGAATGCCATGGTTAAAGAGGGGTTTGAAGTGCTCAGGATTAACCAAGAAGAGCCCAACAACCCCAAAAATGAGAAGTATGAATATCTTGAGATAAACTAGGATGTCCTCGCTTTCTCCAGCGCTTTTTACGCCTTTCAAATTGATGTACAGAAACGCTGAGAGGATGAACAGCCCCAGAAGGGTTCTCACGGCGTAGTTGTTTTCAAAGCCTAGCATCGCCGCGCCATAGGCACCGAAGGTGTACGAATATAAAGCCAAGGTACCTACATACCCTGTAATTACACTCCACCCCGTGAAACCGGCAATTTCCTGCTCAGCGGGAAACGCGTGCTTCAGGTAGATGTAGCTTGCCCCATCTTCCTTAAAAGTCAGTGCAAGCTTTACATAGCTGTAACCGGTGAAAAATGCCACCAGTGAACCCACAACGAATACAAAAGGCGTGGCATTACCTGCTATTTCGCCTGCGATGCCAATAACTGAGAAGATACCTCCTCCTATCATTCCCCCAACACCTATGGCAACCAGCTCTTTTAAGCCGAGTTTTTCTTCTTCAATTTCCTTCATATCAACCTGCCACCCTTTTAGATAGCTTTAGCTGAGGTGAGTATTTATGAAAGCCCTGCATGCCCAGGCTATAGAAGCTTACCCACCGCCGCCAAGTATACGACGGTCTCCTCCTTTCCGTCTAAGCCTATAAGCTCATTCACCTCGTCGTCGAAGCACGCTCCCACGGCGCAGCACCCCAGCCCCAGAGCGGTGGCAGCGAGGTAAAGGTTGGCGCATACGTGGGCCGCATCTTTGTAAATATACCTCCATCCCCGCTCACCGTACTTCCACTTGGTCCTCGCCGCTACAGCGCTCCACACAAACACCACGCTCGCGCGAGCAAGAAACTCCTGCTCTAAAGCCGCGCTCGCTATGCGCTGCCTGAAGTCGCCAGTTTTTAGCTGCTCAAGCGCGTGCCGCAGCACCGCATAGTGATAGATGCCTCGCTCCAGCCCATCTATGTGGTTTACCACCAGGTAGGTCTCTATCGGGTACAGCGCCCCAGCACTCGGTGCAGCGCGCAGGTAGTAGCCGTCTATCTCGCCAGTTATACCCTGCGTAGCCCAGAGAAGCTGGGAAACCTCCTTACCACTTATCGCTTCGCCAGAATACTCTCTGCGAGAGCGCCGTTTTGCGATCGCCTCCCATATGGGCATCCCCCCGCTTTTCTCTGGCTCTGGGAGCTTTATGAGGGGCGCATCCTCATAAATCTTGTAAAGCTCCGGCGGTGACCACCACTTCGATCGCTGCTTTGGCGGTGACCCACGACGGAGCTTTGTAAACTCGTGATACTCGTCGCCTATCGCGGGCAACTCACTCCCTCCTCTTAACCATATCCCTCAACGCCTGGAGGTAGCCCTCGTATCCTAGAAGCATCATGGGGTCGACGCCAACGCTTGCGGCCTTAACTTCCTCCTCCTGTTTTCTGGGCGAAAGCTTCCCCTTTGCCTCCGTCAGCGCAGCCAACTCTTCCAAGATAATACGGGGGTGATACCTCCAGTATGCGGCAACCGGCAGGAAAATCAGAAGCAGCAGGGGGATAAGCACCCTGGAACCGAAGCTCAGAAACACAAGCAGCGCCGCCGCTATGGATGAGAGTGTTAGTAGAAGAAAGAGGTCTCTGTAAAAGGTAACCCTGCGTCTGAAAAGCTCCAGAAGCTCCTCCTCTCCGGCATTTTTGTAGAGTTCCACCAGATTGCGGGAAGCGCTCACCATGATATTCAGCTCATCCTTCTTGTGTGAGGAGCACTATCGCCTCAGCCAGGTCGCCTTTAGTTTTCTCCAGGGCCTCTCTGGCTTTCTCTAAGCTAACGCCTGCCTGCTCAGCCACTAGCTTCACATCCTCCTCAGGTATAGCGAGGACCTCCCTCTCTTCCCCAACTATCTGATAAGTCTTCTGCCCCATCGCCTTTACAACACTCACGGAAGGGTTCTCAATAACAATCTCCCTATCCTCCAGTTTGATAATCACTTCCTTAGCTGCGAGCTCCTCCATCTCCATGCCTAGCTGCTTCATCATCTTCTTCATTTGCCTCGGGTTGATTTTGCCTGGAAACATAAAACACACACCCAGAGAAAATTGGGGGGCTGAGAATAAAAAATTAACTATTAAAATAAGGGGCCTGTGGGGGAAGTAGTAACACAGGCCCTGGGGCTTTTGGAGGGTGGCAAGTAAGTTTATCAACCTTCACATATAAAAATGTAACGCTTTTGTTCATGTGTGAGTCCGCAGACATTTCTTATAAACATAAGTTAAAACTTTTTAAATATTAAAACAAATTTTAACATTGTTTTCTAAAAATTACAGATGTTACTAAAAATTGGAACTAGTAGTAATAATCCCCAAAAAAGTGATTGCTCACTGGAATCTCACTACTCACCAAGGTATGGAAGTATGAAGGTAAATGTCATCCTGATAGCTCATTTGCCACAGTTTGTGCCTAAGTTTGGGGAGAGGTAGTGAGATTTCCAACTGAGCAGTTGCTTTTTTGGGGAGTTAAAAGGAGGTCATTACCATGGGTAAGATTGACTTGGGCACCACCAAGTATGTTATTCATGCGAGAATTGAAACCAATGGTGTTGTTGAGAAGCCCGACGTAGTTGGGGCAATCTTTGGTCAGACTGAGGGTTTACTCGGGAATGACCTTGATCTGAGGGAACTCCAGAAGACTGGCAGAATAGGCAGGATAGAGGTCGAAATAGAGACAAAGGGTGGTAAGTCGAGAGGCACAGTCAAGGTTCCCTCCAGCCTGGACAAGGTTGAGACAGCGATACTCGCTGCAGCTCTCGAAACCATAGATCGTGTTGGACCCTGTGAGGCGAAGCTTGTGGTGGATAGCATAGAGGATGTGAGGATTAGCAAGCGTCGTCAGGTGATTGAACGAGCCAAGGAAATTCTTGCTACAATGGTGGAGGAGATTACCCCTGACAGCGTGGAGATAACCGAGGAGGTCAAAGAGGCTATAAGGCTTAGGGAAATTCAGGAGTATGGTCCTGATAAGCTGCCGGCTGGCCCCAACATCGACGAGAGCGATGCCATAATCGTAGTCGAGGGAAGAGCCGACGTGCTCCTCCTGCTCAAGTACGGCATTAAGAATGCAATAGCCGTCGAAGGCACCAGCGTTCCCAAGACGATCATCGATCTGAGCAAGAAGAAGACCGTCACCGCATTCGTGGATGGCGACCGCGGAGGCGAGCTCATACTGCGAGAACTCCTGCAGGTTGCAGAGGTGGATTTCGTTGCTCGTGCTCCGGACGGCAAGGAAGTAGAGGACCTGACAAAGAAGGAGATATTCAAGGCGCTTCGCAACAAGGTGCCTGCGGAGCAGGTGATGGACTACCTCTCAATAAAGAAGAAGGAGGAGCCCAAGCCCTTCCTGAGCCGCAGGCCACAGAGGCAGAAGAAGACAGAGGAAAAGCCTGCTCCTAAGCCTGTGGAGAAGGACGGCAAGCTAGAGACCTTCAAGAAGTTCTTCACCGACCTATCGGGCACCCTCAAGGCCTACCTTCTCGACCAGGATTCCAACATAATAAAAGAGGTGGCGGTGAGAGACCTCGCCATGGCGCTCAAGAACTCAAAAGATGTGGTGTCAGTGGTGATATTCGATGGTGTGATAACCCAGCGCTTGGTTGAAATAGCCGCAGAGAAGGAAGTGGAGTACCTCGTAGGAGCGAAGGTGGGCAACCTCACAAAGAAGCCGGCGAACATACGCCTGCTCACCGCAAATGACCTGGGCATAGCGTAAGGCTTTTAGCACTGCGCTATGCCCACCAGTAAACTTTTTATTCTTCAACGATGAGCATACTTGCGTGGTGAGATGTATAAGGATGAGCTGATTTACCTCCATCAGCTGTTTATATATTTAATGAAATTCCTGGTGGAGAATGGTGTCTCTAAGGAGTACTTCAGGGAGTACACTGAGCTGGGCATAAGCCCCCACCACATCCACAGAACAAAAGCAGAGCATAAATATGCTGTTTTTTTGCTAGCGTCTGAGATTTCTGATGTGCTTGCAGAAAATAATGAGATAGTGCCCAGAAGTATAGCCAAGAGACTTAAAGAAATGGCAGATAGGGCAAAAGAAGAAATAAAGCCCTGATTTTTTAAATTTTTCAAAATAACAAAAAATAAAATTAGCGGAGATGCCCGAGTAATTTCGGGCGTGATGTCTACACGCAGCCAGTTGGCTTTGGCAGACCGGCGATCTTGCACGCCTGCTTTGCAGGACCGTTGGGGAACAGTTTGTAAACGTACTTGAGGTTGCCCTTCTCGGGACCGAGCTTCTTCCCCACCTCTTTTACAAGGATTCTAATCATGGGAGCTATCTGGTACTGCTCGTAGTACTGCCTGAGGAAGTTTATAATTTCCCAGTGCTCATCGGTGAGCTCAATGCCCTCCTCGCGAGCAAAGGCTTCGGCGACTTCCTTGTTCCACTGGGTTGGGTCCTTCAGAAATCCGTCCTCGTCCAGCTCCAACTCCTTATCTCCAACTTTCAGTGTCTTTGCCATCACTACCACCAGTTAGAACTCGTCTCAATCATATTTAAACTTTTCGACTCTCTTTTCTGCTCCGTCGAAAGCAGCATTAAAGCACGCCTTTGGTGCTGGGCACGCCCTTGCCGCGCTTTTCAAGTGCCATGCTCAGTGCCATGCCTAGAGCTTTAAATAGCGCTTCAGCCTTGTGGTGCTCATTTTTGCCGTCAAGCAGTTTCGTGTGCAGGTTGATCCTGAACTCATTGGAGAAGCTCTCGAGGAAGTGGCCTAAAAGCTCAGTGCTTAGACCTTCCACATGCTTGTAGCGAAACTTAACGCCGTTAGAACAGTAACTTCTTCCACTTATATCCACGGCGCACAGCACAAGAACATCATCCATGGGCACAATTGCATGCCCAAAGCGCCTTATCCCTTCCTTGCTTCCCACTGCCTCTCTGAAAGCCTGCCCAAGCACTATAGCCACGTCCTCCACAATGTGATGCTCGTGGTCGCCCTGAGCTTTAACCTTCAAGTCAAACCTGCCATGCTTTGCGAAGCTCGCAAGCAGGTGGTCAAAGAAGGGCAGGGTGGTGGAGATTTCGTATTCGCCGCTGCCATTGATTTTTAAGTGTACCGTTATGTCTGTCTCTCTGGTTTTCCTTTTAACCTGAGCCTGCATAGCTAGCGATTCTCACCGCGGGCTAATAAGGGTTTCGGAAGAACCCTTCTCTACACTCCCCCTAAGCAGGTGATTCTCATATACAAAAAACTTTAAGCCTACCGCAAACGAGGCAGTAGCATGCGGGAGCTTGAGCTGGAGATTGTTGCCTTGGATAAGCGCGGCGCAGGTGTGGGAAGGATAGGGAGAAAACGTTATCGCGTAGACTACGCCTACCCTGGAGATAAGGTTCTTGCTGTGCCCATAGGGAGGGGCAGAGCAAGGCTGGTGAAGGTCATTGAGGCGAGCGAGGCTCGAGTTGAGCCGCGCTGTGAGCACTTCTCTCGCTGCGGAAGCTGCAGGTGGCAGGGCTTAGCCTACGAAGCCCAGCTCAGGTTTAAGAGGAGAGTGGTTGAAAAGCTCTTCGCGCAGGAGGTGGGGATTACCTCGAGTCCAAAGATATGGTATTACAGAAACCGCATGGACTTCACAATAAGCAGAGAGGCCATAGGCATGCGGCGCTACTCCAGCTTTGCGGAGGTGGAGAGCGCAGAGGGCTGCCTCCTCCTATCCAAAGAGAGCGACGAGATTCTCCGCCTCTCGCGGAAGTTCTTTCAGGAAAAAAAGCTTGAGGCTTACGACATCCTAGCAAAGAAAGGTTTTCTGCGCTATCTCGTGGTGAGGGAGGGGAAGTTCACAGGGCAGAGGCTGATAAACGTTGTGACCACAGAGGGTGAGTTTCCTGTTGAGGAGTATGCAGGAGCGCTTGGCGAGCTTGCCGACAGCATTGTGTGGGCTGTCAACGACTCGCTTGCGGATGTTTCCTTTGGTGAGATCCGCGCCCACACAGGAGAAGGGTATCTTGAAGAAAGGCTCGGCGGAATAACCTACCGCATCCCAGCTTTCTCCTTCTTCCAGACAAATCCCTACCAGGCGGAGCGCCTTCTTGCGTGCGTTAAATCCTGGCTCGGAAGCGTGGATAGGCTTCTCGACCTTTACTGCGGTGTGGGAACCTTCTCCCTGGCTTTGGTGGATTTGGCAAGCGAGGTGGTGGGTATCGAGGAAGATGCGACAGCGATTGAAGCGGCAAAGCTCAATGCAGAGCTGAACGATATAAACAACGCCAGCTTTATCGCTGGAAAGGCTGAGGCAACGCTGGCGAAGGTGGAAGGAAGATTCGACGCAATCCTAGTTGACCCGCCCCGTGCAGGTCTCCACCCAAAGGTTATAGCCGCGCTTAATAAGCTGAGCCCAGAGGTTATAATCTATGTGTCCTGCAACCCCTATACCCAAGCAGAGGACATAAGGAAGCTCGAAGGTTATGAGCTGGTGAAGCTCTTGGCTTTTGATATGTTTCCCCACACACCACACGTGGAGAACATAGTGCTCCTCTCACGGCGCTAAAGCAGGTATCGTGAGAGCACCAAGCTTAGCTCGAAGATGAAAATAAGCGTACCCGCGATTACCAGTGGCGTCACAGGCGTTGGGTCTGGAGCGAGGGTCATGGAGATGGCGATAAAGGCGATGTACACGTACTTCCTTTTGTCTCTGAGCTGCTCCATGCTCACAAGCTCACTTTTAACCAGAAAGGCTACGATGAGAGGTATTTGGAAGATTATGCCCGCGCTGATGAGCATGAAGCCTATGAAGCTCGCGAAGCGGTGCAACGAGAGCATAGGCTCAGCGGTAGCCTCAGCATAGCTCACCAGAAACTTGGCTGAGAAAGGGGTAAGGAGGAAGAAGGAGAAGAGCACTCCTAGGGTGAAGAGGATGAAGGAGGTGGGCACTACCCTGATTAGAAATCTCCTCTCGTTGGGATAAAGCCCGGGTTCAGCGAATCTGAAGATCTCGTATATTATTATCGGCAGAGCCAGGTATATTCCAAAGAAGAGGGAGATTAAGAACCACGTATAGGCGTATTCCACCGGATTCAGGGCGATAACCTTAACCTCCGCGGGTAGAAAGTGGGAGATGAGCAGCCTTATTAACCCCCTGCCAAAGAGGAGCGCAGCCACAACGGAGAGCACACCTACCGCCGCCAGGGAGATGAGCAGTCGCTTTCTGAGCTCAGCTAAGTGCTCCTCAAGAGGCATCTCCTTGTCCTGTATCTCTGCCATGCTGCTCTTTTCACGGGGTAGCTAAAAAAGATTTTCTGCGTTAGCCTTGGGGAGTAGGGGAGATGAAGATTAAAGAGAGGTACTTCGCAAAGCAGAAGGTTGTGAGGGCTCTTAGGGAGGAGCTTTCCAAGGCTTCGCCATCGTTTGCAAAGCTTCTCGGAGATAAGGCGAAGGTGGAGGTTGCAAAGACAGAAGAGGGGATAACCCTCTTTCTGATTAATGGTGAGCCGAAAATTTTTGAAGTGGAGGGCAGGTACTTTCCAACGTTGAAGGGTGCGCTTGAAGTTGGTGTGGATCGTCTCTACGTCGTGGTTGACGCAGGCGCTGTGCCCTATGTGGTTAACGGTGCGGACATAATGCGTCCCGGCGTGATTGACTACGATGAGAAGATTGAGAAGGGGGACCTAGTAGTGGTGCTCGAGGAGAGGCACCGCAAGCCCATAGCCATAGGCAAGGCGCTGTGGAGCGGCGAGGAGTTTGGGGAAAAGGAGAAAGGTAAGTGTGTGAAGAACCTTCACCACGTGGGCGACAGGATATGGAAGCTGGAGATGTGAAGAGGAGCAACGCAGCCTTTGTTGCTCTTTTAGCCCTTCTTGGAGTGGTTTTTGTAGGTCTGGTGCTAAAGGCTTCCCTGTCGTGGTTTTTCTGGAATTCTGCAGTTCAAGCTATGGGCTTCTGGAGGTGGGTTTACCATTATAAGCTCGACGACCTGGCGATTCTCCTGCTCTCTCTCTCCTTAGCCTATGCGCTGCTGCGTTATCTCGAGAGGAAGGTGGGGGTGGATGGGAGATAGAAGGCCTCAGACCCTTGAAGGCGCCATCGCAGCGCTGGGGGCGAGCATAGAGCTTGCCACCCCAGCGGTGCTCCTCGGCTTAGCCGGCTATTACCTTGGAAAACGCTATGGGGATGCTGCAGCCTTTATAGGCATGGTGGTGGGTATCTTCCTCGGTCTGGCGGTGGGAATTAAGACCCTGATAGAGAGCTATGCAAAGAAACCTTAGCCAAGAAGCTTTTCCCTGCTCCTGAGCTTCATTATCTCCTCGTTGCTGCCCAGGATTATCAGATGGTCGCCTTCCTCCACCAGAAAATCAGCCGGTGGGTTAGGTATCAGCTCCCCGGCGCGGTAAACTGCAAGAATAGCCAAGCCGCGAGAGGCGAGGTCCATGTCCCTGATTTTCTTGCCTGCGAACTTCGACTCTGCACCTATCGCGACCTGCGCCACCTCTAAGTCCTTGGCGATTGTTACCCGCTTAAAGAACTCAGCTACGAGAGGCTTAGCAACTGCCCTTGCTAAAAGCCTCCCCCCTATAACGTAGGGGGAAATAACCTTGTTAGCCCCAGCCATGTAGATCTTCTTCATGGAGTCAAGCCTGTCTGCCTTTGCCACTATCCTGATGTCGGGGTTAAGGTTTCTTGCGAGCAGGGATATGAACACAGCATCAATGTCGTTGCTCACCGCAATCACAATCTCCTTCGCCTCCTTTATTCCAGCCTTGAGCAGATTCTCCTCATCCTTGGCATCGCCCTTTATCAGGTTCTCTTTCTCATCCTCAGCGGTGAGGTCTATAATAACGTGGGGAATCTTCTCTTTTTCCAGCGCTTCGGCGATTCTCCTGCCGTGATAGCCGTAGCCACATATTATTATGTGGTTCTTCATCTCTCAACCTCGCGTGCAATCTTTTCGGCTATGAGACCTGCTATTCCCTGAAGGTAGCTGTAGAGTATCCTGCCCGCGTCGTAGAGGAAGAGTACTGAAATTGCGAAGCCAACGTATGTCAGCGCCGCCTTTGCCCTAGGTATGCCGGATAAGAATGGGGCGACCGCAGCGAAGGCAATGCCAAGAAGGGCGGCGTAGGTGATGTCCTTCATGGCGCGGTTCAAGTCCTTCTTGCGCTGTATTCCCGGAGCAGCGGAGGTGAGGATGCCTGAGAAGATTGAGATAATCACTTTGAGGTCTTCCAGCATTTTTAGAGTTAAGCCGAGTATCGCGAGCCAGAGTGCAAGGGGAAGTAGGGTGCCCATGAAGCTTGCAATCGAGTAGGGAAGAACCTCAAAAATCCGCGAGAGGTAGGGAAGTAGCACAACCGAGGCTATGAGGAGCATGAAAATTAGAGCCGAGTTGAAGATAACCCTGGAGAACCTCGCCCTAACTTCAGGGGCTTCGCTCTCCCGTGACTCCTCTACTTCCCCTACCTTAACTCTCCTTCTCGTCTTCCTCTCTATAAGCCTTTTAGCCTTTTTAAGTTGCTCTTTTGTGCCCAGCAGGAGAAGCACGTCGCCAGCCTCAAGCAGCATCTCCGCAGGGGGGTTGGTGATGAGCGTGTCTTTCTTCCACACTGCTACTATACTTGCTCCCGTCTTGCTCCTGAGCCTAGTTTCAGCGATCCTCTTTCCGGCTACAGGAGAATCGCCACACACCCTGTACTGCCCCAGGCTTATCCCCCTGAAGATGGACATCCTGTCCAGGAACTCGGCGCTGTAGGGGGAGAGCACACTCCTAACCAGCAAGTTAAGCGCTGCTTCACGCGGGTCGACAAGGTAGTCTATCCCCGCCCTCTTAAGCAGCTTGGCATCCTCAGGTTTTTCCAGCCTGGCGGCGGCGATTAGCGATGGGTTGAGCTCCTTGGCAGCCATAGCTACGAAAGCGTTCTCCGCATCCTTTCGAGATGTGAGTATTATCCCCAGGGCAGCATCAGCGCTGGCTTTCCTGAGTATCCTTTCATCCGTGGCATCGCCGGCAACGAAGGGCAGGTCAAGCTCCTGAAGTTTCCTCAGCACCTCAGCGTCATCCTCGATTACTATAAAGGGTATTCCATAGCTTTTTATTTCCTGAATGGCCTGCTCCGCAAGGTCGTTATATTTAAAGATAATGATGTGGTCTTTCAGGCGCTTAATTCCGGCGATGCCAAGGGTACGGCTTATGCCCCGCTGGATGAGGTGAGAGGATATGACCGGGATAATGGCAAGAACAGAGAACACGCCGAAAATTATGAGCACCAGGCTTACTATCCTCCCTTCGGTGGTGGCTGGGGTTATGTCGCCGTAGCCTACAGTGGTTATGGTAACTATTACAAAATAGAAGGCGTCGAGGAGAGAGAGGTTCTCGAACTTCATTATTAACAGTGTGCTTGCCAAGATGAGTACTATTAGGCTGGCGAGGATTGTGGCAATATCTCTGGCGGTGCTGTTCATCTCCCTCGCCAATATATTACCCCTCCGGACATATAATTAGCTTCCTCTCAGAAATAGTATAATCGCACTTATTATATCACCGTACAGCGCGCTTAGCAGCACACTAATAGTTATCGGGATTACAAATGGCACCGCCGGCGTTACCCACACTTCACCTTCTCCTTCAGCCTTTCCCAGCTCAGCATCTGTGCGGAGAAGGAAGGTGAAGCTCTTTCCGTTGCCATAAACCGCCTCATAGGGCTTGATCTCAGAGGCATTCTTTTTGTAGCCCAGAAATAGGGCGTAAAACTCCTTAGCGCTCCTCACCCGCTTAAGATGAGGAAGATTCCTCAAGAAGAAGTACACCGGCAAAGCGAGCGAAAGTGTTATCGCGTTTGCAAAGACGGAGAGGGCGAAGATTGGAAAAACCGTCGTTACCTCGCGGTGGTAGTAGGGGAATAGCGATGCTATGCCGATGAATATCTTCGCATCGCCGCCTCCGAGAAGGTTAAAATAGGAGAACGCAAGCATGAGCGCAGAGGTTACACCTACAGAAATCAGAAAGTAGAGGAGCGGGGTTGTAACTCCAGTTCTTGCAACGTCTACAGCTATGAACACAATGCCCATGAAAACCAGCGCTAACCAGGAGGCATCGTTTATCTCGCGATACCGCCAGTCGAGCAGAGAGGCGTAGAAGAGCACCAGCAGGGCGAGAATGAGTTTAATAAGAAACTCCATCTACATTTCCTCACTGTAGTACCTCGTGATTTGCTGCGTACCCCACTTCTCCAGCGCAAGCCTCAGCTCCTCATGCTCCTTGGCGTATTCCTCTAAAGGAATGCCCTTCATCACAGCCTCCACCGCCTGCATCATCGCTTTAGCTCCCGCTCTCGTTCCCAGAGGATGCCCGTGCACGCCGCCTCCTGCCTGAATCACTATATCCGTGCCTCCAGCTCTGACATTGCCCTCCACGTAGCCGGGGTGAACGCCGCCGGAGCAGACTGGGAACACCGGCTTTAAGCCGTACCACTCGCTTCTAAGCGCATTGTAGTTCGCCTGGAAGTTCTCACTCTCCATTTTACCCATGGCGCAGCCCACATGGAGCTGGTCTCCACCCGCTAAGCGTACAAGCTTGGCGAACACCAGCATAGCGATGCCGTGGTTCTTCATTCGCGTTATTGCTCCATGCATTGTGCGGTGCACATGTATGGGAAGCTTGAAGTTTCTGTTAAGCGCCCTCAGCCCGGGAAAGCCGCATGTAAGGACGTCGATCATCAAACAATTGGCGCCATTGTCCACGGCAAGCTGTGCAGTCTCAACTATGTCTTCGCTGGTGACGTTGACGGCATAGAGGCAGGTTTTGCCCGTCTCCTCCTTTGCCCTGTCCAGCGCCTCCATGGTGCGGGATACCCTATCCTCAAGAGGGCAGAAATCCTGATTCGCCAGGGTTTCATCGTCCTTGATAAAGTCCAAGCCGCCCATCGCAGCCTCATATGCAACTTCTGCAAAGCGCTCAGGGGGCAGGCCTATCTTGGGCTTTATAATTGTGCCCACGTGCGGGCGCTTCGTTTGCGAGGTTCCCACAAGCTTCCTCACACCTTCTATGCCGAAGTTGGGTCCCTGGAAAAAGGTTACAATCTCGCGGGGAAATTCGACATCGAGAAGCTTAACAGCGCGAACTTCCCGCAAGCCGAAGAGGTTGCCTGCGATTATACTCAGGATGTTGGGTATGCCGCCTATCTCCAGGCTGAAATCCTCCACGGGAAATGCGATCTTTGCAACCTTCGCCTCCTCATCCACCTCCACAACCTTGGCGCCGTACTTCTCGTGAATCTCCTGCGTGGCGGTGCTAACCTTCGTCCACGTGCCCGTGCTCTGCTCCATTGCTATTGCGCGGGCAGCTACTTTTATGTCATCTGCGTCTATTCTGTAGCTTGCGATAACTTCTCCCATTATCCCACCCTATTTTACTCTACCTAAACGTATATATATTTCTGCTTACCACCTAATTGAAAAAGGATGTGAGGGAGAGAGTGACCGACGCGTTATTATCACCAGCTGAGCTTGAGAGGCGGTGTGCTGATTTTAAGGAGGAGTGGTACGCGGTAGCTAGGCAAATAGACGCTATCGCAGAGTTCAGCTCAGGTGAGCAGCCTGCGTTCAGACGCACTTTGGCTGAGATAAATAAAAATCTCGAACATCTGTTAACTGAGCTTGATGTGCTTGCGCGCTCAGCGAAGAGGCACATGCCGGAGATTCGCGCCGAGGTGGACCACAGAACCGCGGGCATAGAGCAGGGTTTGAAGGATCTGGCATCTAAGGTTAAGGAGGAGCTTGAGAAGCTTGAGAAGTTCATTGCAATTAAGCGAGAAGTTTCTGCGCTGAGGGAGGAAATAGGGAAGATAAATAAAGAATTTAAAGAAGTGGATGCTCGCGTCGCGACACTGTGCACGAGGTTCTTTGAGAGGCAGCGCGAGCTTAAGCTTGCGAAGGAGAAGATTAAGGCGCGGGTGGAAAAGGGGTTGTACGATCTCCAGGCGAAGTTTGAGGAAAAGGCTACTGGCATTGTGGGGGACTACGAGCTTTACTATGCGGGTGAGCCCACAACGCCAGAGCAGCTCTTTAAGGCTATGCTTCGCGACCCTAGCGCGATTGAGAAGGTATACCTTCGCGAGGCTAGGCCTTCGCGGAGCTTCCTGGGAATAAGGCTAAAGCGCGAGGGGCTTGGGGAGGAGGCGAGGCTGGAGGTGCTCAGGTACATAGCCCAGGAGCTCATCGAAGAGGCTAGGCGAATAAAAGAGGTGGAGATGGAGAATGCGCGCAACCTCAGCAGGGAGTTCGCTGACCTGGACTCTTTGGAGAAAGCGTGCAGAGATGTGGAAAAGCGCAGAGAGGAACTCGAAAATTACAGAAATGAGCTTGAGGATAAGATAGCACAGTTTGAGGAGAGGATAAACAGAAATTTTGATGATTACAATGAGATTCTGTCAATAAAAGAGGAGTTCACCTCTGTCTTCGACTCTATTGACCCTGAGATAAGAGGTTTTCTTGAGTACATCGCAGCAACATTCGGAGACCTCGAGATAGAGCACGACCCTGAGAAGAGGCGCCTGCTCTCCAGAATAGGAGAGCTTGAGAAGGAGATGCAAAAACTCGCTTCACAGCTGGAAAGCTTGAAAGAGGAGAGGGAGGCGCTGAAGGAGAAGGTGAGCAGGTACGCCAGAGAACTTGAGGATAGGAATAGCATCATAGCGAGTCTAAAGGATAAGAACTCAGAGCTGGAAAGGAAGCTTTCAGAGCTGGAGAAGGAGTATGAGGAATTCCGCCGGAGGGAGTCGGAGAAAGCTGAAATTCTTAAGGAAGAGAATCTGAGGCTAGCTGGGGAAGTTGAGAATCTCAGGGCAGAGCTGGAGAAGTTTACAAATGCCTCTGAGAAGCTTGAGGATGAGAAGGCAAAACTCGAGAAAGAGCTTGAAGAGGAAAAGAGCAGAGTGAAAGCACTTGAGGAGGAAATTGCCCGCCTCAGGGCTGAGGTTGAGAGGTCTCTGCTCGATATACTTGAGAAAATCAGGAGCTAAGGCATTGCTGTTATTATGGGCACAGAATTTTTACCCCCTGAGGAGTTTAGGAGCCTTCCAGAAAGCTGGTTCAAACTCGTCGAAAGCGTGGAAGCTCTGAAAGAGCATCGCTCCGCCAGCGAAAGCCTTGAAAGTTCTCTTGCTGAACTCTCTGTTCTTGCGGCAGAGACTAAGCGCTATCTTGACCTTGTTTGCACCTCTGCCATGCGTCTTGTTCCAGAGAGGCGTGACTTTTTCGACGGGGCGATGCAGAAGGTTGGCTCTGCGATTGAAAAGTTCTCTCAGGCGGTTGAAGACGACGTAGAGAAGCTGCGTCTCTACCTGGAACTCGCCGAGGAGATAAGGTTAAAGGAGAGGAAGCTGGGAATTCATAAGGGGCATCGCCAGGAGCTTGAGCTGCAGGTGCAAAGGGCATGCGATAAGGCAGAGAAGCTCAGAGATGCGTACGAGAAGAAGGTAGCTGAGATAAGAGCCCAGACAGATGAAAGGCTGGCTGAGATAAGGGACAGCTTCTTGATAGAAGCTCGTCGTCTGCTTCGCGGTTGCAGAGTTTACAGCGATGCTGGAGAGGAGCTGCCTCTGGAAGTGCTTTTTGAGCACCTTATTAAGGACCCTGGCTACCATGAGAGAATAAGAATCACTGGGCTGGTGTTGAATAAAGATCCCTTACGGCATGCAATAAAAGAGCTTGCAGACGAGGGGGCGAGGAAGATTCCTCCACTCCTTGAGGAGGAGAGGAGAAAGCTTGCAAAGCTCGAGGAAGAGAAGCGCAAAGTTGAGCGCGCATCCAGCACCTGCGAAGGTCTCAGGGAGGAGCTTAAAGAGGCTGTAGAAAAAGAAAGAGAGCTTGAGAAGAGCCTTGAAGAACTTCGAAAGCGCGCTGAGGCACTGGGGGAAAGATTCAACAGCTACAGCAGAATACTATCTCTGCGCGAAGATTACCTCAGCATACTAAACTCTGCCACAGAGGCGAGAAAAAAGCTATTTCTTGCTCTGGAGGAAGACTTCAGAGACTACATTCCGGAGGAGGACGACGCTGAAAAGCGGAAACTCAGGGAGGAGCTCAGAAAGCGCACTGCAGAGCTTGAGCGGGCTGAAAAGCGGCTTAAAGAGGCAGAGAAGAAAATAAAAAGCGCTGAGAAGCTTGAGAAAGAGCTTGTGCTTCTTGAGGAGGAAAAAAGTGCCCTCAAATCAGAAATAGAGAATTTAAAAATAGAGTCTAAAAAAATGCATAAAAAGCTTGAAAAGCTAGAAAAAGAAAAATCAGCACTTGCAGAGGAACTGCACAGATTGAAAGAGGAGATAAAGAGAGAAAAAGATTTGAGAAAGGCTGCGGAAATAGAAAAAAGCAAAATTGAGGGTGTATTGAAAGAAGAAGAATCAGAAAAAGCTAAGCTTGAAAAAACTATTGCTGCCATAAATGCAAAGCTAAAAGAAAAAGATGGGGAGATCAACGGATTAAAAAGTCAAATTGAAAAACTTCTGAAGGAAAAGGATGCCACAGAGGAGGAGTTGAGCAGGCTAAAGCAGGTGATGAAGGAAAATGAAAGACTTGAGAAGGAATTGAAGGATAAAAAAGAGGTTATATATTCGCTAAAAGCTAGAATCGAAGAGGTTCTTGCAGAAAAGCTAACGCTCGAGGAGAATATTAAAAAGGAACTAATCAATGAAAGGAGACTGAGGATAGACGCAGAGAAAAAGCTTAAAGACCTCAAGGCAGAGCTTTCGAAAGAAAAGGTGGCGAAAAGTGAGCTGGAGCGTCGCTATGCGGAGGTATGCGAGGAGGTGGAGCTGTTCAGAATAGAGGTAGAGAGGTTAAAAAGGCTTCTGAAGAGAAGGTCGCAGGTTAAGCCGATGAAGACGGGCAGAGACGAAGCCTACGTGGGCGAGAAGATAGACGCGTTGCGCAGGAGGAAGTAGCATGTTCTCAAGGCGAGTGCTTCAGATTGAGCCCTTTCAGGTGATGGAAATCTTGGCAAAGGCGCAGCGTCTTGAGAGGCAGAGCGAGAGGGTTATCCATTTGGAGATAGGCGAACCTGACTTTCCAACGCCTAAAAAGGTGGTGGATGAGGCGTACAGGGCAATGCAGCGTGGGGATACCCACTACACCGATGCGAGAGGAATCCGCGAACTTAGAGAGGCGATTAGTGAGCATATATCTGAAACTCTGGGCGTTGAGGTGGATCCATCGCAGGAGGTACTCGTTACGGGCGGCGTTAGCTTGGCGCTGCAGTTTGTGCTCGCCTCTCTCCTTGAGCCCGGAGATGAAGTGCTCATCACAGATCCAAGCTACCCGTGCTACCCCAACTTTATTCGTTTTTTCGACGCCAAGCCTGTGAGCGTAAACCTGCGAGAGGATTATTCCCTTGACCTGGAAGAGTTTAAGGAGAAGCTCAGCAGGCGCACAAAGGCGATACTCATAAACACCCCAGCCAACCCCACTGGTACATACCTCACCATGGAAGAGCTTCGCGCGCTATGCGAAGTTGCCTCCGAGGCTGAAGCTTGGGTTATAAGCGATGAAATATACTCGGGCTTAGTCTACGATGCAGAGCGAAGCCCAAGCATCCTCAAAGCAGGCTATGAGCGCTCTGTTATGCTGGACGGTTTCTCCAAACTCTACGCCATGACCGGCTGGCGCCTGGGCTACGTCGTTGCACCGAAGCAGCTAATAGCGCAGGTGCTCAAGCTCCAGCAGAACTTCTATATCTCCCCGAGCTCTTTTGCGCAGCACGCCGCCGTGGTGGCGCTGTCTCTTCGCGACGAGGTTAAAGCGATGAAGGCGGAGTTCGACAGGCGCAGGCAGTATATTATTAAGAGACTTAAGGATATCCCCGGCTTCGAGGTCCATGAGCCCAAGGCAGCGTACTATGTCTTCCCCGACGTGAGTGAGATTTCCACAGACTCCTCTGCCCTGGCGGAATATATTCTCGACACCGCGAAGGTTGCGGTTACCCCTGGCGCTGCCTTCGGCAGGCGTGGCGAGGGGCACCTCCGCATATCCTATGCCAACTCTCTGGAGAATATTGCCGAGGCAATGGATAGAATTGAAAAGGCTTTAGAAAATTACGGGTGATAGCATGGGAAGAGCCACAAAGATAGAGATGTACAAGAAGATTATCGATGCAATAGCCTCGAGAAGCGCATGCTCGAGGCGAAAGCTGGGAGCGATAATCGTAAAGGACGATCGCATCGTGGCGACGGGTTACAACGGTGCGCCCCGCGGGTGGGAGAACTGTGGCGACGAGGTGCCGTGCTACAAGGATAAGTACGGCATACCTTCAGGCGTAATAGACTACTCCTGTCCCTCTGTGCACGCGGAGATGAACGCTATTATCAACGCAGCCTACCACGGGGTGAGCATCAAGGACGGGACTCTTTACACCCAGGTTGACCCGTGCTTCTGGTGCGCTCTTGCTATAGTAAACTCGGGCATTAAGCGAGTGGTTGTGTTCGCGGACTACAGCGACAAGCACGGCATAGAGGTTTTGAAAAAGAGTGGGATAGATGTGGTTCGGGTAATGGAGTAGCTTCGTTACCCGGAGCGAAGCTCTTGGTAACTTCGTCATGCCGCAACCTGCGGTTGCGGGTAACTATTCCTTCTCAAGCTCCAGCCCGAACTCCTCCTTTAACACCATTATCGCCGCCTGTGGTGGAATTACGCCCTTCTCAGTGATTATCAAATCTATGTACTCGGGCGGGGTGACGTCGAAGGCGGGGTTTCGAATCTTTACCCCAGGGAATTCCTCTGGGTTGGCAACCTCCTCGCTGGGGCGCTCCTCAATCTCCACCAGCGCGCCTATCAGCGTCTTGGGATGGAACTTGTATGTTTCGGCAGCCACCATGAAGACCACCCTCGCCTCGTGGGCAGCGAGCGCTATCTGCGAGGTGCCAATTTTATTAATCACCGCCCCGTTCGCGGCTATGCTGTCCGCGCCCACTATTACTTTATCCACCTCTTTCATAAATGTGCGCACAGCAGAGTCGACGATAAGCGTCACCGGTATGCCCTGCTCGGCGAGCTGCCTCGCTGTAATATGCCCCTGGTAGCGTGGTCTCGACTCGGTGGCAATCACCTCTATATCTTTGCCTTGACGAAAGGCGGTAGTTATCACAGAAAGCGCCGCCTGGGAGTTGCAGTGGGTAAGTATAATGTCGCCGCTCTTTATACGTCTGGCTCCTATCTCTCCTATTCTGCCGAGCGCTTTCTTTGAGCGGGCAATGAAGTCCTCTGCTGCGTTAACCACCGCCCTTCTAATCTCCTCTACCTCGCCCTTTCCTCTAGCAGCAAGGAGCACATAGTTCACTGCGTTGGGAAGGCTTACCGCAGTCGGCCTCGCCTCCTTGAGGATGGTGCCAGCCTTCTCAAGTTCTGAGAGGAACTTTGCCGCGCTCTCTCCCTGGTAATTAAGGGCGAAATCGCGAAGAGCCTGAGCCGCGCTCTGGGCAATCTTCGCCGCGCCCCGAATCTCCATGCGTGCAATTTTGCTTGCCGTCTCCTTAACCAGCTCGTAGTTCATTACGTCTCCCCAAGTATATTCTGCCATCCCAGGTATAAATATCACACCCTTACATAATCCTTTTTTGTCGTTCCTTAGTATAGAGAAAATGATAAATATTTTCAATGCAATCTTACACCTGCGGGCCCGTAGCTTAGCGGTAGAGCGCCCGGCTCATAACCGGGCGGTCGTGGGTTCGAATCCCTCCGGGCCCATAACTTGCTTATATTGGGTGGGTGTTGCGTTCATCTGTAAAAATAGGGAGTATATTAAGTGGTGCTTAGGGATGGAATTTAAGTATCCGCTGACAAACTACGTTTACAGGAGATTTTCCATCCCTATAGCAAAATTGCTGAAGCATACGGGCGTCTCTCCAAATGCAGTTACCTGGTTTGCAGCCTTCGTGGGATTTTTTGCCGCATATCTCATAGCAATCAGAGAGGTAATCGCAGGCGTAGTTGTGCTTTTTATTTCTCAGATTCTGGATTGCGCCGATGGTGACCTGGCAAGGCTAAAAGGACAGACAACTAGGAGGGGAGCATATCTTGACAGCGTGCTGGATAGATTTGTGGACGCAGGCTTAATAATCGCTCTAATCGCCTTAGCCCCTGCTGACTACTGGTTCCCGGGTGTCTTTGCGATTGTGGGGACTTTCCTTGTGAGCTATACCCGCTCCAGGGCAGAGGCTGTTGGAGCAGAGTGCAGAGTAGGTCTCGCCACACGGGATTTCAGGATACTGGCAATAATATTAGGGCTCCTCTTAGGGCAGGTTTACTACCTATTAGTCTTTCTTGCACTCATGGGGTTCTTTACCGCTTTCCACAGGATGGTCTATTCCATGAAACAGATGGAATAGGGTTGGGAGGGAGGAGGCCCAGGGATGATGAAGAAAAAGAAGTAGGATTCTTACCTCCCTGGGCAATATAAATTATACATATTCTGAAAGATAATCTTTTAGTTTACATACATGCACCTTTTAGTTTACATTTCTAAAAAGAGAGGTTGTGTAGGTGCCATGAAATTTTGTTAAAAGTGGGCCCGCGGAGATTCGAACTCCGGACCTCCGCCGTGTCAAGGCGACGTCATAACCAGCTAGACTACGGGCCCTGTGGGTTATATGATTATATTCCCGAGGTAAAATAAATATCTTATCTACAGCAGCGCCTTCTTCCTGTAGACCCGGAGCTTTGCCTTGTCCAGCACCACATCACCCTCGGTAGTTTTTGCCTGGACGTCTATCCTGTAATCCCCTGGCACCGCATCCTCGTTGAGATTCACCTTAAACTCAACTATCCTGCTCTCCCCGGGCTTAAGCCTGAACGTGGTCTTGTTGGGCCTGGTAATGCTCAGCCCTTCAGTTTCAACCACGTTCACCTCTACTGTCACCATCTTATCGGCGATGTTGGTGGTCTTCGCCTTGACCACAATCTCCTCAGGCTCCTCGATGCTCACCTTGCTCGGCGTCACCTCACTCTCAAGCTTAATCGTATGTTTTGAGCCCAGTGCGGTGCACCCGCTCAGCACCAGGAGCAGAAAAAGCAGTACAGCTACGCGCATACACGAAAGTTATACCCGCGCATATAATACCTTTACGGTATTCCCGCGATTATGCCCGCGTACTTCTTGCACACCTCTGCCTTACTCTGGGTTATCTTGCAGAGCAGTGCTCTAAGCGCCTCTGCCTCAGCCTCCTCTCCAAAGTTCTCCCCGCTTCCCACGCGGTAGTAGCTGCACCCAAACACAAGGGTGGGCACCGCTCCGTTCGGACTGAATTTGCGGAACACCTTCATGTCCTCCTCGGGGGCGCTCTGCAGGTCCAACTCATAGAACCTGAAGTCGATGCTGTTGGAAAACTCGCTCGCCACCTGCTTTATTATGGGCTTCTCCCATCTGCAGTGAGGGCACCAGCTGGTGCCGAAGAAATAGACCACGGGCTTGCCATCAGAGGTGCACAACTCTTCTCCCGTATATGTAAAATCCCCAACGGTCTTCCCCTTTTCTTTTCTTACCTGCTCAAGCTCCTTCTTGATCTGCGCCAGCTCGATTTTAAGCTTATCATTCTCCTTCTGAAGCGCTGAGATGCTGCTTTTCAGGATGGTGTACTCCTCCTCCGGCACCACCATAGAGCCAGAGGGTACTCTTGCATACCCCCATATTGCAGATAGTAGAAAGAGGACTGCAAAAGCCAGAGCAAGGGACTTCCACTTAGCCTCCGAAGGCATTGCTCACCACCAGTCTGCGATTCCACTTGCCTTAGTTGTGTAAGATTAACATGGTATATATGCGTTACCCGCAAGTGAAGCTTGTGGCATGGAGAAGTTAGCTATTATTATCGCATGCTTTTTAATGTTAGGGCAGCATAATAAATGCCATGGATGTTGTTGTAGCCATTCTCCTAAGTGTTCTCCTCACCAGCCTTGTTTCCCTGGTGGGGATATTTACCCTCATGTTTCAGGAGGGTGTGCTCAGGCGGGTGATTAAAACCTTGGTTGCCTTCGCCTCGGGCACGCTCCTCGGTGCGGCTTTCCTCGACCTTCTTCCTGAGGCTACGGAGCATGGAGATTTCACTCTAACCTATGCGCTCCTCGGTATAGTGCTCTTCTTCATAGTGGAGGGGGTGATAAGGTGGCACCACTGCCATGAGGAGAGATGCGAGGTGCACTCCTTCACCTACCTCAACCTTATAGGCGACGGAGTGCACAACTTTATAGACGGCGCAATTATAGCCGCGGCGTATTTAACCAGCTTCGACCTGGGCGTGGTCACCACCATAGCGATTATTTTCCACGAGGTACCTCAGGAGATAGGCGACTTTGGAATCCTGATTTACGGGGGATTTACCAGAGCAAAGGCTCTGTTTTTCAACTTCCTCTCTGCCCTCGCCAGTTTCGCTGGCGCTGCGGCTGCGCTTCTCTCCTCCTCTTTAGTCACTGATTTGGTACCCGCCCTGCTGGGGCTTGCTGCGGGTGGGTTTATATACATAGCTACCACCGATTTAATGCCGGAACTTCAGAAAAGTGGGGAAACCAGAGATGTGGTCAAGTCGCTTCTCACCCTCCTCTTGGGCATACTGGTTATCCAGCTCGTGATTATGTTTTTTGAGGTTTAGTTTCACTGCGGAAGGATGTAGACCTCCTCCCCGCGAACCTCAAATTCGAGGGGACTCAAGCCACGAGGCGCTGGCCCTGAGAGGCGCTCACCCGTAGCCGGGTCGTAGGTGGAGCCGTGGCAGGGGCACTCCAGCACACCCTTGGTATTGAGAGATTTTCCGCTCACCGGGCAGCCCATGTGCGTGCAAGTTGCGTCGAAGGCGCGTATTTCCTCCCCGACTAAGAGCAGAATCCCTGGCCTCCCTCTTAAGTTAAAGGCAACATAGCCCTTCTGCATGAGCTCCGCCATGCTCGCCACGCGCACCGGCATAGCTTCCAGAGAAACCACACGCTCGGGTGCGCCTGGCTTAAGCTTGAAGGCGGAGACAATAGAGATTAAAGAAAAAATGCCAAAGAAGAGCTTGGTAAGCCTGGCGATAAACGTCCGCCTTCTTGTTTTATCCTCAAACATAAAATTTAGGTGCCCTTCTTGAAGTACAGCTTGAAGACGTTCCCTTCCTTTACCTTGCCCAGGAGGGTGCAACCCGTCTTCTTCAAAATTCCGGGTATCGCCTCGACAGAGGCGGGGTTGGTTATCAGTACCTCTGCAACTTCTCCCTCTTTCATCTGTGTTGCGGCACGCTTCACCTCAAGCTGTGGCCTCGGGCACACCATCCCCTGGCAGTCCACCACGCGGTCAACATTTATCTTCCCAACATCTGGTAACTCGACTTCGACCATATCAGCGACCTCCTTCTTCTGTGGTGTGTTTAGCACCACCAATTATTTAAAATTTTCCTAAACCTCTGTACCATAAGATTTTTTCAGGGTAATATTTTATAAGCTTGCGATGGCGCTCGATAAGCTTGGCGAATCCCTGAGCGGGGTGATACGCAAGATAACCCTCGCTGGAATGGTGGATGAAAAGCTTGTCCGCGAGGTGGTGCGCGACATTCAGCGCGCTCTGCTGAGTGCAGACGTTAATGTGAAGCTCGTAATGGAGCTTTCCAAGAAGGTGGAGAGCCGCGCTCTGAAAGAGAAACCTCCTGCGGGGCTGAGCAGAAAGGAGCACACCATACGCGTGCTCTACGAGGAGCTTGTAAATCTTCTCGGGGGAGGTGAGGCTTATGCTCTGCCTCAGAAGGCGAGGATAATGCTAGTGGGTTTGCAGGGCTCTGGCAAAACCACCACTGTAGCCAAGCTGGCGAAGTACTTCCAGAAGCGTGGGCTGAGGGTATCGATTATAGCTGCAGATACATATCGCCCTGCCGCGTATGAGCAGCTCTCTCAGCTGGTTGAACCACTCCACATAAAAGTCTTCGGCTCACCCGAGAGCAAAGACGCAGTGGAGGTGGTCAGAGAGGCACTTACCCAGGTAGGTAAGAGCGACATCATACTCCTCGACACCGCAGGTAGGCACAAGAGCGAGGAAGAGCTTTTCAGAGAGATGGTTGCCCTTGCAGAGGTCTTTAAGCCAGACGAGAAGTTTCTTGTCATAGACTCAAATTTGGGACAGCAGGCGGGTACGCAGGCTAAGGCGTTTAATGAGCACATAGGTATAACCGGCGTGGTGCTCACCAAGCTGGACGGCTCTGCTCGCGGAGGAGGTGCTCTTTCAGCGGTCGCCGCAACGGGTGCGCCCATTCGCTTTGTGGGCACGGGTGAGGGTATAGACGCGCTTGAACCATTCGATGCTGAGCGCTTCATCTCTCGCTTGCTGGGCATGGGGGATTTGCAGAGCCTGCTGGAAAAGGCCAAGGAGACCATAGACGAATCAAAGGCAAGGGATATACTCAAGGGAGATTTCACCCTCGAAGACCTCTACGCCCAGATCGAGTCCCTCACAAAGATGGGTCCACTGGGTAATATACTCAAGATGATCCCTGGCCTTGGGTTTGCGCTGCCTCAGGAGGCGGCTGATGTAACCGAGGCGAGGATGAAGCGTTTTCTGGTGATAATGGATTCAATGACAGCCGCTGAGAAGAGGAACCCGAAAATAATAAATTCTTCCCGTATGAGGAGAATCGCCCTCGGCTCAGGCACCAAGGTGGAGGAGGTAAAGGAGCTTCTAAAGTACTACAACACGATGAAGAAGGCACTTAAAAGCTTCAAGAAGGGCAGAGGCAAGGGCTTCCCACAGCTTGCGAGGATGATGCGGGGGATGGGTGGAGTATAGTTATGTGGCGAAAGCTTATCCCATATACACCAGCCGCTCCAGCTCCTTTGTCTCGTAGCGCTTGAGGAACTGCTCGTAGGTCTTCTTTGTCTCCTCTGTCAAGCTCGGTTTCACGTGCTTGAGTGCCTCACGGAAGTGGCGCATCTCCACCTTCTTCTCGTCAAAGCTCTCCTTGTTGAGCACCGCCTCTCTAAAGGCGAGCATCGCAGCTTCACGGCAGAGTGCTTCAATATCCGCACCCGAAAAGTTCTCTGTCTGCTTCACAAGGAAGTCGAAGTCCACATCTTCAGCGAGGGGCATCTTGCGGGTGTGCACCCTGAAGATCTCCCGCCTCGCCTCGGCGTCAGGGGCCTGGACGAGTAATATCTTGTCAAACCTGCCCGGGCGCAGCAACGCCGGATCCAGCATGTCCGGGCGATTTGTTGCGGCGATGATAATAACATTGTGAAGCTCTTCCAGGCCGTCCATCTCAGTGAGGAGCTGGTTGAGCACCCGCTCGCCCACCTTGCTTCCCACCTCGATTCCGCGCATGCTTGCGATGGCGTCTATCTCATCGAAGAACACCACTGTCGGCGCCGCCTGCTTCGCCTTCTTGAAGATCTCTCTCACCGCCTTCTCACTCTCACCCACCCACTTGCTGAGAATCTCAGGGCCTTTGACGCTTATGAAGTTGGCCTCACTCTCAGTGGCAACTGCCTTTGCGAGCAGCGTTTTACCTGTGCCGGGCGGACCAAAGAGGAGCACACCTTTAGGCGGAGAGATACCGAGCTTGCTGAAACCTTCGGGATACTTTATGGGCCACTCCACAGTCTCGCGCAGTGCCTGCTTCACCTCGTGCAGCCCGCCTATGTCGTCCCACCTTACGTCTGGCACCTCTACGTAAACCTCGCGCAGTGCGCTGGGCTCCATCACCTTCCACGCCTCGAGGAAGTCCTCGCGGGTGACCTCTAAGCTCTCCAGAATCTCCGGCGGGATGCTCTCCTCCTCTAAGTCTATCTTGGGCAGCACTTTGCGCAGTGCATTCATCGCCGCCTCCTTGCAGAGAGCCTCTAAGTCGGCGCCCACAAAGCCGTGGGTGATGTCTGCTAACTCGTCAAGGTTAACGTCCTCCGCGAGGGGCATTCCTCGCGTGTGAATCTGGAGTATCTCCTTTCTCCCCTTGCGGTCGGGCACGCCGATTACTATCTCGCGGTCAAACCTGCCTGGACGACGTAACGCAGGGTCGAGGGCATCGGGGCGATTCGTGGCGCCAATTACCACGACTCTACCACGAGACTTCAACCCGTCCATCAGCGCGAGTAGCTGCGCAACGACGCGGCGCTCAACCTCGCCGTGCACTTCCTCGCGCTTTGGCGCGATCGCGTCTATCTCGTCTATGAATATGATGCTTGGAGCGTTCTCCTCAGCCTCCTTGAAAACCTTGCGCAGGTTCTCCTCACTCTCGCCATAGAACTTGCTCATGATTTCAGGACCGTTGAGATGGATGAAGTAGGCGTTGGTCTCATTTGCTACAGCCTTTGCGATGAGCGTCTTGCCAGTGCCGGGCGGACCGTGGAGAAGCACACCCTTGGGGGGCTCTATGCCAAGGCGCTCAAAAAGCTCGGGGTGCTTCATGGGCAGCTCAATCATCTCGCGAATCTTCTGCACCTCGTCCTTGAGCCCGCCAATGTCCTCGTAGGCGACGCTGGGTATCCCTGCGCGCTCCTTCACCGGCTCCTCGCGCACTATCACCTCAGTGCGATCAGCCACGCGCACTATACCAGCTGGTATAGTCTGCGTCACAGTGAAGGGCAGGGTTGTGCCCAGTACGCCCACCACAATCTTATCACCCTGGGTGAGAGGCCTGCCCAGAAGCCTACGCTTTACGAAGTCTCCGAAGCCGGTGGAGAAGCGTATTGCCTGGTTGGGCGAGAGTACCACGCGGCGAGCATCGTTAACCTTCGCCTTGCGCACCCGCACATTTTCGCCGAGGGAAATCTGGGCGTTCTGACGAATAATGCCGTCCATTCGAATGATGCCCAGCCCTTCATCTTCAGCATAAGCACGCCACACTATGGCGCCTGTTTTACGCTTACCATAAATCTCTACTATGTCGCCTGTGGAGATGCCCAGAATCTCCCTGGTGCGGGTATCCAGCCTAACTATACCTCGCCCAACGTCGTTCTGTAGCGCCTCTGCAACCTTAAGCTCAACTTCCATACTTACCACGACCGCTAATTAATATTCATCGCTATGCCTTTAAAATTTGTTGTTGTAAAGGGGAGGGCTTTGCCCTCCGTCACCTATGCCGATGTTTTAAACTTCTCAGCTATTCGCAGGTACTGCTCCAGTTCTTCCTTGGATATGGGCTTTATCTTCTTCATCGCCTCCTCAAAGTGCTTCATCTTCAGCTTGAGCTCTTTCTTCATCGTCTCCTTATCCAGGGGCTTGCCCTCGCTTATATACTCGCGTATCGCCAGCATCACTGCCTCGTTGCACACCGCAGCGATATCAGCGCCGGTGTAGTTCTCTGTCATCTCCGCAAGCTTGGCAATATCCACGTCTTCAGCGAGGGGTTTGGAACGGGTGTGAATCTTGAATATCTCTTCCCTCGCCTTCCTGTCAGGCGGCGGGATGAATATCAAGCGGTCGAACCTACCCGGGCGCAGTAAAGCGGGGTCGATTATATCCGGGCGATTCGTTGCCGCGATTACAACTACGCCGCGCAGCTCTTCCAAGCCATCGAGCTCTGTGAGGATCTGGCTCACCACACGCTCTGTAACGTGAGAATCGAAGCCCGAGCCACGCGTAGGTGCAATCGCATCTATCTCATCCATGAACACCACGCACGGCGCGGCTTGGCGTGCCTTTCTGAAGGTTTCTCTCACCGCCTTTTCGCTCTCGCCCACCCACTTGCTCAGGAACTCTGGGCCTTTGACGCTTATGAAGTTGGCCTCACTCTCGTTCGCCACCGCCTTTGCGAGGAGCGTCTTACCTGTGCCAGGCGGGCCATAGAGCAGTATGCCCTTGGGCGGCTGGGCACGCATGTGGGAGAACACCTCTGGATACTTGAGGGGCCATTCCACAGCCTCGCGGAGCTCCTGCTTCGCCTCTTCCAGACCGCCTATGTCGTCCCACCTTACGTCGGGCACTTCTACAAGCACTTCCCGCATGGCGCTGGGCTCAATGTCCATAAAGGCCTCTTCGAAGTCCTGGTAGGTCACCTGTATCTTGTCCAGTATCTCTGCGGGTATGCTCTCCAGCTCGAAGTCAATCTCAGGCAGGATTCTGCGCAGGGAGCGCATTGCCGCCTCTTTGCAGAGAGCCTCTAAGTCGGCGCCCACAAAGCCGTGGGTTTTATCTGCGAAGTCCTCTATGATGCGCTTACGCTCCTCCTCATCCTCTGGCAATGGCATGCCCCGCGTGTGGATGAGCAGGATCTCCTTCCTGGCATTTCTGTCGGGTATGCCTATCTCTATCTCACGGTCAAACCTGCCCGGGCGACGCAACGCAGGGTCCAGAGCATTTGGACGGTTGGTCGCACCTATTACAACGACCTGTCCTCGAGATTCTAACCCGTCCATGAGGGCGAGTAGCTGCGCAACGACGCGGCGCTCAACCTCGCCAGTAACCTCTTCGCGCTTCGGCGCTATAGAGTCTATCTCGTCTATGAATATAATGCTTGGAGCGTTCTCTTCCGCCTCTTTGAATATCTCCCTGAGCCTCTCCTCGCTTTCTCCGTAGTACTTGCTCATAATCTCTGGCCCGGAGATGCTGTAGAAATTGGCGTTGGTCTCGTTGGCTACCGCTTTAGCGAGGAGCGTCTTGCCAGTGCCGGGTGGACCATGGAGAAGCACGCCTTTGGGCGCTTCAACGCCTAGGCGCTCGAAAATCTCGGGATACTTCAGCGGAAGCTCTATCATTTCGCGAACCTTTCGAATTTCCTCCTTGAGTCCACCTATATCCTCGTAGGTAACACGGGGTATCTTGGTCTCTGTAATCTTCGCCGGCTTCTCGCTTATCTCAACCCGCGTTGCATAGTTGATTATCACTGCATCTGCGGGTGGCTGCACGCTGGTCACAACTAAGCCTATCTTCCTGCCCATTATGTTGAGCTCTATCATATCTCCTCGCGAGACAGCGCGGTTCTCCAGGTACTGCCTGAGGTAAGCCTCGCCTCCCACGATGCGAAGAGGCTCAGTTGGAGCGAGCTTCACAACAGTTGCAGGCTGCGCTGTAACCTTGCGAATTTTTACTTTATCGTCTATTCCCACGCCCGCGTTCTTTCTCGTAAACCCGTCGATGCGGATAATTTTGAAACCAGCGTCCTCAGGATAACCGGGCCACACTATTGCCACAGTCTTCTTTTTACCAATAATCTGGATGACATCGCCAGAAGTGAGTCCGAGTTCCTCAATAACATGAGGGTCAATCCTAGCTATGCCTCGTCCAACGTCGTTGGACTTAGCTTCTGCTACCTTAAGTTCTATCTCCTTTGCCATCAAAAACCACCTCCTTAATTTTTTTAAAGGGTGGAGAGGTAGTGCAGAAGCTGCTCCTCTCTCGGCACCCCTAAAATCTTGTATCTGCCATTGATGACCATCGCTGGTACGCCCTGAATCCCATAGCTCCGCGCTATCTCAGCGTTTTCTGGCTGAGAAACGTCGCGCTCTATGAGAAGCACCTTTGGCATCCTCTTGACTATCCTCTCTGCAACCTCCTTGGCGCGCGGACAGTATGGGCACGTTGGTGAGGTGAAAAGTTCGATGAGTATACCTTCCTCCATTCCAGGCCTCCTTTTACTAACTTTTTGTTACTAAATAATTTCCTTACCTTTAGTAAGAAATATTAAAAGGTGGAGGTTTACTCCACCTTTATGCTGGTCTTTTTCTCTTCCTTAATCTTCGGCAGGGTTATCTCCAGCACCCCGTTTTTATAAGTTGCCTTCGCTTTGCTGGGGTCCACCTCTGCCGGAAGGGAAAAGCTCCGCTGAAAGACGCTGTAGCTCCGCTCCTTTCGCACATAGTCGCCTCGTTTCTCTTCCTCCTCGCGCTTAACCTCCGCTTTAATTTCCAGACTTGTTTCCGTGGCATTAATCTGGATGTTCTCCTTGTCCACTCCTGGAAGCTCCACGGTCACCTTAATTTCTTTCCCTGTGTCAATGATGTCTGCGAATGGCTGGCGCACTTCAGGAGCGCGCATCGGAAGCAGCGTTTGCCTCTGCTCCCCGAGGAGCTCCTCAAAAAGCCTGTTCATCCGTCTCTCTAGGCTGCGAAGCTCTTCGAATGGGTCTATCCACATCCTTACCACCTCCCTATATTTATCTTAAGCCTCAGGAGATAAATAACTTGCGGAAAAGGAACTTTTTCTTACCATTTGTTAATAAAATTTTTTACATTGTTAACGCCCGCTTTAATAGGCATGAATCTGGAGATTCTCCTGAATATGCTCGGAAATGAAACGCGAAGAGAGATTCTCCAGCTACTGTCTGAGAGGCCATGCTATGTTAGTGAGCTCTCTCAGACACTGAATATTGGTCAGAAGGCGGTTATTGAACACCTCGAGTTGATGCGCCAGGCAGGTATTCTGGAGACTCGCTTGGAGAAGATCGACAAAGGGAGACCTAGGAAGTACTACCACATTAGCGAGGACATCCTGATAGAGGTGAAGATATCGCCGCATCACTTTTACATCGAGACCCTCCTGCCTGAGATCAATGAGGAAGTGCTCACAGCCTTCCCGAAGCTTGCAGAAGTGATGCACCGCCTGGACGAAACCTCTCGCATGAGAGGGTGGGAGCGCGTGGAGAGGCTGCGTGAGCTTTATCATGAGCTGATGAAGGAGCACGAGAAGATAAACGAGGCGAAGCGCGTTGTGGAGTATCTCCAGCGCGAGATTCGCGAGGAGATAAAGAAAGAGGTTGCCATTGAGGAGCTCAGGGAGCTTCTCTATTACTGATTTTTTCTCACCATCTTTAACAGAGATGCGCGCTCCTCCGCTACTTCAAAGCCATTTCTCTCATACCACGAGGTCCTTCCATTGAACGTCCAGGTGACTAGGTTTTTGTGGGCGAAGTCTGAGATTATCCTCTCTAATATTAAGCTGCCTATCCCCTCGCCTCTGCGGTGGCGTGCAACGTTGATGAGCTTTATCTCAGCCTCTTCCTCGCGATCCACCACGACAGCGCGAGCTATAACCTCGGCTGTGCTCCAGTAGAGGTATTCGTGGGTATCTCCGTTTACTAAAACTTCAAGCATTCCCAGCGCTGTGAAAGGAACGTTGTAAAGGTTTTTTGTGCGAACATGTTCGAGGAAACGTAGATGAATTAATAAAAATAACTTATATGTGATGCAAGTAAAATTAAATGAAGGGCGACTGAGAGTTTACGTCCAGGCTTTCTTTGTTATATTCTCTATTTACATCTGGTACCGCCTTTACCTTTTCGTCAGACATTTCGATACCGGGGGCACGACTCCCTACGTTCCTCGACCTGAGAGCGTGGACGCCTTTATGCCAGTGGGGGCGCTTGTCGCACTGAAGCACCTCGTGGTTAACCGCGCCATAGACGTAATCCATCCCGCGGCTCTTGTAATCTTCCTTGCCGTTCTGACGATTTCGCTGCTCTTCCGCAGAGGTTTCTGCGGCTGGATTTGCCCAGTGGGCGCGCTCTCCGAGGCGGTGGGAAAGGTTGGTGCCAGACTCTTCGGAAGGAACTTCAGGCTCCCTCCTGCGGTAGATGTGCCCCTCAGACTTATAAAGTACCTTATCCTGCTCTTCTTCCTGAAGTTGGTGCTCATAGACATGCCACCACAGGCTGTCGCAGCCTTCCTCCAGTCTCCTTACTATAAAGTGGTGGATGCAAAGCTCCTGGACTTCTGGATATATCCAGGTAGAAATACCATAATTTTCGTTTCGGCCCTCCTGCTCCTGTCCATGTTATTAAGAAACTTCTGGTGCAGGTATCTGTGCCCATACGGCGCACTTCTCGGAATCCTGGGCTTTATTGGCTTAACGGGCGTTAGGAGGGACGTTGAGAGATGCAATAACTGCAAATTATGCACCCGCGTATGCCACAGCAGCATAAAGGTTCATGAAAAGCAGGTGGTGCGTAACCCGGAGTGCAACGCCTGCTTCACATGCGTGGATGCCTGCCCTAAGGGGGCGCTTTCCATGTCCGTGACTGGCTTCTTGCCTCTGCGGAAGACCGCTTACGCTGCTCTGCTCCTTGGCACATTTTTCCTTTTCGTAATCGTAGCAAAGCTCACGGGACACTGGAACTCGGGGATTTCCTACCATGAGTACGCGTACTACATACCCCTGCGCAGCATGATATCCCACTGAGGCGAGCGCATCCCGAGGGAAAAGATTATATATTTGGATAATGATGGTAATCTCTGCCCCATATCATAGTAACAGCACCATAGCGGGGTGGGGTAGCCAGGTCCATCCCGCCGGGCTCATAACCCGGAGAGCGGTCGTTCAAATCGACCCCCCGCTATACAGAGGGGTCGCAAGACCCCTGACTTCTTTTAATATTGCTGTGCAGGTTAGGGTAGAGTAAGCTTCAGAGGTTGATAGCCATGATCTTCGAGAAGGTAGAGGAAAAGGATGTTACTCAGGCAATAGTTGGCGAGTTCTCGCGCATGCTCAGCGAGTATGCTGAAAGCGATGTTATAATAGTTGGAGGCGGCCCCGCAGGCTTGACCGCAGCCAAGGAGCTTGCCTCAAAGGGTGTAAAGACCCTCATAATTGAGAGGAACAATTACCTAGGCGGAGGCTTCTGGATAGGCGGTTATCTGATGAATAAGGTTACAGTGCGCGCTCCTGGCGAAAAGGTGCTAGACGAGATAGGCGTGCCCTACCAGGAGTACGTTAAGGGTCTCTACGTAACCGACGGCCCGCATGCGTGCTCAAAGCTTATCGCCGCCGCCTGCGACGCAGGTGCGAGAATTCTTAACATGACCAAGGTCGATGATGTGGTGCTACGCGAGGGCAACCGCGTCGCTGGCGTTGTGATCAACTGGACGCCCATCTCTGCGCTTCCTCGTGAGATAACCTGTGTCGACCCAATATCGCTTCAGGCAAGGGTGGTTATAGACGCCACTGGCCACGATGCAGAGGTGGTCAACGCACTCGTGAGGAGAGGGCTGATGAAAGTGCGCGGCTACGGTGCCATGTGGGTGGAGCGCAGCGAAGACGCCGTGGTGGAGCACACAGGCGAGGCTCATCCCGGCTTAATCGTCGCTGGCATGGCGGTTTCCACCGTGTACGGGTTGCCGCGAATGGGCCCGACCTTCGGAGCAATGCTTCTCTCGGGTAAGCGCGCCGCAGAGGTTGCGCTGGAGATGCTTGAAAGAGAGTAAAATGGAAATTTTTATCTACAATGAGGTAAGTGGAGAGGAACTGGACTTTCACGAGTTGGCACGCTACCTCGAGGAGAAGGGCGCAAGGGTGGAGGTGAGAGGGGGATTCTTCTCGAGATTTGCTCATAGCTTGGAAGATGTGGCGAAAGCTCTAGCGAAGATGCGCATCTTCGACCCGGCTAAGCCAGTAGTACAGGAGGAGCCTCTGTACGGCGAGATTAAATATGAGCAGCGCGTACTTGCTGGCAAAGCAAAGGCTGGAGGCGTGCTGTACGACGGCTTCGCATTGCAGAGCTATATGCGTAGCCTTCTCCCGAGGCGTGAAATCAGCCTTGATAAGCTTCACCTGGTGATAACATCTCGCCTCCTTGCAACTTACGACACCGACGACAGGCGGTACCATGCGCGCGCTGTTATCCTGGGCTACCCTGCGATAATCTCCACCTCGGGCATTGTCGAAGCGCCTGCAAAGCCCCCGGAGTTTTACCTTCAGCGTCGCCTTCTCGGAGAAGACCCCCTTGCTGAGGCTCAGCTCAAGCAGAAGCTCAGGCAAAAAATTTTAGATTATGGCGATGTGCGCATGGGAGAGGTGCTTAAAGGCTACGCGTTGCAGGTGTTGTTTTACCAGCTCTTTGGCGAAGCTTTTTGTGAAGAAAAGCGATGCAGGCTTTACAATGCCCACTGGCAGGAAGAACTTATAGAAGCCCAGTTCTCAGAGCCGGAGCTTTGCCTCAGACACGAGGCTATGCTCAAACAGTGGAAAGAAAAAAGGAAATAAAGACTACTCAACTTTTATGCTGGTTTTCTTTTCTGCATGTACCTTAGGTAAGCGAAGTTCAAGCACGCCGTTCTTGTAGGTTGCCTTGGCTTTGCCGGGATCAACCTCCGCTGGCAGAGCAAGGCAGCGGTAGAACTTGGAGTACTGCCTCTCACTGCGGAGGTAACCTTCTTTCTTCTCTTCCTCCTCACGCTTTACCTCTGCCTCTATCTCCACCTCGTGCTCTGTGGCGTTTATCTTTATGTCCTCCTTGCTAACCCCCGGAAGCTCTGCGGTTATGATTATCTCCTTGTCAGTCTCCTGCACATCGCAGAAGGGGCTGCGTACTCCCGCAATGGTTGGGAAGCGCTCCTCTGCGCGGGGGAAGCTGCTCCAGAGCTCACGGAAGAGCTGGTTCATCCTGTCCTCAAGTCGGCGAATCTCCTCCCACACTGCTGGCATCATTCCCACCACCTCCTTACTCAACTTTTACGTTAACACCTTTCTTGGGCGGAGCCTTGAGCTTGAACTTGATCTCGAGTACGCCGTTGTTGTACCTTGCCTTCGCAGAGCTGGGATCAACCTCAGCATCAAGGGCAACAACCTTATGGTACTTCCTGTCATCGCGCTCTGCCTCTATCTCAACGCTGCTCTCTGTGGCGTTGATTTTTATGTCCTCCTTGGTAACGCCTGGAATCTCCGCCGTGACCACGAGTTCGCCGTTCTTCTCGTCCACCATTGTTTCCACATAGGGCTCGCGAACGCCTGCGCGAAGCGTTGGCGAGGTCTCCACATTGCCGAAGGTCTGAATCTCGGGTACACCACTTGGTCCTACTCGCACTGAGAATCCCCAGTAGAGAGGCTCCTCAAGGTTGACACCCTGCCATGAGCGCATTGATTCGAACATCCTGTCGAAGAGCCTGTCAACTTCCTCAAGTTCGCGGAAGAAATCATCAAATATCCTCCTTCTCCTCCACATGCACATCACCTCCTTTTAGTCACTTTTTGTTACTATACCATTCCATGCACCCTCACGCTGTCAAAAATTTTAGTAACATCATGTTACTAAAAATGCTGACCTCGTTATGCTGCTCCGCCTGGAAGGGTTTTTATAGTAAGAGAGAGCATAATCAACTTAATCCTCTTTGGGCTGGTGGTGGGTAAATTGAAGCCAAATAAAGTGGTGAAACTCCTTTCCTACATGCTCGTTGCGCTTGTTGCGGGTGCTGCAGGTGGCTATCTCGCCACTCTCTCTCTGGAGAAGCCTGCGCCAGAGGTGGAGACGAAGTATACGGTGATTAACATCACGGGCTCGATTGAGGATGTGGTCAACCTCGCCTACAACAGAGTTTCACCCAGCGTGGTTCACATAACCTCGACGGTGCTCAGGCGTGGATTCTTCTTTGAGGTAATCCCTCAGCGCGGCACAGGCTCTGGTATAGTTGTCACCAAGGACGGGTACGTGCTCACAAACAACCACGTTATTGAGAATGCCGACGAGATTGAGGTAACACTGAGCAGCGGGGAGAGCTATGAGGCGGAGCTAATAGGGAGCGACCCTGCCAACGACATAGCTGTGATAAAAATCCTCAACCCCCCTGAGAACCTGGAAGTAGCCCCCTTGGGGGACTCCTCAACGCTGCGCGTGGGCGACCTGGTGATAGCGATAGGTAACCCATTTGGGTTGGACCGCACAGCGACGATGGGCATAGTGAGCTCCTTGAACAGGAGTATACGCAGCGAGCATGGCTACATAATGGAGGGGTTAATACAGACGGACGCCTCTATTAACCCTGGCAACTCCGGTGGGCCTCTGGTGAACTCTCGCGGGGAGGTTATAGGGATAAACACTGCCATACTCACTACAAGCGGAGGCAGCATAGGCATAGGCTTCGCGATACCCATAAACAAGGCTAAGGTTATAATGGAGAGGATGATTCAGGAAGATCGAGAGATAAAGCGTCGCCCGTGGCTCGGCATAACGGGTATAACAGTCACCGAGGAACTCGCGCGGGTGCTTAACCTTCCCGTAAAGGAGGGTGCTATGGTTGTTGAGGTAGTGCCAGGCAGTCCTGCAGATAAAGCGGGTCTGCGCGGCGGCGAGGTGCAGGTAATTTACCGGGGCTACATTCTCACAATAGGCGGCGACATAATCGTTGAGATAGATGGAGAGAAAGTCGCCTCCATGGAGGAGCTGGTGGAAATTATATCCTCCAAGCAGGTGGGGCAGGAGATAGAGATAACCTTCGTTCGCGGCGGAGAGGTTATGACGACGCGCGCAAAGCTGGGTGGGAGAAAATGAGCGAGGAGCAACAGGTGCTTTACCGCAGAGTTCACGATGTTTTCAGGAAGACTCTGGAGACCACCCAAGACCTTATAATAATCGCCCTTTCCATCATAATTTTCTACGTAAGCCTGAAGGTGCTCCTTAAGATAGTCTTTGAGATATCCCACGCCTTTGAATTCAAGCGCGTGGTTTCAGAGATTCTGTACATAATGATACTGGTTGAGACCTACCGCATGCTCATAGTTTACCTTAAGGAGCACCGCGTTGCTGTGAGCTTCATGGCAGAGATTGCGCTCGTTGCCGTGCTCAGGGAGGTGATACTCACAGGCGCCCTTGAAATCCCACCTCTCACCCTTGGAATGGCAACCTTCTTCATCCTTGCCCTTGTGGTTGTGATAAAGCTCACTGTAAAGGAGGAGCGCGCCGACATAGAGGAGAAGGGCTTTATCCATACGGAGCTGAGAGACATCTTCAGGCGCAGGGGTAAGAGGCGTCACCCCCGTGAGTTTTCAAAGTCGGGCAAGGGTGGAGACTGAGTCATTCCTGCCTCTTCGCCACGTACTCCTTCTGCATCGCATCGCGGTAGTACTCTGGCAAGACGTTGAAGGCGCAGAAGGGTATGGTGCGCAGGTCAGGGGTGACGTAATGGATGGAGCACCTTTTGACCCGAGCGATGTCGTAGTTGTACAGGTCCATGAAGTGCATCATCCCTATAAACAGCGCGTTATGGTGGAACTTCGCAAGGGCGCGGTAGTCGTGGCGCACCAGCGCAGCGAAGAGGAGCGAGTACACATTCAGCCCCTTTGGCGCTTTGCTCGCGTCAATAAAGCGCCTTATTCCTGAGATAAGCTTTATCCTCTCCATCAGTTTGTTGCTTCCGCCATTGATTCGCTCTGCGCTCTCGTTGAGGTACTCCAGCAGCCCCTCAACATCTATAAACCGCGTTATCGGCACAACGCGATTGCCGTCTCTGAAGACGTACGTCGCCATACCGCACGCGAAATGCGTTGTAAGCTCGTACTGCTTTCTCCCTGTGAGCGCCTCGACAATGTGGGAAATCGCGGAAACGCTGGGCACCGGGTAGAAGTCCTCCCGCGCTATTGCTCCCCCGGTCTGCTCCTCAAGAGCGCGAATAACGTCCGGTATGGTTATGCGGTGCTTCTCCCGCTCCTCCTGGGGCATTCTACCAACAAGCGAAACAGGCTGGAAGTTGACGCCGCGTACAACATCGAGGTTGGTGAAGGCAAACTCCACTATATCCCCAAGCTCATGGTCGTTTACTCCTCGTATCACCGTAGGAACAAGCACGAGCTTCATACCTGCGCTTCTTGCATTCCAGAGTATTTTAGGGATGTAGCGGTGGTTCTTGGGATTGGTTTTAGCGGTGACACCATCGAAGCTTAAGTACACCACTCCCGCCCCAGCCTCAACTATTGCCTTCGCGAGCGCAGCATCTTCTGCAAGCTTTATGCCGTTGGTGTTGAGCTGCACGTGGTCAAAGCCTAAGCGTTTTGCGAGCTTAATAATCTCCACTATATCCTCACGCAGCGTGGGCTCGCCGCCGGTGATCTGCAAAGCGTTGCACGGCACAGGCTTCTGTGCCTTAAGGTAGCGCAGCATCCGCTCTATGTCCTCGAGAGAGGGCTCGTAAACATAGCCCGCTCGCTCCGCGTAGTAGAAGCAATACCAGCACGCTAAGTTGCAGCGGTTTGTCACCCCAGTAGAAGTCCTACGCTTCCATTTCTAAGTTAGGTGTAATACCAGAGTTCATTGGAGTATTGAGAACATACCCTTAACCCCGTCTAATTGTCTCTTACCACCGCTGAGTTATGTTGGAAGCAAGAGCGTTGATGACTGTAGATTATTAAAGTTGTAATAACTCCAATGAATTCCAAATATATCATGTCGATAATAACTTTCCAGGAAAATCCTGTTCTGAATTTATTTTTATATTCATCTTTAAAATTTTCTTGAGAGTAATTAAGTTTTGCCCAATCAATCTCCTTGGAAGATATAATACTTTCCCACTTCGTAGGTGTCTTAATATCCTTAAGAACAAATAATAGCCCAATTGAAGCCAAAATAAAACCAGAAACCATACAAATTACACACGTAACTAATAGTAGTTTGAATATAAATAATTCAACTTTATTTGAAGGATGTGTATAACCAATAATAGCTAGAAACGCTAATGCAAAAGGAAAGAACGCTTCTAAATAATATATTCCTCCATTTCCCATTATAGCTATTGGTATATAGACAATGATTAATGGAATAAAAACAAGTTTAAATGTACTTGAAGTTATAGGTATTGACCTCCAACTTTTATCTTTTCGCTCATATTGTATGTAAAGGTACTGAAAAATTAAAGTCGCCAAAATAGCTAACAATGTATTTATTATTACATTAAGTGTAAGGGTAATTAACTTTGAATATCTATCAAAAAAGCCATACATATCGATTCCTGTGTAAGAAGTTATTAAAATGGACGAATTTAATAAAATAAAAACAGTAAAAAATAAAATCATACTAAGAGTCGTATACCTCTTCTCCATTTGGATTTTTTTATTTGGAATAATAAAGCGTAATGCATCCAAAATCTCAGACTTATATGCATACATTAATATTACACCAATAGAGAACAAATAACCAACATTGAAAAGATTAGGACTTTTAGGGAAAATTTCCTTTAAAATTCCAAGAATAGGCGTTATAGAACTCATTGCGATTAATATTAAAATAAATCGAGGTAAATTATAACGTTCATACGTATTATTATTGCTAATTTGACGCATACTTATTCAAGATTAAAAAGCCCTATAAATATTTAACCCTCCAAACGGGTTGTCAACGAATCACCACCAAAACAAATGACCTTTGCCTAAATACCCTCTCGAAGTTCATAGCTATAGCTCTCGTTTTTCTCTTTCGTGCTCTGATTTTTGCTCCGTATCTCACCTCTATCGCTCCGAACACGCTTTCGGCGACGCCTCTGAAGTGGTAGACCTCCTTTTTGAAAACCTTCTTGCACAATTGGTTAGCATATAGACCCTCCCCTCACGCTCAAAAATCTCCGCTTTAAGCAGAGCATGACATTCGGGGCATAATGAAGATGTGGTGGTGATGAGCCTTTCAGCATGCGCCTGCTTCTGAGCAATAAGCTGCATGCTACCACCTCCTTATATTTTTACACCCCTTGCTGCGAGGAGCTTGGGGAACTGGATAAAGCGATTCAGCACCACCAGATTGCAGAGCACCGCCAGCAGGAGAAGTACTGCGAAGAGCTGGTTCGCCACGCCAGCGAGGAATATCAGGAAAAGCCTCATGTCTCGTTTCATGAGATTCTCTGTGAGGTTGACAAAGGTAATGCCATATATCTCCGCCCTTGAGCCGGTGTAGCTTATGGAGTAGCTGCCCAGCATAGCCAAGCCGCCCACCAGCCAGTACTTCTCTGGCTGCGAGGCGATGATGCCGAGCAGGATGAGCATGTCCGCATACCTGTCGAGGGTTGCATCGAGAAAGGCACCGTATGGCGAAGCTATGCCTTTTAAGCGTGCTATCTCCCCATCGCACCCGTCTATGATAGATGAAACCTGCGCCATTATTCCAGCGAGGGCGGCGTGACCAAAGGCAAATAGAGCGCCTGATAATGCGCCAAGCAGGAAGCTGAAGATGGAAATCGCATTTGGTGTAACAGGCGTTGTCACCAGCATGCGGGAGATTCTCAGGGAAATTTTTCTGTTGATGTGCCTGGATATGATGCCGTCAACCGGTTTAATCAGGCTGCGAAGGAGCGCGTCCTCTGCGCGCTTGAGCTCCTTCTGGGTGTCAACATCCCACCAGAAGTGACCGGTTACATCGAAGGCGTGCAGCTTTCTCTGAGCGACAAGCTTTTTCATCACGTCGGTAACTGTAAATTTGCCGGTGAAGCTCCTCGCCGCCTCGAGCACATCCTGGGTGCAGTAGAATATGCCCGTGTCCAGGGCGTTGTACTCCGCTATCTCTTTTCCAATGTCTAATATTTTCCCATCTTCTCCAACCAGTACCTTGGTCGCCTCCTCCAGGTCGCGACCTTCAAAGCTTCTGTCAACGCAAAGTGTGGTTGTCGCAGGTTTTGCTTCAAGCAGCTTCGAGACAATGGTTGAGTCGAAGATGTGATCGCTCATCACAAGTACAAAGGGCTCATGTCCCGCAGCTTCTGTGCCCTTGAGCAGGGAGTAACCGCCTTCTCTCTCCACGTTGTCGTTGTAAACCAGCTCCACTCTGCCCTCAAGGTAAGCCTTAACGCGTGGGTCGCTGTACACCACGATAATATCCTTTATCCCGGCTTTTTCCAGGCTATCAATAACCCTGTCAATGAGCGTTCTGCCCAGAATCTTAACAAGGGGTTTGGGGAGGCTTGAGCCAAGCCTCTCCCCTTTGCCAGCGGCGAGAACTACGGCCTTCATCGCCTACTCCTTCAGCGCCAGCTCTGGCGCCACCTTGCTGCGTGCATTCTCCCTGATGAACTCCTCCACGAGCTGCTTTGCCACGCTGTCTGGATACTGCACTGGCGGGTGCTTGAAGAAGTAGGCGCTCACTGCCTCTAGCGGGCCTGCGATGCCGTTGTCCAGCGCCAGCTTAGTGGCGCGTATCGCGTCGACAGCGACGCCAGCGCTGTTGGGTGAGTCTTCGACGGAGAGGTGCACCTGTATCGTCAGGGGGATATCGCCGAACTTTCTGCCCTTCACGAAGATGAACGCCTGCTTGTTGTCGTTGAGGAAGGGCACGTAGTCGCTGGGCCCAATGCGTGTGGGTATATCGTAGCCCACAACGCTGGTCACAGCCTCTGTCTTGCTTATCCTCTTTGACTTCAGTCTGCTCTCCTGGAGCATGTTCAGGAAGTCGGTGTTCCCGCCTATGTTGAGCTGGTAGGTTTCCTCCACTTTGACCCCACGGTCCTTGAGAAGCTGCACCAGGGTTCGGTGTAGTATGGTAGCGCCTACCTGGGATTTAATGTCGTCTCCTGCGACAGGCAAACCTGCGCGGGTGAACTTCTCAGCCCACTCTTTGTCGCTGGCGATGAACTCAGGGATGCAGTTCACAAAGCCGCACCCTGCGTCTATCGCTGCTTGAGCAAAGTAGCGCGTTGCCTTGGCGCTGCCCACTGGGAGGAAGTTCACCAGCACGTCGGCGTTCACCTCTTCCAGCACCTTGGCTACGTCCACTGGCTTCTGACGACTGCTCACAGGCACTGTGCCGCGCAGGTACTTGCCTATGCCGTCGAGCACTGGTGCCTTGAGTACCTCGACGCCAAGCTCTGGTACGTCGCAGAACTTGGCTGTGCAGTTGGGCTCTGTGAAGATTGCCTCGCTAAGGTCCTTGCCCACCTTGTTTGCGTTTACGTCGAAAGCTGCGACGAATTTGATGTCGCGAATGTGGTAGCCACCGAAGTTCACGTGCATTAAGCCCGGGACAAACTCATCGTCTTTTGCATTCTTGTAGTACTCAACACCCTGCACCAGCGAGGATGCACAGTTTCCTACCCCAGCAATTGCTACCCTCACTTCACCCATTTCATCACCTCCTCTATCTTTAAATTAACAAATTAGCCTGAGTTTTCAATTGTGCCTCCTATATCCACAAAGAGGCACAATACAGCTACGTTTCGGATATATTGTTAAACTTACCGCCTAACCCGATAACTTTGAGGAGTGAACGTCTCTCAGACTTATTCAGATTTAATTCTTCAACAGCCTCCCTGCCTGCCCTCCTCACTTCGTCAAGCACATCTTCCGCCTTCTGGAGGGCATCCTCGTAATACATTATCTCTTTTTTTACATCTTCGGCAATTTTTGAAAGCGCTGCAAGCCTCTGGAGGGGGTCAGAAATTGATTTTGCGCTCTCTAAGCGAAGGGTGTGCACATTGCTAGCTCTGTCCTCCCTCTCTCCCTGAGAGCGCGTCCTGAGCTTCATTGAGAACTCTTCTGGCGAGATGTCCACCTTGAGCTGGATATGCTCCGCTATCTCGTAGTACTTCCTGGGCCTTCCCCGCTTTATCTTTTCCTCCTCTACAGTGAGTATGTTCGCCCTTGTCATAGAGTCGAGGTGCCTTGCAAGCGCCATCTTCTCCACGCCCGTCTCTTTGCTCAGCTCTGAGAGGCACTTGGGCTCCTCGCTCACCAGTTTTATTATCTCCCTCCTTGTGCGGTTTCCCAGTATGTCGAGTAACTCATCCGCACGCATTTTTCCACATCATGTTACTTTAATATCAAAGGAAAGGTTTATTGTACGGCTATGTCTCTGCCTCTCGACTCTCCCTGTAATCGTCATAACCTATCCAGGCCATCACAAGGCCAGCGAGCAACAAGACTATGCCGAAGCAAGCGGCGAAGGCGGCCAGCAAAGCGCGCCAGAAAGGCACCAGTGTTCCAGTACTGAGCACATCGCTGAGCACCGGCACGCGAACAAAGTACCACGCTATTCCCAGGACGATCAGCACCACACCTGAGAGTATCTTTACAATCTCCCCGCTCATTTCCACCGCCTCCAGATGGTGAGAGTCTAGGTAACATGCTAAAATTTTTTACAACTAATGTTACTATAACATGATGTTACTAAAATTTTTTGTCAAAAGGGTTTGCAAGCCGAGTGGTTTGCCATTATAAAGTTGTACGTGTAAGTGGCGATTTTAAAAATGCCAGAATGTGGCCAGAAGACTTAAGTACATATTTCAGACCTACTCCCTAATCACCCTTACCTTCATAATTCTCCTCCCCCTCATTTTCTCCACCCTCAGCTTAACACCGTCTATCTCCACCTCATCTCCAGGCGAGGGTATCCTGCCAATAGTGTTAAACACGAGCCCACCTATGGTGTCGAACTCCTCTTCGGGCAGGTTGATATCCAGAGCCTCGTTAACGTCGTGGATGCTCATCCTCGCATCTACGATAGCCTGCTTTTCATCTATGCGCTCCAGTGGCTCCTCCTCTGCGATGTCGTACTCGTCCTTTATCTCTCCCACAATCTCCTCCAGAATGTCCTCAAGCGTCACCATGCCAGCGGTACCACCGTACTCATCGACGACTATTGCAATCTGCACCCTGTTCTGCTGGAATTCTCGGAGCAAATCGTCCAGCTTCTTGGTCTCGGGCACGAAGTACGCAGGGCGAATAATCTCGCGAAGCGACTTCGGTTTAGCACCCTTTGAGTTGAGATACTTCAGCAAATCCTTAGCATAGAGGATGCCAATGATGTTGTCTATGCTCCCCTCATACACAGGTATCCGCGAGTGCCCCGTCTCAAGAATGAGCTTCCTCGCCGTCTCAATGCTCTCTCCCGCCTCAATGCACTTCATGTCTATGCGCGGCACCATTATTTCCTTGACATCGGTGTCTCCAAACTCAAAAATGCCGGAGATCATCTCCTTCTCTTCTTTCTCAATCGCCCCCACCTCTTCGCCTACCTCGACCAGCATCTTCAGCTCTTCCTCTGTAATAAAGGGACCAAGCTTGACCTCACCACCAAAGCTTTTCACCAGCAGCTTCGCAAATTTGGAGAGGAGCAGCACCAGCGGGGCAAGGAGCTTCATGAGCAGGTATATTGGCCTTGCCACAAAAAGCGCAACCTTCTCGGCATTAGTCGCAGAGTAGCTCTTCGGCGTTATTTCCCCAAAGATGAGTACTATCAGGGTGACCACGCCGGTGGCGATGCCTATCCCTTTGCTTCCGAAGGCTTCGATAGCCAGCGATGTCGCGAGAGAGGCGGCGGTGATATTCACCAGGTTGTTGCCCACTAGTATTGTAACAATCACGCGGTTGGGGTGCTCTATCAGATGGAGAAGAACCTTAGCGCGGGGATCACCATCTTTTGCAAGCTTCCGTATCTTAGCCCTGCTCACAGCAAGGTAGGCAGTTTCAGAGCCCGAGAAGAAGGCTGATAAAAGGAAAAGCACTGCTAGGCTTACTATCTCACCGTACCAGAGTGCTTCAGGCACCTTACTTTATTCCTCCTGGAGGAGCAACCCCTCTATGACAGTTTTGCATCTTATAACACTTAATAAGAAAAAGGGAATATAAAAATTTATGCCTTCTTCTCAAGAAGAACGGCATTAACACTTCCATCTTGCCCCGGTCGCGAGGTTACCCTCGCCTCACCAAGCTCTGTGAGGATTATTGCCCCCTTGGTTATTATGTTTCTCCTCACGTAGTGGGGGTTTGCCTTGTTTTCGACCACTCTTTTTATCTCCACCTTCTGGGCTTTGCCCGTCTTTGGGTCGACGACGTTCGCATACTGGGTCTCGAAGAGCCTGACTTTTACGTTCCCCCCACGCACGCGTATAACCTTGGCGCGCACCTTGCCTATCCTGGTCTCTGCCTGCTCTCTGCCAAGCTCATATTTGCGCTTCTTCCTGAAGCGCTTGTACCTGCCGCCAGTGATTTTCCTTACAGATCTGCCTTGCCATCTTGCCATAAAAATTTCCTCCGGTAAGAATGAGCGAAATCAAGGCAATCCCCACGGGGTAACCACTTAAAATTTTTTGGAATCTTTCAATGGCTCACTGACTATAAACCCTATCCAGAATCTCCCTGGCGCCCTTCTCGAGAAGCGCCTCTGCCGCAGCTTTGCCCAGCCTCTCGGCATCGCTCACCTTGCCTTTAAGTCTTACCTCCACGCGCTCGCCTCCATCTGGCGAAAGCACAACTGCGTGGATACTTAGGGTATTATTGCTAACCTCGGTGTACGCGCCCAGTGGCACCTGGCATCCCCCACCAAGGCTGCTGAGAAGAGCACGCTCCGCTTTTACACGAGCCAGGCTTTCCTCGTGGTTTATCGCCCTGAGGTAGTCCATAACCTCGCCATCTCTGCGCGCCACTACGGCGATGGCGCCCTGCCCCACGCTGGGCGTGAATTGCTCCACGGGCAAAGTCTGGGTTATCTCATGCTCAAAGCCAAGGCGTTTAAGTCCAGCTTTTGCCATGACAATGGCGTCGTACTCCCCAGCTTTTAGCTTCCTCAGTCTCGTGTCCACATTGCCACGAAGGTTCTTAACTTCGAGGTCAGGACGGAAGTTCTTCACCTCCGCGATTCTGCGCAGGCTGCTGGTGCCTACTACAGCGCCCTCAGGTAGCTCCTCTATGCCCAGCCCTTCGCGCGATATTAAGGCGTCATTCACCTCCTCCCTCTCGGGCGTAGCAGCGATGGTGAGCTCGGGTAAAAGCTCTGTAGGCACATCCTTCATGCTGTGCACAGCGAAGTCAACATCGCCGCGAGCGACTGCCTCGTCTATCTCCTTGACGAACAAACCCTTGCCACCTATCTTCGCAAGAGGAGCGTCGCGAAGCTTGTCGCCGGTTGTCTTAATTATCCTCTTCTCAAACTCCAGCTCCGGGAAGCGCTCCTTGAGCAGAGAGGCAATGTAGTCCGTCTGCCACAGTGCCAGCTTGCTCCCGCGGGTGCCTATCACGAGCTTCATTTGAGTGACCTCAGTACCTCTTCAGCCTTCTCCAGCGTATAGTCTATCTCCTCCTTACTGTGGGCGTAGCTCAGGAAGTTGCACTCGTACTGTGAAGGCGGGATGAACACGCCTTGGCGAAGCATCTCCTGCTGGTAGCGCAGAAACAGCTCGGCGTTTGCCTTTAACGCTGAAGTGTAGTCGTATACCTCGCTGCCAGTGAAGTACATCTGGAACATCGAGGCAACGCCGTAAACCTTGGTTTCAAACCCGGCGTCATGGCTAACCTCCTCCAAACCTCTGCGGATGCGCTTGCCGAGTTCTTCCAGTTTGCGGTACACCTCGCCCTTCTCCAGCTCTTCTATCGTCGCCAGTCCGGCTGCCATGCTCAGCGGGTTGCCGTTAAACGTGCCCGCCTGGTAAACCTTACCCACCGGCGAGAAGTTCTCCATAACCTCACGTGAGGCGGTGATTATGCCTATTGGTAACCCTCCGCCTGCGATTTTGCCAAGCGTGGTTATATCCGGCGTAACACCGTAGTACTCCTGCGCACCTCCCAGGCAAAGCCTGAAGCCAGTGATAACCTCATCGAAAATCAGCATCGCTCCTGCCTCAGCGGTAACCTCGCGCAGGAACTTCAGGTAACCCTCCTTCGGAAGGATGCAGCCAGCGTTGCCTATTATTGGCTCCAGAATTACCGCAGCGATCTCTTCGCCCTGTTCCTTAAAGAGTCTCTCTATTGCAGCCTCGTCGTTGAAGGGCGCCAGCAACGTGTTGCTCGTGGTCTCCTCGGGTATGCCCGCAGAGGTGGGTACGCCATGCGTGGTTGCGCCGCTCCCAGCCTTTACAAGAACATAATCGTGGGCTCCATGAAATGCGCCTTCAAACTTGACAATCTTCTTCCTTCCCGTTACCCCTCTCGCCAAGCGTATCGCCGCCATTGTAGCTTCAGTGCCAGTGTTCACAAAGCGCACCATCTCAGCGCTGGGCACCGCCTTAACAATACGCTTCGCAAACTCCAGCTCAAGCTCCGTGGGCGTGCCGTAAGCGGAGCCCTTCTCCAGCTGCTCCTTAACCGCCTCCACCACCCTCGGGTAGGCATGACCAAGTATCAGCGGACCATAGGCGAGGCAATAGTCGATGTAGCTATTGCCATCCACGTCGTAAAGCCTTGCTCCCTCTGCGCGAGCAGTGAAGAAGGGGAAGGGCTTCATCGCCCTTACCGGCGAATTAACTCCGCCAACGAGGTAACGCTTAGCCTCATTGAAAAGTTCCTCAGAACGTGTCATACTACTCACTCCTTTCTAGCCACGATGCCACGTCTTTAGCGTGGTAGGTTAGAATCATATCAGCGCCGGCTCGCTTTATAGAGGTGAGAATCTCCAGCACTAGGCTCTTCTCATCCACATAACCCATCGCCGAGGCTGCCTTCACCATTGCATACTCGCCGCTCACGTTATACGCAGCGGTGGGCATGCGGAAGCGCTCCTTTACCCTGGTGATTATGTCTAGGTACGCTAGTGCCGGCTTTACCATAACCATGTCCGCACCCTCCTGAATGTCCAGATAAACCTCCCTCAGAGCTTCGTTCGCATTGGCAGGGTCCATCTGATAGCTTCGCCTGTCCCCAAAGGCGGGTGCACTCTTTGCAGCGTCGCGGAAGGGTCCATAAAAGGAAGAGGCGTACTTGGCAGCGTAGCTCAGTATCGCCACATTTTTGTAACCGGCGTCGTCAAGCGCCTCACGAATCTTCGCTACGCGCCCGTCCATCATGTCGCTTGGCGCAACTATGTCTGCGCCCGCCTCAGCATGGGAAACCGCCTCCTTTGCGAGCAGTTCTAGGGTAGGGTCGTTAAGAATCTCCCCGTCCTCTACAACACCACAGTGCCCATGGGATGTGTACTCACACAAGCAAACGTCGGTTATCACCACAAGATCATCGCCGACTTCGTCTTTTATCTCGCTAACCGCACGCTGGATAATGCCCTCGCTGTTGTAAGCCTCGCTTCCCACCTCATCCTTGTGCTCAGGTATGCCGAATAAGATAACCGCAGGTATGCCCAAGCTTACCACTTCCAGCGCTTCGTCGCGCACCTCGCTTAGAGGCAGGCGGTACTGACCAGGCATACTCCCGATCTCTACGCGCTCCTCTATGGTCTCGTCCACAAAAATTGGGTAGATGAGGTCGTTCTTTGTAAGCACAGTTTCGCGAACCATGCTTCTAATCTTCTCGGTCCTCCTCAACCTCCTCATTCTCCGTGTTGGAAACATTCTACGCACCCCTAAACCACTTCTCAGCCACCTTCACCGCCTCTTGGTCGCCTTGCTCTGCAGCCTTGCGTATGTTCTCAGCTATTGGCGATGTGAGGCGGTTCACAATTACGCGGGTGAGGTCGTCAATAATGCGCTTCTCCCTCTCCCCCAACCCGTCTCCCAGCATGCGCAGCGCCTTACCAAGCTCGCGCTGGCGAACCTTCTCCGCCTCTTTGAATAAGTCACGTATTATGCCTTCCACGTCGATGCGGTAAAGCTGCTTGATAAGCAGCGCCATCTCCCTGTCTATAATCTCCTCTACCTTTACTATCTCCTTCTCCCTCGCCTTCCTGTTGCGCTCAGCAACCTCGCGCAAGCCGTCTATATTAAAAAGGCGCACACCTGGTAGCATGGCAACGTCCTCGCTAACGTCGCGAGGAATGGCGACGTCGATTATCACCAGCAGGTTTTTATTATCCTTTCGCGCTGTCTCAATAAGCTCCCTGGTAATTATAGCCTTTGGCGAACTTGTGGCGGTGATTATTAGGTCGCTCTCAGCTATCGCCTTCTGCAGTGCCTCGAAAGGTATCGCCTTTCCACCCAGCTCCTCGGCAAGCTTCTCCGCCCTCTCGTAGGTTCTGTTTGCCACTAGAAGAGACTTAAGCTTGTGCTCAGCCAGCGACTTGGCAACGAGCTTGCCCATCTCACCAGCGCCTATGAGGAGAGCAGTCTTTCCTTCTAAGCTCCCGAAGACCTGCTCTGCCAGCTCTACCGCCGCGCTGCCTATGGAAACCGCACCCTTGTTTATATTCGTCTTAGTCCTTACCACCTGCCCCACATGAAGCGCTTTGGTGAAAACCTTCTCAAAGAAGGGACCTACTGTGCCCAGCGCTTTCGCAAGGTTGTACGCATCCCTCACCTGTCCCAGAATCTGATCTTCGCCGACAATCATCGATTCTATGCCCGCTGCAAGACGAAGCAGGTGGCGCAGCGCGTCTGTGTGGTACTCCACCTCCATGGCGTCGTGGAGCTTTGCAGAGAACTCCACAATGTGCTTTGTGAGCAGATCGGGAGGCACGCATTCGGCATCGCTGTGTTCAAAGAGCTTGCGGGTGCGCATTCGCGAGATTACATCCTCCATCAGGTAGTCCACGATGTCGTGGTATGCGAGGTTCACGTCCTCTGCGGCGGCGAAAATCTCAACGCGATTGCAGGTCTGGATTATGACACACTCCTTAACAGAGCGCAAAGCATGGATGTCCTTGAGAGCCTTTTTTACGTCGGGAAAGGCAAAAACCTCAAGCGTTGCAACGTCCGCACGGTGGTGGGTTACACGTATGTTTACCGTGTGCATCTCACGCCTCCAGATACTTGAGCCCCAGGGCTTTCGCCCCTTCTAAGTTGCCCCTTCTCAGCATCTCAAGAATTTTCTCATCATGAGCAATTGCCTTAAGCATGCGGCTCCTCTCAGCTTGGCTCGGTATTCTGCGCTTCAAGGCTTCTCTCAAAAATTCTTGTAACTCTACCAAGAGAATATCTTCTTGTGTCACGGCTTTTTTTATTCTCCTTTTTATTATTTTCGCAGTTGCAGGACTCTTGCCATGAGTAGAAACTGCAATAATAACGTCGCCCACCTCAAAGGAGGCAGGTACAACAAAGTCAGCAACACCATCTGCGCGGTTCACAAGCTTGCCCTCGCGCCTCGCCAAGTTAGCTATGGTTTCATTCAGCTCTGCATCATCGGTGGCAGCGAAAACAAGCAGAGCGTCACGCAGGTGTTGCGCTATGTTTGCTTCGCTGAGCTCCGCCTTTATGAGGGTTAGATTCTGCCCTTCGAGCTTTTTGATGGTGCGTGTAAAGCTTTTGCTCACTACCTTAACCCTAGCGCCTGCGCTGAGAAGCTTTGCCACCCTTCGTTCAGCCACTTTACCCCCGCCGAATACCACCACTCGCCTATCGCGCAGGTTGAGCATCACTGGAAACATAGCAGCTTCCCCTTTTCCATGAGCTTCTCATCGTCGAGCCAGACGTCAGGATTAAGCATGACCCCATCGAGGTGCACCTCAGCACGCGTCGCGCCGCCGAAGGTGTGGTTGTCTCCAAAGGCTACGTGGATGGTGCGGAAAGCCTTCTCATCCTCGAGAACGTTGCCTATAACCCGTGCCATTGGGTTGACACCTATCCCTATCTCGGCGACGTTGCTTGCATTCTCATAGCGTTGAAAGAGCGCGCTTATCCTGCCATCGTCGCCCTCAACCTCAACCGCCTTTCCCTCGGCTACGCGTATCTTTAAAGGCTTTGTAAGCTTCCCCATCATTCCGAAGGAGCCGTCGAAGACAAGCACACCCTCGCTCTCGCCCTCTACCGGTGCTATGAAACCTTCTCCGGCTGGGAGGTTGCCGAAGTCGCCTGGCTTTGTGATTATCCCGGTGTCGGCTAAGGCTTTTCTGCCTTTTAAGCTGGCGGTGAAGTCTGTGCCAAGGTCTGTTTTTATCCGTATGCTCTCTGCCCTGCTGAGCCTCTCGGCGACGGCTTCGGCAAGGCGCTTAACCTCGCGGTAGTCCGCTAACATCCCCCCTGAGGTTAGCATCTCCAGTGTAATCCCAGGTAGCGTGGCTACTCTCGCCCCAGCCTCGCAGGCGCGCTTCCTTGCTGCGGTATGGCTCAGAGATTTGCTCGTTGGGGCGACGACGACGCTTGCATGCTTCATTGCCTCAGCCACCACGCGGGGCGGCTCCTCGCCATGCATTGAGCGGGGCTTCATTTTAAGCACGAGAACCTCTTGGCTAAGCTCTCGCAGGGCGCTCTCTATGAGCGAAGCCACCTCAAGCATGGCGTTGTCGGTGACAAGCAGCACCTCTTCCTCACGCTTAATCGCCAGGGTGGTTTTGAAGATTTCCGCAAGCTTTTGCATAAGTTTTAAATTTTACTTCAATGCTTATATCCCTTACTGAGCGGGTAACTCTCAATCTTATTACAGGTGAGGCAGAATTTTATACTGATGTGAGCCTGGGATTTCAAGTAGAAGATAGTAGGGTGTGGTCATGAACGCGCGTTCACTGGCTTACATATTATTATCAGCCATTTTATTTGGAATCAGCCCCCCAATAGCCAAAATCCTTGTGAGAGAGATTCCACCGGTAGCTTTGGCTGGTTTTCTCTATCTTGGCGCCTTCTTTGGCTTATTCCTATTCTGGGCTGTCAAAAGAAGTCTTGGCGCGGAGAGGAAGATTTACCTTAGAAAGCAGGACATACCCTGGCTAGGGGGTGCCATAATTGCCGGCGGTGTGCTCGCCCCCATCCTGTTAATGAAGGGGCTGAGTTTAATCTCAGGTTTTGCCACCTCCCTGCTGCTCAACCTCGAAAGCATTGCCACCGCCTTAATCGCCTTTATGATATTCAAAGAGCATGCGGGAAAACGCTTCTGGGCGGCTCTCCTCTCCATGAGCATAGGTGGAGTGCTCTTAACATGGGATTCCAGCCTGGGGCAGTTTAATGTTCTGGGCTCATTGCTCGTGGTCCTTGCGATGTTTTTCTGGGGCCTGGACAACAACTTAACAGGCATGATATCTGATAGAGACCCCATTTTTATAGCAATGAGCAAGGGCTTAGCTGGCGGGCTGATATCACTGGGCATTGCAGCTTCACTTGGCATTAGCCTGTCCCTCAGCGGAACGATAATTATCGCCCTGCTCTTCGGTGCCTTCAGTTATGGTCTCAGCCTGGTGCTCTTTATCATGGCGCTTCAGGGGCTTGGCGCTGCGAGAGCGGCGGCGTTCTTCAGTCTCGCGCCTTTTGTGGGCGCTGCCGTGTCAGTCTTGATTCTGGGTGAGTGGATGGGCTGGGTTATGCTCCCTGCTACTCTGCTCATGATCGCTGGAGCTCTGCTCATGGTGAGCGAAAGCCATGCGCATGAGCATCACCATGCTAGGGTTGTGCACGAGCACTACCACCGCCACGACGACGGGCACCACACCCACGAGCACAGCGAGGGAATAGAGGGTTACCACATCCATGCGCATGTGCATGAGGAGGTTATACACACCCACCCTCACTGCCCGGATACACATCACAGGCACTGGCACTGATTTCCTAGGTTAGCCTGATAAAATACATACTGAGTATGACGGTTAAGCGCTGTGTTAAAGGTGAGGAGGGAGGTTGCCCAGGAGGTAGCAAAGCCTAAGACTCTGGCAGTTGGCTTAAGCATAGTCTCTGGGCGAACCTCAGTTTATTCCTATCCGGCATGATACAAATAATTTATTTTTCTCAAACTGTAAAAAAGTAAGATTGTTGTTTAGTTATTGTGTCAGGAAAGGACTACAAACAAATTGAATCTAATCCTCTCTGCTGCGAGGCACCATCTGATTAAGTCCGTGCTCCACACATGTGGCATCCGTATTTCACTTTCACAACGCTCTAAATCAAGGCTTAAATACTACTTCTGTTCAAAAGTAATGATGCTTCGCTGAAAGAGAGCAGGGTGTTACCATGGAAATAAAGAGAGCCTCCACCGGAGTTAAGGGCTTGGACGAGCGCATAGGCGGCGGTTTGCCAACGCCCAGTGTTATTCTCGTCGCGGGCGAGCCCGGCACAGGGAAAACCACCTTCTGCATGCAGTGCCTCTTTCGTGGAGCAAAGCTGGGAGAACTCGGGATATACGTCACCGCCATCTCAGAGCCGGTGGACCAGATTCACAAGTATATGGCGAGCTACCGCTTCTACGACCGCCGTCTCGTCGACGAGGGCTTGGTGAAGTTTCTGGACATAAGCGAGGTGCTCATGAAGAGAGGTGCTCGCAAAGCGCTGGACATGACCATAAACTTCATACGCCGGAGCGATGCTCGCAGAGTGGTGATAGACTCCATAACCCCCTTCTCGTACACCTTCACCGAGCCCCAGGAGTACCGCCGCTTCCTGCATGAGTTCTTTACTGTGCTCAAGGCGATGGAGACACTAACCCTGCTTGTGGCGGAGTTTTCTCCCGAGGCGACGACTGCGCCTGAGAGTTACATGGCGGACGGTGTTATATACCTCTACCTACAGCAGGGGGAGACGCCATCTACATTTAAGCCGGGGCTGCAGGTGCGCAAGCTCAAGGGCACTGAGCATCCCAAAGATATACTCCGCCTGGGCTTTACGCGAGAGGGGATAAGGGTGCTGGAGTAGCTACCACCTCGCGCTGCCTGCTTACCTATTCTATTCTTCTAACTCTATTACCCATCTCTGTTAGAACGGTAAACCTTCCTGGCAGCTTATTTTCCTGACCCTGTATTAAAGAGAGCAGATAATCTGTTCTTGTTTTGGGAACATCTCTTTTTAGTCTTAGGAGAATAGCCCCACTGCTGGGTTTGCGCAGCCTAAAAACAAGCTCGGCAAAATCTTTGTCATTGGTTATCAGTATCCTGCCCTCTCTTTCGGCAAATTTAAGTACCCCCTCATCAGGTGAGCCTGGAATTACATCGCTGACATAAACTGCGTCATAACCTTTCGCAATAAGGTTATTGCAAAGTTTCTTGCCGGAGCTTTCGTCAACCAGGAACTTCACCAAGCTTTTTCACCTTGCCCGCCAGCAACATTGGGAAACACGTCCTCTGAGCTCACCAGTTTTGCACTGTAAATCAACGCAGCCCTCATGTCTTCACGGGTTAGTTGTGGATAGTCCTCCAGAAGCTCATCTACGTTCAGTCCCTCAGCAAGAGCTCTGAGAATTGCATCTACGGGTATTCGTGTGCCCTTTATCACAGGTTTTCCTGCCATTATTTTCGGGTCAACAACTATTCTCTCCATATCTTAGCCTCACTCTATATTATTTCTTAACATTCTACCATTTAAAGGATACACTTTACCTACCACCTCGCACTCGCTTTGTATTTGCTCGCCTTTTCCCCTTCTGCCAGCTTCCTGAAGATATAGAGGTGCTCATGAGCAATTAGCAGAAAATCGTAGCTGCCGCGCCACCTTTCGCGCGTTGTTTTCATTTTCCACTGAAGCTTTATCACCTCCTCACGCAGAACAAAGCCAGCGTCGAGGAAGGCTTGCAGCACCCTCGTGGCTATGGGCACATAGTGCTTGTGTTTGCGGGTATCTCCAATTAGCACGGCACAGTGCTTCCCCGGCTTGAGCACGCGGTAGCACTCCTCAGCAACCTTGCGCATCTCCTCTATGTAATCCTCCAGCTTAAGTGAGGATAAATCGCCAGGAACGCGTTTTGCAGAGTATGCGATTATGCCAGCGTAGGGCGGGTGCGTTGCAATGAGGTCAACACTCTCGCTGGGTATTAGGTTGAGGTTGCGTGCGTCGCCCACATAAGTTCTTATCTCCGGTTCCTCATACTCCTCGTCGAGGTGGGCATAGGAGAAGTCGAGGCGGTTTCGGGTAACCATTACCGCGTCCGGGTTGATGTCCACGGCTATGCAGCGCCTCTGCAGAAGCTTGCATTCCACCGCCGTAGTACCTGAGCCAACCATCTGGTCGAGCACAAGCTCGCCTTTCTTGGTGTAGCGCAGGATGAGGTTTCTCGGTATGTAGGGGGACCAGTTGCCCCGGTAATTTCCGCGGTGCGTCGCCCAGTCCCCGCGCGCCGGGAAGCTCCACACCGTCGTCGTTTCAAGCTTAAAATCCTTTGGGGCGAACTTTTTTATAACATGACGCTCTGGAAGAGCGACCTTTACATTTTCGATGACGACATAAGAGTGAGTTTTGCGGAAGTTGAGGTAGTCTTCGTGGATGACCTCCTGCATTTCTCTGTACTTTGACCTATCATAACTCATGATAGTATATAGGAGTAGAAACATTTTAATTGTTGTGTAATAGATCAATCATGCCTCGAAATAATACAGTCCCAACTTTTGTCAAGTGGGCTGGCGGAAAGACTCAGCTTCTTGATCAATTTAAGAAATTCTTTCCTAAGAAGTTTAATGGTTATCTTGAACCTTTTGTGGGAAGTGGAGCAGTATTTTTTTATATAAAACGAAAATACAATCCAAAAAAAGTTATAATCTCTGATAACAACGAAGATTTGATAAATACTTATATAGTGGTTAGGGATAATCTAGAAGAATTGATAAAGCTATTAAAGGTACATAAAAGAAACCACTGCAAAGAGTATTATTATAAGATAAGAGAAATTGATGTAAATGAACTTTCAGACGTAGAGAAGGCTGCCAGATTTTTATATTTAAATAAAACATGCTACAATGGTTTATATCGTGTCAATTCTAAAGGAAAATTTAACGTTCCTTTTGGTAGATATAAAAACCCAAATATTGTAAATGAGGAAAATCTCAGAAAAGCTCACAAGTTATTACAGGGAGTAACTATTAAACTTCAATCTTTTGAAAAGGTATTAGAAGATGCAGAAAGCGGGGATTTTATATATTTTGACCCACCTTATTACCCCCTTTCCAAAACCGCCAATTTCACAAGTTATACCAAGGATGCTTTCTTAGATGATGAGCAAAGAAAACTTGCAGAAGTTTATAGAAAGCTTGATGAACGAGGTTGTCTACTTATGCTAAGTAATAGTGACACGGAGTTTATTAAAAATCTATATAGTTATGATGGATTGAAAATACACAAAGTAAAAGCAAGAAGAGCTATTAATAGTAAAGCTGATAAGAGAGGAGCTATTAACGAGTTAGTAATTTTAAATTATGAAAATTACTCACTCACAATCTAATGGCTCTATATATTTCACTCGAGGTGGATAGTTTCGAACAGCTCCTGTTATGATTTTATCTATTTCATCGTCTCCAGAAGCAACCCATCTTATATATCCCATTAGGTAAGTTCTTGCAGGGTTATATTTGCTGCTTTTACATCCATCTTTTCCATAATTGAAATCCTGCTCAATCATTAAAAGTTGAGCATAATACAAATTGACATCGCAATTATCTAATTGCATCCTAAACTTAACTCCTTCAAAATCCTTTGCCAACTTTTCAGGATCTTCTCCTCTAAAAACGTCTTCAAGTGCACAGAACAGCTTTTTTGCATTTTCACCGTCAGTTATCCTTTTCAGGTAAAGGTCAAAAAGAAGTCTCACATGCGTCGGGTAAAATTCTCTTCTTCCAGGTATTACCAATCCAACTGCGAAGTCATGTGGACATATTTTATCTGTTCTTGTAGCTGTTATAATTGTGCCATCAAAGCCTTTGTATACTTCTATTCTCTGCCTAGGAGCTAGTCTTCTTAATAATTGATACGCTTCTTCGATACGCATCAATGCAATTATGCTTGAGAAGCAGTTTAAAATAATGATTACAAAAAATCATAAGTAATATGTTACTAAATGTTTGAGAACTTAGATTTAAAAATTTATTTTATATTTTTTGGTTTTTTTCCTATTTTTCTTTTTATTAAAATATTTAACCAATGAATATTCGAGATTTGCAGAATTGGTAAAAGTCCACCACTTATTCAAATATTCTATGTATTTTACTTTCTTACCTATAAGCCACCCCTCTCCATCAATTAAATATATCGTATCAATAGGACGATTTGAAAAATCAATAGCATCAACAAGACACTTCGGTTTTATAAGAGAACCTCCACCTTTAAGAAATTTTAGTTCTAATCCTAATTCACCATTTACTACAATATCAGCATATCGCTTGCTTAGATAAACTTTGCTATATCCCATATCCACATGTGTATCAAAATTCCATCTTCGTTTTGAACAAATTTTACGTATTTGTTCATTTATAACGTGCTCATACCATTTTCCATAAGCGTTACGCGGATTTTCAGAAAATTTTGATACTTCATCCTCTGATGGTGACTTTATATATGTTTCACGATATTTTTTTGGGGAAATTCCTATATTAGGTGGTTTTCTAGGACCAATTAGGTCACTTAAGTCCATGATTCATAACATTTTTGAAAAAGGTGATTAAATGTTTAATTACAAAATTGTATAACTAATTTAAAATATCGTAATAAATATTGTGTAAGCATGGATTGGAACTCTATAAGTTTCGTTATGTCTGGAAAACTTCGATTTAGAATATTAGTAGAATTGAAAAATTCACAAAAGACACCGTCAAATTTGGCATCTTCTCTAAAAGTGCCCAGAAGTCACGTTAGCAAAACATTAAAAGAATTAGAAGATAAAAATCTGATAATGTGTTTAACTCCTGAAAGGAGAAAAATGAAACTCTACACAATCACAAAAAAAGGAAAGGAAATACTAAATGAGATTAGTAAATTAACAAAATAAATTATAAATTTAGGTCTGTTTACATCATTGGTACAAAAATATCACCACATTTAAGACATACAAAATCATCAAACCTTTTCCTGTACTTAAGTGAGGTTGAACCACAGTTTAGACATCTCGCTTCTTTAGGTTGCATCTTTATTTTGTTCATTTTTCCAACCACCATTACCAATTGTTACATTTTAATATAATTATTACATAATTACTATATAAATATTAGGCATACTACCTATTTGAGGGGTAAAGATTATGAATTAATAGTAACTTAAGAATCTAACAATAGCACCAAACCAAAACAGAGAAGGTATAGGAGAAATTGTATATATGAGTATTTGGGAGATTATTTCTCAAATCATATTAGAGAAAATTCTTGGAAGAATTTATAGAATAGTTAAATTTAGCTACAAAAAATTTTATCTTTGGATAAAAAATGCTAAATTTATACTTTATCTTAAGGTTACGAGAATCTATATTGGATTGTATAATATAGATTTTCGAACTATCCACAGAGATTTTAGGGAGATATTTCCTGTTAAGGAAATAATATACAATGAAAACCATCTAGAAGTTTGGTATAAAGACCTGCAAATCCCTATAACGCTTGAACTTCATCCAGAAATTGATTTAGAATCTCTTTCTGCTGAGATACCATCCAATACCGATATTAATAATACGGAAGTGTTAATAAAACTAAAAGGTTTTATAACCTGTCACTTTCGAGACGATGAATATACTAGAAAATACCTAAACCGAATAGAGAGAATAATTGAAATTCTGGAAAAACATATCAGTAAAACACCAAAATTTACAAATGTAAATATAGAAATCAAAAAAGAACCTGAAGATGAATATTGGTTCGAAAAGAAAAGAATAAAAGATGAACAACTCGATCTTGATGTAATTGTAGGCAAAAAAACAGTTCAGATAAATTCTAAAAACTTGTTAAATGTACTAGAAGCTGTTAAAAAATATATTGTTCTTATTTACTAATTTTATCTCTACTAGTAATAAGTAGCAACTGAATAAGGTAAAAATTCATGTATAATTCTGAATACTGTTGGTAGTTCTGCTGGGTCATTTAAATCTTTGAAAATTGTAATTACGCCATTTCTATTAATTCTAACCTTAAATGCAGGATTCGTCGAACTAGAAAGAACACCAATAAAGTTTCTTGGCGCTCCTATTGTTTCTCCATACATAGGATCATTTACTATTTGATTTCCATAATGTTGACCTTTAATTATATTCCCTTGTCTATTCTGGAAACTATGCGTCCATACAGTCTCATAATAATCTTTTTCTATGTCGGAAATCCTAAAAGTCACTGGAAGAATGCGATCTTCAATGTTAAATATAGCTAAAGATAAGATCCTTCTCCCAAAAGTGTTTCCATTCTGCCTATTATTAAATAAAACGACTCCTGGATTTGATGAAAACCAAAACCGAACTTTACTAGTTTTTCTTATAGGCTGATAGATCTCCTCTATATCTCTTCCCTTTCTTACATAATCTGGTATTTTTTGGATGTGTTGGTGGAATATAACACCTTCTAAAAATTTTTCATCTTTATAAGAAACTAAAGTAGGTGAAAGTTTTATCCAAGATTCCAATTTAAATTCATTTTCTATTTTACTTTTTATAACATCTCTTTCTTCAATAATTCTTCGTATTTCTTCTATACTTGGTGTCTCTCTTGGGGACATGCAAATGAATCTTGATGTAAATGGCATATTCCATACCCCCTATATTATCAATCATATTTTTAACTTACTTAAAAAACTAACGGTTATTAATCTAACATACAAAACCCTATGACATGTCCAGCCAGAAAACTTCGTAATCCTCGGCGAGGAGTGCGTTGCGGGTGTGCTGATAGCCGAGAGCGTGCCGAGGAGGATTAAAGAGGAGGGGATTCACTTTTTCAGGTATGAATTTGGCGAGGTAGACTTGAGGCAGCCACAGAGCTTTGATGAATTGCTTTTGAGGTTAAAATTAATGAATTTAAAAACTAAAAACATAAATTAGAAATGTTGAGGTGTTCTAAAATGGTCACACTTACTATTGATGAAAAAACAAGAAATATCCTTGATTTATTTACAGAGCGAGATTATAGCGAAAAACTGGGCAATCTCGCAAGATAAGTAATAAAATCAAAAATAAAAGAATGCAACGAGCTGATTGCAAACTTTGAATCAAAATATAGGATGAAATTTGAAGAATTTCGACATGCATGGGAAGCCGGGGAGATAAAAGACAAATATTCCCATGAAGTGGAGGCAGATTACATAGAATGGGAAGCGCTGGAGATGGAAAAAGAGAGGTGGCTCGAACTGCTTAATGAGAATAAAATTTCGTGAACGTTTATATTTTGATATTTACTATAATTCTTCAAATGATAATTGACTTTGCATTAATAATGGAAGGAAAAAGGACATTTGGGTATGATAATCTTGGTGGCTGGCATAAGCATCCAGTTGAAAATCCTGAAATGCATAAATATTGTGAGAAGCCAGATATTGAGGGGTTTTCAGAGAAATTAGAGAGATTATATCCGATTTAGTGGAATCGTAGTCACCGTCATTAAAGGCAAGCTCGGCGGTTCTCAAAAACCTCTTTGCCTTATTAATGAGGTCGTCCACTTCTCTCATACTGTAATGCCCTCTTCTTTTACATTCAGCAGTAAAGGCGACCTGTAGTTTTCAAACATCGTCTCCTTAACTGCAATAACAGAAACTAGCTCCTTTCTGTTCAGCAAAATCTCAAATAGTAGATCATCGAGCTTCTCTTCGACCTTCCTTGGATCAAGAGAATCATCAACCACAACTAAAAGGTCAATATCAGAATCAGGTGTGGCTTCGCCTCTCGCAAAAGAGCCGTAAACGATAACCTTCTTTATCTTTTCTCCGTAATGCTTGAGAAGAAATTTCTTTATTTCAGAGACGATATCGTCAATAACTTGAAGAGTTATCATTTTCTTCCCTCTATCGTTATTAACAGATTAACGATATATAATCTTGTCGCAGTCTGGTAAGTACCGCAATATTCACTTATCTATGCATGAGTTCAGCGAGATAGATTTTAAGCTGCTCCAGAACTCGGGCACTCCACTAACCTTAGTGACTATCAAAACATCTTTTATTTTTCCTCGATAGCATCCCACCTTAAGGTGAGTTATATGCACTACGAGGAATGGCGCACCATATACCGCGAAATTCTTGTGGACTTCGGCTTCTCCGAGGAGGAAGATAAAGCTGCTGCCAGGCTTCTCGCCTCGCTGGTGAAGAGCCGTCTGCCTCTAACCGTTCTGGATTCCCTCATCTCCGGCAAGCGGGTGAACATCTTCGGCGCTGGACCGAGCCTTGAAAGGCTGGAGCGCATTCCCCAGGGCATAGCCATAGCATGCGACGGGGCGACGAGCTTCCTGCTGGAGCGCGGCACTGTGCCCGAGATTATGGTTACAGACCTCGACGGCAGGGTTGAAGATTTACTCGAGGCAAATGCCCGCGGGAGCGTGGTTGTGATTCACGCCCACGGGGACAACATGGCAGCGCTCAGACGCTACGCTCCGCTCTTCGTCAATGTTGTAGCCACAACGCAGGCGGAGCCCTTCGACGAGGTGTACAACTTCGGCGGCTTCACCGATGGCGACCGCGCTGTTTTTCTCGCCAAGCACTTCAAGGCGGGGGAGATATATTTATATGGGATGGACTTCCATAGCGAGATTGGAAGATACTCCTTCTCTCGCGACAGCGAGAAGAAGAGGAAGAAGCTTGTCTGGGCTGAAAGGCTTATAAAAATTCTTGAAAATAGAGGCGCGCCGATAAGGTGGGTAAGATGACTGAGTACATAGTAATCGCCAACCGCGGGCAGTACAACCACCGCATATATCGCACCATTCGCTATTTGGGTAAGAGCGTAAAGCTGGTGCAGAACACAATAAGCGTGGAGGAGGTGGAGAAGGAGTCGCCTCTGGGCATAGTTGTAGGGGGCGGACCCTACCTAGAGGAGATAGGCAACTCCGGCGAGATAATAAAAGCCTTCGCGGGCAAAGTGCCTATACTCGGCATCTGCTTAGGGCACCAGCTCATGGCAAAGCTTTTTGGCGGAGAGGTTAGAACCGCCGAAGTTGGGGAGTATGCCGACGCGGAGATTATAGTGGACGACGAAGATGAGATCCTCCGCGGGCTGGCGCCCAGCTTCAGGGCGTGGGTCTCCCACAAGGACGAGGTGGCGAAGCTTCCCAAGGGCTTTAAAAAGCTTGCCCACAGCGAGACCTGTGAGGTCGAAGCCATGGCGCACGAGAGCCTGCCCCTCTACGGTGTGCAGTTCCACCCTGAAGTGGAGCATACACCACTGGGACCGGAGATTTTCAAGAACTTTATAAGAATTTGCGAAGAGTTCAGTGCTCAAAGTAGGTAATCCCTGGCACCCTTGCCAAAACCATCCCCTCGAGGGTTATCGGCTTGAGCTGCTTCGCCAGCTTCACTGCCTGCTCTAAGCGGTACTCGCTATCTGCGTAGATCTCCATGAGAACGTCGCCCTTCTTAACCTTCTCACCCTTGGTCACGTGGAGAAGTATCCCGGCACCCTTATCCTTTGGTGAGCCCGCCTCTCTGGCGATTCTCACCAGAGCGCGATTGGATATGTGGATTACATAACCCTCGCCATCGCTGGTTATAACCTCGCGGTATTCGCCAACGTGGATATCCTCTGCCTTAATTTTTTCATCTCCCCCCTGGGCCGCGATTATCTCCTTCATCTTCTTTAAAGCCTTGCCTGAGCGAAGGATCTGCTTCGCCGCCTCCTTGCCTCTGCCCCTGCTCGCTACGCCCCCTGCCTCGAGAAGTATGCCCGCAAGCTCCAGAGACTTCTCCACAAAGCTGCTCGGTCCAGCGCCCTTCTCCAGGGTTGCAAGCGCTTCTCTAGCTTCTAAAGCAGGGCCTATGGCTCTACCTATAGGCTTGTCGCCGTAGGTTATGGCGCACTCCACATTTATCCCTATCTTCTCCCCCAGTTCAATAAACTCTCTTGCAAAGCGCTTCGCTTCTTCCATTGTCTTAACCTTTGCCTCGCTGCCCATGGGTATGTCGATGACCACAAAATCAGCGCCCACCGCATACTTCTTAGCCATAACGCTGCACAGCGCTAAGTAGTGGGGGTCTATCGCAAGGGGATACTCCACCTGGATAAAAATATCATCCGCCGGCGCAAGGTTAAGTCCGCCCCCCCATGCGATTATTCCATTGGTCCTATCCACAATCTCCTCAATTTCGCGCGCTGAAAAGCTCACTGGTGCGAGCACTTCCATAATGTCAGCTGTACCCGCAGCTGAGGTAATCGCCCGTGAAGAGGTTTTGGGTATCACAAGCCCGGCAGCAGCGACGATGGGCACGATGAGCAGGGTAATTTTGTTGCCCGGCACACCCCCGATGCTGTGCTTGTCGAACACTGGTCTTCGCCTTAGCTCCAGCATCTCTCCGTTCTCAGCCATTTTCTTGCTTAAGCTTGCGGCCTCCTCCATGTTCAGCCCGTTTATATAAAGTGCAGTTATAAAAGCCGTAATCTCAATATCACTCAGGTCGCGGTTTACCACATCTTTGATAATCGCATCAATCTCGCCCTCATTTAACACAAGCCCATCCATCTTCTTGCGAATGAACTCCACGGATTTAGGCTTGGCCGTGGGCACAACGGTTATGAAGTTCCCTTCCTTAAGATTAAATGCCTCCTGAAGGTCGATGGTAACTCCTGCTTCACCTTTGCCTATAGCTCGAGAGGACAAATTAACGCTGGCTACGCGGTACTCGCCATTATGGTAAACCCTCACCCTGTCGCGGGTGTGCAAACCGAGTTCGCGGGCATCCTCCTCATTGAGGGTTATCTCATACCTGCCCTCTTTTATGTCCAGAGCTTTAATTCTTAGCTTTTTCTCCATACTCTCCCTCCATATGTTCAAGGGCGACGAAAAGCTCTTCTTCGCTTGCTAAAAGCTTCTCGCACGCTTTTTCCAGCATCAAATTAACCCTTGCCCCATACTCGCCCACGTTGCGAAAGTCCGTTCTTAAACCTAAGATGCGCTTTCCCAGCGCAAAGGCATAACCCACCTCAAAGGCTGTGCCGTCGTCGCAGCCGGCGCCTTCAAGCACAGCAATAACAACACTCGCTCTGCGGATCTCTGAAAGGCAGCACCTGAATATCTCCTCCCTGTCGCCAGAGCAGTCTCGCTGAGGCAGCGTTACGCTGTAGCCGCGGCGTTCAAGCTCAGCACAAAGCCGCGAGTTAAACTCCCGCTCTGCTGCGCTGAAGAGCGGCGCCGCAACGTAAAGGTGGAGTCCCATATCCTCTTTCCCTGCCTATGCAGAATTCAGCAGCGGTGATATAAAAATCATATCCCCATCAGTCACAAAAAATCAGAGTATGGAATGGGTGCGAGCTTAGGTTGGAGCCGGGAAGATACCCGGCCCGGGGATTGGCTGAGTGGGCACCACTAGGTGCGTCAGCCACAGTATTCCCGGCTTAGAGCTCGGGAATACTGTTATTCTCCCCCTAAGCCCGCAGTATATAGCATGATTGTAATATTATATAAAATTTTTCTTTCGTTCCCCGAAACAACTATTATTCAATTCTGCCTACTTTACACCGCATCCCACACCGACCTTTCCAGCGTAGGTGGTGCATTCTAAGCCATGCTTCTGGTAAACCTCCCTAAGCACGCCTGCAAGCTCCTCGCCAGCTATTTTGGATGAGTCGCACAGCGCTATGCATGCTGGGCCCGAGCCACTTATCGCAAATCCCAGGGCACCCGCTTTAATGGCAGCTGAGCTTAGCTCCTCAAAGTGAGGTATGTAGTTTTTACGCAGAGGCGTTATAATCTCGTCGCGCATCCCTGTGCGTATAGCATTGCCATCGCCTCGCAGCATACCAGCTACGAGGAAGGCAGCATTAGCCAGGTTGCGCACATGCGAAGCTAAGGGCACTTTCTCGGGGAGCATCGCCCTTGCGGAGCGCGTTTCCACCTCAACCTCGGGCAAGAGAACAGCGTACTCCATAAATTCTGGCGGGGTGATGGAGAGCACTTTCAGCGGAGAGTAGCTGACGCAGGTAAAGCCACCGTACAGGCAGGCGGCGATGTTGTCTGCATGCTCAGCGCCTGAGAAGTATTTCTCGCCCATAAGGGCGAAGTGGAGAATCTCCTCCCTGCTCATCTCGAGATTAAAAAGCTCATTTACGCCATACGCTGCGCCAACCGCTGAAGCTGCGCTTGAGCCTAGGCCGCTCTTTGGCCGTATTTTTTTATTTATGGATATTTCCACACCCGCTTCCACACCTTTTGCTGAGAGCACGCGCGCCGCGACGTAGCCAGCGATGTTCTCCTCGCTGCTCTCTGGCACGGGGTACCCTCTAACTTTAATCCTCACACCCTCCTCAATCTCCTTGAAGCCCATCTCGTCAGCAGGCGAGCTTAACGCCAAGCCAAAGACGTCAAAGCCAGACCCAAGATTTGCACTCGTTGCAGGAGAAACTACCTTTATCACATTAAAGACTTCCGCGGGGCTGAGATAAAAAGCTTCCCTTGTGCAAGCTTTGCATAAATCTTTACCATGGTACTTTTCCAATTGAGAGGAGCTTGATTTTGAAAGTCCAAAAGTATTATATATAGGTGATATTACCTCATACCAACGGAGGAATAGTAGTGGCTAAAGGCAGCGAGGAAGCGAAAGAGGAGTTCAAGTACCTCGTAAGGATAGGTGGTACTGACATAGATGGCAACAAGAAGGTGCCCGTAGGCCTTGCGCTTATAAAAGGGATAGGGGTGAGAACAGGCGAGGTGATATGCAACCTCGCAAAGGTTGACCCCGAAAAGAGGATAGGTTATCTCACCGACGAAGAGGTGGAGAAGCTGGACAAGCTGGTTACGGATTTTCAAAACCAGAAGGTGCCAAGCTGGCTGTTCAACCGCCGCAAAGATTATGAGACTGGTAAAGACCTACATGTCATTGGCTCAGACTTAGCGATAGCGCTGAGAGAAGACCTCAACCGCTTGAGGAAGATAAGAAGCTACCGCGGAATAAGACACGAGCTGGGCTTGCCTGTGCGTGGCCAGCGCACCCGTACCAGCTTCAGGCGTGGCATAACCGTGGGTGTTTCCAAGAAGAAAAAGTAGGGTGATTTCATGGGCGATCCTCGTAGAATACGGAAGAAGTACAGCACCCCAACACATCCATGGCAAGCGGACCGCATTCAGGAAGAGAAGAAGCTGCTTGCCGAGTATGGACTAAAGAACAAACGGGAGATCTGGAAGGCTCTCGCCATACTCCGCGGCATTCGTGGTCAGGCGAGAGAGCTTCTCGGCAAGCGCGGAGAGCAAGCAAGGCGTCAGGAAGAGCTGCTCATGGCTCGCCTACGAAGGCTCAATCTTCTCAAAGAGGACGCCAGCCTTGACGACGTGCTTGCTCTCACCGTTCGTGATATTCTGGACAGGAGGCTCCAGACGCTTGTGTACAAAAAGGGTCTCGCCTCGACCATAAAGCAGGCGAGGCAGTTCATTGTGCATGGTCATATAACCGTCGCCGGAAGGAAGGTAACCGCGCCGAGTTACTTGGTACGCGCCGATGAGGAGGACGCCATTGCCTATGCTGAAAACTCTCCCATACGAAACATCCAGATAGTGAGAAAGGAAGAAGCAAAGCAGGAGGCGGCGTAAAATGGCAAAGAAGCAGGAGGAGCACTGGGGTATAGCGCATATTTATTCTTCCTTCAACAACACCATAATCCACATAACCGACTTAACAGGTGCGGAGACCATAAGCAGGTGGTCCGGCGGAAGGATAGTCAAGGCTCATCGTGATGAGTCCTCGCCCTATGCGGCGATGCAGGCTGCGATGCGCGCCGCAGAAGAAGCCATGGAGAAGGGCATCGTCGGGGTGCACATCAAGGTCAGAGCCCCCGGCGGAAGCGGGCCTAAGACTCCTGGCCCAGGGGCCCAGCCTGCGATACGTGCTCTTGCGAGGGCAGGTCTCAAGATTGGCCGTATTGAGGATGTAACGCCGATACCTCACGACGGGACCAAGAGGAAAGGCGGTAAGCGTGGGAGGAGAGTATAGCCTTGGAAGTGCGCATTTTTGAGGGCGAGGGCAACAGGGCGAAGATTCTACTTGAGAATGCAAACCCCAGTTATGCCAATGCGCTTCGCAGAGCGATACTGAGCGAGGTGCCCACGCTGGCGATAGAGGATGTTATAATCTATGAGAACTCATCCTCACTCTACGACGAGATCCTAGCCCATCGCCTTGGTTTAGTGCCCATACGCACAGATTTGAAGCGATTCAACTTCCGCGATTCCTGTGTCTGCGGCGGTGCAGGTTGCCCGAGCTGTACTCTCACGCTCACCCTTGAGGAAGAGGGACCTAAGGTGGTGTACTCTCACGATTTGAAGTCTCCTGACCCGGAGCTTACGCCTGTAGAGGGCATCCCCATTGTGAAGCTGGGGAAGGGTCAGCGGCTTAGACTTGAGGCTGAGGCTGTGCTGGGCAAAGGCAAGGAGCATGCCAAGTGGCAGCCTGCCGTAGTAGGCTACAAGTACTACCCCGTGATTGAGGTCAATGACAAGTGCACCGCCTGTGGCGAGTGCGTGGCAGCCTGCCCCCGCGACATCTTGGCAATAGAGGAGAACAAAGTGGTGGTTAAAGACATCGAAGCATGCACCCTGTGCAGAGCGTGCGCTCAGGCATGTGAGGAAGAGGCTATAAACGTAAAAGGAGACCCAACGCGATTCATATTCACCATCGAGAGCAACGGCTCACTACCCGCGGTGGAGATATTCCGCGAGGCTTGCAGGGAAATCTCCAAAAAAGCTGAGAAGATGGTATCATTGTTATAAAGATATTGCGGTCACTATGCGGGGGTGGCCGAGTTGGACAAAGGCGCAGGATTGAGGGTCCTGTCCCTAAGTGGGTGCGAGGGTTCAAATCCCTTCCCCCGCATATCCAGGGAAGGGGGAGAGCCCCCTTCCCTTAGGTATACCCAACCCCCCACAAGGATAGAAGGAAAAACATTATGGAAACATAGCGGTATTGAGCGCTAGCGAAAATACCGCAATCTGATGGTCAAACTGTATGCAGTTGCCCGGAAGCTCCGCTTCCGGAGTGACGAAGTTACCCTGAGCAGCGCTCAGGGTGACGAAGTTACCCGTCTCGCCGATAGGCGATAGGGTGACGAAGTTTGGCCTATAATAATTCTTGCAAACGGTGCAGCAAGGAGGCACAGTATCTATGAAGATGAGCAGAACCACTAACCCAGTGCTCAGGAATATAATTGTTGACCTGGCAAAGAAGACTCATGAAGTAGGCTCACCTGTGTGGCGCGACCTCGCAGAGAGATTGGCTCGCTCCAACTCGCGCCGTGCAGAGGTCAATGTAAGCCGGATTGCGAGGTACACTCAGAAGGGCGACATCGTCGCTGTACCAGGCAAAGTGCTCGGTGCAGGGAGAATCGCTCACCCTGTAACCGTCGCCGCCTTCGCTTTTTCAGAGAAGGCAAGGCAGAAGATAACCGCTGCCGGAGGGCGCTGCCTCTCGCTGCGGGAGCTTATGCAGGAGATGCCCAAAGGTTCTAACGTAAAGATTATGGAGTGATAACATGAAGGTGGTTGATGCTTCTGGTTTAATAATGGGTCGCCTGGCAAGCTACGTAGCGAAAGCCCTACTTGAGGGCGAAGAGGTAGTGGTGGTTAATGCCGAGAAAGCGGTAATTTCAGGTAACAGGGCGAGTGTTTTTGCTAAGTATAAGGAGAGAAGGGAAAGGAAGAGCATAGTTAATCCGCGTCGCCATGGGCCGCACTACCCTCGCCGACCGGAGAGGATTTTAAAGCGGGCGGTGCGTGGAATGCTCCCGTATAAGCAGGAGCGCGGCAGGCGTGCCTTCAAGCGCCTTCGCGTTTATGTTGGCGTGCCAGAAGAGTACGCGGATGCCGAGAAGATTACCTTCCCAGATGCAAGCTACACAAAGCTCAGAATTCCCAAGTACGTTACCCTGGAGGAGCTGAGCAGGCACCTTGGTGCAAAATTTTGAGGTGATTGAATGAAGATAGTTCACAGCGTGGGTAAGCGGAAAACTGCCATAGCGCGTGCCACTATTAGGCCAGGAGTGGGTAGGGTCAGGATAAATAAGATTCCTGTGGAGATTCTTGAGCCGGAGATGGCAAGGCTGAAGATAATAGAGGTACTCGAGCTCGCTGGCGATGTTAGAAACACTGTGGACATAGATGTAAGCGTTAGAGGCGGCGGCTTCATGGGTCAAGCCGAAGCCGTGCGCACCGCGATAGGTCGTGGTTTGGTGGAGTACACCGGCGACATGAAGCTCAAGGAGGCCTTTATGAGCTACGACCGCACGATTATCAAGGGCGACGCTCGCAGGGCAGAGCCCAAGAAATACGGCGGGCGAGGAGCAAGAGCAAGGTTCCAGAAGTCCTACAGGTGATCCCGTGTTAGTACCTGTGAGATGCTTCAGTTGTGGAGCAGTAATCGGCGACAAGTACGAGGAGTTCAAGCGCAGAGTAGAGGAGAACGAGGACCCCAAGGAGGTCCTCGACTCCCTTGGGGTTACTCGATACTGCTGCCGCAGGATGCTTCTCAGCCACCGCGATTTCATCGACGATGTAATTAAACTCGAGGAGAAGGGGCCGTAGGGTAGCCTGGACTATCCTCCCAGCTTGGGGTGCTGGTGACCTGAGTTCAAATCTCAGCGGCCCCATACCCCTCTCCGCTAAAAGCCTACGGAGGAAAAAGCGTGAAGCTCACAAAGTATGAGAAAGCCCGCATCATAGGCGCGAGAGCGCTGCAGTTATCCATGGGTGCTCCGCCTCTGATAAGGATCTCCGAGGACATGCTGGATCCGATAATAATAGCGATCAAGGAGCTGGAGAAGGGAGTGATACCCATAAGCGTGCGCAGGCGAATGCCCGAGAAGAAACTGCTGGGTGAAGAGGAATGATTCCCACGATAATCGAAGATGTTAAGGCCAGGAAAATTGTAGATTCCCGGGGCAACTGGACGATTGAGGTTGATGTTATAACCGACTACGCAGTAGGGAGGTGTGCAGCTCCAAGTGGGGCGAGCACAGGCAAGTACGAGGCAAGGGCTTTTCCTGAGGGAGGTATTGAGAAGGCGATAATAGAGGTTGAGGAGACAATTGCGCCTGAGCTTCGCGGCATGGATGCGATTAATCAGGAGGAGATAGATCAGACGCTGCACGAGATAGATGGCACAGAGAACTTTTCCAATATAGGGGGAAACACCGCCGTGGCAGTCTCACTGGCGAATGCTAAGGCGGCGGCTGCTTCTTATGGCATCCCCCTCTTCCAGTTTCTGGGGGGCAACTTTTCCTGTGAGCTTCCCTATCCTCTGGGTAACGTCATTGGAGGTGGAGCCCATGCGAACAACGCCACGGATATTCAGGAGTTCCTCGTCATCCCCATTGGAGCCCGCGACATAGCAGAGGCGATATGCACCAACGCAGAGGTCCACAAGAAGCTTAAAGGTGAGCTGGTTAAGCGCAGCAGCGGAACCCTCGGTAAGGGTGACGAGGGTGCGTGGGCGCCGGCGATAGGCGATGTGGAAGCGCTCAACGTGCTGAGCGAGGTGTGCGACCGCGTTGCCCAGGAGACCGGGGTTAAGCTCCGCATTGGCCTTGACGTAGCCGCGAGTCAGCTTTGGAATGAGAAGAAGCAGCGCTACGTTTATCCCCGCGAAGGTAAGGAGCGAACAAGTGAGGAGCAGGTGGACTACATCGCTGGTTTAATAGAGGATTACAACCTCTACTACGTTGAGGACCCGGTGCAGGAGGAGGATTTCGAAACCTTCGCGCAGCTCACCTCCCGCGTTAAGGCGCTTATCTGCGGCGATGACTTGTACGTTACCAATGAGGATAGACTCAGACGGGGCATAGAAAAAGGTTCTACGAATGCGATACTAATAAAGCCCAACCAGTGCGGCACGCTCACAGATACCTTCAGGGCGATTAACCTTGCAAAGAACGAGAAGCTTACCCCGGTTATCTCTCACCGCTCTGGCGAGACCACAGACGAAAGCATAGCCCACCTTGCGGTTGCCTTCCATATCCCAATAATTAAGACAGGTGTTATTGGCGGAGAGAGAATAGCAAAGCTCAACGAGCTTATACGCATCGCAGAAGAGCTGACGCCGAGCAGGGCGAAGCTTGCGAGACTTCCAAAATTCTGAGAGAGGAGGATGAGTATGGAGACGAAGCTTACCTCTTTGGATAACTACCTCGCGGCAGGAGTACACATAGGAACGCAGCAGAAGAACGCGGACATGATGCCCTACATATACCGCGTTCGTCCAGACGGGCTTTACGTACTGGACGTTAAGAAAACCGACGAGCGCATCGCCACGGTGGCGAAGTTCCTTGCCAAGTTTGAACCCAGCAAGATACTTATTGTTTCGAGGCGCCAGTATGGTCAGAAGCCAATAGAGCAGCTTGCACGTTTAATTGGTGCAAAGGCAATAGCGGGGCGCTTCATCCCGGGCACGCTCACCAACCCGAACCTTAAGCACTTCGTTGAGCCCGATGTGCTCGTTGTGACTGACCCGCGTGGAGATGAGCAGGCGCTCCGCGAGGCTGCAGATATAGGCATTCCCGTGGTTGCGCTGTGCGACACCGACAACAGCGCCGCGGGCGTGGACATAGTGATACCAACCAACAACAAGGGCAGGAAGGCACTTGCCCTGGTTTACTGGCTTCTTGCGAGGGAAATTCTCAGGGCGCGGGGAATGGATGTAGAGGATTTCATGCCCCTAGAGGAGTTTGAGGGCGAGGTATAACAAACTATTTAGGGGAGGAGGGCATATCTATTACTTATGCGCAGCCCCGCAGTGGCCGGGCAGTTTTATCCAGCCTCTCGAGAAGCCTTAATTGAGCAGATTGAGCGCTGCTTTCTCCACACGCTAGGCCCGGGGAAGCTTCCTGTACGCGAGGATGTGGCGCCTCGCGATATTGTCGCCGCCGTGGTTCCCCACGCGGGCTACATCTACTCCGGCTACGAGGCGGCGCATGTGTACTACGCTTTAGCTATGCAGGAGAAGCCCGAGAGCGTGGTAATTCTCGGCCCAAATCACACAGGTATGGGCAGCTTGGTTGCTGTCTCAAGGCAGGACTGGGAAACCCCTCTAGGCGCAGTGAAGTGCGATTGTGAGCTTGCGGAGTACCTCTGGGAGAGCTGCGGTGTTATCGACAGCGACGAGACGGCGCATGCGTATGAGCACAGCATTGAGGTTCAGCTTCCATTTTTGCAGTACATCTATCGCGACTTCAAGTTTGTGGCTATCTCGCTGGCGCTTCAGGATCTGGAGGTGGCGAGAGAAATCGCCTCCTGCCTTGCCAAAGTTGATAAGGATATTCTGATCCTTGCCTCCAGCGACTTCACCCACTACGAGAGCGCTTCCCTGGCGAAACAGAAGGACATGCTTGCGATAGAGGCGATCCTCGCGCTGGATGATGTGCTGTTTCTCAAGCGCGTGTATGAGCACAACGTCTCGGCGTGCGGCTACGGCGCAATAGCAACGACTATAGCTGTGGCTAAGCAGCGAGGCGCAACCAGAGCCGAGCTTCTGAAGTATGGAAACAGCGGCGATGTCACGGGCGATTACGGAAGCGTCGTGGCATACGCGGGTATAGTGTTCAGGAAGTGAGGACTGAGCATTTTGTTTAGGTGTTTCATAAGTAAGCAACACGAAAACCTTATTTCCCACCAGAGACACATACCTTTATGGACTTCTCAATCAGGGTTATACGAAGTCCGAGGAGGAAGAAAACAGTCGAAGCAAAGCTCAAGGGTAAGGGGCTTCTCGTCTACATACCTGCGAGTGCCTCAAAGAGGGAAGAGGAGCGCTGGGTTGAGTTTTTTGTGGAGAGGATGGAGAGAAAGCTTGGGGGAAAGAGGGACGACGAGTACCTGCGCAGGAAGTTTGAAGCTCTAAACCGGCGCTATTTTGGTGGTAAGCTAAAGGTGGAGAGGATAGAATTTTCTAAGAGGATGACATCCCGCTTCGGGAGCTGCAATCCCAAGCGGAGGATAATACGACTGAGCGAAAGGCTAAAGCACATGCCCGAATGGGTTCTGGACTATGTGCTCATCCACGAGATGGCACACCTGCTCTACCCCAACCACTCCAAGATGTTCTGGAAGAAAGTGCATGAGTATAAATATGCAGAGCGTGCCAGGGGTTTTCTGATATGCAAAAGCATGGAGGAGGATGAGGTGGAAGAGTAAAGATAGGGGAGGTGCTATTATGGAGGAGATATTTGAGGCTGAGCTACCGGGAGTGGGAAAGAAGTACACATTGAAGCTGGGCGAGGAAAGCACTCTCGATATAGTGGTGCATGAGGATGGGCGTAGGGAAATCTACTACGAGGAGGCTGGCAAGGAGCCTGTAATAATAACCCTTAGCGATGAGCTGGCGAGGAAGGTGGGGCTAATCCTGGCTGGAGCGTACTTCAAACCCACGCCAGTGGAAGCGCTGAGCAGTGCCCTCGCGGGTAGGGTGAAGATAGAGTGGATTCGTGTTGGAAAAGGCGCGGGGAGAACCATAGGCGAGCTGGATATAAGGCGACGCACAGGGGCGAGTGTAATAGCGATCGTGAGAGGCGAGGAGACCATCCCCAACCCAAGCGCTGACACAGAAATTAAAGTAGGGGATGTGCTAATCGCAGCTGGCAAACTTGAAGAAATTCAGAAGCTCAAGGAGCTTGTGGGTTAGAGATGCTCATCTTGCGTGACTTGGCTGTAGTCCTTCTCCTTTCCTTTGCCATAGGCGCAGCCTTCTCGCGGCTTCGCCAGCCAGTTGTACTTGGCTATATCCTCGCGGGCGCTGCTTCTGGGCCCTATGCCTTAAAGCTGGTTAAGAACCTGGAAATTGTCAACGCCTTCGCTGATCTTGGGTTAGTGCTCCTCATGTTCTCCCTAGGCTTGGAGTTCAACATAAGAAAGCTCCGCAAGGTTGGGGCTATATCTCTAATCGCCTCGGTCTCTGGTGTGCTCTTCCTCCTTGGCATTGGACAGACGCTGGGCATTGCACTGGGATTTAATGCCATAGACGCGGCGTTTTTAGGCGCAGCCCTTGCTGTAAGCAGCACCGCTATTGTTGTTAAACTGCTAACAGACAGAGCACTCCTCCACAAGGAGTATGCGCCCATAATGCTGGGTATCCTCGTGGTGGAGGACGTTGCCGCGGTTGTGCTTCTAACCCTCTTTTCAGGCATCTCCCTTCTCACCCCCCTCTCTATTCAGGTAGCGCTGGAGGTTGTGACGAAAATCCTCCTCTTCTTCTTCATCGCCTACGTGCTGGGGGTGAAGGTTGTCCCCGCCTTGCTGGAAGTGGTTGAGAGGTGGAGTGGCACCGGTGAGGTACTCCTCATTACCGCCCTTGCATTGTGTTTCTCATTTGCTGTATTTGCGCAGATGCTGGGCTTTTCTCTGGCTCTGGGCGCCTTCGTGATGGGGGCGATAGTCTCTGAGAGCCTTCTCGCTGAGAGGATTGTTAGAAGTGTCTCGCCCATAAGGGACATGTTTGTTATGCTCTTCTTTGTGAGTGTGGGAATGCTCATCGACGTAAGGTACCTCCTCCAGTATTTCCCCGTCGTTGTCGCTGTGACTGCGGTGACCCTCTTTGCCAAGGTGGCAAGCAGAAGCCTGCCGTGCTACCTACTCGGCGTGCGAGGCGAGACCTCGCTGGCGGTTGGCTTAGGTTTAGTGCCAATAGGCGAGTTTTCCTTTGCAATAGTGAAGCAGGGCATAGATTTGGGCGTTGCAAGCAGCTTTCTTTATCCAATTGTTGTAGCTGTTGCAGCTATCACCACCTTCGTTGCACCCTATTCATTGAAGTCCTCAAAGAGCATAGCAACGCTGCTTGAGAGGCTTGCCCCCTCGACGGTAAAGAACTTCTTCAGCTACTCTGCGATGTGGCTGAGCCAGGCTAAGTATAAGCTTTCAGGGGGAGGCGAGGAGTACACTCTCATAAAGAAAAAAGCTCTACGGGTTTTCATCAACCTCACCCTTGTGTTCTTAATCTTAAAGGCTGTAGAGTACGCTGGCGCTTTTCTTCATCTTGGCAGAGGGCTCATCTTTATGGCAACCTTCATTTTAATACTCCCGCCGCTCTACCTGGCGCTTCAGCGGGTTATTGATATCGTGGACATCCTGATAAACCTCCTGGGAAGGAGGTATCTACCAATTAGCAGCGACCTTCTAAGGGCCACCTTCAGGAACCTCGCTATCCTTCTTGTGCTCCTCTTCTCTGCCCTCTACTTCCTCCCACCTCTTCTTGGTTACCTCACAACCAACGGCGCTGCGATTTCCCTGGCGGTGCTTTTCCTTTTCTTCGTTGGGCTCTACCTCTCGTGGCGCACTGTCAGAAATTTCTACCATGGTGTGGAGAAGATGGTGGAAAGTGTTTTCAGCAGCGAAGGCGTGCTCAGGGAGGAGCGCAGTGCAAAGAGCAGGATACTCCAGGGGATGAGGGAGGGGGAGGTTATTGACGAGATATACGTTGCCGAGGGAGATTTCGCTGTGGGAAAGAGTATCTCTGAGCTTAAGGTGAGGGAGCGCACCGGGGCGACGATTCTTGCAATAGCGCGAGGAGAAAAGATAATCCACAACCCCCCGCCAGGGGAGAGGTTCTTGCCTAACGACGTGCTCATAGTCTTCGGCTCCCGCGCGGAAAGGGCAAAGCTGGAGAGGCTTATCCGCTGGGGCTCTCCTCACCGTAGGTGAATATGTACCCGAGCACAAAGCCCATTATTAGGCCGAGAAGATGGGCCATGAAGCCTGTGGTAACAGCTATGATGAAGAAGATTGCCCCATAGAGCAGCGAGGTTGCAAAGCCGTGAGCATAGAGGGTGCGCTGGGCAATAAGAACGCTGCCAAGCACGCCGAAGATTGCTCCGGATGCGCCTGCCAGGGCGCTGCCCTGGGGATAGAAGAAGATTGAAAGTGAAGAGAAGATGCCTGAGATAAAGTAGATTAGCAGAAACCTCCGGGTGCCGAATATCTCCTCGCATCTGCTTCCGAAGATTAATAAAAACAGCATGTTGTACCCAAGGTGAGGGAAATCAAAGTGGAAGAAGAAGTTGGTTATCAGCCTGCTGAACTCCCCCTCCTTCAGAGCCTCAAGGGTTAGCGCCATAGCATAGGAGAATTCCTTTATTGTGAAAGGGGAAGAAGCCTCGGTGGCGAAGAAGAGGTAGACTACGATGTTTATCAACACCAGAATGAATGTTGCGAGCATACAAGAGGTATAATACTGCAAGTATTTTTATTTATTGGGATGAGGCTCACAGAAGAGATAAAAGAGGGGCAATATTAACCTGCCCCATTACAGACTCAGCTCCAGCGTGTCGCCCTGTTCGACGTAGCTGAGAAACTCCTCCAGCTCCTGCACTTCCTGGATGAGGGCATCGATTTCTGCATCGTCCTCGTTTATCACGGGCTCAGGTGCGGGTGTTTCTGCCTCCTCCAGCGCAGGTGCTACGGCTGTGCCCACCTTCTGCTCTGGCTTCGAGGTGCATCCCGTGATGATGAGCCCCAGAAAGAGAATAGCGAGTAGCGCAAGCTTAGCTCTCATTTCTGAGCACCTCCGTAGGCGACCTCCTCTGCGCTCCAGTCAGCTTCTGCCTTTGCGGTGCGGTACGTGCCTTCGCCGCTGAGTATCGCCACACCTACGCCTCTCGCCCTTATCTCAAGGTTTGTGCCCTCGACGCTCACATACAGGTCTCTGCCCGAAATTCTTGCTCGCCCAAAGCCGAGGTACGTAACACTGCCGTCGCTGTTCTCCTGCTTCTCCCCTTCGCCGGCTACACGAACTGTTCCATTAGCCACCTTAACGGTGAGGTTGCCCTCTCCCTTCACAAAGACGCTACCGTTGCCCTGTATCACCGCGCTACCGTTGCCCTTTGCATACAGGAAGCCTATACCCTTTATCTCCAGCTCCGCTTTCTTCATCTCCCTGAGAATCTGCTTCAGGTCTTTGAACATCTCGCGCATGTGCCTGTTCGCTTCCCTGATGAAGGCGTTGGCTTCTCTGAAGAGCTTGTGGGCATCTTCTGGCGAAGAAATCTCGGCGAACTTCTCCTTTGCCTTGTCCCTCTTCTCCCTGGCTAAGCTGAGGTGCTCCATGTAGTCTGCGAGCAGTGCTTCAAGCTCAGTGGTGTCGTAGCCCTCCTGCTTGAGTACATCTATTCTGGATTCGAGCTTCTCTCCTATTTCTTCCCCTCTCTCGAGCACGCGGTCTATCCGCGAGATTATGATTTTACCTGTTATCTTCTTTATCTCCACCCTCGCTTCTTTCCACTTCTCCCTGACATCCTTGGCTGTGCTAACCAACTCCTCTCTGTTCCCAGCCTGCTCTGCTTCTTGCTTTTTCTCTTCCAGATAGCTTATGTAGCTATCCAGCGTCTCCGCAATCTCTGCCTTCTCCTCTTCGCTTAATGCTCTTGCTATGTCCACCCTCGCCTTGACCATCTCGAGGTGGGCGACCATCGCATCGATGCTGCGCAGCAGGAAGTTCTTTGCCTTATCAAAAGTTACACCTTTTGGTTCTCTCTTCGCCATCTCCCTCATTTTCAGGTAGTCCTGTCTGGCACCCTTATATGCTTCAAGGGCTTTGAGGTAGTTTGCCTTAGCAACTTTGTACCGCTCTTCTACTTTTCCCATAGGTGGCAATGCATAGCCTACTGGGAGCAGGCTGAGCACAAGCATCGCCGCCAGGGCGATTGAGAATGTTTTTTTCGCCTTCATTTTTTCTCACCTCCACCACCAACTCCACCCTCAGTTAATATAAGCTTACTTTCGATGTGGGCAAATTTAAAGCTTTATAATACTTTATTTTAGTTTATTAGTTGCATATTTTATTTATTTTACTTCATAGAAAATTATTTAATGGGCAAAAGGATTAGTAATCCCATATGAGAATATTGCTGATTCTCCTCCTCAGCCTGCCCTTAGCGTATGCTGCCCAGATTTACGGCACCCTGTACAGCTGGGACGCCTTTGAGCCCCTCAACGACGTGGTGGTGGAGATAAACACCACACCCGAGCAGGTGATTGTGTCAAGAGACGGGAGCTACTCTTTTTCGGTGCCGGATGGGAGCTACTTGCTAAGGGCGAGGTACTACGAGAACAACCTTCTGAAGCTTGAGGCAGAGGAAGTGATTGAGGTGCCTCAGAATGGTAGCTACAGGATAGACCTGATACTCTTCCCAACTCTTGAGGAGGAATTTCTCTTCGATGAAATAGATGTAAGTATCCTTGAAGAGGAAGAGCGGGGCAGCAGCCTGTTCATAATCATAGCCGTTTTCCTCATTTCAGCGATTTTTGCTGGCTATATTCTTCTGAAAAAGAAAGAGAAAGAGGAAGAGTCTGAACCTCTGCCTGAGGACCTCGCCCAGGTGCTGGAAATTATAAAGAAAGAAGGCGGAAGGATGAAGCAGAGCGAGCTTAGGAAAAGGCTAGGCTGCTCCGAGGCAAAGCTCAGCTTAATGCTCGCTGACTTAGAGCACAGAGGCAAAATTAAGAAGATTAAGAAGGGCAGGGGAAATATTGTCATTTTAAAGTGAATCACTTCTGCTGTTTGCTGGGCGTAGGAATGAACTCCACGCTTGGATGGCGCTTTGTTATGGGCTGTGGATAAAGCTCCATTAGAGAATAAACCTCCTCGGGCACTGAGGTACTTACATTTAGCCCAAGCTCTCTTGCAACGTCCACAGTTATGGGGAAATCGTGGGTCCACCTTCCCTCGGTAAGCACTCTCGCAAGCTCTCTGGCTTTGTCTTCGCTGTATCTCTCCTTCAGGAGTTCAAACACAAAATCCTGAATCTGCCTTATCGCCTTTTCCGCGATGTCCGCCATTATCAGCGTCTCGTCTTTGACCTTGTCCACGCCCTTCTTTTCCACCGCCTTCAGCACTGATGGTGCTGGAAACTCTTTAATCTGCGGGTCAATGGGTCCAAGCACCGCATTTGGGTCCATGAGTATCTCGTCCGCTGCGAGAGCTATCAGCGTGCCCCCGCTCATGGCATAGTGGGGCACTATCACAGTGGTCTTGGCCTTGTGCTCCTTTATCGCCCTGGCTATTTGGCTAGCGGCAAGCACTAACCCGCCAGGGGTGTTTATTATCAGGTCTATGGGCTTGTCCTCAGGCGTGGAGCGGATAGCTCTGAGCACCTGCTCCGAGTCGTCTATATCAATAAACCTGTAGAATGGAATGCCGAATAAACCAATGCTCTCCTGCCGGTGAATAAGGGTTATCACATTGCTTCCCCGCTTCTCCCCCAACTTCCTGAGTAGCTTCTGCCTCGCAGCTTGAAGACTGCGGTGCTGGAGCTGCGGCCCAAGCACAAGATAGAAGATAAACAGCCACCAAATGAAGGAGCCGAAGAATCCAGTATAGTCCTGCATAATGATACTATTTAAGGTAGCCGGTGATATATATGTAACGTTTTTTCAAAGCTCAATCCTCTCCAGAATCCTCTTCTCTTCGCCGGTTATCTCCGCCTCGATGTGGAGGTAATCCTTGAGCCCTGACTCCAGCACCCTGGGCTTTAAAAGCTCATCAATCTGAAAGATTCCCGCGGAGTTGCTCATCTTTATCTTGATTTTCAGGGGTATGTCTTCGCCCTCCCTCACCTCAACGCCCTCAATTGCCATTGCCGAGACGCTGTGTATGTCTATCTTACCCTTTGAGAAGGGTATTCTTGCTCTTCCACCAGCGATGTCGAGGGCGTCGGCTACTGTAACGATACCCGCCTCCAGGGAGAGGGGTTTAACACCCACCTCATGGCTCGAAATAGCGTGCAGAACCTCGCTCACCACTATAGCCTTGGCGCGCTCATCATAGACACCCTCGAGAAGTTCATTGAGAAGCTGGAAGGCTATAGCGGTGCCGTACTCGACGTGATTTACTCTGTGCACCGCCATGCCTATGTCGTGAAACACAGAGGCGAGCACCACCACGACCTCGGCCTCGCTTTCGCTCAGGTGATGGTCTTTGACAACGCCCGGCTTTAACCCATGCTTTACAAGCACACGGAGCATCTTCAATGCGATGTTGGCTACGATTTTAGAATGCACATACCCGTGGTCGTTGTAGCCCAGCCTCGCTATCGCCGTGACGTTGGCGGCCTCTATGTAGGCTCTTATCTTCTCACTCCCGTCTATCCTTCTAACCACTTCGCGGAGCTTCTCATTTTTATTGAATGGTATATTGAAGGCCATATGCTTTACCTCCCTGTGAAGAAGAGCTTACTTGTCTTCACTCGACAATGACAACGCCCTTCATCGAAGGGTGTATTTTGCAGGTGTATTCGTACCTGCCGGGTTCACTGAAGCTTCTGGTGGTACTCCCGCCCCTCTCTAGCCTTTCATCGAAGCTTCCGTCTGAGAAGGTTACCGTATGTGCAAAGGGGTCGCGATTCACCCATACCACGGTGGTCCCCCTTTTCACCCGGAGTTCGTCCGGTACAAACCTGAGGTTTTTTACCTCTACGGTAACGGAACTCTTATCCGGAGAAGGGGCTTCTTCCCTCTGCCCTGTGCAGGCTGCAAGGACAAGCAACACAAACAGTAACACATAAATCCCGCAAGTTCTCAATAGAATCCCCTGCCTCAAATTAACACCCCTATATAAAATAGGGGATGATTCTCGTATTTATATCTTCGCAGAGGGCTACAGAATCCCCAGAGAGCGTAGATTGACGATGCCACCGATTATCTGAAATATGGTTAGCGCCGCACCGGCAAGCATCAACCTGCCGTGGAACTTTATATACTCCCGCCTGCCTTTGAGGATTAGGAAAGCAAGCACAGCGCCGAAGGTGAATAAAATAAGAAGGAAGCTGCCCAGGTACGCGTGGGGAGTGGAGAAGGGAGAGAAACCAGCTTCTGAGATGCCGAGTATGCCCAGAGGATACACCACATAGAGAAGCGCAACAAAGCTTCTGCCCATGTTCACGTGCACATTGCGCCTGAACCAGTAGAATCTGCTGCGCTTCCCTGCGATGAGCATCATCCGCGAAAAGCCCAGGTAGGCAGTGGCGTAGCACAGAAGCACTGCGATTGCACCTACCACAGGGTGGATGAGGGAATAGGTTGGCATCAACTTAATATCTTCTTTGCGGGAATATATACCCTTAAGGTGCATTCGGGAAGTGGAGAGGCTGAAGCATGAAAATAGAACTCCTGGCGAGCGATTCAATGGGCACGAGAAGCATGGCCACCTACATAGAGACAGGCGACGTGAAGGTGCTCATAGACCCGGGCGTTGCCCTGGGACCAAGAAGGTATGGGCTTCCTCCTCACCCCCTGGAGTACCAGAAGCTGGAGGAGGACTGGAAGCTGATTAAGAGCTTCGCAGAGCGCAGCGATGTGCTTGTGGTTACTCACTACCACTACGACCACCATTCGCCCGAGGAGCCTGAGATCTATGAGGGCAAGCTTGCGCTCCTGAAGCACCCCAAGAACAACATCAACCTGAGTCAGAAGCGCAGAGCCAGCTATTTCCTTGAGAAGCTGGGAGAGCTTCCTGAGAGCATAGAGTACTGCGACGGCAGGAGCTTTGCCTTCGGCGAGACTGAGCTGGTGTTCTCCAAACCTGTGTACCATGGTACCAACCCCAGGCTGGGGTACGTCACAGAGGTAGCGGTGCGCGATGGCGAGGAGTGCTTCGTGTTCAGCAGCGACGTCGAGGGGCCAAGCATAGAGGAGCAGGCTGATTTTATACTCCGGCAGAATCCGAGCATAGTGTACATCGACGGGCCAATGAGCTACATGCTTGGCTACCGCTACGCCCAGGCGAGCTTGGATAAGTCGGCGGAGAACCTGGTAAAGATCCTGGAGGAGACTCGAGTAGAGACGCTCGTACTGGACCACCACCTGCTGCGCGATTTAGAGTGGAGGCAAAAGCTCAGCAGGGTTTTTGAAGTCGCGGAGAAGCTGGGCAAGAGCGTGATGAGCGCAGCGCAGTTCGCAGGCAAAGAAGAGCTTATGCTCGAGGCGAAGCGAAAGGTGCTTTATGAAAAGTTTCCGGTGGAGTAAACTTCCTAGGCAAACTTTTTATTCCGCTGCGGCTACTTCTCACCATGGACTTCACCGAGCTTGTTGAACTGGACAAACGCTGCGTCGCCCAGACTTATGCTCGCCAGCCCGTTGCGCTGGTTGAAGGCAAGGGTGCGGTGGTTAAGGACATCGCCGGCAAGGAGTACATAGACTGCATTGCCGGCATAGCGGTTCTCAATGTGGGTCACTCCCATCCCAAGGTGCTTCGCGTGCTTGAGGAGCAGGCTGCAAAGCTGATGCATGTCTCCAACCTCTACTACACACTGCCTCAGGTGGAGCTTGCTCAGAAGCTGTGCGAGCTTACCGGTGGCTATAAGAGCTTCTTCTGCAACTCGGGCACAGAGGCGGTGGAAGCGGCGATAAAGCTGGTCAGGAAGCACACCCGCAGGCGGGAGATTATCGCGGCGAAAAATTCCTTTCACGGGCGAACATTTGGCAGCCTCTCTGCAACGGGGCAGGAGAAGTACAAGCGCGACTTTGAGCCTCTATTGCCAGGTTTCAAGCACGTTGAATACGGCGACATCGAAGCGCTCCGAAAAGCTATAACCAAAGACACCGCCGCGGTGATGCTTGAGCCGATACAGGGCGAGGGCGGCGTTGTGATTCCGCCTGAGGACTACTTTAAGGAGGTTCGTGAGCTTTGCGACGAGCGGGACGTACTTCTTGTGCTGGATGAGGTGCAAACTGGAATAGCGCGCACCGGCACGCTTTTCGCGTGGCAGGGCTTGGGTATTGAGCCAGAGATCTTCACCCTCGCCAAAGCTCTTGGCGCAGGCTTTCCAATAGGTGCAATGCTCGCCAAGCCTGAGGTTATGGACTCCTTTTCCCCAGGAGACCACGCTTCCACCTTCGGAGGCAATCCCCTAGCGTGCGCCGTCGCTAAGGTGGTGCTGGAGATTGTTGAAGAGGAAGGCTTAGCTCAGCGCACCCGTGAGCTTGGTGAGTACTTTATGGCAAAGCTCAAGCAGCTTCAGGAAAAGCATGAGGTTATAAAGGAGGTGCGCGGCAGAGGACTGCTCATAGGTGTGGAGCTCAGCATACCCTGCGGTGAAATTGTGGCAAAGGGAAGGGAGCACGGTTTACTTCTCAACTGCACCCATGATAATGTACTCCGCTTCGCCCCACCTCTGGTCATAACGAGGGAGCAGATAGATGAGGTGTGCTCCAGGCTAAGCAAGATACTCGAAGAGGTGCAGAGATGATAGAAAAGCTGGTGAAAGAAGAGATAAAGCGCGTGCCCCCCTACATCCCCGGCAAGAGCATCGACGAAATCGCAAGAGCCTACTCTCTGCCAGAGGAGAAGATTATCAAGCTCGCCTCCAATGAGAACCCTCTCGGGGCATCGCCAAAAGCAATAGAGGCGATTCGCACCCACGCTGCAAAGGTAAACATTTACCCAGATGCCCTTGCGGGAGAGCTACGGGATGCGCTTTCCCGTTACATCGGCTTACCCGCGGAAAACATCCTCGTGGGCAACGGCAGCGACGACGTGATGGAGCAGTGCGCAAAGGTTTTCCTTTCCCGCGGCGACTCTGCGATTATCACGCCGCCCACATTCTCCTACTACCAGATTCTCATCACAATGTACGGCTCGCAATGCATTGAAGTGCCGCTTAAAGAGGGCGACACTGAATATGCCTTCGATGCCGAAGCCCTGCTCAACGCAGCTACGCGTGCGAAGCTACTCTTTCTCTGCTCGCCCAACAACCCTACGGGAAATTTAATCCCTGAGGCGCTTCTCAGGGAAATACTTGAAAAAGAGGCAATCGTGATTCTTGACGAGGCATATGCCGAATTCGCAGGCACAAGCTTTGCCCACCTTGTCAAACACCACGAGAACCTAATAGTGCTGAGAACCTTTTCAAAGGCTTTTGGATTAGCCGGTCTCCGCGTGGGCTACTGCCTTGCAAGTGAGAAGGTTATAGATTACCTCGCGCGCGTGAGGCAGCCCTTCAGCGTCAACCTCTTAGCGCAGGTTGCAGCTATGGCGGCGCTTGAAGACAAAGAATTTCTAAAGCAGAGTGTTGATATTGTCAGAGAAGGCAGAAAATACCTCGTAGAGGAGCTGAGGAAAATTCCAGGCATAAAGGCTTTCACCTCACAGGCGAATTTTGTGCTTTTCAGGGTAGAAAAACTAGGCTTAGCTGAAGAGCTGCTGAAACGCGGGATTATTACGCGAGGCTGTGAGTCCTTCCCGGGCTTAGATGCCCGCTACATAAGGGTGAGCGTGGGCATGCCTGAGGAAAACAGGAGGTTTATAGCGGCGCTGAGAGAATTGCTTTAAGGTGCTACGATGCGCCAGCTTCCCCTCTCCAGACTCTTCTCAATATCCTCAAACCTGTCAATAAGCTCTTTATCTATATCCTCCGTTTCCCCCAATTTTGCCCTGAGCACGTCTATCAATCTGAATTTAAGCTTCATTTAAACCCCAAGAATTTCTGCCGATGGGTGCATATATATGGCTTTCGCTTTTAACCGCTTTCAGCTCAAATGTAGAATACATACCTTTTTGGCTCCAGTCTCCTCTCAACGCGGTATCCGCAGTTTACGCACCTCTTACCGAGCTTAACCTTTTTGCCGAAAAGGTCAACACCGTAGAGGTCTTCCATTTCTGAGCCGCACAATGGGCAGAGCGCAGGGTTTCGCTTTGCTTTGCGCTTCTCTACCTTAATCCTCACCTTCGGCGAGAGAGCAAGGATTTTGAGCAGCCTCGCTCTAGAAAGCCTGTACTCTGGATTTTCCCTCTTCAGCCTCTCCAGCACCAGGGTGTGCATCTGAGCCAGAGAATTAACCTCCCCTCTTTTTTTGATCACATCCCGCGCTGCTCTAACCACGATGTCACTTCTCGGAAGACGATACTTTGCCCTCAATTCTCACCACCCTTTTGGTTATGCTCCGCCAGTGGGAGCCGTGCCAGTAAACCTTGCCGCATTGCGAGCAGCGGTAGAACTCTTCGTGAGCCTCAAGCACGCCCTGAGGCACGAGCTCAGAGACCTCGCTCTTGCTCACCTCCAAAATCTCACCGTTGCACTCTGGACAAAGCGCTTTTGCAGGCGTCTTCTCATAGCTTAACCCAAGCTCTTTCCTAAGCTGGATGAGCTGCTCCTCAATAGAGTTGCTCTCTACCAGCACCACCTTAGTCCCCAGCTTCCTCGCCTTCTCCGCAAGCGTCGTGTCCCTCGTTAGAAGCACTCTCCCTTCGCGCTGTGCCACATTCAGCAATTCTTCATCCTCAGCGCTCCTGCTATAATAAACGTCGTAACCACTGAGGCGGAGCCATCTTGCGAGCTTCCCAAGCATTGCATCTGCAACGAAATGCATGCTTTTATATTTCTGAGAACAAAATATTTATATCCCATACATAAATCCACAATCGTAGAAGGAGGTAAAGCTATGGATACAGAGGTCAAGGTCAGGGAAGCTATGACCCGACCCGTGGTAACCATCGATGCAAATGCCACAGTTCAGGAAGCAGCTAAGCTTATGGCCGACAACAATATAGGAAGCGTGGTAGTGGTTCAGGGAGAGAAGCCCATAGGCATTATTACAGAGCGAGATGTTGCCTACTGCGTCGCTGCCACTGATCTGAAACCCTCTCTTGTAAAGGTTAAGGACATAATGAGCAAAAATCTTCGCACCATTTCGCCAGATAAAACCCTCACAGAAGCATCAAGGATAATGGCAAAGTACAACATCCGCCGACTTCCTGTTATAGATAACGGGAAGCTTGTGGGGATAATCACCAACAAAGATATACTCGCCATAGCCCCTGAGCAGATAGAGGTGCTTCGCGAACTTGTGGCAATGAAGCAGGAGGGCGAGGGCATGCCCAAGGAAGTGCCAGAGAAGGGCACCTGTGAGAACTGCGGTGACTTCGGCGTAACCCTCTACGAGGTGAACGGTATTTTTGTGTGCGAGAGCTGCAAGGAAGAGTTCATGGGTGAGTGAGGGGGCATCAAGTTGAGCGAGCTTCCGAAGGTTAAAGACGTAATGACCACCAGCGTGGTAACTGTGCATGAGGATGAACCAGCCACGAAGGCTAGAGCTCTCTTCAGAGACTACGGATACAGGAGCTTTCCCGTGGTTGACAGCGACGGCAGGCTTATAGGGATAATAACCCGTGGAGATATAATGAGGATATCTTCCAGCAGGTCAAATCTCCTCGTGGGCGGGCTAATGTCAACAAGCGTGGCTACCGCTCTGCCGGAGGAGGGCATCCTGGACGCGGCAGATAGGATGATACGTATGGATGTAGAGCGCCTGCCAGTGGTCGCCTCGGCTACGGATTCAACCCTTCGTGGGATAATAAGTGCTCACGACATCATCAAAGCACTTCTTGAGAGTGGACATGAGCCCATCAAAAAGAGGGTCGTGGACATCATGACAGAAGAGGTTGTGACTTGCAGCTACGACGACCCTGTAACCAAGGTTTGGGCGAAAATGGACGACACCGGCTTTTCCGGCATGCCTGTGGTTAAAAATGGGGAGATAATCGGAATAATTACCAGAAAGGATATAATAGACTCGGGATTTGCGAGGATATCGCGGGAGGGTGACAAAGGCAAAGCCAGAAATCCGCCAAGCGTTGAGAAGGTAATGACGACGCCGGCGGTTACAGTTTACAAAGAAACTGATGTACGCGAAGCTGGGAAAATTATGGTTGAAAAGCAGATAGGCCGCCTTCCGGTGGCAGAAGATAAAAAAGTAGTGGGGATAATAGATAGAGACGATGTAATGGGTGCCTGGTTACCCGGGACATAGTTCCGGGTGACGTAGATTCCATAATTTACTTAATAGCCAGTTTTATATCAGAGGCTTTCACTGTCTTTCTTTTTGCATGTTTAGCCAGTTTCCCTGCCTCTGAGGCTATCTCCTCACCTATCTCCTCAAGCATCTCAGCTAAAACAACAGCAGCGTCTCTTCCCACGCGCATGTTTGTTGCGTTTCTTATTATTCTACCGCATGCAGATACTGGCAGTTCTCCCATAAATAATCACCTCACAATTTGATTCCACCTCATTAAAGATAAATCTTTCGCCTGTTTTTGAGTGTGGTTTCATTTTTAATGAAACCGTGAGAGGTTTCTTTCTAAAAATTTACAAAACCTTACTTCGGTAGTTTTGTGCTACTTTACTATGGTAAATCAAAAGCTTCTGGAGCTTATCAGAGAAGAGACTCTTGCGAGTATGCGCATTTTAGATGTGGGCTGTGGGAGCGGGGCGCTTGCGCTGAAGCTTGCCCCTCTCGCAGGTTTTGTTGTGGGGATAGATGTTGCGGAAGAGGCGATTGAGGAAGCGAAAAGAAAGGCTGAACGCGGGGGCATAACAAATGTGGCCTTCTGCACCTGCGACGCTTTGAAGTGCGATTACTCTGCCTTTGCTCCAGACATGGTTACGGCACACTTTTTTATGGACGATGCAGTCGTGGTTAAGTCGGCGGAGGCGCTTGAGCAGGGGGAGTGCTTGTGCTTCGCGTGCATAGAGGAGGAGAACCTTAAGGAGATAGGGTGGCGTTCTAGATTCGCGTACTCCAGGCGGAGGATGAAGACGCTCCTCGCTGAAAATGGGTTTGCTGTGGAGCACCTGCTGGTGGAGAAGGAGGTTGTTTACTTTGATTCCTATGAGGACGCTTTAACCTATTTCATCAGCTTTAAGAGGAAGTGGAATCCGGAGAAATGGGAGAGGTTGCTCAGGTACTTTAAAGAGGGTGGGGGGAAGATAACCTTCTCAACGCTCGTGGGTAAGGCGAGGTTGCAATGAGTGCGCGCGAGGTTATAGTAGAGGAGATAAGGAAGCGAGGTGCAATACCCTTCCGGGACTTCATGGAGCTTGCACTATACCACGAGCGCTATGGCTACTATTGCTCAGCGAAGGAGAAGATAGGAAAGCAGGGAGATTACTTCACCGCAGCCAACGTTTCCCGCCTCTTCGGCGTTATGCTTGCCAAACAGTTTGAGGAGATGCGTCACCTTCTCGAAAGCGATGAGTTTACCCTGGTGGAGATGGGCGCGGGCACTGGTGCGCTCGCCCGGGATGTGCTCTCTTCGCTGAGCTGCGAGGTACGCTACGTCATAGTGGAGCGTTCTCCCAGCATGAGGCGCATGCAGCGCTCAGCACTTAAAGACTACAGCGTGGAGATCGTCGAATCTCTGCGAGAGCTTCGCAAAGTGGAGGGATGCATCTTCTCCAACGAACTCGTGGACGCTTTTCCCGTGCATGTGGTGGAAGTGCGAGAGGGCGAGCTTCACGAGGTGTACGTTACCCTTGACGAAAATGGGTTTAAGGAGGTGCTGATGCCGGCTGGGGATGAGCTCAAGAGCTACTTCCGCGAGCTGGGCGTTGCCCTTCCCGACGGCTTCCGCACGGAGGTTAACCTGGAAGCACTGCGCTGGCTCGGCGAGGTTTCGCAGGTGCTGAAGCGCGGCTTTCTGCTCACAATAGACTACGGCTATCCGAGCAGTGAGCTTTACGCAAGCTATCGCAGCGCGGGCACGCTGATGTGCTACCACCGCCACCGCGCCATCGCCAACCCTTACGTCAACATAGGTGAGCAGGACATTACCTCACATGTGAACTTCTCGGCGCTGGCGCACTTTGGCGAGAAGGCTAAGCTAAAGGTGGCGGGCTTCACAGACTTAGCAAGCTTTCTGCTCGGTCTTGGCTTGGAGCAGGAGATGCTGAAGCTTCGGGAGGAGAAGGGAGAAGAAGCCTATCTCAGAACGCTTCTACCGCTGAAGAGGCTCATAATGCCGGGCAGCATGGGTGAGATTTTCAAGGTTCTGGTGCAGTATAAAGGCATACAAAAGCCGCAGCTTTCCTGCTTTAAGCTGAGGGTATTTAAGAGGTGGGAGTTGTAGAAGATGGTTATTGTAAATTTGCTACAATAACAGAAGGTTACTAAATTGAAATTGTTCGATTTATTTGAAGGAAATTTCCAAAAAAGTATAAATATCGGTTGATTATAGAGGGCAGAGGATAGTAGGATGGAAGGCTTTCATGAAAAGAAGGGCTAAAAAGCCCAAAAAAGTGGAAAGAAATAGCAAGGTGGCTAAAAAACCAAGATTATACGAAATATAAGGGCAGAATAGATCAAAATTTGGAAAAGGCATTGAGAGATCCAAAAATAGGGGTCGTGCCTGAGAACATAGGTTGTTAGGAGAGGAAAAATGACAAATAAAAATGTGAATACTGCTCAATATGAAAAAAAAGGAGAGTATGAAAAGGCAGCAAAGATATACTTAGAGTATGCAAAAGAGGAATACAAAGATGCTGAAGACAGCTATCTTGGATATATATGGGCTGCTGAATTTTTTAAAGCAGCTGCATTTTGTTATAATAAAATGGGAAAATTAGAAGAAGCGAAGAAACTCTTTGAAAAAGTTATAGAAGCGTATGAAAAAAGTATTGTTGTATTTGCACTTACAGAAGAAACATATACAGCTCCAGGAATAGAATTTCATATAAACTGGACAAGAAAAAGAATTGGTGATATCTACTCACAATTAAATAAAAAAGAACAAGCTAAAAAAATTTATCAAAAAGTAATTGACTTTTTGGATATCAAATTAAGAAGTTATGAGAGGAAAGCTGCAACTAACAAACTATTTTACGGTGATGCCGGCCTCTATTGCGAAATGCTTGCTATGGTTTACCAAAAGCTCAAGGAATACGAGAACGCATTAGAACACTGTAATAAAGCCAAGGAATATTTAGGAAAAAGCAAGCAGGGAGCGCTTGCCATAATTAATGAACTCGACTACAATTATTTTGTTAAGGATTTCGTTGAGGAATTAGTTGTTAGCGGATATGAAAAAGGCGTATTTTATGTTGAAGAGAATCCGGAAATTTTTAAAAAACTTGGCGACTTCAAAACACGTATCAACTTAAGGCGAGAATTAATCATTAGAGAACGAGAAACCCATTCCTGAGTTTTTCAGGAATGGAAAGGCTAAGTCTCTGTTGAGACAGTGAAGCCCTGCATAAGTTGACGAGCTTAGAGAAGATAACAATATTGCAGAGATAACAATTACACTGACGAATCCGAGTGATCCAGAGCTTTCTTCAATGGTTCCGCTGTGGGTAGTGGTTGGAGGTGTGACAGTAACATCCTCCGCTACGCTGGCAGAGATTATTGCTTCGCTACTCGCACCAGAAGTGATAATAGTCGCGGCTGTTGCGGTAGGGGTATATGTTGTGGTTAATATAGTTATTAATCGAGCGATTATAATTCATGATCCTCAGGGCAGAGAAGTTAATTTAAATGACGAAACTATTGAAAAGATCATTAAAAAACATCCTGAAATTGGAAAGGATAAAAAAATCAGTAGAGGATACCATCAGAGATGTTATCGAAAATCCTGATGAAATTTATGAGGATGCAAATGGTTATCGGATGTATGTGAAGAAGTTGGGCGGATATATTGTTGTAGTTTTTGTTGATGCTAACGGTAATGTTCAAACTGCATATATTCCAATGCCGGGAAGGAATATAAATAGATATTCAGATGACTGGGCAATTAGACATATTTTAAGACAAACTGGATTTAAAAAGATATATGAGAAAAATAAAATTGTCCCGGTACCCGTTGAGGGAGTCATATGATGATTAAACCAGTGAGGATTAAGGTTAAAAATGTTGACGGAGGGTGGGATACTTTTATTGTTCCAGACGATTTAGAAATAAAAATCATTTTAAACGATGAGAGTATTACATGTTATGGGTCTTTGCGTGAGCTTCTCACTATTTTAGAAGACTTGAATAACAGGCAAGAATTTAATACCTTTTTAGGACCCTATTGTTCAATCAAAATTAAGCGAAAGAAAGATAACATATATCTCGATTTCAATGAGGGAGATTTAATAGTAAGTGTTCCTTATAAAGATTTTGTGAACGAGCTTACTTCTGCAATTCAGAAGGTCATTAAAATCAAGGACGGGCGGGACCCTTCATCAAAGTTGAAGGAAAAATATCTTGAAAAATATAAAAAGTATTTGAAGCTTAAATAACTGTATATTAGGTAAAAACGGTGTTATAACAACTTACATTGCTGGATTAAATGAAATATGTAAAAAGTGTGGAGCCGGAATAAAGTATTATGAAGTAAATCCTAGTAACCTACTAAAACCGAGGGCTTGCTTATGAAAAAGATAAAATTAGAACCGGCGCTGGAAGAGTACGATATAAGTGAAGGGTATGAGTACGTAGAGGGTTTTCCAATTATAATGAAACTAATTGATGAAAATAATAAGGAGATTGTTGCGCAAGTGAAAATAAATCCTATTGATTTTATAGTTGGACTAAAAGAAGTATTAGATAAGGGAAAAAGCTATGTGTTATTGGGTTCAGGGTATCCGCTCCAAAAATTGACCTGCTGCTTAATAAGCAAAATATTAAAATAATATTTCATCCTTCTCCATTTTATCTCTCGGGGCTGGGAAAATATACCTCTTCTGATGCCTTAGCAGAGAATTTTGCAGAACTTTATTCTGCTATTGCTAAAATTAACAAATTTGAACCTAAGCAAAAAACTATACAACACTTTGAAAAATGGTTAGAGGGAAAATGGGTGAGTTCAAGCATGAAGCCAATATTTAGCTGGATACCTTCTGATAAGGTGATACTTGAAGTCGTAATTAGACAAAACCCATATCATGCTGTAGTGCAGTTTGAAGAATTTTTATTTGCGATAGAAGACCTGGGAAAAAGTTTTTATCCACGCGTGAAACCGGAAGAGAACATAAAACAGGGCAAAGAAAGATTTTATGAAGTTTTAAGTTTAGTTAAGGATCTCTGGCAAAGAAAATATAAGGTATGAATTTATATTTACTATAACAATCCTTTTAGAGAAGAGATCCCGTTAAGAGAAGGAGGTAGGAACACATAAAAGCAGTTCTCTGATGTTTATCCACCACCAGGATTTTAGAGGCGGATGAATCATGACCTCCGCCATAGCTGAGCTTCTCAAACCTGACAGAAAAAAGGTTATCGCCGCCTTGGCTTTTCCGGGGTTGATTGAGCTTTCAGGGTACCTCTGGCTTCACCTGTTCGTGCCACCCGAAGTAGAGGTCGTCGCGCCACCTAAGCTGCCCTTCATAACTCTGGTGGTATCCTATCTCTTTAGCGCAATCATCTACTATCCTTTCGTTTGCTCTGTGGTTGTGCTTTTAGAATACCGCTGGAGAAGGGAGAAAATCCCCAGCGGGCTGAAGAAGCTGGCTGTTGCCGGGATGGTGTTGCTTAACCCTCTATCTCTGAGGATTATAGTATTTCTGCCCCTCATAATCCTCAGTTTGTTTAAACCGGCTCAAGGATTGTATGTTGAGGAAGTTATATCGGGATTTCTTTAGAAATTGGCGTAGGAGGATATAGTTAGAGCAGATAAAGCTATTCATAGGGTCAGAAAAAATGCTATGGTTTCTCTCGATATTTCCTTTCTCTTGCGAGAGGTGAAAGAACAGCCAGGAAAAGCACCGCGAGCGAAGACAAAATCAGCGGCATCGCTCGTCCATCTATCCCGAATATAATTTCACCTTCAAAAGCATCGTAAATATACCCCGCAATCAGCGGAAATATCGCCGAGCCTGCGTTGGAGAAGGTATTGGAGAGACCCACGACGGTGCCTGCAAAAGCCCAGTTTCCTGCCACAGCGATGTTGCGTGTAATGGGAAATGTTGCCTTACCTGCCAGAAGTACAGCGGCAAGCGAAAGAGCAACAATTAACCTGCTCGGTGAGACTGCAAGGGAAAATAGACCGACGGAGGATAGCAACAGAATTATAACCAGAACATTCTTGATGCCAAATCTGTCTGACAGAAAACCTGAAAGGATGCCGCTGAAAACACCCAGAAGCGTTGCAAGCGTAAGCACATATCCCAGCTCACTTCTTGTTAAACTGTGCACCTCGTAGAGAAAGATGTAGAGATATTCATTCATCAGCCCTAAAACTCCTCCTGTTGCAAAAGAAATCATCAAAACCCATATTGTAAGAGGTGGAAAACTGCTCAAACGGAGTTTATCCCTTTTCCTCCTATGCTCAAAATATTTCTCAGGGGTGTAAGAGGTAGAAAACAGAAAAGCTGCAACCACTGCGGAGAGCGCATAGAGTGCAGCACCGGTGAGTATAAGGTAGGTGCTGCTCAGGGGCAGAAAACCGTAGAGGGCGTAGCCAATGCTCGAGCCGAGGGCGGCAAGGGTAAAGTAGGCGCCCAGGTAGGCTCCTCTCTTATCTTCAGGCGCTGAGAATCCGACAATAACCTGGAGAGTAGGCCAGAGCATGCCTGAGAAAAAGCCGTGCATCGCGCTGAGCAGCACTGCAAGAAACGCTTCAGGCACATAGGCATAGGCGATGGCAACCAGAGCAATCGGAAAGAGAGAAAGCCTTACTATATAATTTCTGAGAGCTGGCGACCTGTCTCCAGCAACCCCAGCGAGGGGAGCAGCAATTGCCCGGAAAACCATAAAGCCAGAGGTAATTGCTGTGATTTCAATGGCAGTAGCGTGAAGATCTGCCCTGACTTTAAGCGCCAAAGCTGGTTTGATCAGATAAAAGGCAATGCTGGCGATAAATACTACGAGAAAGCTGGCCCAGAGTATGTGTTTTTGGTCGTTCATACCGCTCAAGCCTTTGGTTATTCTTACAAATTTATATGTTTGTATCCCCTTCGCTGCGCTCTGAAATTTGCTTAGGTTAAAAATCCCCATCTACGCATGCTTCGCGCCGTTATCTTCGACCTCGACGGCACACTGGTGGATTTTAACCTGGATATAAAGCGCATCAAGAGGGAGATTTTTGGCTTCGACGCTGAGCAGCCTCTCCTGGAGATGATAGACACCCTTGCGCCGGAGAAAAGAAAAGAAGCGCTCGCAAAAGTTGTAGAGTACGAGGTTAGCGCCGCCAAGCGGGCAGAGCTTAAGCCTGGCGTAAAGGAGGTTATGCAAAGCCTGCGCTCCCGTGGAATTGCCCTCGCCCTGGCTACGAGGAACTGCAGGCAAGCGTGGGAGATAGTTGCAGAGCGCTATTGCCTTGCCTTCGATGCCGTGGTAACCCGCGAGGATGCTGAGCCCAAGCCCTCGCCGGCGCAGTTCTTGCTTGCTCTTAAGCTTCTCGGAGTGAGCCCGGAGCAAGCTTTGGCGGTGGGAGACCACGCCTTTGACTACCTCGCGGCGAGAAGTGCGGGAGTTAAAATAGCTCTGCTCGACAATAAATTCTCCTCGGCATACTTGAACAAAGCCGACTTTGTGCTTCACAGCCTAGGAGACCTCGAAAGGGTGGTGGCTAGCCTATGCGTGTGATCGTTACCTCGCAGCACGACATCGCTGGCATGAATATATTCAAGGTGCTCCACGAGGAGCTGGGCTTCTCGCAGGTGGGCGAATTTGAGGGCATGCCCCTGCTGAAGAAGGGCGAAATTATCGCTGTGGCAACCGAGCGAAGGCAAACCGAAGCGGAGCACTTGGACGAGCACTTCCCTGAGGCGGAGTACTACGTGTTTGCCACCCGCCACAAGGCTCAAGCAGAGCGTAAGACGCTTACTGTGCACGTCACTGGCAATCTTGGCAAGGAAGCGAAGGTGGGGGGCAAGCCCGAGACGCTTGCATATGCAAACCCCAGCGCAATGAAGGTTGCGCTTCAGGAGCTTGAGCGCGCAAAGCGGGAGCTCAACCTCGAGTATGAGGTCTCATTTGAGGCGACACATCATGGGCCTACGCAGCTTTCGAAGCCTGTGCTTTTCGTGGAGGTTGGCTCCACTGAGAGAGAGTGGCGCGATACGCGTGCGGTGCGCGCCGTCGCTAGAGCGGCGCTTAAAGCGGCGCAGTGCGAGCAGAGCTTTGAAGCGTGCGTGGGCATAGGAGGGACGCACTATGCTCCGCGCCACACCGAGGTTGCGCTCGAGACGCGATATGCAGTGGGACACATCATACCCAGCTATGCGATACCTGAGCTCAGCTTTGAGGTTTTTGAACAGGCGGTGGAGAAGAGCGGCGCGGGCTTCGTCTACCTCGACTGGAAGGGGATGAAGCGTGAGGAGCGGGAGAAAGCTCTGGCGTTTGCCAAAAGACTGGGCATAGAGGTGAGACGCAGGCGCGAACTTGAGAAGCCTGCTGAAAGTTACTCTATTATTAGCGTTGACCTTGGCTTGGTGAGGGCAGCAGAAAAGCTCAACTCAAAGCGAGTAAAGGAGATGTTCAATTCGCTGGGAGTGGTTGCAGAGCGTGACGAAAGTGGCAGGCTGGAGAAGCTGCTTTCAGGGCGAGATGTAAGCGAAGCGGTTGTAAATGCGTGCGTGGATATTCTCTCAGCCAGAGGCGAGCTTGTCTTTAATGGTAATGAGCTGGTGCTTACCTATGCCGCCTTCGACCCGGCTAAGGCAGCGCAGCTTGGGCTGCGTCCTGGCCCGGAGTATGCAAAGCTGAGCCGAGGAGAGAGCGTGGTTTTAGGCGAACAAAAGATAACGCCCGAGATGGTGCTTTCCAGGAGGGAAATCCGCATACCCATAGCAGAGCAACGAACTCTTGAGGTGATAAGGAAAACGTTTAAATACCGGCGATAGCCATTCATAAACCAGCAGGAGGAATCGCTTTGGACAGCATCATTGAGGAAGCCATAAAGAGGGCTGGTGAAGTTTCTCGTAACAATATGCCTGTCACAGGAGGAACCGGGATAGACGATGAGTTGCAGAACATCCTATCACAGACCAAGGCGAGGATTGTAGTTGTAGGTACAGGGGGAGCAGGAAACAACACCATGACTCGCCTTATGGAGGTTGGTATAGAGGGGGCGGAAACAGTAGCCATAAACACGGACGCTCAGGACCTGCTTCATACAAGGGCGCACAGGAAGCTGCTCATAGGCAAGGAGCTCACAGGCGGCTTGGGCGCAGGCTCAGTGCCTCAGATTGGAGAGGAGGCAGCTAAAGAAAGCGAGCAAGAGATTAAGGAGATGCTCGAGGGCGCCGACATCGTGTTCATAACCTGCGGGTTGGGAGGTGGCACAGGTACAGGAAGCGCCCCTGTAATAGCCAACATCTCCCAGAAGCTTGGAGCGCTTACCGTGGCTATAGTCACCTTCCCCTTCGCCATGGAGGGTATGCGCAGGAGAAGCAACGCCGAGATGGGGCTTGAGAAGCTGCGCAGGGAGACGGACACAGTGATAGTCATCCCCAACGACAAGCTCCTAGAGATAGCCCCCAACCTTCCTCTGCCGGCTGCCTTTAAAGTGGCGGACGAGATACTTGTGCGTGCCGTTAAAGGCATTGCAGAGTTGATCACAAAGCCTGGCCTGATAAACCTGGACTTCGCGGACGTGCGAGCGGTCATGGAGGGTGGCGGCGTTGCCATGATAGGCATGGGTGAGAGCGATACTGAGAACAGGGCGGTCGAAGCCATAGAGAAGGCTATAAACAGCCCACTGCTCAACGTGGATATAACCGGTGCAAAGGGCGCGCTTATCAACGTGGTTGGCGGCGAAGATTTAACGCTGGCGGAGGCACAGCAGGTGGTGCAGGTCGTCTCGGAACGCCTCGATCCTAGAGCCAATATAATATGGGGCGCGCAGATAGAGGACGACCTCAAAGGCGTGCTTCGCGTTATGCTAGTTGTAACCGGGGTGCGATCAAAGCAGATACTCGGCTCAGAGGAGAGTTTTGTCGAGGAGGAGAAGGAAGACCTGAAATCAAAGCTAGGAATAGACTTCCTGGACTGATTTAAATGGTGCAGATTGCAGTGGTTCAGAAGTTTAGGTTGAACGAGAAGATAAAGGAGTGGAACCGCGTTATAAAGCTCTCGCGGAAACCACGCAAAAGTGAGTACCTGAGTGTTGCCAAGGTCACGGGCGCGGGCATGATTCTCATCGGCGCAGTGGCTTTCTTCATACGCCTTTCCATACATCTCGCCAGCTCCATCATCAAGTAAGTTTGAATCCGTTAGGCAAAAAGTTTATATAGAATAAAGGCTCAGACTACCTAAGCCTGTTTTTAAATTTTTAACTCGGTGAAGGTCATGGATTCTAAAATTTACGCGGTTCGCACAACCATAGGGCAGGAGAGAAACGTAGCAGATATGATGAGCGCCAGAATAGAGAAGGAGGGCTTTGAGGTTTACGCTGTACTTGTACCCCATGACATAAGAGGCTACATCCTCGTGGAGGCAAAGGATAAGACGGAGATAGAGAAGGCGTTGCGCGGTGTTGCTCACAACAAGGGCATTGTCCCGGGTGAGATTCCCATAGCGGACATCGAGCGGTTCTTTGAGCCCAAACCCATGGTAACCAAGGTTGAGCAAGGTGACATAGTTGAGCTTATAAGTGGCCCCTTCAAGGGTGAAAAAGCGCGCGTTGTGAGGGTTGACCTGAAGAAGGAGGAAATCACAGTAGAGCTTTTTGAAGCTACTGTGCCTATACCTGTCACGGTGAAGGGCGAGAGCATCAAGGTGATTAGAAAGGAGGCGTCGGAAAGTGAAACAGGTGGTTGAGAGTCTCGTTGAGGGCGGCAAGGCATCACCGGGTCCACCTCTTGGACCTGCGCTTGGCCCGCTTGGAGTTAACATCTCCGCAGTGGTAGCTGCGATTAACGAGAAGACAAAGGACTTCGCTGGCATGAAGGTACCGGTTAAGGTCATTGTAGACCCCAAGACAAAAGCCTTCGAGATCGAGGTTGGCACTCCGCCGACGAGTGCGCTGATAATTAAAGAACTCGGCATAGAGAAGGGCTCAAGCGATGCAAAGACAAGCATAGTGGGCAACCTAAGCATAGAGCAGGCGATTAAAATAGCAAGGATGAAGCGCGATGGAATGCTCGCCGCAGACCTCAAGGCAGCGACCAAGGAAGTTCTTGGCACCTGCGTTTCCATGGGGGTAACTGTCGAAGGCAAGCCTGCGAAGGAAGTCCAGCGAGAGATAGACGAAGGCAAGTACGACGATAAGTTCGAGGGGTGAAAAAATGGCGGTCACTACAGAAAAAATTGTGAAAGCTGTAGGAGAGGCCAGAAAAGCCTCGAAAAAGCGCAACTTTACCCAGAGCTTTGACCTGGCGATAAATCTCCGCGACATAGATATGTCTAAGCCAGAGAACCGCCTCAACGAGGAGGTTGTTCTGCCGAAGGGCAGAGGTAAGCATGTTAAGGTTGCGATTATCGCGGGCGACGAGCTTGCTCTCGCCGCGAAGGAGCATGCTGATATGGTGATAACCAAGGAGGAGCTTGAAGAGCTTGCAAAGGATAAGAAGAAAGCGAAAAAGATTGCTAACGATATTGACTTCTTTATCGCCCAGACAGATTTGATGCCTCTCATAGGTAGATTTCTTGGCCCTGTGCTTGGTCCTCGAGGCAAGATGCCCAAGCCTGTGCCCCCGAATGCGCCTATCGCGCCAATAGTGGAGCGCCTGAGGCGCACAGTGAGGCTCCGCACCAAGGATAAGCCGGTGATACATGTAGCAGTAGGAAGCGAGGATATGAGCGACGATGATGTTGCCCAGAATGTTGAGGCAGTGCTCTCGCATCTGGAGAGAAAGCTGGACAAGGGTATGGGTAATATAAAGAGTGTGTACATCAAGACTACCATGGGGCCGAGCGTACGGGTGGAGGTTTAAGAGATGCGGGCTTCGGGTGCTGTGGCTAAGTGGAAGCTGGAAAAGGTTGAAGAGCTTGCAAAGCTTATACAGGATTATCCAGTCGTAGGAATAGTGAACATGGAGAACATCCCCGCGAGGACGCTGCAGAAGATGCGCGCCAAGCTTCGCGGAGATGTGCTCATCAAAATGTCGAAGAAGTCCATAATGCGCCATGCGATTGAGAAGGCTGCAAAGGAGGAGAAGAGCCTCGAGGGCTTAAAAGATATGCTCCGCGGTCAGCCGGCGTTTATATTCTCCAAGATCAACCCGTTCAAGCTGTACAAGATACTGGAGGAGAACAAGGTCCCCGCTCCTGCTAAACCCAACAGCATCGCTCCCCGCGATATTGTAGTACCCAAGGGTGAGACCCCCTTTGCTCCTGGCCCGCTGCTGGGCGAGCTACAGGCGCTGGGAATACAGACGGAGATAAAGGGTGGTAAGATCGCTGTTAAGAAGGACGCTGTCGTAGCCAAGGCGGGCGATGTGATAGATGCCAAGCTGGCGAACATACTGAGCCGCCTTGGTATAGAGCCTATGGAGGTTGGCCTTGACCTCATCGCAGCTTACGAGGCTGGTACAGTTTTTCTGCCGGATGTGCTTAGGGTAGACGAAGAGGAGATAAAGGCGAAGCTTGCTCTTGCGTACCAGCAGGCTGTCAATCTGAGCGTTAACTCTGGCTTCCTCACCAAGGAAACGGCACCTCTTGCAATCGCCAAAGCGTACCGCGAAGCGCTCGCTCTTGCGCTCGAAGCAGCGATACCAGAGCCTGATGTGGTGGACAAGCTTCTTGCGAAAGCCCACTTGCAGATGTTATCCTTGGCGTCTAAGCTCAGCGATTCAGCCCTTGACGATGAGCTGAGGCAAGCGCTCAGCGCAACCCAAGCTGCAGCGCCACCAAGCGAAGAACCAGCGAAGGAGGAGCCACAACCAGAGGCAGAGGAAGAGAAGGAAGAGGAGCCGAGCGAAGAGGAGGCTGCGGCAGGGTTAGGAGCACTGTTCGGATAATGGAGGTGAAGAAATGGAGTATGTTTACGCTGCCATGCTTCTCCATGCTGCAGGGCAGGAGATAAATGAGGAGAACGTCAAGGCGGTGCTCGAAGCCTCGAAGATAAGCGTTGACGAGGCTCGGGTCAAAGCTCTCGTCGCTGCCCTTGAGGGCATCGACATAGACGAGGCTATTAAGCAGGCTGCGGTTGCGCCTGTAGCTGCAGCACCTGCGGCTGCTGCGGCGCCTGCTGCGGAGGAAGCCGCCCCTGCAGAGGAGAAGGAAGAAGAGAAAGAGGAAGAGCCCAGCGAAGAGGAGGCTCTCGAGGGACTGGGAGCGCTCTTCGGCTGAGCCTCCGCCCTTTTTTTCTGTTTTTCTCAGTTTTCTTATTTTAGGCAATTATAAAGTTGTATGCTATAGTCCATACCAGAATCCAGGCAGCAAAGAAGTAGAGGAAACCCTTACCTGCCCAGTCTTTCAGGGTGAACTCCTTCTCTGATAGGTTGAATATTTTGCGGGTTAGAATATATAGCGGGTAAGCGAGCAAAAAGCCTACAATAATTACTGAGACAAAGGTTAATGTTCTGGTGAATAGGAAGGGCGAGGCTACACCTACGACCGCGCCCACCAAAGCGTGGATAAGACTCACCTTTCGCTCTATCTCACGTTCCATTGTATTTCCTCCGGTGGTGATATGAAGACCAGTATGAGCAGCTTCGATATTCTGGCTGCAGTCAGGGAACTTCAGGAGATAATAGGTGCCAGGGTTAATAAAGTTTTTCAACCCACCCCGAGTGAGCTGAGAATAACCCTCAACGTTAGAGGTAAAGGAAGGGAGGACCTGGTGATAGAGGCAGGAAAGAGGATTCACCTAACCGCTTACCCGAGGCCAGCACCGCAGCAACCATCGATGTTCGCCATGGCACTGCGCAAGCATCTTGGCAATGCGATACTTGAGGAGATTGAGCAGGTAGGCTTCGATAGGATAGTAATTCTCAGCTTCACGGGCAGAAATCGCGAGAGGTACAACCTCATCGCTGAGCTTTTCGGCAAGGGAAATGTTATACTGACAAACGATAGCTATGAGATCCTCGCCGTGATGCTGCCTAAGCGATACTCTACGCGTGAGCTTGTTGGCAGGGCGAAATACCAACTCCCGCCTGCGAGGGCAAACCCCTTTGAGCTTAGCGCTGAGGAGATAGCGAGGGTGGTTAGCGAATCTAAGGGCGACCTGGTGCGCGCTCTTGCCAGAGATTTAGGTTTGGGCGGACTGTATGCAGAAGAAACCTGCCTCCGCGCAGGCGTTGATAAGAATGCCAAGCAGATAGGCGCTGAAGAAGCTTCTAGAGTTAAGGCAGCGCTTGAAGAGCTGAGAGCAAAGGTTGGTGTGGAGAAGCCTGAGATTGTTTTTGAGGATGGCGTTGCGATAGACCTCACACCCGTGCCTCTGAAAATCTACGCCCAGCACGAGAGAAAGAGCTTCACGAGCTTTAACCAAGCGCTGGACGAGTACTTCACAAAGCACGAGGTGGAGAGGTTAGCAAAGCAACGGGAGGAGAAGTTTAAAGCGGAGCTCAATCGCCTGCTCTTCCGCCTTAAGTCCCAGACTCAGACGATAAAGAAGTACCTGCAGGAGGAGAAGGAGCTGCGCAGCAAGGGGGATGCGATTTACCTTCACTTTAATGAGGTGGAGCGCATCCTTAGCGTGCTGAGAAGAGCACGGGAGAAGTACTCCTGGCAGGAGATAGAGGCAAGGATAAAACAGGGCAAAGGCAAGGTGAAGGAGGCTGAGCTTATAAAGCGGCTCAGCCCATCGCGAGGAGAGGTGGTGCTTACCCTCGATGGCAGGGAGGTTACCCTCGATATAAGGAAGAGCGCCGCCGAGAATGCTGAGTTTTTTTATGAGAGGAGCAAGAAGCTCAGAAGCAAGGCGATTAGCGCAAGGGAAGCGGTGCTGAAGACTGTTAAGGAGATACGCGAGTTCAAGGCGCGGGGCGTTGAAGCCTTTGAGGCAGAGGTTAAGGCGCCACAGAAGCGGGTGAAGAGGAAGAAGGAGTGGTATGAGAAGTTCCGGTGGTTTATCTCCAGCGACGGCTTTCTGGTGCTTGGCGGCAGGGACGCGGTGAGCAACGAGGTGCTTGTTAAGAAGCACCTTGGCAAGGATGATATATTTGTGCACGCCGACATTCACGGCGCACCCGCAGTGATTATAAGAACTGAAGGAAAAGAGGTGCCAGAGGCAACGATTCAGGAAGCCTTTGACTTCGCAGCAAGCTACTCTCGTGCCTGGAAGCATGGCATCGCCAGCATTGAGGTTTACTGGGTTAAGCCAGAGCAGGTTAGCAAGCGCGCTGAGAGCGGTGAGTATGTAGCGAAGGGTGCATTTGTGATTCGTGGCAGGCGAAATTATGGCATAGGTAAGGTGCGCGTAGCTATAGGCGTGGTGCTGAACGAAGAGCCTCGGGTTATAGGCGGGCCTCCCTCTGCTATAAGAGCGAGGGCTAATGCGTACGTACTCCTTGCTCCTGGCAGGAGCAAGAGCAAGGAGGTTGCGGAGCGCATAAAGAGGGAGCTTGCCAAGAAGCTGGGCGAAGAGGTGCGCGGGAAAATAGAAGGCATACCAATAGAGGATATTCAGGCGTTTTTACCACCCGGCACAAGCGACATAGTGGAGGATGAAAGATGAGGGCTACGGAGTACCTGATTGAGCTTCTCTTAACCCTTATACTGGGACTGATTCTGATAAACCTGGCCTACCACGCAAGAAGGCTGGCGAGGAAGCACGCCCTGCTTGACAGACTGAGGAGAAAACGCTAGAGAAGACGAAGCTCACCTCTGCTCTTGTTGAGTATTATCACATCATCTACAGAGGCGATCTCGTAGTAGGGCACCTTGATTGCTGAGGTGTTTATCACCCTCTCCTTTGAGGCGAGAAATTTTCGTTCGCCAACCAGCATGCAGGGCACGTCGTCCACCATAGTTATCTCTAACACCTCGCCCAGAAGTTCGCCGGAAGCGTCTATAACCTCCTTCCCCAAAAGCTCCTCATCCTTGTACATGGTCAATATTTCTTTTTATGTGGTTGTAAAAAAACCTTTTGCAGGCGGGTCTTCTGGTAGCATAAAGCTAGGTGTCCCCAACATAGCGATGAATACAGCAGGCCTAGTGATAGGGTATTAATGGAGACTCCAGTAATAAAAGAAAAGAGGTAGACAGAAAGCCTACCTTATATAAATAAATTTCGGAGATATTGTATATCATGCCAAATGGAGAATTAGATTACGTTGATATCCGAAAGAAGGTGATGACACTCCTAGAATCAACGCCTACTGGCATGAGCACATCGGAAATTGCAAAGAAACTGAATGTCAGCAGGACCACTACGAGTAAATATCTGGAGATGATAAGACTTACTGGAAATATCGAGAAAAGAAAATTAGGTCCAGTAACTCTGTGGTTTATCTCCCCGAAAATTAATAAAATTAAAGAATATATAAGAAGTACTCAGGGTCCTGTGATAGATTCAATCCTTAGGGGTGACGAAACAAAAATAAGACCAACACTGGGAGATGCATTCCCGCTTACCTTTTTCAGGACATTTAAAATCGCCCTCGCAATGGTTGATTCTGTGGATAATATGTTTTACGAAATGGGGGAGGTAATAGCCAAGGAGGAGTTGAGCAAATACGTTGACACCTCAGACCTAGCTACAATGATGAAATCAGCAGCTCCAATTTTTGAGAAACTGAGAATAGGACTTGTCAAGGTTCATCCAATTAACGACGAACACATCCTGGTAGACCTGCGGGAATGTACAACCTGCTACGGTATGCCAAATATCGGCTCGGCTATCTGCTACTTTGAAGCCGGTATTATCGGCGGTCTTGTGGATGCAACCATAGGGAAATCCAGTGTAAAGGAGATAAAATGCTGGGGACTTGGAGACAATTACTGCCAGTTTGATGTCAGACTCATATAAATTGACTTTACTTTTTGGGTTTAGATTTTTTAAAGAGATGAATTCGTCAGATTCAGAGAAAAGGGGAAAATATATTGTGCAACGATAGTTAACCCAGCATTAAACCAAGCGGGGGCGCCCTACCCTATGTAGCGCATCACCTCATCGCTGGGCTCTCGCCGAATTATTCCCATGTCCTCCATCATCTTCCTCTCCAGCCTCTGCGCCTCCTCCACACGCCTCGCAGCGTCCTTTACACGCTTCACAAGCTTTTCCATGCTTATGGGGACTTGGAGTATCGCGGTGAGCACTTCAAGCACTGCACGCGCACTGTTGGGGTCAACATAGAAGCCAGAGGTCTCGCCCATCAAGCAAGCGCCATATATACCTCGCCTTTTCCCCTGACTCAGAAGCATGCCAGAGACGCCTATAATCTGCCCCACGCCGTCGCGCTTCATTACAACGCCCTTCTCCTCCAGCAGGGGTATGTAGCGGGGGTGATTAACAGCTCCAAAAACCTTCGGGTTATCTACCGGTCTGCCAACCCCAAGCCCGCCAAGGGTAAACATCTCCTTAGCGCCAAGCTCCTGCGCCACATCCAGAATCTTCTCGCACAGCAAGTACTGCCCTTCCGGAGAGGTGCTCTGAGTATTGCCTATGACGAAAATCAGGTCTCGTTGTCCTTCTTCCTGCGCATGCCAGTAATAAAACTCGTTTTTCATCTCCTCTATCATTCCCGTCTTTTTAATAATAACATGGGGTGGGAATGTAGCTGAGTAGAGCCTAGCGAACTTCTTTGCGCGAAGCTCGCGTATCATGTGCTTGGCTGCTATCTTACCCACATGCCCAATGCCGGGCAAGCCTTCGATGAGCACTGGCGAGCGAAGCTCAGGTTTACGTGTAAATACAACCTCAAACTGCATACTCCTTCCCCTCTTCCTTCATAATTTCCCTCTTGAGCTTTCTCCTGTACTCCCCGTACGGGTCCTGAGGTGAAAATCTCGGTGGGTGGGGAGAAACCGTAGGCTCACCGCATACCTTGCAGGTGTCCTTCAGGGTGTAAACCCTGCACTTCTTGCACACTCTAAGTCGGTTCATCTACGACTTTTCCTCTTTTATTTCCCTGTAAAATTTGCCTTCTCCACCCTTCTGGGTTACGATGTCTATCGCGTGCTGAGCTGTCTTCCTCAGCACCTCTTCTGCGGTTTTGTAGTCGTACGCTACGACGGTGATGCGATACCTAGGTGAGCCTACATAGCTTATGTCCAGGCTGACATCATCGCCGTGATCAAGCTTTTTGGCTGAGATGAGCGCTTCCCGTATTATCTCAACCCCATTGGGCGCGCGAGAGCGCAGGTCAACGTAGCCGTCAATCTTAACCTTGGGTATGGAGACGTTCTCCTGCGCCAGCTTTACCAGCGGCTTCACCCACTCCTTGGGTATCTTTATTCCCTTAAGCGCCTCCTCGCCCAGAGCGGAGATTTCCTCAAAGGCACCGTAAATTTCGCCGAACTCCTCCTCGAGCACAAAGCCAACTTCGTGGTACGCCTGCTCGAGACTCTTACCAAGCTGCGTCGCCGCCATTTCCAGGAGCTTCTCAGCCTTCTGGGCGCGCTTCCACTCCTGCATTTTCTTCTTCTTGGCGGCGTCGCTAACGCGGCGAAGCGATAAATCTATGTGCCCCTTCTTGCGGTCGACAGCTAAAACCTTGGCTACTGTCTTCTGCCCCTCCTTCACAAAATCCCGGATGTTCTTTATCCAGGTGGAGGCTACCTCCGAGATATGTATATAGCCCTCTCTATCCCTGTACTCATCTAACCTGGCGAAGGCTCCATGAGGGTAAACCTTAGTTACGGTGCAAACCACCAGGTCGCCTTCGCTCGGAAAGGGCTCACGTTTCAGAACCAAGTTCTTCACTCCAGCACAGAGATTATCTTGGTGAGAACTCTAACCTTACCACCAGTGGGCTCCGCAAGCGTTTTGCCACACACCAGGCAGACAACCTTTGAGGATGCGGAGCCGAATATTACCTGTTCATTGCTACAGTCGTCGCACTTAACGCGCAGGAAACGAGAGCGAGGCTTTGGAATAAGCTTGTCATCCTCCGCCACTATACCGCCTCCATCTCCAGCTTTTTAACCCTGAAGCCCTTCATGCTGTGCGCCTTCTTGCACTCTTTGCACCTCAGTATAAGCGCTACGCGCTTCGTGGGCTTTGAGCCGCTCGGCAAGGGGCGGGGGAATCCACCATAGCCAGCCAAAACTCTGCGGAACTGCCTTTGCCCAGCTTTAAGCTCGCTCGCCTTACGCTTCTTAACCTTCAGCACCTCATGCACTGTGTGCCTCTTGCAACTCGGGCAGTAGGTTCGCTTCTCCTTTGGCATCTTCATAACTATCACCGAAATTGGAGTTTAAAAGCTCGCAGAGCAGCAATATAAAAGTTTCGAAAGTAGTAACCACCTGCAGGTTTTTAAGTCTTTTGGTTATTAACGTCTGCAATCACAGCTCAAGGTCTTCTTTGGTATAGATGGTGAACCTGTCGTTCTGGTATAACAGAGGGAAGTAGTGAGTGTCGTGGTTTGTGGCGCGCATCTTCACTATGCCTATGTAGCGCTCCAGCGAGGTTAGTATGCCTCCTCTGCGCTGAAAGAGCAGGTGGATTATGCCATCGCTGAGAAACTCTTCAACGCCGTACTCGCCGTATCGTCCGCCCTCAGGGGGCATCTCGGAGATCAGGAAGGAGGTAAAGCCCAGGTCGCTGAGGGACTTGAAGAAGAAGTATATCTCCGCTCGAACGTCTTTTATGGTGGTGAGGGAGTAGAGCGCGTTCAGCGAGTCGATCACCAGAAGCTCATACTTCTTCTCATCCTTCATCTCCTTGAGGAAGCCAGATAGCTTCTGAATCCAGTTTTCCACCCTTCTCTCTTTGACCTTTTCTTTAATGTCATTGAAGCTCACTATGTCAACGGCGCCCTCCTTAGCCATGTTCAGCTTTTCCATGTGGATAAGCAGGCTCCTGGGGTCCTGCTCCAGGGTTACGTAAAGCCCCGGTATTCCTGCACTCAGTGCGTTGTGGTAAAGGATGCTGTACGCAAGGGAAGACTTCATTGTGCCAGCGGTACCACAGATGAGGTTTACGCTTCCCTTTGGAATTCCCCCCTCCATCTTCTCGTCCAAGCCATGCACAAAGGTTCTGACCCTCTGGATGCCCATTGCATTTAATTATCCCCCAGTCCCTATTTATATTTTTCAGTGGAGGCTTTTAAAACTAAACCAAAGTCAGGAGGAGGGAGTTTCTTGTTCCTGGTCCCAGACCAAGGATGAACATGGTTATCTTGATGATCCGGTAGTAAACATCCTCACCCTCCTCCTGCCTCCACTTCTCAAGGAGGTAGAGCGCTGTCCCAACAACAACCAGCTTCAGGGGTATCATGACCGCAGCGGTGCCAGCGAGGTTGATGAAAATCTCTGGCAGAATGTGTTCCTCACTGAAGTGGAAGTAGTCTATGCCTATGAAGGTCCCACTGGCATCTAAGAGGTGAGCGAAGATTATGCCTAGGTTGTCAGGGGTGCGAAGAAAGTCCACGCTAGCAACCCTTGCGATACCTCCAACCACAAGCGTAAGCGACGCCGCCAGGGCGACAGGATAAAAGAACCTTAGCGGAGATGTCATTTCAGCGATGAGCTTTAGTAGAAAATAGGGTATTGTGGCAGCGCCAAGGACGAGTACAACCTTCCAGTACCTTATTCCATACCTCTCCTGCACGAGCAAACCTACCCCAACAAGCATCGAGCCATAGACAACGCCAAGCACGTAGATGCCCGGGGTCACACTCCACCACTGGGACTTTTCATAAACGCCCGCGTCTACGAGAAGGCGAATGGTTATCGCCAACACTATGGGCGGGATCAAAGCCAGCATGAACTCCCTGTCCAGGGCGATTCTAGTAAAAAGGTACCTTCTCAGGAGCCACAGGATGGTTATGAGAATGACAAAACTCTTCGCGTAGTCGAGGGGTGTATAAACAGCCATGTTTTCACCTTTTAGCTACTGAGATGCACCACAAAATCATCCCAATGATATAAATATTTGTGTGTACAGATATAATAGTAGCTTCAAGTCTCTGAAATTAAAAAGAGGGGAATGAATGGTCGATAGTTTAACTGCGAGTATATTGTCTCTCTCAGCCTTACTCCAGTTTATTGCTGCATACATTGCTTTTCACCTGGTGGGGGTCACAAAATCAAGAGGATGGCTTCTTCTGAGCATCGCCTTTCTTTTCATGGGATTAAGGAGGCTCATCTCCCTCCTTGCCCTTTACTACGGTGCCGGGGAGATTTTTACAGGCGTGCTGCCAGAGCTTGTGGCACTTGTAATTTCAGTACTCATGATAGCTGGTGTGCTTTATATTTCAGATTACTTTAAAAGCAAGGCAAAAGCAGAGAGAGCCTTGGTGGAGTCTGAGAAGAAATACAGAACTCTGGTGGAAATGATGAATGAGAGCGTGATAACCCTCGACAGGGAGGGGCGTATAATCTATGCTAATTCCAAGGCGGCTGAGCTCTTTGGATCAAGCGTCGATGATATAATCGGCACACCGATTACGAATTACTGTGGTGAGGAGTGCTCTCGGCAGTTCATGCAGGCGATATACAAACCACAAAGTGTTCCATTTACCCTTGAAACAGAGATTTCAGATGTGAATGGAAAAATAAAAGACGTACTCGTCAGTATATCTCCGATTTTCGATGATAAAGGAGATATCACAGTCACAATTGCGACTCTTTCAGACATAACCCCGCTGAAGAGGACAGAGGAGAAACTAAGGGATTATGCAGAGAAATTGAAGCAAAGCAACGAGCTTAAAGACCTTTTTATAGATATCCTTCATCATGACCTCATGAACTATGCAAGTATAATAAAGGGGTACGCTGAGCAGGCTCAGGGCGATGGAATAGACTCAGAAACAATAATGGCAATCCGCAGGAATGCAGGGAGGATTATTGAAGTGATAGAGAATGCCACAAAGTTTTCAAAGCTCGCCAGCATGGAGAAAATCAAAAAAGTGGAGATGGATCTTGCTGAGGTTATCTCTGACGTGGTACAGGAGTTCAAACCAATGCTCAGCGAAGCTGGCATGAGCGTAGAAAACAGAATCGACAGAAGTCTGCCGGTAAAGGCTAACCCAATAGTTGAGGAAATCTTCGGGAACTTCCTCAGCAATGCCATTAAATACGCTAGGCAAGGACAGAAGGTGATGATTTCCGCAGAGGAAGAAGGAGACTACTGGAAGATAAGCTTCGCAGACTATGGGCCTGGTGTACCGGAGGAGCAGAAGGTAACAATATTTGACAGGTTCAGCAGAGGAGGTAGAGGTGGTGTGAAAGGCTCAGGTTTGGGGCTGGCGATAGCCAAACGCGTGGCAGAGCTGCACGGTGGTGAAGTAGGCGTAGAGGACAACGTTCCCAGGGGAAGCATCTTCTGGACAAAATTACCAAAGGGTGAGTAGTATGGCGAGGATAATGGTTGTGGACGACGAGCCAGATATAAGGGCTATACTCTCAAAAATCCTGAATAAGCGAGGGTACGAGGTGGACCTCTATGAGAGTGCGGAGGAGGCCATAGAAAAGCTTCGCTCTGGCGATAGACCAGACCTTATCATCCTCGACCTCATGATGCCGGGGATGTCTGGAATAGAGGCGTGCAGGGTTATCAAGTCAGATCCCACGCTTAAGGACATCCCGGTGATAATACTTACAGTGATGGTAGAGCCGGAGACCAAGGAGGAGAGCAGGGAAGCAGGGGCAGATGCACATGTTGACAAGCCGATAAACATGGCGAAGCTGTTTCGCACAATTGAATCGCTACTCCAGAAATAGCAAAGTTATATAATCTTTGAAATCTCTTCTATTTTTTATGCGCACCAAGCTGATGCAGCTTCCGAGAGCTGTGCTCGTGGGTGAAGGCGTGCTGGGCAAGCTTAATCAACTGGTGGCGCAGTTAAAGCTCGGGAACCGCTGCCTTCTTCTTACAGGAAGCGCCACTGCAAAGGTTGCGGGGGCGCGCGCTGCGGAAATCCTGGGGGAGGAGCATGAGGTTGAGGTTTTCGGGCTGAGGGAGGCGAGCTTTGAAGCTGTCGAGGAAGCGCTTGAGGCAGCACGCAGCTTAGGCGCAGAATTCCTTGTGGGTGTGGGAGGAGGCAAGGTGATAGACGTAGCCAAGCTGGTAGCAAAGAGGCTTGGTGTGGAGTTTTTGAGTGTGCCGACAGCGGCGAGCCATGATGGAGTCGCAAGCTCTCGTGCCTCTATAAAGGACAAGAATGGCACAGTCTCAAAGGAAGCAATTGCGCCGCTTGGTGTGCTTGCAGATATAGAGATTATAGACTCAGCACCCTATCGCCTTACCGCCAGCGGATGTGGGGACGTGATTTCAAAGTTCACGGCGACGCGTGACTGGGAGCTTGCCCACCGTGTTACTGGCGAGGAGATAAGCGAGTATTCAATCGCCTTATCTAGGATGAGCGCAAAAATAGTTATGCGCTCCGCCGGGGAGATTCGCAGCTCCCGCGAGGGTATCCGCAAGGTTGTGAAGGCGCTCATATCCTGCGGCGTAGCTATGAGCATCGCTGGCAGCTCCCGCCCTGGCTCTGGTTCTGAGCACAAGTTCAGCCACGCTCTGGATATGATAGCCGAGAAGCCCGCGCTCCACGGCGAGCAGTGTGGAGTGGGAACAATAATGATGATGTACCTCCATGGCGGCGACTGGCAGCGCATACGCAGCGCGCTCAGCGAAATAGGTGCACCCACATGCGCAGAGGAGCTAGGGGTGAGCAGGAGAGAGGTGGTTGAGGCGCTTGTGAAGGCGCGCGAAATACGCCCGCACCGCTACACCATCCTTGAGCACGTGAATCTGAGTAGAGATAAGGCAGAGAAGGTTGCAAAGGTAACAGGGGTAATATGATGCCGATCACGCTTATAGATAAGAGGTCTGCAAAGGAGGGATACCTCTTTATCCACTACGGCGCAGCGGAAGAATGCGCAGAGTGCAAGCTCAGCAAAACCTGCTTGGAGAACCTTGAGGCTGGGAGGAAGTACCGCGTCGTCGGGGTAAGGAAGAAAAGCCATACCTGTGCCGTCTATGGCGAGGCTGTGGTTGTCGAGGTGGAGGAGGCGGAGGTTGAGGCAGGAATAGAGCCGAGGAAGGCGCTCATCGGCGCAAAGCTAGTGTATTCGCCGGTCGCTTGCAATAAAGTGCTGTGCGAGAATTACCTGCTCTGCTCCCCCGAGGGACTTAAAGTTGGCGACGTGGTTATGATTAAAGATTCCGGTGCAAAGCTTTCTTGTGAGCGCGGGCTTCCTTTGGTTAAGGTGGTGCTACGCAGGGTGCCTCGATAATTATAAAAAGCGCGCAGGAGATGCCTAAATCATGTTCGGTAAAATCCTTGTTGCAAACAGGGGAGAAATTGCAGTTCGCGTGATGCGCGCATGCAGGGAGCTTGGCATACCCACTGTAGCAGTGTATTCTGAAGCAGATAAGCACGCGCTTCATGCGAAGTATGCTGACGAGGCTTACCTGATTGGAGCTGCACCCCCGAGCCAGAGCTACCTGAATATCGACGCAATTCTAGATGTGGCAGAGAAGAGCGGCGCAGATGCAATCCACCCGGGCTACGGCTTCCTGGCTGAGAATGCGAAATTTGTGCGAGCCTGCGAAAAGCACGGCATAACCTTCATAGGCCCTTCGAGCAAAGCTGTCGAACTCATGGGGAGCAAGATTGAGGCAAGGAAGACCATGAAGAAGGCGGGCGTACCTGTGGTGCCAGGTAGCGAGGGCGAGGTTCGCGATGTTGAAGAAGCCAAGGCAATAGCTGAAGAGATAGGCTATCCCATTGTGCTCAAGGCCTCTGCAGGCGGCGGCGGAATAGGGATGAAGGTTGTCAAAAGCGAGGCTGAACTGGAGCAGGCGATAGAGTCTGCGAAAAGCGTGGCTAAGTCCGCCTTTGGTGATGCAACGCTTTTCATTGAAAAGTTCCTCTCTCGCCCCAGGCACATAGAATTTCAGGTTCTCGCTGATAAGCACGGCAAGACGCTTCACCTCAACGAGCGCGAGTGCTCTATACAGCGCAGGCATCAGAAGCTTATTGAGGAGTGCCCCTCGCCCATTGTTACGCCGGAGCTTAGAGAGCGCATCGGCGGCTTAGCGGTCAAAGCCGCGGAGTCCATAAAATATACCAACGCGGGCACAGTGGAGTTCATCTACTCCCAGGGGGAGTTTTACTTCCTTGAGATGAACACCCGCCTGCAGGTGGAGCACCCCATAACAGAGCGCACCACCGGCATAGACATAGTTAAGGAGCAGATACTAATAGCTGCGGGAGAGGCAATAGAATATGAGCAGAGCGAGGTGCCCCTCTTTGGGCATGCAATAGAGTGCAGGATTAACGCCGAGGATCCGCTGAACGACTTTGCACCTTCGCCTGGAAAAATAACCCGCTATCGCTCCCCCGGAGGTCCTGGAGTTAGAATAGACTCTGGCATAAGGATGGGCTACACAATTCCGCCCTACTACGATTCCATGATTTCAAAACTCGTCGTGTGGGGAAGAACTCGAGAAGAGGCGATTGCGAGAATGGAGCGCGCCCTTAGCGAGTATATAATAACAGGCGTAAAAACCAACATCCCCTTCCACAAAGCGGTGATGCGCAATGAGGCTTTCCGCAGAGGTGAGCTTTCTACCAACTTCATAGAGGAGCAGAACATCCTCGCAAAGATACCCGAGATAATAAAGGAGGACGAAGCACGCGAAGCGAGGTTGGCCGAGGCTTTCCGCGAGGATAAACGCGTCGCAGCCATAGCAACGGCGGTTAGCATGTACATCGACGCTGCAAAAAGAAAATCCGAGGAGAAGTACGAGAGGGAGTAGTTACCACTCAAGCGAAGGGGGCGAGTTGACAGAGAAGTACACCGCCTTTTTATCGGTGGGGTTCCTTATCCTGTGTCTTAAGCTGGAGTCGAACCACATGAAGTCCCCCTCCTTAAGAAGGTAGCGCTTCCCTTCCACCTCTACCTCAATTTCGCCTTCGAGCACTATTCTAAGCTCTTCGCCCTCGTGGGAGTAGACCTTTGGTATCTCAGCTTTCGGCTCAAGCTCAACCACCATACCCTCGAGTAAGCGACTGCGCACAAGCAGACGTATTGGACCCGAGCCAAGATTTATCTCCTTCTCCCCCTCACCTCTGCGGAAGATTTTGAGCTTTTCCTTCATAATTACATTTTTATAACCTCTTGGATAAAATAGTTTTTATGCGGGAGGAGCTTCTGCGCATACTCATGCAACGCCTGGGAAGCTATATCTCAGGCGAGGAACTTGCAACCAAGCTTGGGGTGAGCAGGACAGCAATATGGAAGCAGATTCGCACGCTAAAGGCGAGGGGGGTGGAAATCGAAGTTGGTAAACAGGGTTATCGCCTTACGAGCATGCCTGACCTGCTCCTAGAATCGGAGATAAGAAGGTATCTTAAGGCGAGAAGATTTGGTAGGAGGCTCTACATTCACGAACGCGTAGCTTCGACCAACGACCTTGCGAAGGAGCTTGCCCGCTCAGAGGAAGAGGAGGGGAGCGTTGTCATAGCGGAGGAGCAGACCCATGGCAGAGGCAGGGTGGGCAGAGTGTGGCTCTCGCCGCGGGGTGGGCTGTGGTTTTCCCTCATTCTGCGGCCAAACATAGCGCCTGAGGAAGCTCCTAAAATCACACTGATTTTCGGTGCAGGCGTTGCAAAGACGCTGCGCAGGCTTTACCACGTCGACGCTAGTATAAAATGGCCCAACGATGTGCTGATTCATGATAGGAAGGTGTGCGGAATTTTAACTGAGGTGGAGGCGGAGCTGGACATGCTCAACTTCCTCGTGGTAGGGGTAGGGATAAACGCGAACAACTCCACCCAGAGTTTCCCAGAGGAGATTCGCTCCGGTGCCACTTCGCTGGTTGAGGAGCTTGGTAAAAATGTGGATAGGAACCGGCTCCTGGCAGAGCTTCTCAATGAGTTTGAGCGCTCATATGAGATTTTTCTTAAAGGGGGAATGCAAAGCCTGCTGATAGACTGGGAAGACCTGTGCTCCACTCTGGGCAAAAGGGTAAGGATACTCACACCCAGGGAAACGATAGAGGGCGAAGCAGTGAAGATAGACGAGGAAGGCGCCCTCATCCTCAAAACCGACGCGGGCAAGCAGAGGCGTATAATTTACGGGGAGTGCATCCACCTGCGGTGATTTTCAGAGGTTAGACATCCCTCGCTGGGTATGCAAACAACCAGGGAAGGCAACGCGTACATAGGCGAACTAGCAAGAGGCTGCGAGCTTTGCATGCAGGGAGCGAAGCTTGTGCTCTTCGTCACAGGCTTGTGCCGCGAAGGATGCTACTACTGCCCTCTCTCAGAGAAGCGCCGCGGCAAAGATGTTGCCTGGGTTAACGAGAGGCTTGTGAAAAGTGACGCCGAGGTAATCGCCGAGGCACTTCGCATGCGAGCTGAAGGCGCTGGCATAACTGGCGGCGATCCTGCGCTGAAGCTGGAAAGAACTCTACACTACATTCAGCTTTTAAAGTCGAAGTTTGGTGAGGAGTTTCACATCCACATGTACACCGCCACCTGCCTGGACGAAGGCGAGCTGCAGAAGCTTAAGAGCGCTGGTCTGGACGAGTTGAGGTTTCACATCACACAGAAGAATCGCACGCAGGTGTGGGAGAGCATCCGCAAGGCGAAGCGGATTGGGCTGGAGGTTGGGGTTGAGATACCCGCCTTCCCGGATGGAGAGGAGGAGATTGTCGAAATCGCAACCAGAGTTGCTTCACTGGGAGGGTTTCTCAACCTCAATGAGCTTGAGTTCTCGGACACAAATGCTCAGGCTTTAAGGTCGAGGGGTTTCTCTCTGCGAGGGGATTCGTACGCAGTTGTGGGAAGCAGAGAGGCGGCGCTAAAAGCTATGGAGAGGCTGGAGAGGTTCGCCGATGCGAGGGTGCACTTCTGCACCTCCCGCTATAAAGATGCAGGGCAGCTTCGCCAGCGCCTGCTACGCACCGCCTTAGCGAGTGCAAAGCCCTATGAGGAGGTCACAGAAGAGGGCCTTCTGCTCAAGGGCGTAGTTTACGCAGATGGAGACCTGGAGAGGCTGAGGCTGCGCCTGGTGCGCGAGTTTGACATACCACCTCATTTAATAGCTGTTGACAAAGAAAAGCGAAGGCTGGAGACCACTCGGGAAATTGCAAGAGAGCTTGCAAAGTACTTAAAGGAGCTGCGCTTTTATATAGTAGAGGAGTATCCCACTGCAGATCGACTTGAGACGGAGGTTGTACCCCTTTGAGTGAAGAGATTACTCTCGCCCACGGCGCCGGTGGCAGACTTATGGAGGAGCTGATAGAGCAGGTGATAGCCGCGAATATAACAAACAAGAATGCTGGAGGAGTTGGCTTAGAAGCCCTCGATGACGGCGCTTCGCTCCGCGTGGGCGACTACGAGATTGTTATCGCCACCGACGCGCACACCGTCTCGCCCCTCTTCTTTCCGGGTGGCGATATTGGCAAACTTGCGGTGTACGGCACGGCTAACGACGTTGCGGTAATGGGAGCAAAGCCTCTCGCTATAGCCTCGGCGCTGGTGATAGAGGAAGGCTTGCCCAAAGAGGAACTTGAAAAGGTTATAAAGAGCATGGATGCCGCCGCTCGCGAGTGCGGCGTGGCGATAGTCACAGGTGACACCAAGGTGGTGGAGAGAGGAAAGCTGGATAAGCTGGTGGTCACCACTACAGGCGTGGGGATAACTGAAAGGGGAAGGGTGATAACCGACGCCGGTGTTGAGCCTGGGGATGTGATTATAATCACCGGCACTATAGGCGACCATGGCACTGCGCTGCTCGCCTTCCGCGAGGGGTTTGAGTTTGAGACAACGCTTGAGTCGGACGTCGCCCCCGTATGGCCTGCGGTAGAGCGCGCCCTCAGGGTAGGCGGGGTAAAGGCGATGAAGGACCCCACTCGAGGCGGTGTCGCGAGTGCGCTTAACGAGTGGGCTGCCAAAGCTAATGTGGGCATAGTAATCCGGGAAAGCGACCTGCCAATTCGCGAAGAGGTGCTTTCTGCGTGTGAGCTTCTGGGCATAGACCCCCTGAGCGTGGGCAACGAGGGCAAAGCGCTAATCGCCGTGGAGAGAGAAAAGGCGGAGGAGGTGCTCAGCGCAGTTCGCTCCACAAAAGTCGGGAAAAACGCGGCGATAATAGGGGAGGTCACCTCTGAGCACCCAAAGAGGGTGGTAATGGAGACAGAGATCGGCGGGAAGAGAATCCTGGACTGGCCTCTGGCAGACCCGGTGCCCAGGATTTGCTGAGCCATCCGGAAATTATATATTCCCTGCCCCCAAAATTCTCTTGCATGTTCGGCGAAGAGGAGTTTAAGCAAGCGCTTCGCGCATATGAGGTAGAAACTTCTGCTCAGGGAAGAGACGAGTTCACCTCGCTACGAAAGGGCAACAGATTCTTCGCCGACATCACCTCTCGGGAGGCGGTGGAGGAGCAGATAAAGCTTTTCATCAGGATAATCTCCGGCATGGACCGCGATAGCTATGCCGCCCGCTACGTTGTGCAAACCTTCATTCTCGACTTCTGCCGCTACCTGGATAAAGACTTCCTCTTCAACCTCACTGACCATGCCACCTTTTCTGAGATGAAGGAGGCGATTAGAGAGTTTACCGGCGAGGTGTACGAGACCCACAAGCGCTTCACCCAGAACATCTCGCTTCACAGTCTTGAGCACCTTCTCGAGGACTACGGCACTCTTTTAAAGTTTGCTGACAGGGGCATAAAGAAGAGGAGGCGTGCCCAAAAGCAGAAAAAGAGAGAAACAAAACCAGAGGTTTACAAGGAAGAGGAGGAGAATCTCTTCTCCGGCTTATGGGGAGAAGAAGGAAAACTGTGGTGATGGACATGAGGGTTAGCGTTGATCTTGAGCTGAAGGATACGCCAGGGCAGCTTCTGCTCGCGCTGGAGCCGATCTCAAGGTACGGCGGTAATGTGATAAGCATAATCCACCTGCGCGAAGAGGAGAAGCTCCGCTCAGGGCGAGTGCCTGTGCACTTCACCATCGACGTGCCAGACGAGGCAAGCCTGGAGCGCATTATAAATGAACTCGAAGAGCAAGGGGTGCGTGTGACAAAGCTTGGAGAGGTAACCAAGAAGGAGAGGATAACCCTGCTCATGATTGGGCATGTCGTAGATACTGACCTCCGCGACACAATAGACAGGATAAACGAGCTTGAAGGAGTTATGGTCTCTGACCTCAGCCTTGCGATGCCCCACCCTGATAAGGAGTCCTCAGCTATAGTGGATATAGAAGTTTCCCAAGGTGTGGACAGGCGCAGGGTAATGGAGAGGATCTATTCCATAGCAAAGGAGAAGAACCTGGAGATAGTCAGAAGCCTGGAGGTATAGCATGCGCGTCCAGATTATCGGCTTTGGTGTCATAGGTCAGGGTCTTGCAGAGGTGCTGCTTCGCAAACGGGAGGAGCTAAAGCAGCGCTACTCCCTCGAGGTTAAGGTGGTTTCGATAACCGACATAAGCGGCACCGCCTACGCTGAAGAGGGACTCGACTTAGAGAAGGCACTCAGCGTTGCGAGGCAAACCAGAGCAATAGTCAACTACCCCGGAGCAAAGGAGATGACTGGCATAGAGGCGATCGAGGAGATAGACGCCGACTTGGTAATCGAGGCCACGCCTTCAAATATAAAGACGGGCGAGCCAGGGCTCAGCCACATGCTCGCTGGCTTTAAGGCTGGGAAGCACGTGGTAACCTCTAATAAGGGGCCGCTTGCGCTTAAATATAAAGAGCTGGTTACAGAGGCAGCACGAAATAACGTGGAGTTCCGCTTCGAGGCCAGCGTGGGCGGAGCAATGCCGGTGATAAACTTGGCGAGGGAGACGCTAAGCGGTGATAAAATTACGGCGATAGAGGGAATACTCAACGGCACAACCAACTACATCCTCTCCCGAATGACGCGCGAGGGGCTAAGCTTCGAGCAGGTGCTCAAGGAGGCGCAGGAGCTTGGCTATGCTGAGACCGACCCCACGTATGACATTGAGGGCATAGACACAGCCAGCAAGCTGGTGATACTTGCGAATGCGATAATGGGCATAGATGCCACCTTTAGCGATGTTAAGACAAGGGGTATAACTCGAATAACCCCTGAGGCGATTCGCCTAGCCAAGGAGAGAGGATATGTGATAAAGCTCATAGGCGAGGTAAGGAACAACCATCTCGAAGTTTCTCCCAGGCTTATTCCCGAGACGCACCCCCTCAATGTGGACGGCGCTCTCAACGTTGCCATGCTCCACTGCGACGTCGCGGGCGAGATAACCGTCGTGGGTAAGGGGGCAGGTGCCATAGAGACGCAGAGCGCAATACTCAGTGATATAATCGCCATATGGAAGAAGAGGGGGGCAGGACAATGAAGTGGGAGGTTCGGGTTTCCTATAAGCGGGGGGTGCAGGACCCAGAGGGCGAGTCCACGCTGTATGCACTGAAGATGCTGGGCTTCGATAGGGTTAAAGATGTGCACACCGCAAAGCTGTTTATAATCGAGGGCGACTACTCGCGAGAAGATGTGGAGAAGATGTGCCGCCGGCTCTTAGCTAACCCCGTGAGTCAGGATTACGAGATAAGGAGGGTGGATTAACCTGAGTGCTGAGGTAATCCCCCTGCTCAACGCGAGCGAAGAGGAGCTTCTTAGGATAAGTGAGCACCGTCAGCTCGCTCTGAACCTGGAGGAGATGAGGCGGATACAGGAGTACTACCGCAAGCTGGGGCGAGAGCCTACTGACGTGGAGCTTGAAACTTTTGCCCAGACCTGGAGCGAGCACTGTGTGCACAAGACGTTTAAGGGCATAATCCTCTATGACGGTGAGGAGATAGACGGCTTGCTTAAAAGCACCGTCGCAAGGGTCACGCGAGAGCTTTCGCCGGAGTGGTGCTTCTCAGTATTTGAAGACAACGCGGGCATTGTGGATTTTGAAGGCGACTACGCCATAGCCTTCAAGGTGGAGACGCACAACCACCCAAGTGCAATTGAGCCCTTTGGCGGCGCCGCCACTGGTGTTGGCGGGGTTATTCGCGATGTTCTCGGCGTATGGGGCGAGCCCATAGCAAATACCGACGTGCTGTGCTTTGGTCCCCTCGACTACCCCTACGAGAAGCTGCCAGAAGGAATGAGGCATCCGCGGTTCATCTTCACCTACGTCGTAGCCGGGATAGGAAGCTACGGAAACAACATGGGCATACCCACTGTCAACGGCGCCATATTCTTCGATGAGAGCTATGTGGGCAACCCCCTGGTTTACTGCGGCACCGTGGGCATAGTCAAGAAGAGCAAGTACAAGCGCGAGGCAAAGCCAGGGGATGTGCTTCTTCTCGTGGGAGGGCGCACCGGCAGAGATGGCATACATGGCGTGACTTTTGCAAGCTCAGAGCTTGAGGAGGGCGCCGAGGAGATTTTTGGCACCGCCGTGCAAATAGGCGATCCCATAGAGGAGGAGAAGATAAAGCGGGCGATACTTAAAGTGCGTGAGGCTGAGCTTGGAAGCGCAATCACTGATTTGGGTGGAGGCGGGCTGAGCAGCGCAATAGGCGAGCAGGCTCATCGCTTCGGGTGTGGAGCGAGGGTGCACCTGGAGCGGGTGCCCTTAAAGTACGAGAACATGAAGCCCTGGGAGATCTGGGTTTCTGAATCCCAGGAGAGGATGCTCCTGATTGTGCCCCCTTCAAATCTTGACCGCGTGCTGGAGATTTTTGCCGATGAGGAGGTTGAAGCCACTGCGATAGGCGAGCTTATACCCGAGCGCAGGCTTGAGATTTACTATCACGATGAAAAGGTGGCGGAGCTGGACGTGGAGTTCCTCTTCGAGGGCTTGCCCCGCGTGAGGCGCACCGCGAGGTGGTCGCCACCTGAGCTCAGCGAACCCAGCTTCGAGCCGGGCAGGCTTGGCGAGGACCTGCACCGCATCCTAGCGATGCCCAATGTGGCGAGCAAGGAAAGTGTTATCCGCACATACGACCATGAGGTGAAGGCGGCGACGGTGCTGAAGCCACTCCAGGGCGAAGCCTGCGACGGTCCAGGAGATGCGGCGGTGCTCAAGCCGCTGCGCAACTCCTGGAAGGGCATAGCTATTTCCAACGGACTGAACCCCGAGTATGGCAAGATAGACGCGTACTGGATGGCAGCCTCAGCCATAGACGAGGCTATACGCAACAACATCGCCGTGGGAGGTCGCAGGATAGCGCTTCTGGACAACTTCTGCTGGGGCAACCCGGAGAAGCCCGAAAACTTAGGTACCCTCGTCAGGGCAGCCAAAGCCTGCTACGACATTGCCAGAGCCTATGAAACGCCCTTCATCTCCGGCAAGGACTCCCTCTACAACGAGTCGCCCCTCGGGGGGGTCACACCCACACTTTTGATCTCCGCCCTGGGCATTGTTCCGGATGTGCGCAGGACTGTGAGCATGGATTTCAAGCGCGAGGGAAGCTATATCTACATCCTTGGTGAGACAAAGCCAGAGCTTGGAGGCTCGCACTACTACAAGCTCAAGGGTTTTCTGGGCAAGAGCGTGCCTAAGGTAGAGCCTTCTAAAGCCAAGCGCACTTTTGAAGCCCTCACCAGAGCAATAGACGCAGGTTTGGTTAAAGCGTGCCATGACCTGAGCGAGGGAGGCTTAGCTGTTGCCCTTGCGGAGATGTGCTTCTCAGGCAACGTAGGCGCAGAGGTTGAGCTTTCGCTTGTCCCAACATCGCAAACGATGCGCCATGATTTTATACTCTTCTCTGAGAGCAACTCCCGCTTCCTTGTCGAGGTGCCACCAAGCAAGGCACAGGAGTTTGAAGCACTGATGAATGGCGTAACCTTTGCTAAAATAGGCGAAACTGGCGGCGATGAGGTGGTGGTGACGCACCTTGGTGAGGAGCTTCTCCGCGAGGGTATAAGGGAGCTAAAGGAGAGCTGGCAGAGCGGGGTGAGGCTGTGAAGCTCAGCGAAGCTCGCGTGCTAGTGATGCGCGGCCCGGGCACAAATTGCGACGCAGAAACGGCGGCGGCAATCGTAGAACTTGGGGCGAAGGCTGAGGTGGTGCACGTCAACAGGTTCATAAAAGGAAAACGCTCCCTTGAAGAGTTTCATGGTCTGGTTATTCCGGGCGGCTTCTCCTTCGGTGACCGCATTCGTAGCGGCGCTATATTTGGAAAGATGCTGAGCTACAGCCTTAGACGAGAGCTTCAAAGCTTTGTGGACGAGGGAAAGCCTATCCTGGGGATATGCAACGGCTTTCAGGTGCTCATAGAGTCGGGTCTTCTCCCCTTTGGAGAAGTAGGCGAACCAACGCTTGCGCTGGCGAAGAACGCCTCAGCGCGCTTCGAGGACAGGTGGGTTTACCTGCGCAAGTGCAACTCCTCACTTTTTACCCTAAAGCTTAAGAACGTCTCCCGAATGCCGGTGGCAAACGCCGAAGGTAGAGTAGTGCTGCCTCTGGGCGAAGAGAAGCGCATGCTCGCGCAGCTTGAGGAGAATCACCAGGTGGCGCTTCGCTATTGCTCTGCGGAAGGCGAAGTTGCTCAGGGGGAATATCCCCTCAACCCCAGCGGTAGCTATGCCGATATCGCAGGTTTAACCTCGCCGGAGGGCACAATACTCGGGATGATGCCCCATCCAGAGAGGGCGTTTTATCGCTATATGTACCCGGACTGGACCCGCGGAAACAACGAAGCAAAAGGCGATGGCTACGCGATTTTTGAGGGGATGCTGGTGTATATAGTTGAGAGGTTTTAAGTGTGCCCATATGGGTGAAGAAGAACTGCGGGAGATTGAGGGGAGAGAGTTGAGGGATGAGCTGATGAGCTTGAGCATGTATTGCGGAGAATACCTGTGGGGAGGGTGGTAAGTAGCATAAGAGAAGACAAGGATGACTTCTCAAAATTTTGAGAATAGTTTTAGAAAAAATTTTAGCTAAAATTTATATAAAGTTATAATTTGCATAAATATTATATTTCTAACAATAAATTAGTTTTTAAAAATATTCGAAGGCTGTAATGATGGATATAATGAGGGAAAGTATAAATTTATTGATTTTTTCTTTAGCCTCCTCCTCTATATATTTTACTCTCAAGCGTGATGTGAACATGAGGGGAGTCTTCTTAAGGTGTAGATCAACCCCACACTACGACCCCGGCGTATCCAACTCCATAACCAATCGCTGCACCCGCCACAACATCGCTGAACCAGTGCCTGCCCAGGTAGAGGCGGGAGAGAAGTGTGGCAAGGGTTAAAAGTAGCGCTTTTGTAAAGAGCGACGGGAAAAAGCCCTGAATCAGGGCAAACGCTGTAAATGCTAGCTGCACATGAGCGCTGGGAAAGGCATAGCGCTGCGCACCTAGATAGAATTTCCTGCTCTGCGCATCTATCTCGTGGGGTCTCTTCTTTTTGAAAGCCAGCTTGAGCAGAGTATTCACCGCAAAGCTGGAGAGCATAACAGCGCAGAGGTAGACAGCCTCGCTTAGTTCAGCGTTCAGCAGCGCGTAGCTGCCCAACGCTACCCAGAGGAAGAAGATACCACCTGAGATGTAGCCGTCGAGTGTGCTGCTCATTTCTGGGAGGCGAAAACCTGCTCCGCCGCTGCAACTCCCTCGCCCGGCTTTAGCTCATGTCCTGCCTTTTTCAGCACAAGCTCCAGCGCTGCGAGCACCTGCACCAGGTCAGAGAAGCTCACATTGCCCATGTGCCCTATGCGGAAGATTTTGCCCTTAAGCTGCGCCTGACCTCCAGCCACGAGAATGCCATGCTCCCGCTTGAGGGCGCCACGCACGTCGTCGTCGGTGAGCCCAGATGGGATCTTAATCGCCGTAACTGTGTTGCTGGCGCAGCGCTGTGCTGCGAAAAGCTCCAGATTCATGGCCTTCGCAGCTTCGCGGGTGGCTTTCGCTAGAGTTCGGTGGCGCTTTATCCTCGCTTCGAGGGTTTCCTCCTCTATTTTCTTGAGCGCCGCATAGAGCCCGTAGATGAGCGTGACTGAGGGTGTAAATGGCGTAGTGTTCTTTGCCAGCGACTTCCTGTACTTCGCCAGGTCTAGGTAATATGCCCGCTTCCGCGGGTTGTTCTCTATTGCTTCCCACGCTCGCTCGCTGACCGCGACGAAGCCTAAGCCAGGTGGCGCTGCAAGGCACTTCTGCGAGCCTGTGATGCAGAGGTCAATGCCCCACTTGTCGGTTTTAACATCATCGCCGCCAACGCTGGTTATTCCGTCCACTATGAAAAGGAGGTCGTACTCCCTGGCGAGCTTTCCTATCGCCTTTGCGTCGTGCACCACGCCCGTGCTGGTTTCATTGTGGGTGAGCGTAATTGCCACGGCGTTGCTCTCAGCAACAGCACGCTCTACATCTTCCAGGGCGAAGGTATTTCCCCACTCAACATCAACGCGCCTAACCTTTGCGCCAAAAGCTTGGGCTATCTCACCCATTCGCTCGCCGAACTTTCCGCCAGTAATTGAGATTACTTCATCGCCCTCCTTGATAACGCTTGCCACCGCCGCCTCCATGGCGCTGGTGCCGGAGCCAGTGATGATCGCCACGTCGTTGCGCGTCTGGTAAACCTCCCTGAGAAGGCGCCAGCATTCCACGAGTATCTCCTCGAAGTCAGGGGTGCGGTGACCCATCAGCGGCTTTGCCATGGCGAGGAGAACCTCGCTGTCCAGCTCTACCGGACCAGGAATCAGAAGCTTCATTCTTCTCAACGCCTCCAGAAATGAACGTGTGGGTAAAAAGTAACTCCCGGGAGTCTAATAAAGGTTTCTGTGCGCCACTATTCAGCCATGGTTTGGTGAACTCCTCGCTACCTTTTATATACCTTATCTGCGAAAGGTTTATGAAAGTTAACACCCAGCCTTTTTCAGGTGGTTTTCATGTACGTAATACTCGGCTGTGGCACCGCTGGCTACTTGGCAGCTAGCAAGCTTCAGGAGCAGAAGAAAAGCCTGCTGATCATCGACAAGGATGATAAGAGGATAGAGACCCTGAAGGAGAGGAATTTTGAGAATGTGATAAAGGGCGATATAACAGATGTCGCGACGCTAAAGGCTGCAAATGTGGACAAGGCTGAGGCGGTGCTTATTTTAACCACAGATGTTGAGTTGAACAAGCGCGCTGCCAAGGCTGTGAGGACGCTTAACGAAGAAGTTCCCATAATTCTCCGCGCCGGCAAGGATAGCACAGCAGATGAGTTCAGGAAGCTTGACATTGACGTTGTGGTATACCCCACCGTCGTCGTCGCCGAGGAGGCGATAAAATCCTTGAAAGAGCTGGGTTTGAGGAAGAAGCTCAAACTGCTCCAGAAGATTATAAAAGAGGCTCCAAAGGGTGTGGCGATAGTAACCCAGGACAATCCAGACCCAGATGCGATTGCCAGCGCCCTCTCATTGAAGCAGATTGTGGAGCATCTTGGCAACAAGGCTGACATAATCTACGGTGGAGAGATAGGTCATGAGGAAAACCGCGCCCTTGTGAACCTTCTCGGGATAACGCTCATACCCATAGCCAAGGTGCGTGACCTTCGCGACTACTCCAAGATAGCTCTTATTGAGGCTTCGATACCCGGAGAGAATAACTCCTTGCCGAAGAACATAACCCCTGACATAGTAATAGACCATCACCCTGTGGATGAGAGCAGGGTGGTGGCTGTGTACAAGGACATACGCCCAGAGGTGGGTGCCACCTCCACCATTCTCACAGAGTACCTTACCCATCTGAACATAGAGATAACCCCTGAGCTTGCTACGGCACTGCTCTATGGGATAAAGACAGACACCAACGATTTTACCCGGGGCACAACCAGCGATGACCTCCAAGCTGTGGCGCTGCTCTACTCCAAGGCAGACCACGACCTCCTGCTGAAGATTGAGACTCCACTGATGTCGGCGGAAACCTTAGATGTGCTGAGCGAGGCGATAAGAAACAGGAAAATAAGGGGCAGCTTCCTCCTCACCAATGTTGGCTTTATCAGGGATCGCGATACGCTGCCGCAGGCTGCCGACTACCTCCTCCGTCTTGAGGGCATCTCCACGGTGCTCGTCTATGGCATAGGCGGGGATGTGATTCACATCTCGGGTAGGAATAAGGATATAAGAATAAACTTGGGTGAGGTCATGCAGAAGGCTTTTGGAAATATAGGCAGCGCAGGTGGGCATGCCACTGCGGCGGCGGCGAAGATACCCCTTGGTTTATTTGGCGGGGTAAAGGACAAGGATTCCCTGCTCAAGCTAGCGGAGGAGGCAATTACAGACAGATTCTTCAGGGCCGTGGGCCTTGAAGAGAAGTAGCTACTCGAAGCTGTCTAAGCTGCGGTTTTTAAATCTGGATAGAGTGCGCCAGGAGTTTCTCACAAATGGAGGAAGGCCTTTGCTGATGTGCTCCTCCAGAAAGGCTACTGTGCGTGGGTCGCTGGGATAGCCGCTTCCGAAGTCGCCGTACTCCTGCTTTAGCATCTCAAGCTTGCGGTCGCGTATTACCTTGGCTATTATCGAGGCAGCCGAAACTATCGGGTAGCGCTCGTCAGCGCGATGCTCAACCACCAGCGAGCAGGCAATGCCCGCATTGGCAAGCAAGCTGGCGAATTTTCCGGTGCTGGGACCTATGCAGTCTATGTACGCTACATCCGGAGAAAAGTGGTTGATTAGCTCGATCATTGCTCTGGCTTCCATCTGGTTGAGGGTTTCCCTGCGGCGGTGTCTTGAGTCTATCTCCCGGGGCGTAAACTCTACCACACGGTAGGTAAAGGATGAGACAAGTTCCTCGAAGATTTCCTCCCTTCTTTCTGGTGATAATTTTTTTGAGTCTTTAACTCCTATCTTCACGAGGGTTGCCTGCTCCTCTTCCTCGCAGGCGACTCCAGCGACGATTAGGTTGCCCAAAACAGGACCACGCCCAGCCTCGTCGATGCCCAGAATTTTCATGCTTCTAAGTTAGGCTCGTGGTATAAATAATTTATATTACGTGAAAATGCTATTTGTGCAGTAGTTACCCGGAAGCTTGCTTCCGGCGTGACGGAGTGCCCCGGTAGCTCAGCTGGAAGAGCGGCTGACTCGTAATCAGCAGGTCGGGGGTTCAAATCCCCCTCGGGGCTTGCCATTCATTTCTCTTGGGTTTATTCTACCAATTCAGCTTAGGGCTCATCCTTCTTCGCTATCAAGCAGTAATGGTAAGGTGGAATTTCGAAGCTCTCCGTTACTGAAAATCCTACCCCTTTTATCTTTGCTTTCGCCTCCTCTATAGAGAGCCTGTCCTCAAAAGGTGGTCCAATTTCCATTTTCTCCTTCTTCCAGTCCACCACTCCCAGAACACCTCCACGCCTGAGGATGCGGTACGCCTCCCTCAGCGTCCCCTCTCCCTCGAGTTCGTGGAGCACATCTCCCATAAAGGTTATGTCCACAGATTCACTTGGAAGTGGAATTGTATCCTCACTGGACTTAACAATGGTTATGTTCTCCCTGTCTTTGATTTTCTTCTTCAGAAGCTCGAGCATCTCTGCCTGCACATCGATGGCAAATACTCTTCCCCTGCCCACCAGCTCGGCTGCTGGTATAGTGAAGTAGCCCGTGCCGCAGCCTATGTCAGCGAAGGTAATGCCCTCTCTCACACCTAACCTCTTAAGTATCTCCACTGGCGGCAGAAACTCCTTCCTTTCCTCATCCTCCAGGATACTTGCCCAAGCAGCGTCGAACTTGTGGGGCATGCTCTGTACCTAATCTTTCAGTTCCCCAACCACTGGGAATTTGTCAAGTCTGCTTGCATCGTGCGGGGCTTCATTAATAGCTTCCGTCAAATCGTAGCCAGCTAGGTGCTTAGCCATGTGAGAGCCCATTTCCCACACCGCACTTGCTGAGACATCATAAACCCTCCCCTTATAAGCCACGTAGGCAGGATTTCCTCCAAGACCATGGTATTTCTTCAGCTCCTCTCTGGTAAAAGTCTTCATAACCTACCTCCTCCGGATTTTTAATCAATATAGAGTTAAAGGAATAAAAGCTTTGTTTTAAATATCAGTATAAATCCAAAGGATTTTATAGCTGGTAGGCTATATAAACAAATATGACCCTTGACCTGCTGGTATTTATCGCCGGAGTAGTCTACGGATATGTGAGTCCCGGAAAGGAAGATAAGATGAAGTTGCTCAAGAAGGGTCTGAAGATAGGTGTTATCACTGGCATCGTTTTCGGCTTGCTGAGCTTCTTCATGGGTGGCTTTCTGTTCTTTGGTGCCACGCTTATAGGTTTCATTATAGTAATCGCTATCTACACCATAATTTTCATCGCTGGCACAATAATAGGCGATTTCCTCGAGACCAAATTAAAGAAGTAATATTCCAAGGATTTTTATGTGGATTTAAAAAATTCATTCACCACACGAATGGCAGAACTATAAAAATCACTGCGATTACCCAGAAAAATACAGTGTAAAGGCTCAGGTTATTAATATATGCGTTAATATAATTTTCATCCTTGAAGAAAACATAGATTTCGGCGACCATCTCCCAAAAGAAGAACAGACCAAGAGTTGCAACAAACCAATTATTTATATTTCCAAGCTTTGCTGAAAGATAGAGAGGGAGATAATATAGAAAAACGAATGGAAACGTCTGAACATGACCAAACTCATGTAAAATCTGCATCTGGATGTTTTTATTCCTCTCTAGCCCCTTCCTGATTATGAGGTTTACCAGCTGCGGATGAGGCGGTAGAATTCCGAGCTTAGCCCAGTTCTGATTTATAATTTTTATGTCAAACTCCACCCCATGCCACGAACGAACTCTCCGCTGGTGCATCACCATATGGTAGTTAGGTAACCTCTCCATTTTTATGAAAATTTGTTCCGGGCATGGTACTGGATTATTAAGATATAATATTCTGATTTTAGTCTCTTTATGCAGTTATGGACGGTATTAAACGTTTGTAACCGTGCTTATGCTTTTTTCTTTCAGGAGGATGCCTTGGTTTTATGGACAAATTATAGCTCGGCTGCTGCAAAAGTAGGCGTCAATGTGATCTCAAATGGGTACAACAGGCATGCTCATGCATCAGTGGAGGTTGAAAGCATGGACATAGGTGCAATGCTGAGAATTGGTTATGAAGAGCTGAATGCGGCGATGCGAAGGGGAAGTGCCGCCGTACTTGAGCTGGCGAGGAGTTTTATGGAACAGGGAGCAGAAGCTGAGAGGCAGGGTAACACCCTCCGTGCAGCAGCGCTTTACCAGCTTGCTGGCGACTGCTATCTAACAGTTTATGTGAATATGCGCAGCGCAAGGTATGAGCCTGCAATGCTCATGTTAATCGACCTGGCCAAAGGCTGCTATGTGGAAGCGGCCCGCATATATGAGGAACTTGGTGAGGTTGAATGCGCAACCAACACCTACCGCAAGCTTATTAACTGTATGCACAGGGAGAGGCAGTGCAGGATAAACTACAGGAATGTGGACATTGTAACTAAGCATCTTTCACAGAGGGTTAAGCATTACGAGGAGAAGATAAAGCGACTGGAGTTTACCAGCGAAAGGGAGGCTAAATGCTTTGCAGTAAATGAGGTATAAGGCTGTTGACATTGATGATCCTCTGGCAACAGGAGGTTTTTCATATTGTCACAGATGTATCGGTTACATTTTGAAAAATATTTTCGCACAATTGTCTTCATTTTGTCAGGAGAAAGGTATTTTTAACATGACAATCCAGAGTACCTGTTAAACGAGGGACTGATAACATGGATAAGCGGTTGTTTGGTCTACTCGGCTTGGGTTTAACTTTGCTTCTCTTCATATTCTTCTTTCAATCTCAGGGTGGAAATGTTCAGGTGGATAGCAGTGCAGCGAAGGGTGCAGACCATCAGATAAACTGGATATGGAATGACCTCAATAAGGGTGTTCAGGTGGCAAAGGAGGTGGATAAGCCCGTGCTCATAAACTTCTGGGCTGGTTGGTGTAGCTGGTGTGTGAAGATGGATAAGGAAGTGATGAGCGATGGAGAGGTTATAGATTTTGTTTCAGAGAACTTTGTGCCTGTGAAAATAGACTCAGACCTACCGGAAAATAGGAGATTGCTCATTCTTTACCGCATAACCGGTCATCCATCCTTTGTGATTCTGGATAAAAACGGTAAATTCCTGGACAAGGCAGTGGGATACATGCCAAAGGATATTTTCCTGCAATTTCTTGAGGCGTATGTGACTGAGAATTAGATACAATTTCTGGACTTGTGGTTATTGTTACCCAATATAACATCAAGAAGGGGGAAATATGGGTGAATATATCAAGAGGGGAGTGGATAAGAAGAGGTACGATAGGGCCGCCGCACTTTATGACGTTTTCGAGTCTCCAATGGAGGTTATGGCTTTTTCCAAGTGGAGGAAGCTGCTTTTTGAGAGGCTTGAGGGAAATCGTATTCTCGAGGTGGGTATAGGAACAGGTAAGAACATACAGTATTACGGAGGGGGAAACTTTATTGGAATTGATATCAGCCTAAAGATGCTTGAAAAAGCAAAAGAGAAGGTAGAAAAGCTCAGGAAGAATGTGGAGCTTATTCAATGTGATGCTGAGGCATTACCCTTCAAAAATGACGTCTTCGACGCGGCGGTGTCTACATACGTATTCTGCTCTGTAGAGAATCCGATAAGAGGTCTGAGAGAGCTCTACAGGGTGCTGAAACCGGGGGGTAGAGTTTACTTTCTGGAACACATGAGGTGTGAGAATGAAATTGGTGGAGTGATTCTAGACGTGCTTAATCCAATAGCGAGGGTCTTTGGACCTGAGATAAACAGACGAACGGTTGAGAACATAAGGAAAGCCGGGTTCAGGGTAGTCAAAGAGGAATGGCTTTTGACTTCAGTCTTTCGTTTCATCATTGCGGAGAAATAAGTAAGGTGTCCAGAAGTTTGACAGTTTGTAAAGCACAAAATATATGTATCGCCCGAACAGTAAATAACTCGGTGATTATTATGAGAATTGTGAAGAGGGAGAAGAAAGCTGCATATACAACCTGTAAGTGCCACAAGAGCTGCATGTAGCTCTTCCTTTTTTATTTTTGAGGTGAAGGTATGGATAAGAAGACCGCAAAGAATCTCAAATACCTTGTGGGTGTTGCGGTAGTTCTGGTTTTTGTTGGCATAGCCTTCAGCACGACTTCTAGCGAGAGCTTTGTGAACCCCTACAAGAGTGTGAGCGAGGTTGTTAATAACGCCCAGAGCTACCAGGGCAAGCAGGTCCAGGTTCAGGGTTATGTGGTTGAAGGCACAGTAAGCTGGGTGCCCAAGAATCTGAACTTCACCCTCACCGACGGCAAGGCGAGCATAAAGGTGGCCTACTATGGTGTTATACCCGCAACCTTCCCGCTGGATAAGGAGTTTGATCCCAACTCGCAGATAGACGTCGTTGCCATAGGCACACTCCGCGGGGATACACTCATAGCAAATAAGCTGCTTGTAAAGTGTCCCTCAAAGTATGAGGCAAAGGTAAGTGCAGAGTGAAGCTTATCGGCATCGTCTGCCAGCGCTACTAGGCAGGTTTAGGGTGCTGGGGGTCTGCTGAGGCTGTTTTCACAGACCTCCTCCAGCACCTTTTTAAAGAGTTACGCAGGTTTCTAAACTTTTGTAATAACTAATCCTCCCTCCTCTATTCTAATCTTTAATTTGTAAAATGAAAGCATATAAGGAGAGGATAAAACAAAGGGAAAAATATGCCGGAATTTAATATACCCGTTGATATAGGATGAAGAGAGGGAGCACTGGAAGGCTTAGCCTTCCCTGCGCTTGGGCAGCTTAACCACAAAAACTGCGCCCCTAGGGGAGTTGTCCTCCACCCACACTTTGCCGGAGTGCATCTCCACTATCCTCTTGACTATGGCAAGCCCCAGACCTGTGCCCTTTACCCCGCGCTTCTCCTTGCGCTTGAAGCGCTCAAATATAACCTTCTTGAACTCGTCCGGCACACCCTCGCCGAAGTCCTTAACCCGAATGATGTAGTTACTTCCATCGTCTTCCACCTCGATGACCACCTTCTTACCGTCCCTCGCGTACTTTATGGCGTTGCTCAAAAGATTAGCAAAAACATCGTAGAGCAGAGGGCTCGCCTTTATGGAAAGGCCACTCCTGGAGGTGTACTCAACCTCCATCCCTGCCTCCCTGAGCAGGGGCTTGAAATCCTCTATCACCTCTCTGATTACGCTGTCAAGGTCCATATCCTTGAACTTCGGCTCGATTCTCTCCAGCTTAGCAAGCTTGGCGGCATCCTCAATTATGTCTAAAATCTTCTTAACAGCACGCTTCATGGCGGTGAGGTCTTCCTTCTCGCCTTCCTTAGCGTCCTCTAGCAGGAGGTCTATGTAATTGTCTATAACGCCAGCAGGGTTGAGCAGGTCGTGGCGAAGTATGTCCAGGAAAAGGTTTTTATAGCGATTTGTCTCCTCCAGCTCCTCCATAAGCTTCTTCAGCCTGGTTATGTCCAGCAAGGATGCGACAACGCCGACGCCTTCCACCTTCCTGTCGCCTCCGGGAACAGCCGAAATTGAGAGCTGCACCGCCTTTCCGGTGTGGAGCGTGGCCTCCAAGGTCACCATCTTTTCCTTAAGCTCGCCGCTGAGCAATTTCCGTATCGTGGCCTCCACCTCTGGTTCCTGGAAGTATTCCCATATTGGAGTGCCAAGAATTTCCCCCTCGCCCCTCTTGAGGTACTCCATGGCGCGGCGGTTGAAGAAGTTTATGAGCCCCTCGCCGTCGGTGGTGATGACCGCCGCGGGTACGGTGTGCATTATGCCTTCAAGTTCTCTGAAGAACTCCTGAAGCTTCTCCCGCGACTGCTCAGCTTTAAGCCTCGCCTCCTCTACCTGCGCCCTGAGCCTGCGCTCCTGCATGAACTGGTAGCCCACTACAACCATTATGGGTATGAAGAGGATGATCAACGTGTGAGCCACCGGATCTTCCATGAAATCTCCGTAGAGAGTCTCCTTTCGTATGAAAAGCTCAGTCATCCAGTACAGGATGTTCAATACTACCCCAAGGCTCATAAGGAAAATCCCAAATACATACTCCCGCATTGAAATCCAGCGTTTCATGCTCCCCAATCAATATAGTACACCGCTACTACTTAAATATAGCGCTTTTTGCCTTACATTAGTTCCTTAAAATTTTTAATTTCATCCTTTAAGGATTCAGATAGGGTAGACAGAGTGTTGTGATGTATCACTTGAGGGTACCATATTTACAGCTGATGGGAGAATATATGTTATGCTTAGACACTGAAGTTAAATTTTTAAGTAAGATATTTATATATGCTCAAAAAATCACATGCTTCAGGGGGACACAGCCTGTGAGGGAAATGTGATGCTAAAATTTCTGAAAAAACTGACCCTAACCATAAAATCTCGGAAGCTGAGCATTGCCATAGGTGCGAGCGGCTGGGTGATGCTCCTCTCGTATCTTTCTTATGAGTACAAAGAGAAGGCAGGCTTCAGCGAGCTTTTCGTCCACCTCACAGAGACGGAGCCACTGTTTATCCCCTTCTTCCACATTCTGATTCTCCTTGCGCCTGTACTTTCGACAGCCTTCGCCTACCTGGTGAGCAGGAAACAGGAGTCCGAGAGGAAGTTCAGAATCCTTTTCGACAACGCGGCTGATGCCATCTTCATTCATGACTTTGAGGGGCATTTCCTGGAGGTTAATCTCACCGCATGCGAGTTGCTTGACTACAGCCGAGATGAGCTTTTGCAGATGAAAATGGCAGACATAGAGGCTCCTGAGTATGCTACCTTAGCGCGGGAGCGGCTCACGGAGCTGGACCGGCGGACTAGGCTCTCCTTCGAGACAGCTTACCTTAGGCGGGATGGGTCTCGAATACCCGTTGAAATAAGCAGCAGGCTCATTGAGTACGAGGGTTCACCTGCGATCCTCAGTATCGCCCGCGAAATAACAGAGCGCAAGCGGCTGGAGGATAGGCTGAGGCGCTCAATTGAGGAGCTTGAGGTGGTTGTTGAGATCCAAAGAAACATAATTGAGAGGCACGAGCTTTCGTCCCTGCTCAAGTTTATTGTGAGCAAGGCGAGGGAATTAACCCAGGCGGACGTGGCCTTCTTTGGCTTTGTGGAGGGAGATGTGATTCGTCACCACACCCTTGTGGGCACGCGCACCCGAGAGCTGGAGAACATAGAGCTTGAGAGAGGGACAGGACTCGGCTGGCTGGTGGTGAAGGAAAGGAAGCCAGTGGTTGTGGAGGATTTCTTCACCGACCCGCGCCTAGTAAACCCTCCCTACGACGCCGTCAGGAAGGAAGGACTAGTCTCCTTCCTAGCTGTACCCTTCATGTCCGGGAAGGGTGAGCCCCTGGGCGTGCTGTACGTGGCGAACCGCAGAAAAATGAGGTTCACAGAGGAGCACATCAGAACGCTTGTGCTTCTGGCGACGCTTACTTCTGTGGCTGTGGAGCACGCCAGGCTTTATGAGGAGCTGAGGAGGGCGTATGAGGAGCTCCGGCGAGCCTATCAGGAGCTCAAAAGCTTGGACGAGCTGAAGGGCAACATTATAGCCAACGTGAGCCATGAGCTCCGAACACCATTAACCATTGCCAGGGGCGCAATAGAGCTGGCGAGGCAGGAGAAAGACCCGGAGGAGAGGAATAGGCTTCTGAAGATGGCGGAAGATGCGCTTACCCGCCAGAATTTCATTGTGGAGAACCTGATAGAGGCAGCTAAGATAAGAAAGGGCGAGAGAAGGCTCAAGCTCGAGCCGGTGGACGTGGCCGAGCTGATAAAGCAGGTGAGCGACGAGTTCAAGCCCATGCTGGTTAAAGCCAAGCTTACGATGGAGATTAGTCTGGCTGAGGACCTTCCAAAGGTTAGAGCGGATAGGGAGCAACTCAAGCTGGTAGTGCGCAACCTGCTAAATAATGCCATTAAGTTCAACAGAGAGGGAGGGAGAATCAACATCCGGGCGGAGAAGGAGCATGGTATGATAAAAGTTTGCGTGAGCGACACCGGCATAGGCATACCCGAAGACAGGCTGGATAAGATCTTCGAGCGCTTCTACCAGGTGGACAGCTCTCCCACGAGGCGCTACGGCGGCGCAGGCATGGGGCTTGCCATAGTGAAGGAGGTGGTAGAGGCGCACGGAGGAAGGGTAACGGTGGAGAGCGAGCTTGGTAAGGGCTCGACCTTCTGCTTCACCCTGCCCATCTGGAGGGAGAAGAATGGCGAGGATACTGCTGGTGGATGATGAGCCCGGGGTGAGGTTTGTGGCCAGGAGGATGCTGGAGATGGTCGGGCACAGCGTCGCTGAGGCGGAGAGCGGGGCAGAGTGCTTGGAGAAGCTTAAATCGGAGATCCCAGACGTAATACTGCTGGACGTTATGATGCCAGAGCCTAACGGCTGGGAGGTCTGCATTTTGACAGAGAAGAGTTCCTTAGCGTTGTAGAGAGGTTGTTAAAAAGGATAAATAGTTAAGTTGTCACTGTTAGTCAGCTGAAACTCACCCACAGAAACACGCCGTAGGAGAGGAGGAGTACCAATCCCTCCACCCTCGTAATCTTCCATCCGGTTCTCATAAATAGTAACATTAAGGCAGTAACTATCAGCATCATTGGGGTGCTCCTGAAAGCTATTGCATCATCAACAAAAATGGGGTTAGCAACTGCGGCAGCGCCTAGCACAAGCAGGATGTTGAATATATTGCTGCCCACCACATTTCCAAGCACCATGGTAAAGTAGCCCTTCTTTGCCGCTACTAAAGACACCGCAAGCTCAGGCACACTTGTGCCGAAGGCAACCAGAGTTAGCCCGATGACCGACTCAGGTATGCCGAGAGTGTGGGCAATGGCTACGGCGGAGTTTACAAGCAACACACTTCCTATCAAAACCCCTGCAAGCCCAAACACCACGTGAACCCCCGCCCCTTTTGCATCTTCAGTTACGTCTGGAGCATAGGTGGAGTTGGCCGGATTTTTGATTGAGTATACGATATAAAAGGTAAATGCTACAAGTAGGAGGATGCCGTCCAGGAGTGAGATCACATAGCCCTGTAGAATCAGCACGCTCGCCATAACAGTGAGTAGAAGGCAGGCGATACTGTTTCTGAACTCTACATCCTTCCTTATAATCGCTGCCCTGATGAACGCTGCTAAACCTAGAATAAGGCCGATGTTGGCGATATTTGAGCCAATCACATTTCCTATGGCGATGCCGCCAGTGCCCGAGAGCGACGCATAAACAGATGTGAAAAGCTCGGGCGAAGAGGTGCCAAATCCAACCACCACTGCGCCGATGATGAACTTTGAGACACCAAGTCTTCGCGCAATTTTTGCCGCACCCTCCGTGAAGTAGTCGCTGGCGTATGCTAGCACGACTATTGAGAAAGCCAGAGTAATGAAATTGAGTATCATTAGCAACATCTCACCAGGCATGGCAGCTTCATTAGTAATGAAGATAACCTCGGCATCCTGCTTGGAGCGCATTATCAGCATCCATCCGGCTACGGAACATCCACGCTTATGTTTTGTGAATAAATACAGATGGGGCCAAAGAATAACAATCCTTCCCTTGTTGTCTGGGTATTTACCAGCGACATGAAAATAATCTCCTTTTATCTAATAATATCGGAAAGAAAGAATAATCATTTTATCAGATACTCCTATGGGCTTAATTTCTGGTTCAGAATCTAAATTATCTTTGAATAGGTAGGGTAAAACAAAATCTGCTTCCTTTACCTTCCTCACTTTCCACCCATACTTTTCCACCGTGGGCTTCAATAATTCTCTTGACAACCGCCAGGCCCATGCCAGTGCCGCCGAATTTTCGAGTAGTGGTGGCATTGATCTGGTATAGAGGTGTGAACAGCTTAGGTATTTTGTCTTTGGGAATACCAATACCTGTATCTGCAATGCATACTTCAATCGCATTGTCTTTTCGCCGTGCTTCTATGACAACCTCTCCGCCCTTCCTGTTGAATTTTATTGCGTTGTCAAGTAAATTAGTAATTGCATGCTTCAAGGCCTCGAAATCTGCCTTTATATCAGGCAGGCTCTCTTCTACAGACGTTTTTATGGTAATATCCTTTTCAAGTGCGTAAGATTTAATCTCTTCTTTGGCAATGTGGATAACATGCTCTAAATCAACATTTTCGAATTTTATTTTGTATTCCTTTTTCTCGAACTCCGATACATTTATCAGGTCGTCTATAATTCTATTTTGCTTGAATAGTGCCTTCCTGCACATTGAAAGGAGTTCATTTCTCTCCTCTTTATCCTCTTCTTCCATCGCAATTTCAATAAAACCCTTCACAATGGTTAATGGCGTTCTAAGCTCGTGAGAAACGTTTGCGATGATGTCGTTTTTTACCCTGTCTATCTCTTTTAAATCGAGATAGTTTTCTTCAAGCTTCTTATAAGCATTGTTAAGTTCTTCTATCAGTCTTGCATTCTCAAGAGCGACTGCAAGCTGGTTTGCGAGTTCCTGCGCTATTGCCATGTGCTCCTCATTGAATGCGTCGTTGGTGAGGCTTCCAAGATGAAGGAGACCTAATACCCGCTCCCCTGCGAGAAGTGGTACAATTAATGTAGAACGAGCCCCTTCCTCCACAATTTTCAAATTGAAGATGCATGCGCTGCAGGGGTTTTCTTGGGTTATATCCCCGCAAATCATGGGTTTTTTATCTCTCAAAACAGGACACTGAGAAGCCTGCTCAAATGGTATCTTGAAGCAACTAATAGAGGCCTTATTTTCCGCAGAAGAGCCAATAACATAGAAGTCTCTATTTTTTTCATCAAGAATGGCTACATGAGCATAGTCGCAGGATATTACACTGTTTATTTTCCCGAGAATCGCAGGGACCATCTTATCTATGCGCATTGTGGAGAGTATAGCTTTGTCGATGTCCCGCATCAGAGCAATTTGCTCGGCTTTATGCTTTATATCCTCATGGGACTTCTTCAATTTTGAACTCATATCGTTAAAAGCTCCAGCAAGTCTGCCTATTTCGTCGCTGCTCTCTATCTCAAGCCTGTAGTCCAGATTGCTTTTTCCAATTTCTTCAGCACCTCTGGTAAGTTTTTCTAAGGGCTTCGTTACCATCTTTTTTATTGACAAATAGAGGCTTGCTTCTAAAACGAGTATTATTGCTGCTGCAAGAAAGAAGAGATTTCTTTTTGTATTTTGAATAGCCAGATACGCCTCCTGCATGGGCACAAAGACGCTTATGCCCCCTGCAATGTCCCCCACGTTATACCCCAGATGCCCGTGGCATTTCAGGCACGCCTCCTCTACATAAATAGGTGCCATGTACTGGAAGACTGGAGTGCCTTTTTTAATTGTTATCTGAGAAACGCTTTTTATTCCATTTTCAAATTTTTCAAGCGCCTGCCTTTCAAACTCATCCGGGGCATTGTTGGGATTGATAAGCTTGAGGCTGGTGATATGGAATTGATGAATTCCCTTTGCCTCAGCATAACTTGAGATTTCCCTTGTCATGAGGGCAGGATTCTTTAAGGTGTATTTTTTTCCTTCAATATCAATTATATCTGGGTTAATCCCGATTTCACGGAGGTAGGGGTTGGACTCCACACCTGCCCTTTTCTCAACGTATACCCCTCCGTAATCTGCACTCCACTGGCGGGTTATAACGATCTGCTCGAAGGCTATCTCAGCCTGCTTCTCTACCCCACTTATTATGTGTTTTTCCAGTTCTTTGTATTCCCAGACAAAAAAAGATGAGATAACCACAGCTACAACAGTTCCGACAACAAGAAGGAACTTAGTTCCAAGTTTTAATTTTCCAAGGACATTAATCCCCACCACATCCAAGAAAGCGTTCCTATATAATAGTATCTCTTTGTTCTATTTAAATATATGCCTCAAATTTCTCTGGCATTACCCTTATAGTCCCGTCTCTTCTTCCCCACCATCTCCATGAAGTTGACAGGTGAAAATCATCTTTTAAAGTGCTATAATTTTTTGGATGATTTTCAAATTATACTATCCATGGTAGGATTTTTTCCTAACCCCTGAGGTATCTTCATGGAGAAGTTTCATCTGCTTTGCCTCGAAGGGGGAGAGGTTAGGAAGAATGTTTCATTTAATTTCGTCTGCCCTAACCACAAAGGATTAACAAGAAGCATCTATCCAGAGAAAAAGTTGACTCTCAGGGACCTCCCCGGGATATGGCGCTTCATCGACTGGCTGCCTGTAAACGAGCCTTCAAGCTACAGCGAGAAACCGGTAACCTATAAAAGCGAGGGTCTAGCGGAAGAACTTGGGCTTAAAAACCTCTACATCACCTTCAACGGCTACTGGCCAGAGCGAGGGGTAAGCATGGAGACCTGCACATTCAAGGAGCTTGAAGCTGCGGTAACTATACGCTATGCACAGGAGAACGGTGTCACCAAGCTGGTCGTAGCCTCTGCAGGCAATACCGCAAAAGCCTTCGCAGCTGCAGCCTCGCAGGAGCGCTTCCCGGTGGTACTCCTCGTGCCTAGGAAATGCCTGTGCGGAGTTTTTCTTCCACGCTATGACAGGAGGTATGTGAAGACGGTCATGATTACCGACGGCGACTACTCGGACAGCATCGCAATAGCCCAGCGACTTTCCAGAATAAAGGGCTTTACCTATGAGGGTGGTGCTAGGAATATAGCTCGCAGAGATGGCTTGGCTACAGTTCTGCTCGATGCAGTGTTTGAAATGGGGTGCATGCCACAGCACTACTTCCAAGCGGTGGGAAGCGGTACGGGTGCGATAGCAACTTACGAGGCGGCGCTCCGCCTTCGCGAGGATGGCCGCTTTGGTAAAGCTTTGCCCAGGCTTCACCTGGCCCAGAATCTCCCTGTTGCACCTATGTACAGCGCATGGCGTGCCGGCAGGCGGGAGATTGTGCCTGAGGAGGACATTCCGCAGGCTGAGAATGTGCTCGACCTGATCTACGCGCGGGTGCTCTCAAACCGCTACCCTCCCTATGGCATAGCAGGTGGGGTTTACGACGCGCTTGTGGCCACGCGGGGAGAGATGTACGGGGTTAAGAACAGCGAGGCAAAGCGCGCCAAGGCACTTTTTGCAAGGCTGGAGGGGATAGATATTCTCCCTGCTGCCAGCGTGGCAGTGGCAGCACTTTTGCAGGCAGTTGAAAATGGAAGCATTCGTAGGCACGAGAGGGTGCTACTCAACATTACCGGCGGCGGAAGCGCAAGGCTGCGAAAGGATAAAAAGCTTCACAGATTAAAGGAAGACTATACTCTCAGCAAAAATGCGAGCGATCGCGAACTTAAGGAGCTTGAGCTATGAGTCCAGAGGAAGATGTGGTCGCGCTTTTAAAAGACACTGGTGCAAGCCTCGCTTTGACGCTGCCCTGTGATAAGGTTAAAGCGCTGCATTATCTCATTGCCAGAGAATTCAGGCATGTACCTCTTACCCGTGAGGAAGAAGGTGTAGGCATAGCCGCAGGCGCTGCGCTCGCCGGGGAGAAGCCCGTGATGCTGGTGCAAACCTCCGGCATAGGGAACATGATCAATGCCCTAGCATCGCTCACCAAGCTGTATGAGCTTCCCCTTTTTATCTTGATAAGCTGGCGGGGGGTTTACAAAGAGGCTATAGTGGCCCAGAAGCCAATGGGTATGTTTGTACCCAGGCTGCTTAAAGCGCTGGAGATAGATTTTGTTGAGGTTCAGGAGAGGGAGGACATACCAAAAATAGCTGAGGCTGCCTCCATCGCCTTCGAGGAGAGTCGCATTGCTGCGGCGCTGCTCAGCCCTAAGGTATGGGAGGGCAGCGACTTTGAGATGCCTCGCTGGGAGGGTGAAGACAGAACTGTAGCTAGGAGAAGCTTTGAGGGCAAAGAAGCTACCGCGAAGCACACGCGCTTTGAGATTCTCGCCGGTATAAGAGAGGAGCTCCGCGGTAAGGTGGTGGTGAGCAACTTGGGCGTGCCCAGCAAGGAGCTGTACCACGTGCTCCACCAGCGCTCAAACTTCTACATGCTTGGTAGTATGGGCATGGCGACATCCATTGGGCTTGGCATAGCTCTGGGTACGCGAAAGGAGGTTGTGGTTATAGATGGCGACGGGAGCCTGCTCATGAACGCAGGATGCCTAGCAACGGTGTCTGAGATGGCGCCGCGGAATTTAACCATCTTAGCAATGGACAACGCTGCCTACGGCAGCACAGGCAACCAGCCAACCGCGACGATGCGAAGCGCCGACCTGGCGATGCTTGCAAGGGCGATGGGCATAGAAAATGCCTCCCGCGCCTCTACGCCTGAAGAGGTAGTCGAAGCCATGCACCGAGGCGATGCGCCGCGCTTTGTGCACGTGGTAACAAAACCTGGCAACGCTCGCGTGAGTAACATCCCCCTATCGCCCGAGGATATCAAAGCAAATGTGATGGGGTTTCTGAGAGATGAGGATTAGAGTTGGACACCTCTCTACGGTCTACCATACCGCCTTAATCATTCGCGGGCTGCGCATGCTTGAGAGTCGAGGAGTAAGCGCAAGCTGGAAACTCTTCGGAGGCGGCCCTGCCATCGTAGATGCGCTGGAGCGGGGCGAGGTGGACATTGGCTATATTGGCCTACCCCCTGTGATGATAGGCATAGCGCAGGGGGCAGAGATAAAATGCGTTGCCGGGGGACACGTGGAGGGCACAGCCCTGTGCACAGCTAAAGGCGTTGATGGGCAGAGTGTTGAGGATATCGTTACTTCGCTTGAGGGCAAGCGCATAGGCTCCCCCCCGAGAGGCTCAATCCATGACATTATCCTGCGCCACCTTCTCAGGGAGCACAGCATAGAGACCGAGGTTATAAACTACCCGTGGGCGGACTTCATACCCCTCGCGATGGAGGCTGAGGAAATAGCTGCAGCCATCGGCACGCCTGCTCTCGCGGCACTGCTTGAGCGCGAGCTGGGCGCTAGAATTGCCCTCCCGCCGGCGAGGCTCTGGCCCTTCAATCCCAGCTACGGGATAATTGCGCGCGAAGACTTTCTCGACTCGAAGGCGCTGCGCGTGTTCCTTGAGGTGCACGAAGAGGCGAGCAACCTCATAATCAACCGCCCGAGAAAAGCGGCTGAGGTAGCGGCCTCAGTACTTGGCTTCGTGGACAGCGATTTCGCACTCGCGGCGATGAAACTATCTCCGCGGTACTGCGCGGCTTTACCCCGGGAGTACATCAAAGCTACAATGCGTTTTGTGCCTGTGATGCTCGACTTGGGCTACCTCTCGAAGCCCCTTACCGAGAAGGACATATTCTATTGCGAGATTATTGAGGAGGTGCACCCGGAGGGGCACCACTACAGCGAGAAGCTGAGGCTCTAAACCACCCTTTTCTTCCCCTTTTTCGGCGCCAGTGAATAAACCTCCTCCACGTCTACGAGAAGCGCAGAGCTTAACTCTCGTTTGCCGCCGCTCCTGTCCAGCACCTCACGCTTGAAGCTTTCAAAGGACTCACCCTCTCTCAGAACCTCTGCTCTGCCCTTGAGCAGGTAGCCGTCCCAGCCTTCGCGCTTGAAGGCTACGCCCACGGCAACACGAGGATTGCTCTCAATGTTGCGCTCTGTCCGCTTTATAAAAACGTTGCCTATGAGCAGCCTGCCGTCGTTGAGCGCCTTTACGAAGCACACGGGTACGAGGTGGGGCTCGTCTTCGCTGCAGGTCGCCACCCACACAAGGGGTTTATCAGGGTAGCAAAGATTATCAAAAGCCCTGAGCACGTCTTTGGGTATCATGAGAGTAACTTTGGTTTATCAGGACTTAAAGGTTTTCCATCCCCCTGCAAGGGCAATTTAAATTTTAACACGTCAAATTTATGGCAGTAATCGAGGTTGTCGCTTGATAGCGGTGCTAACTGAGATACCCAGGTTATACTACCTCTTTGCAAAGGAGCTGAAGCGAAAAAAGCTTGAATTTTACAGCCTGACCTTCAGAGAGGAGATTCCAGGGAAGGTTAAGGTAGTGCTTACTAGCGAGTCAGAAGCAGAGAGAGTTGACTTTCCCTGCGTTGTCGCCGCAACCGAGAAGAGCGTAGGCATAGCGGTGGAGAAGGCGTACTCCCTCTCCAAAGGGCTCAGGGAGCATTACGACGAACTCATCATAGGCATCGACCCCGGAGAGAAGCCGGGCTTAGCGGTGGTGGGCGACGGGAGTGTTGTGCATGTGGCTCGGCTCAACTCCCCTGAAGCGGTGAAGAAAGCCCTTAAGGATATTCTGCGTATATACTCCTGCAAGAGGGTGAGAATAAAGGTGGGCAACGGGGGTGGGGTATTCAGGCTTCGTCTGCTCAAGGTACTGCAGGAGAGCTTCAGCTTTGATATTGAGATAGTGAATGAGCACGCTACAACGCCTTCGCTGGGCAGAGGTGACGTCCAGCCATCGATTCGTGATATCATCGCGGCGATAAACATAGCCCTGAAGCAGGGACGCAAACTGAAGGAGAGGGTGGAGATAAAGGCCACGCTGGGTGAGATTAAAAACATACAGCGAGACAGCAGACAGCGCAGCGGGAACATAACTATCTCACGAGCCCTCGCGGAGAGAGTTGCCAAAGGCGAGCTTACAATGGAGCGAGCAATAGAGCTGCACATTCAGAGGAAAAGCTAGCCTATGAAGTCCTTCTCCCTTTTATCTCAGCGAGTGCGCAATGTGCTAAGCGAGTCGGGTTTTAAGAAGCCCACCCCTATTCAGGAGGCGGCTATTCCAGTTATTCTCAGCCGCAGACATGTGCTTCTCATAGCTCCCACAGGCATCGGCAAGACAGAAGCAGCTATGCTCCCTCTTTTCAGTAAATTGGCTGAGGAAGAGGCGAAAAGCAAAGGCATCTCGTTGCTGTACATCACACCCCTGCGTGCCCTTAATCGAGACCTGCTCTCCCGCTTAGAGTGGTGGGGAGAGAAGCTGGGGATACGCATCGCAGTTCGCCACGGCGATACCTCCCAGTATCAGCGTCGGAAGCAGGCGCTGGCTCCGCCGGAGATGCTCATAACTACGCCAGAGACGCTTCAGGCGATTCTACCCGCGCCGGTGATGCGGAGGCATCTGAGAAATGTGCGCTACGTTGTGGTGGACGAGGTGCATGAGCTCGCGGAGAACAAGCGGGGTGCGCAGCTCAGCGTTGCCCTTGAGCGTCTGCGCGAGCTTGCGCAATACGATTTTCAGCGCATAGGTATAAGTGCCACTGTGGGTTCCCCCGAGAGAATGGCGCGCTTCCTCTGCAACCATGCGCCTGTGGAGATAGTGAGGGTGAGCACCGCTAAGGAGATGGACATTCGCGTGGAGTATCCGAAGCCAAAAAGCGAGGACCGCAAAATAGCGGAGCGCCTCTTCACTGGCATAGCCGCCGCCACAAGGCTGCGCAGGATGCGCGAGCTTATAGCACAGCACAGGCATGCGCTGATCTTTGTGAACACCCGCGAAATGGCGGAGATTCTCGCTTCGAGATTTAAGATTATAGGCGAGAGCGTCGGTATACACCACTCATCGCTTTCTCAGGAGGTGCGAATCACCACGGAGGAGGAGTTTAAGAAGGGCGCGCTCAAAGCGCTCATCTGCACCTCTTCTCTGGAGCTGGGCATCGATATTGGGAGTGTGGACCTGGTAATCCAGTACAAGTCTCCGCGCCAGGTTTCGCGCATCATCCAGCGCGTGGGAAGGAGTGGACACCGCTTGGGCTTGGCTTCTAAGGGTGTTATTATAACCACCGACGCCGATGATACCCTTGAAGCGCTCGCCATAGCGAGGCGAGCTAAGGAGGAGCTTCTGGAGGAGATAGAGCCCCATCTTAAGCCCTATGATGTGCTTGCCCACCAGCTGGTTGGTTTGGCTCTGGAGCGGAAGCGGGTGGAGAAGCGAGAGGCGCTTGCTCTGCTGCGCAGGAGCTTTGCCTTTGCGGAGCTCACAGAGGAGGAGCTGGAGGAGGCGCTTTCGCTGCTCGCCGAACTTCGCCTTCTCTGGGTGGAAGAAGAGCGCTTCGGGGCAACGCGAAACTCGCGGCAGTACTACTACAACAACCTCTCGACCATACCCGATGAGAAGCGTTACTTCGTCAAGAATCTCGTTACTAGGGAAAACGTGGGCGTGCTCGACGAAGCTTTCGTGGTTAACTATGCAGAGCCGGGGAGCAGGATAATCTTCAAAGGTTCACCTTGGCGTGTGGTCGCTATAGATGGCGAGCAGATACTTGTTGAGCCCATAAGCGAGGTCACTGGTGCCGTGCCAAGCTGGGTGGGTGAGGAGATACCTGTGCCCTATGAAGTAGCACAAGAGGTGGCAGAACTCCGCGATAAGGCGAAAAGCAAGGCAGAGGAAGCTCTCGCTTCTTACCCCTGTGATGATTACACGAGAAAGCAGGCTGTAAGTAAGGTCAAGCGTCACCTGCGCAAAGGCATACCTGTACCCGGGAAGAGCAAGATTTATGTGGAGCTTCTGGGAGGGCTGGCGATTATTCACGCGCCCTTTGGCATGAAGGTGAACGAAACCCTTGGCAGGGTGTTCTCCCTGCTTTTAACCTCAAAGCTTGGACAGAGCGTTGCGCTCCAAAGCGATGCGTACAGGATTATACTTCAGTCCGGCACTCGTTTAGGCGAGGAGGATATTTATTCGCTATTTCAGGTTGAGCCAGACCACATTGAGCCCTTGCTCGCTACGAGCTTGAAGAGAACCTCTCTTTTCAAGTGGAAGTTTGTGCACGTTGCCAAGCGCTTCGGGGCGATAGCGAAAGACTACACCTACACCAGTGCGGGCATTCGCAGAGTGATACGCGCGTATGAGGGCTCGCTCATACACCGGGAGACGCTGAAAGAGATATTCAAGGACAACCTGGACATACCGCGCGCGTGTGATGTGATTCGCAGGGTACGCGAGGGTAAGCTGGAGGTGGAGGTGCTGCGTCGCGATGAGCCCTCGCCAATAGCCGAGATGGGGCTGCGCAGCTATGGCGAGGTGGTTCTGCCTGAGCGAGCCGAGAGGCTCATTCTTAAGGCGCTTAAGCGGCGCATAGGGGAGCGCAGGGTTGAGCTCTTCTGCCTTTACTGCGCCTCGTGGCATGCGAGCTTCAAGATAAATTCGCTGCCAAAAGACCTGCGCTGTGAGCACTGCCAGGCGCGCATGTTAGCGGTGCTCAAGGGAGATGCGAGAAGGCTGCGTAGTCTTTACAGGAGTTATAAGCAGGGGAAGAAGCTCAGCAAAGAGGAAAAGCAGGAGATAAAAAAGCTCCAGCTGTCGGCGAACCTCTTCCTTTCCTACGGGAAGAGCGCAATAATTGCACAGGCAGGGCGTGGAGTTGGACCTGAAACAGCCAAGCGCGTGCTCAGCAGGGCGTTAAACGAGGAGGAACTCTACCGGGAGATTTTAAAGGCTGAGCGCGAATACGCTCGAACGAGGATGTACTGGGATTGACAACGTTAACCTGGGCTATGAAAGCGATGGTAAAGGTGAAGCTCTTCGCCTGGTTCCGCGAGAAGGCTGGCGTTGCAGAGGTTGAGCTTGAGGTTAAAGAAGGGGCAAAGGTTAGCGACGTTATAGAGGCGCTGAAGCAGCGCTTTCCTGCGCTCACCGAAGCCTTCGAGGGAAGAAATTATTTTGTCTCTGTGAATCACGAAGTGGCGCAGCCGGAGCAAGGAATTAAGGACGAGGATGAGATTGCCTTCTTCCCTCCTGTGTCAGGTGGTTAGACAACTTCCTGCCGGTGTGGTATTCTCCCCAGCTATTTAATAAATCCTGCATTCCATTTTCTCTTCCTGCGTGGAGACCGCACAAGTGAAATTTGTTTCAATAAATCAGTATTTCGGTATAAAAAATTATATAAACGGAGGCATCTCTTTGAATCTGAGAGACCTCAGCATAGGAACAAAGCTGGCTCTTGCACTTACAGTAGTGATTATTGGAATTTCCTCCGCTGGAAGCATAATAATTTTCAACTATCAGAAGCGCAGCCTCGATGAGCAGATTCTTGAGCGCTCACGCACCATCTCCGAGCTTCTCATTCAGATTGAAGACCATAAGCTGATTTCTCGCGTTGCTTCGGAGTTCACCGAGGTTACTGGATATAAACTCAAGCAGACCTCTCTCGAGCCTGTAAATCCTGCAAACGCCCCGGATGAGTTGGAAAAGCGTGTCATGGAGATGTTCAAGCAGAAGAACACATCTGAGTACTACACGGTGGTAACCGCTGAGGACGGAACCCGCTACTTCAGGTATCTAAGAGCGCTATACACAAACGAGAGGTGCATATCCTGTCATCCCGATTATCAAATAGGTGAGCTGAGGGGGAGTGTTAGCGTTGTTGCGCCCTATGGGGACATAGCAATGGCCATGAAAAGAAACTTCTTTTACATACTTGTTACCCTTCAGCTTCTTACCATCTCCATCCTAGTTGTGGTTTATTACCTCAGCAGAAAAATCGTCAGCACACCCTTAAAGGAGCTGATTAAGGAGGTGGAAGGAAGCGCAAAGGAGATTCAGAAGGGGGAGGAAGTAGAGGATATATCCGTGAAATCGCGCGATGAAATAGGCATGCTTGCAACCGCCTTCAACAACCTCCGGAAGTCCCTAAGCGAGAGTTTCAAGCGCAAAAATGAGGCGATAGAAAGCTTTGTTTACTCCATCAGCCACGACCTCAAGGCTCCCCTGCGCAGCATCGAGGGCTTCTCCACTGCGCTCCTCGAGGATTACGGCGACACTCTGGATGGTGATGCAAAGCACTACCTTGATAGGATAATCTCAAGCGCGCGTAAGATGGGTGTGCTCATAGATGAGCTCCTTGAGTACTCCAGGATAGGGAGGATAAACTTGGTACGGGGAGATGTGAACGTAGCAGAGGTGGTAGCTCTTGCCTTGGAGGACAACAGCTACGAGATAAACAAGAAGAATGCAAAAATAAAAATAGCCGAAAAGCTTCCTGTGATAAAGAACGCCGAGAAGCAGCGAATTTATCAGATTTTCACCAACCTTATATCAAACGCTCTAAAGTACAACGACAAGGAGGTGCCGGAAATAGAGATCGGTTACCGCGATGAAGGCGACCGCTACCTATTCTATGTGAAGGACAATGGCATAGGATTTGACATGCGCTACCACGACAAAATATTTGATATATTTCAGAGACTGCACCGCGAGGACGAGTACGAAGGAACAGGCGTGGGGCTCGCCATGGTTAAGAAGATCGTCGAGACCTACGGTGGAAAGATATGGGCGGAGTCAACACCGGGGGAGGGATCTACCTTCTATTTCACCCTTCCCAAGGAGGTGAAGCGATGATGGACAGGGTCAGCGCGATAGAGATACTGCTTGTTGAAGACAGTCAAGATGATGTTGAACTCACATTGCGGGCTTTCAAAAAGAACAACCTCGGGAATAAGATACATGTCGCAAGAGACGGCGCGGAGGCGCTGGAGTTCTTAAAGCGTGTGGAGAGGGGAGATGCCCCCCACCCCGGGCTTATTCTTCTTGACCTGAAGCTTCCAAAGGTGGACGGCATCGAGGTGCTGAGGTACATAAAGTCAAGAGAGGTTCTCAGAAGAATTCCTGTGGTTATGCTTACCACATCAAAAAACGACATAGATATAGAAACCTGTTATGACTTGGGGGCAAATAGCTACATCGTAAAGCCCATAAATTTTAAAGACTTTATGGAAACAATAAAAAATATCCAGCTCTACTGGATAGTTACCAATCAGCCGCCGGTCGTGGAGTAGATGATAAAGGTTCTGTATATAGAGGACAATGAGGACGATATATTACTCGTGAACAGGGCTCTTAAAGGGTATGCTGAGGTAAGAGGAACTGGCAGCTGGGATGAGGCAAGAGCCCTGCTTGAGAGGGAAGGCTTCGATATAATACTTCTGGACTACAACCTGCGCGGGGAGGATGGTCTTGAGATACTTGGTGAGATTGTCAATCGCCATCGCTTGCCTGTGATAATGGTCACCGGGCAGGGTGATGAGGAGATCGCCACCAGAGCGATGAAATCAGGCGCCGCCGACTACATAGTTAAGTCGGTATCCAGCTTTTCCAAGATAAAGAAGGTGATAGAAGACGCGCTTGAGAAGCATCGCCTTGAGGAGGAGAAGCGCAGGTTAGAGGAGGAAATACGGGAGGCAAATGCAAAGCTTGAGAAGAGCAACAAGTTCAAGGAGCTTTTGATAGACATCCTGCATCACGACTTGATGAATCCTGCAGGGCTTGCGATGAGTTTTGCAGAACTCATGGAGGCTTCCTGCAAGGATGAGGAGGTTCTTGAGTACATCAAGGCTGTGAAGAGGAATCTCAACAAGATAATCAAACTCATAGAGGATGTTAAAGAGCTATCAAAGCTGGAAAGCATCGAGACGCTGGAGAAGAGCGAAGTAAGTCTCTCAGAGCTCTGGGAAAAGGTCCTCAGGGAATATTCACCTCTTATGGAAGGCAGAGAGGTGAGCTTTATCAAGGACTCAGAAGGGCGAATAATCGGGAATGAGATTATAAAGGAGGCCTTTTCAAACCTGCTTTCTAACGCTCTAAAGTATTCACCCGAGGGGAGTCCCATCACCGTGAGGGTGTGGGAGGAGGGCGGCTTCTGCATTACAAGCATCGCAGACTTGGGCGAAGGGATACCCGACGAGTACAAGGAGAGCATCTTTTCCAGGTTTACCCGCTTCGACAAAGCTGGAGTGAAGGGCACCGGCATAGGCTTGGCTATAGTCAAGCGCATAGTGGAACTCCATTGTGGCGAGGTATGGGTTGAGGATAACTCGCCCAGGGGGAGCATCTTCTATGTCAAGCTCCCAAAGAGGGAGCAGGCTTAAATACACCTTCGTAGAGTACATCTCATGAACCCTCTAAGGGAACTCAGAAAGTGTCTGGGTTTTCTGACCATTCTTCCGGTAAGGATGGGCTTTAAAAGCTATGAGGAAGTAGCACGGGCAGCGTGGCTCTTCCCTGTGGCGGGTGTGATGATTGCCCTCGTTGCGAGTGCTGTTGCCTTTGCATCGCTCTATTTTCTCCCCCGCAGCATCGCCGCAGGTGTGGCACTCCTCGTGCTTTTTCTTCTAACGGGGTTTCATCACCTAGATGGTCTTCTTGACATTGCAGACGCCGCAATGGTGCGCGGAAGCAGAGAAGCTCGCCTTAAGGCGATGCACGACATTAGCCATGGCGTCGCTGCCTTCGGCGCAGGCTTCTTTGTGCTTCTCTTGACATACCTGGCGCTATACGAAGCCAAGGGCATGTTTACCATCCTGGTGGTGGGAGAGGCTTCAGCCAAGTTTGCGATGGTGCTCGCAGGCTACGCAGCCAGGCAGAGCAGCCACTCAGGTATGGGCTCCGCCTTCGTGACCGTGCTTCGAGGTAACCACAAGATAATGCTCCTCAGCCTCCTGGTCTACCTCCCCTTCCTTGCCATCGCCTGGGAGAGCGCTTTGCTTGTGCTCCTTCTCGTCGCAGCTGTCACGCTTTTCATCGTTGAAGCTTCTCACAGGCTCTTCGGCGGAATTTCAGGAGATGTGTTCGGGGCTGTGAACGAGATTTCGCGGCTTGTTGCAATGCTGGTGCTGGTGTGATGGATGCTCTGATAATGGCTGGTGGCAGGGGCACGAGGTTAAAGCTGAAGGTGGAGAAGCCCCTGCTGGAGTTTAATGGCAAGCCTCTGGTAGCACATGTACTTGCCGCACTCAGCGGAGCGAGGAGCATAGAGCGTATTTTCGCTGCCACAACTGCGTATACTCCGCGAACAGCAGAGTTTTTGAAGAACACTGGCGTCGAGGTTGTAACCACACCCGGACATGGCTACGTTGCCGACCTGCGCTTCGCTGTTGAAGTGCTTGGTCTTGGAGCAACCCTCCTCGTGGCTTCTGACCTTCCGCTGCTGAGAGCGCAGGAAATTGAGGAGGTGGCAAGCGAGTACCGGCGCAGAGATTCGCCTGCGCTCGCGGTGCTGGTACCTATAAGCGTGTTTCGCCGCTATGGGCTAACTCCCACGCTGGTGATGGGCAATTTAGTGCCCACAGGGGTAAACGTGGTGAATGGTAGGAATCTCGAAGGCAAGGAGGAGATTTATATAACAGAAAATATCAGATTGGCTGTAAATGTTAACAGCCTGGAAGACATTAAAAAAGCAGACGAGATAAGGAGGATTTTAAATGCCGATAAACAGCGAACTCCTTGAGATCCTCGCGTGCCCCATGTGCAAGGGGGATGTAGAGTACCGCAAGGAGGAAGACTTCCTGCTCTGCGAGAGCTGCAACCTGCGCTTTTACGCAAAGGCGTGCAAGATTGAGCGGTGCAAGAAGTGTTCGGGCGAGCTCAAGCCCATAAAGGGTGAGGTGCTCCTGTGCCTCGAATGTGGCAGGTGGTATCCAATAATTGACGACATCCCCCACATGCTTCCAGATGAGCTGCGCGAAGACCTTTGCTAAATGGGGCCTGTAGGCTAGTGGATAGACTGCGGGGCTTCGGACCCCGCGGCCCGGGTTCAATTCCCGGCAGGCCCATATCTATCTATTTTTGACAAAACCTAGCATACTCCCTAACACTTTCCAATTTCTCAACGATAGCTTTGTTGCCATAACCAAAACTTCGCGGTGCTAAGCATGAAGGCTGACCTTATTCTGCTTCACCCGCCGAGCATCTTCGACTTTCGTGAGAGGCCCATCCTCTGGGGACCGATAAACGACCTGGTGCCTTCTACACCCGTATTTGAGATGTATCCTATAGGCTTCGTGTCTATAGCCTCGACGCTGGAGAGGCACGGGTACCGCGTAAGAATAGTTAACCTGGCGCTGCGGATGCTCCGCGACACAAACTTTGATCCAGAGGCGTATATTAAAAAGATGCGAGCTAAGGCTTTTGGCATTGACCTCCACTGGATGCCACATGTTCATGGTGCGATAAACCTGGCAAGGCTGTGCAAACAGATTCACGAGGATGTGCCCGTGATAATGGGTGGCCTCTCCTCGAGCTACTTTCATGAAGAGCTTCTAACTAATGTGCCTGAGGTGGATTTTGTTCTCCGCGGAGACTCAACGGAAAAGCCATTTGTGCAACTCATGGATGCCATCTCGGGTAAAGGGAAGCTCAGCGATGTCCCAAACTTGAGCTACCGTGAGGGTTCCCGGGTTAGGGTAAACCCCATCCGCTATGTGCCCGCTAATTTAGACGAGTTCTCCCTCGACTATGACTATGTTTTCAAAAGCATGCTGAGGACGCGAAGTTTGGATATCCTGCCCTTCTACGAGTTCCTGGAAAGGCCGATAATGGCGGTGCTCACCCGCAAAGGCTGTGAGAGCGCCTGCATAGCCTGTGGGGGCTCGGCTTACGCGTATGCGAGAGTCTGCAACCGCCATAGCGTTGCCTTCCGCAAGCCCGAGATGGTGGTGAAGGACATTCTCAAAATACAGGAGTTCAAGGCGCCGGCGTTTATTCTTGGCGATTTAGCTATTGGCGGCGAGCAATACGGCATGCGCGTGCTTGAGCTTCTTAAAAAGGAGAAGGTGGACATTCCCCTGATATTCGAGTTCTTTGCACCGCCATCGCGAGGATTTATGAAAGAGCTGGGCAGGAGCGTGGACGACTTCACCATAGAGATGTCCCCAGAGTCTGGGGACGAGAAGGTTAGGGAAATCATAGGCAGGAATTACTCTAACGCCGCGCTAATGAAGATGCTCACCCAAGCCTTCGACGCAGGTTGCAGGCAATTTGACCTGTACTTTATGATTGGTCTAGGAGGGCAGACTAAGGAGAGCATAGACACCACTTTAAAGCTGGCTGAAAGTTTAGTGAAGGAGCACCGCGGCGGGAGACTTCTACCCTTCATCTCGCCCTACGCACCCTTCCTCGACCCGGGTTCAATCGCCTACGAGAATCCAGAGGCGTATGGCTTTGTTAAATATGCGCATACGCTCATGGACCACTACTCGCTGCTTGACCGCGGACTTACCTGGAAGGACTTTCTCAGTTACCGCACAAGTCACCTGAGCAAAGATGACATAGTCAACCTGTCCTACGATGCAGCTTTGAGGCTTGCCGAGATAAAGGCGAACGCTGGACTAATACCCCAGGATACCTTAAGGGAAATAGAGCAGAGAATAGCAATATCCAAGGAGATGATCCGCTTTGTAGATACGCATAGAAGGCAGGGCACCCTGGGGGAGGAGCATGTGAAGGCTTCCCTCTACGAGCTGAGGGAAAGGCTGATGATAGACCGCCGGGAGCTGGACTGGTCACAGGGGCTGAAGATAAAGAGGATGCTTGCCCTCTTCGCAAAGTTTTTGAAGAGTATCTTCTGAGAAAAGCTTTAAGATTGTATGCACCCTGTAATATTACCCTTGCATTTTTTTTGTTAAAGCCAAAAAGATAAGATATGTTATCACAATAAGCCAGCTTATGACAACCGCATAGAACCATGGGGGATAGCCCCTAATTTGAGCGGGAATTAACGGAGCATGCGACGTTTTTTGAATATACCACCCCAGAAAAGAAATTGCTCCAATAATGAGTAAAGCAATAGCCACCTTATGGACAGATCTTCCTCCCAGTTTTATAGAATCCCAGTACTGTGAAATTGGACCTACAGACATTTCACCTTTACTTTAATTTCCCGTTTCCCCTACCTCCGGCGGCGGCACCTCCACCACCATAAGGCGCTTTAGTCCGCGTTTCTCCCTCGCCTCATTGATGCTTCGAGCAAGCTCCTGCGATGGCACAACCAGGGTGTGGACCTCTTCATCCTCCACCGCTGGTGCGAACTCTCCTCGAACCTCCACCACCTCGTAGCGCCCGGGGTAGCGCGCTGCCAAAAGTTTCGAAAGCTTCCTTATCTTTGCCTTCAGGCGCTTGTCCTCATCGTCTGCCACAATGCCAACGAAGACGAACTCCGCCCGCTTGAAAGCCTCCTCCAGAAGGTGTTTTTCGTAGTTCTCCAGCTTCTCAAAGCTTCCCAGCACAGCACTCTTGCCCACATAGTACATGCCCCTGAGCAGGAGCTTTAACATGGGTGGAGATTATTGGTGGTGAAGTTTGATTATACAAGTTAACAAAGCTCATAAAAAGTTTCTATCTTGGTTTGTTATTTGAACCTAAATTCGATGCCCGTAACTAAACTCTTAACTTTAAATTTTTTATCAATATCTTTAAGAAATTGAATCAGTCGTCTCATATCATGTTTATTATTTCCTAAATAAACAAGAAAGTCCATCTCGAACATAATTTCATTATCTGATATTTCAAATTCAGAGTTGTATATGTCATACTTTATTGCCAATTTTCTTAGTTCCTCTTTGTCTTTTTTATTAAGTTTTTGATGGAAAACTATCCAAGAAGGGCCATAAGTAGTTATACCAACTCCTAGATTATCAATGTCTGAAGTATTTTCCAAAAATCTAATAAGTTCCTTCAATGAAGCAATCATTTCAGACCCTCTAAAAAACTTCTTTAGAAGATTATGTTGATCAATGATCATATCAATTTCCTTTTTTAATTTCTGATCTCCGATCTTTTCAATTTTGGAATTTATATGATCTACTATATTTGGATCAATTTTTTCGTACGCCAATAAGAGTTTACTCAGATACTCTGCCTCAAACTCTCGGAATTCGTCTTCATATTCTCCACTTACAAGATATTCCAAATACTCATCTATTCGTTTATTCATGTTATTCTTAGCTATAGTCATCAGATAATTTGTTTTTATATTCTCAATATTGATATTATATTCGTCTTGAATAGATTCCGCATAACTTAGACTATCTATCAAATAACTGTAGTTCTCATCATCCCATGCATATTCATCATTCCATTTAATATAATCGATAATAGTTTCGAAGAATTTTTTCATTTCCTCACTTTCGTCTTTCCTTTCGCCAACAGCTGCAGCAAATAAAATTTCTCTGCTTAAAATCTCTGGTTCGAACATATCCCCTGCTGCATTGTCAATCATATTCAAGCAATCTTCTGCCACTGATAAATCATTATCTATAAAATCTAATCCTAATCTAAGTAAGATATCGCAACATTTTTCTGCTTTCTCTACATCATATCCGAAAAGCCATGCTTCAAGCCAGATAGAATAAAAAACGTTGATCATATTACCTAATATATGCTTTCTTTGCAAATACGCAAATCTGAATAAGTCTTCATAAATATTATAAAGGTTCGTAAGTCTTTTTCCATCTCCACTATATTTGTATAACTTTAAGAAAAGTTCTTTAGTCCCAAATCTCACTGAAGGAACATCCCACTTTTCTATACGTTCCTTTAACAGCATTATTACTTCGTCGATCTTATCATTTAATTCTGGATCATAATTACCTTTTTCAAGAGATTTAACTATTTCGTCTAACTTAATCGAGAAAATATCATCGAATTTTTTGGAAGGAATTTCCTTCTTTTCTAATAATTCTTTTATTCCGACTTTTTTAATCTTAGCTTCTTTATACATCAAAAGCTCTTTTTCTTCAAATACTCCATTATGGGCTTGAGCATGACAGTTTGGACATAGAGGTATAAGATTCTCTTCCCTGTTGTCATTTGGATCGCCGTTGATATGATGAATATGATTCCTGCCAATCCTCGTATTGCAAACACAACATTCATGACCGCAATAGACGAGCAGTCTTCTACGTAATTCTTTTGGTATGGTCTTTCTGCCCATTATTTGAGATTAATAGTGTGCCATATAAAAAATTTTTCCAATCATGATTAATCTCAATCAAACAAAGACATTATCTAAAAATTTAATTTAATATCTATTGATTTTTTCATAATTTCTATTTATTGTAGTTTATTATCGGATAGAGACATAACAAAAATTGATGAGAAAGAATAATTACATAGTCAATCTTCTTTTCATGAGGAGCAAACAATAGTGGATATCTTTGTTTCTTAATATAAACCCCTAGTTATCACTTAACCAAACCCACCTCCGCAACAACCTTTTTTAACTCCGCCGCAATTGTAAGAATATGCTCACTGTCTCTGCGCCGGGAAAAGTGATACTCTTTGGCGAGCATGCCGTTGTCTACGGCGAGCCAGCCCTCGTGGGTGCGATTGAGAGAAGGGTTAGAGTAGGGGTTAGGAGGCTGGACGAGAAGGTAATAAAGGTTTATTCCGACGCCATTGGTACCGGGAAGAGCTTTACCTTTGAAGACCTACACGAGACAAAGGGTGCCTTCAGGTATGTGAAGCGCGCTGTAAGCATAGCCTTCGAGGAGGTAGGCGAAGAGACCGGATTGGAGCTAAGGATAAGCTCCGAGCTTCCGCCCGCCTCCGGGCTTGGCTCCAGCGCTGCAGTGAGTGTTGCCACGCTCAAGGCTGTGCTTACGCTGCTTGGCAAAGATGTGAGCAACTCAAGGCTTGCGGCGCTTGCCCATCGAGTGGAGCTGGAGGTGCAGGGCTCTGCCTCGCCAACAGACACCGCAGCTGCTACGCATGGGGGCCTGCTCTTTGTGCTTCCGAGCAAGGGCATAGAGAGGCTGGATGTTAGAGAAGAGCTTCCCCTTATTATAGGAAATACGCAGAAAGAGCGCTCCACCAAGCTTCTCGTAGCCAAGGTGCGCAGGCTGAAGGAAAGCTTGCCCGAGGTGGTTGACCCGGTTATAAGGAACATAGGCAAGGTTACCAGAGAGGCGAGACGGTGCTTGGAGAAGGGAGATATTTCCCATCTGGGCGAGCTAATGAACATAAACCACGGCTTGCTTGAAGCTCTCGGCGTAAGCACGCCTGAGCTCTCTCGTCTGGTTTACATAGCCCGCGGCGCTGGTGCAGAGGGTGCCAAGCTCACAGGTGCGGGTGGTGGAGGGTGTATGCTCGCTTTTGCGAGAGAGAGATACGACTCCGTGCTAGAAGCGCTTAGCAAAGAAAGCCAGGCGCTACAGGCTAGCATCACTTTCGAGGGTGTGCGAGTAGAGGGTGGCGAAGGATGATTATACTCAAGCTGGGAGGAAGCCTGCTCACTGACAAACGAAGGAAGTTCTCATTCCGTTCTGAGGTAATGAGGCGTGTGGCGCAGGAGATAAAAGAGAGCAGAGCAAGGCTTGTGGTTGTGCATGGCGGGGGAAGCTTCGGGCACCCACTGGCGGTGGAGTACAAGCTTGCGGAAGGCATAGTAAGCGAGGAGCAACTCCGTGGAGTGGCGCTCACCCGGGCGGCGATGGCGAGATTCAACTTGCTGGTGGTCGAGGCGCTGATAGAAGCTGGAGTCAACGCCATAGGCATGCAAACCTCAGCTATAGCGGAGTGCGCAGACACAAGGGTTAAGCGCATAAACCTGAGCACAGTGAGAGGATTCCTTGAGCTGGGGCTTACGCCGGTGCTCTACGGCGATGTCGTTCTCGACAGCATACGCGGGGTGTGCATCCTCTCGGGTGATCAGCTTGTGGCGAAGCTTGCGGAAGAGTTTAAACCTGAGCGAATAGTGCTCGCTGCAGACGTGGATGGGGTTTTCGATAGGAACCCGGAAGAGCCAGGGGCTAAGCTTATACCTGAAATTAACCCGGAGAATTATACGAAAGTGCTGGAAGCTGTAGCCAGTGGCAACGACGCCACTGGAGGCATGCGCGGCAAACTTAGCGAGCTCATAGCTCTTGCGCGTCTTGGGTACGACTCCATAATAATCAACGCCCTTACCGAAGGAAGGCTCAAGAAAGCTTTATTAGGCGAGCCGGTGAAATGCACAGTTATCAAAGGGGGAAATTACCCGTGAGCACAGACAGGAGAAAGCTCGACCACATTAAAATATGCCTTAGGGAGAAGGTTGAGGCAAGGGTAGGCAGCGGTTTTGAGGATGTTGTGCTAATTCATAACGCATTGCCAGAGCTGGACGCGGAGAAGGTTAGGCTGCGCACAAAATTTCTGGGCAGAGAAGTGGGCATGCCCGTGTTTATTGCCGCCATGACCGGCGGGCACGAGGAGACGAAGAGGATAAATGAGAACCTCGCCATTGCTGCTCAAGAGCTTAATATACCCCTGGGCGTGGGAAGCCAGCGCGCCGCCCTAGAGGACGCTAACCTCGTGGAAACCTTCAGCATCGCGAGGAAGGCTGCGCCGGATGTTTTTCTTATCGCCAACCTTGGCGTGGTGCAGTTCTGCAAGGACTACACTGTGCGCGAGGCGGAGAGAGCGGTTGAGATGATTGAAGCAGACGCATTAGCGCTTCACCTCAATGCAGTGCAGGAGGTTGCCCAGAAGGAGGGTGATACCAACTTTGAGGGCGCGCTTGAGAAGATTGCCGAGATTTCAGACGCCCTCGATGTGCCTGTAATAGTTAAGGAAACCGGCGCGGGGATAGCAGCGGAAGAGGCAAAGCTCATCGAGGAGACTGGTGCGACTGCTATAGACGTGGGCGGGCTCGGCGGCACAAGCTTCGCAGCGGTGGAGCACTACAGAGACAACGCGAGCGTTGGCTCAGCCTTCTGGGACTGGGGAATACCAACGGCTGTGAGCGTCGTGGAGTGCGTCTCAACCGTGGATATTCCTGTGTTTGCCACAGGCGGAGTGAGGAGCGGCATAGACGTGGCTAAAGCCCTTGCTCTGGGCGCAAGCGCGTGTGGCATCGCCCTACCTCTGCTTAAAGAAGCTGTTAAAGGCAGTGAGGCTGTAATAAATGCGCTTCGCAGGGTGGAGCGCGAGCTTCGCGTCGCTACCTTCCTAACCGGCTCAAAAAGCGTTGAGGAGCTTTCTAAAGCGAGGGTAGTTATCCTGGGCAGAACGCGGGAGTGGCTCACAGCGAGAGGGTTCTTAAGGTGATGATTTTATGGAGATTATTGCAGTAGGTGGTTACGAGGAAGTAGGCAGAAACATGACTGTCGTCAAGTATGGCGACGACGCAATTGTAATAGACATGGGCATCCGTCTTGACCGCGTTTTAATCCATGAGGATACGGACATATCAAAGCTCCCACCGGAGGAGCTTGCTTCTCGTGGAATAATTCCCTCTGTTCAGGACGACTTCGGTGAGGTTAAGGCGATAGTGCTCACCCATGGGCACTTGGATCACCTGGGCGCGGTTTCAATCCTCGCCAAGAAGTTTCCCATGGCGCCTATTATAGGTACGCCCTACACCATAGAGGTGGTGAAACAGGAGCTTCGGGGCAAGCGTAAAAATCCGCTCTATGTGCTCGAGGCCGGGGAAGTGCTACAGGTGGCGCCAAAGCTGAGCATAGAGTTTGTGCGGATCACGCACAGCATCCCGGATACCGTCTTCCTGGTGGTGCACACACCTGAGGGCAGCCTCGCTTACTTTAACGATTTCAAGCTGGACGACACTCCTGTTATAGGGGAGAAGCCTGACTACCAGCGAATACGTGAGCTGGGCAAAGAAGGACTCAAGGCGCTAATAATAGAAACCACCCGCGTTGCCAACGATGGGCGCACGCCCTCTGAGCTGGTGGCGCGTACCTTGCTCGAGGATACGCTGCTCAAGAGTAACCCCGAGCGCGGGCTCATAGTTACCACCTTCTCCTCACATATTGCGCGGATTAAAAGCATCTTAGATATAGCAGAGAAGCTTGGCAGGGAGCCGCTCCTGCTGGGAAGGAGCATGGAAAAGTATGTGAGCATAGCTGAGCGGAAGGGGATAATCTCCCTCCCCAAGGAGGCACATGTCTACGGAGGCAGGGATGCAATTAAGAAGGCGCTCAAGCGCGCCGCGAAGGATAAGCAGCGCTACATCCTCATAATCACAGGACACCAGGGCGAACATGACGCGCTGCTCACAAAAATCGCCAACCAGAAGTTTGAGTTCCGTATTGAAGCTGGAGACGAGGTTGTGTTCTCCGCCGACGTCATCCCCAATCCTATAAATGTGGCACAGCGCTACTCCCTTGAGACAAAGCTTAAAATGCAGGGAGCAAGGCTGTTCAAGGGGCTGCACGTCTCTGGCCATGCCTCCCGTGAAGACCACTACGATTTGTTAAAAATGCTTCAGCCGGAGAAGATAATCCCCACCCACGGCACCCTGGATATGCTTGCCATCTACGCGGAGCTTGCGGAGACGCTTGGTTATGCGATTAACCGCGAGGTGTTTCTGCTCAGAAACGGTCAGAGGATGGAGGTATAGCAAGGCATGGAGGAGCTTATACGCAAGCACGCATTGAAGAATGCTCTCGACTACGGAAAGGCTAATCCCAAAGCTGTGCTCGGCAAGGTGCTGGCAGAGAATCCGGAGCTTAGGGCCAAGGTGAGGGAGCTTCTCCCCCTCGTTGATAAGGTTGTGGCGCAGGTGAATTCGCTCAGCAGGGAGGAGATTGCTCAAGCTATTGCAGGCTACTCCTTCGAGGCAAAGAAAGAGGAGAAGAAGGAGGCGCTGCCGGAGCTTTCCAACGTTGGCAAGGAAGTTGTGATGCGCTTTGCCCCCAACCCCAGCGGACCTCTTCACCTGGGGCACGCTCGAGCAGCGGTGCTCAACGATGCCTACGTGAAGCGCTATGGTGGGAAGCTGATTCTCCGCATAGAGGACACAGACCCTGCGAGGGTTTTCCCGCCTGCTTATGAGATGATACAGGAAGACTTACGCTGGCTGGGTGTAGAGGTGCATGAGGTAGTGGTTCAGAGCTCCCGTTTAGAGATTTACTACGAGTACGCCAGGAAGCTTATAGAAGCCGGGCATGCGTACGTGTGCGAGTGCACCAGTGAGGAGTTCCAGAAGCTTAAGCTGGCTAAGAAAGAGTGTGAGCACCGCAGTAAGAGCGTTAAGGAGAATTTAGAGGACTTTGAGAGGATGTTCACAGAATATAAAGAGGGCGAGGCGGTGTTGAGGCTTAAAACCGGCGTGGACCTTCGCGATCCTGCGATGCGCGACTTTCCCATTATGCGCATCTCAGAAACGCCTCATCCACGAGTTAAAGCTCGCGTTTACCCGCTGATGAACTTCTCCGTCGCTATAGACGACCACCTTCTGGGCATTACCCACGTGCTGCGCGGCAAGGACCACATAGTGAACACCCGGAAGCAGGAGTTCATCTACCGCTTCTTTGGCTGGCGCATGCCCGAGTTCATCCATTACGGCAGGTTGAAGATAGAGGGCGTGGCCCTGAGCACCTCTAAGATTAAAGAGGGGATAGAGGCAGGTAGATATGCCAGCTGGGACGACGCTTCTCTGGGCACGCTGCGCGCTCTGGCGAGGCGGGGCTTCAGAAGCGAGGCCATACGCAAGGCTATGCTGGAGGTAGGTGTAAAGCAGAGCGACATAAGCTTCAGCTGGAAGAACCTCTTTGCGTACAACCGCGAGCTTATCGAGCCCATAGCTAACCGCTACTTCTTCGTTGCCTCGCCGGTGGAGGTGGTAATAGAGGGCGCGCCTGAGTTCTCGCGGGAGGTAAGGCTTCATCCTGATCATCCAGAGCGGGGAAGTAGAAAACTTGAGCTTACGCCAGAGCAGGGCATAGCGAGCGTTTTTATTGCGCATAGCGACTACGAGAAGCTGCGTGAGGGCAGCTTTATGCGCCTTATGGAAGGTTTTAACATAGAGATAGTGGAGAAGGGCAAAGAAAAAGCGAAGGCGCGCTTCCACAGCTTTGAGTTAGACGAAGCGAAGCGCAGGAAGGCGCCGCTTATCCACTGGGTGCCTGCGCAGGAAAATATAGCGGTGAAGGTGGTAAAGCCTGACCGCATAGAAAGCGGAGTAGGTGAGCCTTCGCTGGCTAAGGTTAAGCGCGACGATGTTGTGCAGTTCGAGCGCTATGGCTTTGCGCGCGTCGATGAGGTTGGCGAGGGCGTGGTGGCTTACTACGCGCATCCATGAGGTGATGCTGCTAAAAAGTGAGGTCGAAAAGAAGAAGTATAAAATCCCTACCTACTCAGGCGTCGCCCAGCACTCTTCGTCGTGGTAAAATTTATCACCCAGCTTGATTTTACCCGTAATCAGAGGCTCTGGTTCTCTTATGGCTTCTATTCTGTAAAGCGCAGACTTGAACCAATGGTAGTCGCAAGGCACGCGAAGCTTTTTCACTATCCTAAGCTTATCCTGGTAACGGAAAAAGTTGGTATCCTCGCAGGGGTACACGCTAAACCTGCGACGTATGTCTGTGACCACGAAACCCATGCGGTGCAGCATGCGCTGTATCTCATACCACTTTTTCCTCGAGGCTTCCAGTGTGGTTAAGCCGAAGTAGGCGGCGCTTCCCTCGCCGCGCAGCGAGGCGGCGCCCCGCGAAAGGAATAACTTTATGCCTTCAATGGTCTCAACGGGATCGCTGACGAAGACATCGAAGCTGCGGGCAAGCTCCTCGCTCAGGGGCTCCTGCACATCGTAACTTCTCGCCTTCAGGTTTAGATTATGCTCCTCTGCAACGCTGTTTATGAAGCTCACCAGGCGCTCATCTATGTCTATGGCTAAGACGCGGGAGGGTAAGCCAGTTAAAGCGGCAGCTATGCTGAGCAGGTCGTCGTCGCCAATAACAAGAATCTCGCTTGCTGCTAGGTCGCCCCGCTCGTACATGAAGGCAACACGCTTAAGCACATCCTCCGGCGAGATATACCCCTGGTCGTAGTCCTCTACTGGCAAAGGGCGGCGCTCTGCAATTTTATAAAAAGCTCTGGCAACCTTCTCAAAATCGGGAGGTATAACATACCCCTTTGCATCGCATGCACTGCACTTAAAATCAAAAAACCTCGCCTTAAGTTGAGAAGCCCGCTCCAAGCCTGCACGCGTGAGGGAGACTTTACCATTGGCTATCTCTATCAACCTGCGTTCCTTCAACTCCTCGAGGGCGGCATAAAATTCTCTAAGCGAGGAATCCTGAGCATCCAGAAGCTCCCACACCGAGGCAGAGCCACGACTGAGCCTCTGAAGTAGCTGTACCTCTGTGCGACTTCTCAAGGTTATCCCCTTGTTAGAACATAGTGCTTGTATGACTTGGGCTTAAACTGCTCTAAGAATAGCTTGAAGGCTTTCTCTGTCTTGTTTGGGTCGCCGCAGGTGAAGATGTCAAGGTTGACAGTCTCATACTCTGGCCAGGTATGCAGCGACACGTGGGACTCTGAAATCAGCACCACGCCGGTAACACCGTAGGGTTCAAACTGTTTGTACACTGAGCCTATCTTTGTCAGCCCTGCCTCCTCTACGACGCGTTCTGTAATCTCCCTCACCTTATCCTCATACGAAATCAGCTCCTTTTTCACGCCGTAGAGTTCCGCTATAATATGCTTTCCTATGACTGTCATCTTCATCACCCATCTCTCTCACCTGCCTTTATTTTAATTGTGTACGGAAAAGCAATATCGGCGGTTATCTCTGGCTGCCAGGAATTTTTGCTGCTGATTCTGAGTAACCATGGGTGAACTAACTTAATTAAGTAATATTAAAAAGGTATAACAAAAACTTTTCGCTTCACATCACCCAAAAATTTTTACCTTTCTTCATGATACTCTTCCCTATGACGGCGACGGTGAGATATAGGGGCAGAGAGGTTACCGTAGAGGCAGGTACAAGTGTTAAACAGGCAATTCAGATGCTCGGCTTAAGCCTCGAAGGTGTGGTCGCGAAAGTGGGTAATAAACTTGTCACTGAGGACTACCGCCTTAAGGAAGGCGAAGTGCTGGAGATAATCTCCGCTATTTCAGGTGGTTGAATGCGCTGCAGCAAGTGCTCGAAGCAGGCGATTATCCATCTGAGAAGCTACCGCTTAGCTCTGTGCGAGGAGCACTTCATAGAGCGCTTTAAACAGATGGTAAAGCGCGCCATAAAGGACTATCGCTTGCTTTCCAAAAAAGACCGCGTGCTTGTTGCAGTGTCTGGAGGCAAGGATTCCCTCGCCCTATGGGATGTGCTGCTTGAGCTAGGCTATGAGGCGGAGGGGTTATACATAGACCTCGGGATAAAACGCGAGAACTACTCGGAGCTTTCAAAGCGCAAAGCTCTTGCCTTTGCTGAGCAGAGGGGAGCAAGGCTTCGCGTGGTTGACCTGGGAGAGGAGTATGGAGTTACCATCCCAAAGCTGGCGAGGCGAAGCACGCGCAGCGTGTGCGGCGTTTGCGGCATAGTAAAGCGCCATGAGATGAACCGTATTGCCCTCGAAGAAGGCTACACTGTGCTCGCCACGGGGCACAATCTGGACGACGAAGCGAGCGTGCTTCTCGCCAACTTACTGCGCTGGAACACTGAACTTCTTGCTAGGCAGGCCCCGCGCTTAGAAGCGTGGCATCCGAAGCTCAGGCCTAAGGTGAAGCCGCTCTGCCTGCTCACAGAGCGAGAGACCGCAACCTATGCGATTGCGAGGGGCATAGACTATGTCTATGAGCTGGAATGTCCCTTCTCCGAGGGTGCCACCAGTATAACTATGAAGGAAGCACTGAACCGCATAGAGGAGCGCTCTCCGGGCACAAAACTCTACTTCTACAGGGAGTTTCTGAAACGCAGGAGCATGTTTGCGCTTCCTGAAGAGAGAGGCGAAGCGATAGAGTGCGAGGTGTGTGGTTTTCCCACCACTTCACAGCGGTGTGCATTCTGCAGACTCGTGGCGTAGCAAGATACCTTTATATACAATTGGGAGACAACTTATAATTTATGAGGTTCACAGTGGGAAAAGCTACAATTGAGTTCATAAAGAAGCCGAAGGCGACTCACGGCAGGTTCATTCAGGGGCTGCTTGGGGTAGGACAGGTTGGACTTATGGCAGGGAGGCAGGTAATCGACGCTCTTGGCGCTGAAAAAATAGCCAACCTGTACTCTGTGGACTTCCTGTATCCCAATGTGGCTCTCCCGGGAGTGGTTTATGAGGATGACAACTTGGTTGATCTGCATAAGGATGAGATATACTACGATGAGAAGAATGAGATTTATATTCTCACCGGTATATATCAGGGTACCTCACCCGAGAGCTACTACAACCTGGCTCACGCGATTTTAAACTTTTGTGAGGAGGTGGGTGTTAAGGAGGTCTACACACTAGGCGGCTATGGCACGGGTGCGAAGATTGAAGAGCCCCGCACCTATGGCGTTGTTGCGGATAAGGAAACCAAAGCTATGCTTGAGAAGGCTGAAATTCCTCTGCTTGAGGCTCCAAAGGGAACCCTCGGAGCTACTGGTTTAGCCGGCATCCTGATACCGCTCGCTGCGAAAAACGGCTTCCGCAGCGTTTGTCTTCTCGCCGAGACGCAGGGAATGTATCCTGACCCGAAGGCGAGCAAGGCTGCGGTGAAGGCACTCGCAAAGCTTCTGGGCATGGAAATCCCGACAAAGGAGCTGGACGAGCAGATTGAAGCCATGGAGAAGGAATTTGCAAAGATGGAGGAGTATGCAAGGCAGCTCGCTGAGATGTACAAGGCACCGGCGAAGGGTGATGAGAGGCTGAGCTACATAGGTTAAGACTTTTTCTGACTTTTGCTCCCCTGGTGGTCAAGCCAGGAGGTAACCTCCCTGTGAAGCTTGATCATCCTCTTTATTGAAGGGTGCTCCTCGCCCAGAATTTTTTTAAACCTCTCCAGACTCTCCTCAAAGCTGAGCCTCCTTGTGCCTAAGATGAGGTTATCTGCATATGCCACGAGCTTCTCCTCCGGAGTTTGAGGTATATAATCCCGGGGGGGCAAGCCAAGCGAAGCTGCCTCCTCCTTTGCCAAGCCAGCGCCGATGTGGCGCTCGATTATCCTAACAACCCTCTCGTCCAAGCCGAGGCTTCTGGCAAGCTTTGCCCCCTCCAGCGCATGCTTAATACTGTGCGTCCTCGCTCTGCCTATATCGTGGAGAAGAGCGCCAACCTTTACAAGCTCTTCATCGAGAGGCACCTTGGCACGAGAAGCAAGCTCGCTTGCGAGTTCAAAAACAGCTAAGCTATGTTCAATCACATTCTCTGGTACACGACACCTGCGCAGAAGATCTATAGCCTCAGTAGTGTCCATTACTCAGCTCCTTCTGGAGCCTTTCAATTTCTTCCTGAAGCTGCTGTATTCTCTCCTGGGCGTCCACGTACTCCAGCACGCCTTCGCAAACGGGGCACTTGAACCCTAACTCAGTGGCCTCTTCGAAGGGCACGTACTTCTCGTCCTTCTTGCACGCGAAGAAAACTTTGTCCTGCATAGACTCAAGCTCTCGGGTAAGCTCATCCAGTATGCGCTGCTTTCTGAGCTTGATGAGATCGTATATCCTCTTCAGGTCCAGCTTCCAGGTGTATATGTACCACCCTATCTCGGAGTCTTTGGTTCTTACATAAGACGCAAGGCGGTAGTCGTAGAGTTTGTAGAGCACCCTGCGCACAGTGTTTATCTTTATTCCCGTCTCCTCTGCTATCTCCTCATCCGTCGCCTGCCTGTCGATAAGGGAGTAAACCACGTCCAGACCTTCCTCATCCAGGATCTCCACAAGAAACTTTTTGGCCTCTGGGTCACTGAGCACAGATTTTCCGTTATCCACTCTCCTGCGCCTCCGGGGAAAAAACATAATTAATATGACTTTGGGGGGTTATAAATTTTTTGCAAGAAAATTTATAATATTTTTGTGTGTAAGGGTGTTATCAATCCCCAAAAGTTAACCAGAGCAAAAATGAAAGACAAATAGTACAAGTATGGTTGCGCATGCTAGGCAAAAGGGCGGTGCTATGCAGGCAGAGGAAGTGGTGAGAATACTCAACGCCACTGCAGCGAGCTTTGCTTCCCTTAAACCTGCGAGAATCCCGAAAGTGGTGACCTACTCAAAGAATGTTTTCATTCCTCTCACCAACGCGTGTCGCAATGCCTGCGCCTACTGCGGCTTTCGCTCTGATAAGCCCTACATTATGCGAGAGGAAGAGGTGCTCAGGATTCTAAAGGCAGGTGCAGCGAAGGGATGCAGGGAGGCGCTCTTCACCTTTGGGGAGAAGCCAGAGGTTTACCCGGAGATAGAGAAGGCGCTTTCAAAGATGGGCTACGCCAGCGTTATTGAGTATCTGTACCACCTGTGCGAGGCTTCGCTTGAACTGGGGCTGCTTCCCCACTCAAATCTAGGGGTGATAGGCGAGGCTGAGATGCGAGCACTGCGCGAGGTCAATGCCAGCATGGGCTTAATGCTGGAGAACGCCAGTGAGAGGCTTTGTGGAAGAGGAATGCCCCATGAGCACAGCCCCGGAAAGCGCCCTGAGGCAAGGCTGCGCATGATTAAGCTTGCAGGCAAGCTTCGCATCCCCTTCACCACAGGTTTGCTCATCGGTATAGGCGAGACCAGTGAGGAGGTTGCTTTCTCGCTAATGCAACTCAAGAAACTGAGCGATAAATACGGGCACATCCAGGAGATTATAATACAGAACTTCAAGCCAAAGAAAGGCACACCCATGCAGCATTCGCGAGAGCCTTCCCTATTCAGAATGCTGAAGGTGGTCCGTGCCTCGAGTGAGCTTTTCCCTGAGCTGGATATTCAGGTTCCACCCAACCTCAACCCCAGCACCTACGCCATATTCCTCCTGCATGGAGCAAGCGACCTGGGCGGGATTTCTCCGCTGACTAAGGATTACATAAACCCGGAGGATGCCTGGCCCAGGGTGGAGGAGATGCGCCTTCTCGTTGAAGAGCTTGGTCTCACGCTCAGGCAGCGTCTGCCCATATACCCGAAGTACATCGCAAAAGGGTGGTATTCAGAAAGGGTTGGTGAGGTTATCTCGCAATACGCCACGGAGGATGGGTATGCTAGAGACTAGCACGCTTACCTCGCTTTTCAATGTGGAGGAAGAGGCGCTGAGGATACTGGAAAAAGCCTTAGCAGGCGAGAGGATTACTGAGGATGAGGCTCTTTACCTATTTAATGCCCCCCGCGATGCTGTGTTCCTGGCAGGGATGGTGGCGCACAAGCTTCGCGAGCAGCGTGCGGGGACCTACGTAACCTACGTTGTAAATCGCAACATCAACTTTACCAACATCTGCGTGGGTAGCTGTACCTTCTGCGCCTTCCGTAGGCGCAGCTCTGAACCAGAGGCTTATCTTCTCACCCCTGAGCAGGTGGCTGAGCGCGCGAAGGAGGCGGTGGCGAGAGGTGCGAGCGAGGTGTGTATCCAGGGCGGACTTCATCCCGAGGCAAGCCTTGAGGACTACGTAGCAATACTCAAAGCGGTTAAAAGCGCAGCCAAGGTGCACGTCCATGCTTTCTCGCCCATGGAGGTTTACTATGCTGCGCAGAAGAGCGGGATAGGCATAAAGGAGACCCTCAGAACCCTGAAAGAGGCTGGCTTAGATTCAATGCCTGGCACAGCGGCTGAGATCCTCGTGGATGAGGTTCGAGCCAAGATTTGCCCGGCGAAGCTCAAGACCAAAGAATGGGTGGAGGTTATAACCCAGGCGCATCGCCTCGGCATACCCACTACCGCTACGATGCTCTACGGGCACGTGGAGAGCGCCAGCGATAAAGTGGAGCACCTCAGGATAATACGCGAGATTCAGGACTCAACACAGGGCTTTACTGAGTTTGTGCCCCTCTCATTCATCCATTATCGCACGTCCCTATACGCCTCGGGGTCAAGCAAGCCCGGGGCAACCGGCATGGAGGATCTAAAGGTGTACGCGATATCCCGGCTCTATCTGGACAACTTCAGGAATATCCAGGTGTCCTGGGTGAAGCTCGGAAGGAAGCTTGCGCAGCTAATGCTGGGCTTCGGCGCCAACGACTTCGGGGGCACGCTGATGGAGGAGAATATATCAAGAAGCGCAGGCGCGAGTAACGAGATGATGAGTGAAGCTGAGATTCGCAGGCTTATCCGCGATGCAGGCTTTGAGCCCAGGAAGAGGGATACGCTTTACAACCTGCTTTAGCTCTTCTTTAACCGCTCCATCATCTCTCTAATTTCCTCAGGGCTGAGTATGGAATTTTCAACTTCCTCTGGGGAAATTTCTGGAACCTTCCAGAAGTAGGGTTTTACGAGCTTGAAGAGTACATACACCAGCGCATATGCAAGGATAAATGCTCCTGCATAGCCGAAGCTTCCGGGGAAGCCGGGGAGGGTAAACGGGAGCAGGAACTCCACTCTGCCCATGAAGCGGGACTGAAGCCAGCCAAGGGTGAGGAACCCTGCCCAAAGGTAAGCGGCGGACGTCGCTATGGAAAGGTAGAAGAGCCTGCTGAAGTTCTCGTTGGCTCTGCGGTTGCACGCTTCGTATGCCTGGAGGTTATCTACAGAAAGGGCGAGCATCGCGAGCTCTCCCAGCTTGTCTGCCTCTGCCTTAAGTCTGGCTATCTCTTCCATGTTCTTTCTGAAGATGATATCAGTGAAAACTTCTCCAATAAGATTGGCTAAAAGGGCGAGGAAGAGTACACCTATGAGATAGGATTTCGCTGGACTTGCTGAAAGTCCAAAAAATGGCAGAAGCAGAGAATCCATGATGGAAAATATGGTTTCAAAGCTCATAGAGACCATGAAATATAAAAAGTGTAACCAGAAAAAAGAGGGGGCTAAACCCCTCTCAGTAGGGCGGGAGGAGGCTTCTACCCAGGAATCCCTTGGTGAGGTACCTTATGCCCACATAGAACGCAAGGATGGCGAAGAGTATCTTCAGGTACCTCTCCGGGAAGTACTTGGAGGTCTTTGGGCCTATGTATGAACCTATCGCCACGCCGAGAAGCTCCACGCCGATGAGCCCCCAGTACACTGGAATGCCCTTTATAGCCATGTAGCTGAAGATGCTCACCACCATGCCTATTAGCACAGTAAGCGCAGAGGTTCCTGCCACGATGAAGTAGGGTAAGCCAACAACGCTGGTGAGGAATGGCACATACAGGAAGCCGCCACCCACGCCGAGGAGAGAAGCCAAGGAGCCAATCACCAACCCCCCGAAGAATGGGAACAGGGGATTGAAGCTGAATTCCTGCCCAAAGAAGGTAAAGCTCATCCTGGTGGGGCTGGTCTCTGTCATGCGCACGCCCTCTTTCTCTATCTCCTTCAGCCTTCCCTGTTCTTTGAGCTCCCTCACCTTCGCCTCGAACGCCTTCGCTGCCTCCGCTGCCTTCTTTTTTGAAGTCTGCGCCCTGGGGGTGCTCTCGTAGAGGAGCACAAAGCCCACGAAGAGGGTGAATAAGCCGAAGTAGCCGATATAAGACTTCAGGGAGACCTTACCAGCGGTCAGGATGGGCGTAGCTAGGCTCCCAATTACAGCCCCGCTGCCAAGCGCTAGCCCTAAAGGCACAACGATACGCCTCATTTTGTAGTAGTTCATAGTGGATATCAGGGCGGAGAAGCCAACGAGCCACTGGTTGGAGACGCGTATGCTGTCTGTTATGAGCTTGTTAAGCGTAGGGTTGGTCTTCTTAAAGCTTGAGGCGTAGTCTCCAAGCCCAAATACAGTGAGGTGTCCCACGCCTGCCATCACACCGCCAAAGGCACCGACGGTGGAGAATATCCAGCCTACCCAGATTGCCCACAGAAAGGCGAGGGCTAAGTTAACCTTGGGCGCACCAGGGATTTCCAAGAACCCTGGCTCCTGGTTCATATCCACGCCGCCTTCAGCAACCGCTTGGGCTACCTTCTCCGGCATAGCGGCGAAGGCGTTACCAGCGGCGAGGGATATTATCAACAGCGCCGTCAAGATTCCTGCAAGTATTCTTAGGTTTTTCACTGGTCACCCTCCTCCATTAAATAAAGTAGAGGGGGTATAAAAAATTTCAGAGACCAAATGGGTTAAACGTAAAGAACCCTGGTGTACGGCGATATGGCATACCCCCTTCGATGGGAAGCCCATACCTGATCCACTGCACTATGCCGCCCATCTGGTTGTAGGTGTGCTTGAACCCCAGCTGAGAGAGGAATCTGCACACCTGGGCACTTCTGTTACCAGTGCGGCAGTATATCAGGTACTTCTTCGCTGGGTTAAGCTCCCTCAGGCGGAACTGGAGCTCGCTTATGGGGATTAGCTTCGCCCCCTTTATGTGTCCATCATTATAATACTCCTGAGGGGTTCTAACATCGAGGATTTCAATGCTCTTATCCCTCTGAATCATGTTGTATGCTTCCTGTGGTGTCACATTCTTGCACATCTTTCATCACTCCTCCTTCCGTTTTAATGTGTTCGCGTCTGTTGAACTCATAATAACAAATTAAAACTTTATTATAGCAGGCGTTATGCTGTGGGTGCAAGAAGATATATATGGTCCCGGCTTCCAATGTATTGCAGGAGGGATAACAATGCTTGAAGCTATGCGTAGGAGGAGGTCTATAAGGAAGTATAGGAATGAGGAGGTGCCAGAAGGAGACTTGAAAAAGATTCTCGAGGCTGCGATGTATGCTCCCTCAGCCTGGGGGGCTAAGCCGTGGCATTTCGTAGTGGTAAAGGACCCTGAATTGAAGGAGAAGCTTTCCAAGGCTACCCCATATGCTGCGCATGCTGCCGGAGCTCCAGTGGTGATTGTGCTTGTAGCGGACATGAAACTGGCGAAGCGATGGATAGAGGACCTTAGCATCGCCGCTGCTCACATCATGCTCCAGGCAGCTGACCTGGGATATGGCACCTGCTTCATTCAGATAAGGGACAGCGAAAATGAGGGGCGAGATGCGGAAGAGTATGTCAAGAAATTTTTGGGAATTCCAGAAGGCTACAATGTGGAGTGCATGATAACAGTAGGAAAACCCGCCGAGCAAAAGGCCCCACATGAAGAAGGAGAATACATGGAGGAGAGGGTGCACCTCGACAGGTGGTAGGCATCAAATTCACTGGTTAGGATTTTATTATCTACTATGAAGCGCTCGGGCATAGCAGAGCTTCCACTCCACTCAGGCAAAGCACCGCCCTGGCTGTTCAAGCGGATGGTAAAGCTGAGCCGCGCTGTGGTGGACTATATAGTCTTCGAGTACAGTGAGGAGGAGCTTCTACGCAGGTTGGCGTCGCCCTTCTGGTTTCAGGCCTTCGCGTGCGCCCTGGGCTTTGACTGGCACTCTTCGGGCACTACTACCACCACGACAGGGGCTCTAAAACTCGCACTCTCGCCTGAGGAGCACGGCATCGCCCTGGCTGGAGGGAAAGGTAAAACTTCGCGCAGGGCTCCGGAGGAGATAGCCCAGCTATCTGAGACGCTCGGCTTAGCATCTCAGCGAGCAGAGGAGCTCATAAGGGCGAGCAGGCTGAGCGCAAAGGTGGACAACGCGTGCGTGCAGGACGGCTATACGCTCTACCACCACGCCTTTATCTTCACCCAGCGCGGCGAGTGGTGTGTGGTTCAGCAGGGTATGCATGAGCGCTATGCACGGCGTTACCACTGGCTCAGCGAAGGCGTTAAAAGCTTCACCTGTGAGCCCCACTCCGGCATCGCTAGCGAGAGGCGGGAACAGCAGGTACTCAACCTCGTGGCTAAGCAGAGCGAGGAGGTGAGAAAGGCAAGCGTCGACCTGGTAAAGGACAACCCCCTGCGGCTCAGAAAGTATCTAAAAGGGCAGCTTACCTTAGCGGACTTCTCTTCGAGCACCCTCGCCATGCCCGCTCGCCATGCTGTGCTCAGGGTAGATATCTCGGAGAAAGGCTGGCAGGCGCTGGCTAAAGCATATGAGATTCAGCCCTCTAACTATGAGGAGCTTGTGGCGCTGCGCGGGTTAGGGGCAAAGACTCTGCGTGCCCTAGCGCTGCTCTCAGAGCTCTTATTCGGCGCAGAATGCGACTGGCAGGACCCGGTAAAGTACTCCTTTGCCCACGGTGGCAAAGACGGCTTCCCTTACCCGGTAGACAGGGAAAACTACGACAGGAGCATCTCCTTGCTAAAAGAAGCGCTGGAAGAAGCAAAGCTCGGCAAAAAGGAGAAGTACCACGCAATCGCGCGCCTAAAGGACTTCCTCAACCCGGAATAACCTGTCCCCCTTGCCCGCCTTTTCAAACAAATCAAAAGCCTCTTCCTCCGCGAATTTGCAAACCTCTGCTACGTCTAGAGTTCTGAAGCTCCCCTCGTGCATTATCACCTTGCCGTCTACTATCACAGTAGAAACATCGCTGCCTCTGGCGGCGTACACAAGGTGCGAAATAGGGTTGCTCATGGGCTTGAGATGGGGCTTTTGCATGTCTACTATAATTACATCGCCTCGCTTACCCACCTCGAGGGAGCCTATTTCTTTATCCAGGCCAAGCGCTCGAGCAGCGTTGATTGTTGCAAACTCAAGCACCTCATGCGCGGGCAGCGCACTCGCATCTCGGGTGGTGATCTTCTGAAGCAGAGCGCATGTCTTCATCTCCTCGAATAAGTCTAGGGTGTTGTTGCTCGCCGCGCCGTCGGTGCCTAGGGAGACGGTGATTCCAGCCTTAGCATACTCAGCCACAGGGGCTATGCCTGCGGCGAGCTTCATGTTGCTCACAGGGTTGTGGGCAACCTTCACGCTGCGCTTCCTCATTAACTCTATCTCCTCCCTGCTCACATGCACTGCATGCGCTGCAAGAACGTTATCGCCCAAGAAGCCTATTGCATCTAGGTACTCAAAGGGGCGCATCCCCTTATCCTTAATGAAGCTCTCCACCTCCTCCTTGGTCTCGGAGACGTGGATGTGTATCCCTGTGTTGTACTCCTCAGCCAGCTCTTTAGCCTTGAGCAGAAGCTCCTTGGAGCAGGTGTAGGGCGCGTGGGGACCAAGAAACACCTTTATTCGCGAATCTTTATTTCCGTAATCCCTGAGCCCCTTCTCAGCCTCACTTAGGAGCTTTTCCCCCTGCTCCTCACCGGCGATGTCAAGGAGGGGATAGGAGAGTACACCGCGTATTCCTGACTCGGCAACGCTCCTCGCCACCTCTTCCAGGTAGTAGTACATGTCGTTAAAGCAGGTTATCCCGCTGCTAAGCATCTCCAGGCAGGCGAGCAGAGAACCTGCATAAACATGCTTGGGCTCAAGCTTTGCTTCCACTGGCCATATTTCTTCTTGAAGCCACTGCATCAGTGGCAGGTCGTCGGCGCTGCCCCTGAACAGCGTCATCGCCGCATGGGTGTGCGTATTTATGAGCCCCGGCATCACTATCTTGTTCCTTGCGTGTATCACAAAATCAGCTTCGCCTTTTATATCCTTGGCAATCTCAACTATCGCCCCATCCTCAATTGCCAGAGAAAAGTTTTTTAATACCCGCCGCTCCTTATCCATAGTAACGACAATTCCGTCTTTTATGAGCACATCCATATCATCACCCGAGGTTTTGAAAATGATAAAGATAGCCGTTCCCAACAAAGGAAGACTGCACGAGCCTGCGATGCAACTTATGCGCAGCTCCGGCATGGTAGTGCTGAATATGGGAGAGCGTCGCCTATTTGCAAGCACCGTCGACCCTGAGATTCAGGTGCTCTTTGTGCGCGCCGCCGATATATCCGAGTTTGTGTTTGATGGCGTTGCAGATCTTGGAATCACAGGCTATGACGTTGTGGTAGAGTCAAGTTACGATGTGGAGCTTCTCCTTAATTTAGATTTCGGTAGAGCTCGCCTGGTGGTGGCTGCGCCTGAGAACTCTGGCATAGATAGAGTTGAGGATATAAAGCCGGGGTCGCGTGTGGCCACAGAGTTCCCCAACATAACGCGGCGCTTCTTCGAGGAGAGGGGCATCGATGTTAAGGTGGTTCGTGTTTCTGGAGCATGCGAGATAGCACCCCACATAGGCTTAGCGGAGCTTATTGTGGACCTGGTTAGCACGGGTACAACGTTGAAGATGAACAAGCTGCGCGAGGTGGAGACAATCCTTGAAACTTCCGCTTACCTTATAGGCAACAAAGAGGCAGTGAAGACGAAGCATGAGAAAGTGGAGGAGGTTATAACCGCCTTCTCAAGCGTGCTCGCAGCCAGGCGAAAGAAGCTAATAATGATGAATGTGCCCAAAGCGGCGCTGGAGGAGATCAAAAAGATAATGCCGGGAATGGCGGGCCCGACGATAGCCGAGGTGGCTGCAGCTGAGCCAATGTATGCGGTGAATTCAGTGGTGGATGAGAAGGAGGTTTATTCGATTATAAACAAGGCCAAGAAGCTTGGGGCTCGCGATATCCTGGTTCTGCCCATTGAGAGGATTATAGAATAAGGGCGCCGCACCCGCTTCGTCACACGGAATGGTGCTTATGAGCTTCCTGGTAATCCCGGCGCTGGATTTGAAGGGTAAGCGCTGCGTCCAGCTGGTGGGCGGCGACCCGAGCAAGAAGCTGGTAGAGCTCGAGGATCCAATCGCTGTAGCCGAGCACTGGCAGAAGCTGGGCGCAAGGCGGCTGCACCTCGTTGATTTGGACGCGGCGATAGAGGGGAGCAGAATTAATCGCCCGCTGGTGGAGGAGATTATCTCAAGGCTGAGCATACCTGTGCAGTTCGGAGGGGGTATAAGGAGCGTGGAGGAGGCAAAGCGCTTTCTTGAGCTTGGCGCTGCGAAGGTGATTTTAGGCACGGCAGCGCTGGAAGAGCCCAGAGTGTTGCGCACCCTGGCTGAGGAGTACGGCAGGGAGAGGATAATAGTCGCCCTAGACGCAAAAGACGGCTACGTGGTGATTCGTGGGTGGAGAGAGAAGACGCAGCGCCGAGCGTCAGAAGCGGCGAGGGAATTCGCTAGTTATACCAGCGAAATGCTATTCACCAACGTCAACGTAGAAGGGCGAATGCGCGGAGTAGATTTGGATGCAGTGAAAGAGGTTGTGAACGCGAGCCCCGCAAAGGTAATCGTCTCGGGTGGGATATCCTCCCTCGATGATATAAAGAATGTTAGAGACCTGGGCGCCTTCGGTGTGGTTATCGGCTCGGCACTCTACACGGGCAAGATTGATTTCAGAGAGGCGCTTAAGTTAGAGAAGCCCTGATATGTATAATATTTTATTAATAACCATAAAATACAGAGGGATGTGCTATTCTGAAGCAATCCCCACAAAATTCTTCAGCAGCTTTAACCCCAGCTTTCCGCTCTTTTCCGGGTGAAACTGCGTGGCAAATACGTTGCCCTTCTCTACTATTGCAGGTATCTCCACACCGTAGCTTGTCGTCGCCACGGTTACCTCTTCCTCAGGCTGGGCGTAGTAAGAGTGGACAAAATAGAAGTAGTCCCCACTCTTAATCCCTGCGAGCAGCCTTGAGTCGCGCTTTATCTCCAGGGAATTCCAGCCCATGTGGGGTATCTTCACATTCCTGGGAAGCCTCACCACCCTGCCCTTTATTAAATCCAGCCCTCTGCCTTCACCCTCCTCGCTGCAGGTGAAAAGAAGCTGCAAACCCAGACAGATACCAAGCATAGGCTTCTTCTCCGCCTCCTTTATAATAACCTCGCGAAGCGGGTAGAGGTTTGCCATGGCATCCTCGAAGGCGCCCACGCCGGGTAAAACAATCGCATCGCTTGCCTCAAGGTCTTCTTTTTTGTCTGTAATCACCGGCTTTGCCCCGCCACGCTCTAACCCGCGATATGCGCTCCGTAGGTTACCCATGCCATAATCCACTATCGCAATCTGCGGCTTCATTCCATCCTCTCCTTCAGCACATCAATGGTGCTGCACTCTCTGCCATGACACTCGAACTGCAGAGTGGTGTGGTTTATCTTATACTCCTTAAATTTTTCATTAACCTCGCGCTGAATTTCTTCAAGCTGGCTTATCATCTGGTCTTCAACGGCGATATGAGCGCTTGCGGCGTTGATGTGGGAGCATATCGCCCACACGTGCAGGTCATGCACATCTTTCACGCCAGCGATGCCCTCTAAGGAGCGCTTCAGGGAGAGCACATCCACGTGCTTTGGCGTGCCCTCCAGCAGAATATGGGAGGATTCGGCTATTAGTCTTATCGCCCCAACAGCGACTATAGCAGCGATAAATGCGCTCACAATAGGGTCTGCGATGGTATTGCCTGTGAAGTAAATCGCTGCCCCGCCGACGATTACGCCCACACTCCCTAGGGTATCGCCCACCACGTGCAGAAATGCGCCACGTATATTTATATCCTCGTGGGCATGCTCCCGAAGACGGAACATAACAAAGAGGTTCGCAGCCAAGCCAAGGATGGCAACACCCATCATCTCCTTCAGCTTTATCTCAGGTGGAGATAAAAAGCGCTGGTACGCCTCGTGGAAGATGGCAAGGGCTATAACCAATAGAAGTACACCATTCGCCAGCGCAGCAAGCACCTCAGCGCGGTGATAACCAAAGGTTCGGCTTAGGCTGGGAGGACGTGCAGCTATCTTTATTGCAAGAAAGCTCAAAAGCAGGGCGAAGGCATCGCTGAACACATGCGAGGCGTCGCTGAGCAAAGCGAGGCTATTAGAGACTATGCCTCCAATCACCTCAGCCACAAAAATCGCCATGGTGAATACCAGAGCGAACCTGAGCTCCCTGGCAGAAAGCTCCTCATCATGCTCCTTCAAAGCCTCACCTCTATCCCGCGAGCCTTGAGGTAAGCCTTAATGTCCTGCACAGTGTACTCGCCGTAGTGGAATACACTCGCAGCAAGCGCGGCGTCCGCCTTACCATGGGCAAAGGCATCGTAGAAGTGCTCCACCTTACCCGCGCCGCCGCTTGCTATAACCGGTACGCTCGTTTCTTCAGCAACAGCGCGGGTGAGTGGGATGTCGAAGCCCATCTTGGTTCCGTCGGCATCCATGCTGGTGAGCAGAATTTCACCTGCGCCTAGAGCTTCAACCTCCTTTGCCCAGGCTATGGCATCTTTACCTGTGCCCTTGCGCCCGCCGTAGATGTAAACTTCAAACCAGCACCTACCCTCGGGGGTATCAACCACATAGCGATCCTCTCTCTCCTCGTAAACCCGCTTTGCATCTATCGCGGCGACGATGCACTGGCTGCCAAACCTTCGCGCGGCTTTGGCAATAAGCTCTGGGTTTTTCACCGCCGCGGTGTTAATCGCTGTCTTATCGGCGCCAGCCTTTAAAATCCGGCGCACATCTTCAACTTCGCTTATTCCCCCACCAACAGTAAGGGGGATAAAAACTTGGTCTGCGGTAGCCTTAACCACTTCTATCATTGTCTTCCTGCCCTCGTGGCTGGCGCTTATGTCAAGGAACACAAGCTCGTCCGCACCCTGCTCGTCGTAAAAGCGCGCCAGCTCCACAGGCGAGCCAGCATCGCGCAGGTTCTTAAAGTGCACACCCTTAACAACGCGCCCATCTTTGACATCTAAGCATGGGATTATCCGCTTTGTCAGCAAGCTACCACCTTCTTAATTCCGGAGGCTAACATGAATCGAAATCTTTAAAAGTCTTTGAGAGCCTAAAGCCTATTGGGTAGTTAAATGCCGGCGTTTACAGATGAGGAGGTACTCGAAACCTTTCTCACCCCTACCCAGGCGAAGATACTGGAGCTGCGCGCCAAGGGATATACTCAAGCCCAGGTTGCCCAGATTCTGGGAACTACGCGAGCGAATGTGAGCATCACGGAGAGTAGAGCGAGGAAGAACATCCAGAAGGCGGCGCGCACCTTAGAGCTTTTCAACAAGATAGGCGCACCCCTCATGATTGAGGTTGGTAGAGGGGAGGACATATTCAACGTACCCAAGAAGGTATTCGCCTGCGCCACAGAGTGCGGAATCAAGGTGAAGGAGAATACCCTTTCGCTAATAGAGAAGATTGAGCGGGAGGCTAAGCGAAAGCTCAATGGCAGAGTGGTGAGGGAGGATATAAGGATAACCATCCTCAAGGACGGGCGCGTTATTGTGGACTGAGCTTAGAGAGCACGCCCGGAAGCTCCACCACCTCAGAAATCACCGCGTCTGGCTTTTCCTCTTCGCTTTTGGGCTCTACCCTGGAGTACTTCCCCCTCCTCACCCACACTGTCTTCATACCAGAGGCTTTACCCCCGAGAATGTCTGTCTCTATACGATCCCCCACCATAACGCACTCTCTTGCGCTTACCCCAAGTTTTTCCATCGCCAGCTTGAATATCTCCACCTCAGGCTTCTCGCACCCCACCTCTTCGCTTGTCACCACAACGTCGAAGAAGTGGTGTATGCCGAGGTTTATCAGCTTCTCCCACTGCTTCACCGCCAAGCCGTTGGATATAACCCCCAGCTTGTAATGCTGCCTCAGCTCAATGAGTGTTGGCACAACGCCCGGGAAGGGCTTGAGGTACCCGAATTTAGTGTGCTCGTAGGCGACGACACCTGCAGCAACTATCTTGGGATTCCACTCCATACCAAGCTCCTTGAGAAGCTCGTCGTAGTGCTTTCCGTAGTTTGAGCCGAACTTCGCGATTACCTTTTGCAGCAGAGAGTAGAGCTTTTCCTCGTCGCGCTCCTCCAAGCCGGCGTCGATCATTGCGCGGATGGAGTTGAGCCTCGCCATTCTTGCTAAAGTGGTGCTGTCGTAGAGGGTGTCGTCTATATCAAAAAAAATAGCCTTTAACATTCACCTGAGTACCTCTATGGCGGTTGCAAAAATCCGCGTGCCCTGCACGCCTGTGATTCTCGCCTTAACCCTCTGTCCCTCACGGGCACCACTCACGTATATTATATACTCCCCTAGCTTTGCAACGCCGTCGCCATGCTTTCCTGTCTGGGTAATCTGCACTGTAATTTCCTCACCCACCTCAGGCTTTGTGCTGCGCTTTGGCACAGATGCGGTGCGAATAGCGCTCAGAGGGTGCCTGGAGCCGCAGGCTTCGCACTTGAGCAGGGTAATCCTGTCCTCTTTGATTATCCGCGTGTCAGGGCGACCGCACTCAGGGCACAGGACGTACTGGGCGAGGAAGGCTTCAAACTTCTCCTGAATCTGGGGCTGGCGGAACTGCCCCTTCATTATGAGGTACTGACCCTCTAAACTACCTGCGGTACCCAGCTCCCTTAGTAAATACTTCACCAGCATCTCAGGGGGGCGGTTTATCAGCTTCGCTACCTCAACTAGGTTCTGCACTACAGTAATCTTTCCCTGGACAATCGAGGCTATTTGAGGTATTTCAAAGCGCTTATGCTCCTTTACCTTCTCCGGAAGCTCCTCGTATGCCTTTTCAAGGAGCTTTTCGTAGTCGTACTCCATTCCACAACCCCTACAGCAGTCCCAGCTCTTTTAGAGTAGCCTTTACATTTTCAGTGGCGCGCTTCGCATCTTCTACACTCTTTGCACCAGTGCACACAATTTTGCCTGAGCCGAAAAGAAGCAGCACCACCTTGGGGTCCTGCATCCTGTACACTAAGCCAGGGAACTGCTCGGGCTCATACTCAGTATTGTCAAGAGCTATTGCAATTGCATCAAGATTAAGCTCAGCATTCAGGTTGGCAGTCGCAACAACGTTCTGTATCACAACCTCAGGCTCGGAGTTTATCTCTATCCCCGCCTCCCTTATCTTCTCAATTATCTTCTTTATGGCAAGGTGTGCCTCTTCAATGCTCTTCGCTCCCGTACAGACAATCTTACCAGAACCAAAAATCAGCGCCGCAGCCTTGGGCTCGTCGAGGTGATACACAAGTCCAGGGAACTGCTCGGGCTCATACTCCACGCGGTCAAGATTGACAGTTATTAACCCTAGGTCAAATTTCTGTCCCAGAGAGGTTGAGGCAACTACATTCTCTATAACCACATCCGTCATACAGATACCTCCTTTATAAATACCTTATCAGGGAGGATAGATAACCATTTAAATGAAATCTAAAATATCCTTAATCGCGTAGGGAATCTGCGCCGCCAAATCGCTTGCGGTGAAAGCGTAGCCCTTCTCTTCCAGAAGCATATCGCCAGCGTAGCCATTTATAAATGCGGCGCAGCAGGCTGCGTCGTAGGCGCTTAGCCCTTGAGCTATTAAACCAGCGACTAAGCCAGAGAGAACATCTCCGGTGCCGCCAACGGTCATGCCCGGGTTGCCTGTTTCGTTGAGCTTTACTTTGCCCCTTGGCGAGGAGATTATGTCCACGCTCCCTTTAAGGAGGATGACGCTTTCAAGTTGCCTGCTCCACCGTCTCATCACCTCGACCTTCTCTTCAAGCTGTGAAGGAAGACGCTCACCGGTGAGGGTGTAAAACTCGCCCGCATGGGGTGTGAGCACAAGTTCTGACCCCTGGATGGGAAGCTCATCCCTTAGCGCCTTCAGCGCGTCCGCGTCCACAACGCAGGGCTTTGAGCAACGCTTCAGAACCTCAACCACCGCTTTGACTGTTTCTTCTTTAACTCCCAGCCCAGGGCCAAGGAGCACACAAGTAGCCCGCGCAAGAAGTTCTTCAATCACTGGAATAGCTTCCATAGAGAAATACTCGCCCCTGTATGGTTTGATTATAAAATCTGGCATGAAGCTGCGCGAAACCTCAAAATTGAGTTCTGGCACTGCAAGGTAAACTAGGTCGGCTCCGGCATTAAGCGCCGCCAGTGCGCTCAGCAGAGGGGCGCCGTGATACTCAGAGCCACCTCCGATGATTAACACTTGCCCGTAGTCGCCCTTGTGAGCTTCCCTTCTCCTCTCCGGGAGGTTGACCACCACATCTCCGGCGCCTACGTGGGTGGCGGCTTTATCAGGTATCCCTATGTCCCTCACGACTGTGTTAAAGCGTTCCAAGCCCGGCTTCAGCGCATGGAAGGTGACCACAAGGTCTGGGGTGACACAGTAGCCCTCGCCGGCTTCGTTAAGCCCTGAAGGCATGTCCACAGAAACCTTAAAGGCATCGCTTTTATTTACCTCCTCTATTACGCTGCGGTAGGGCTCGCGGACCTCGCCTTTTATTCCAGTGCCAAGCAGGGCATCCACGATTATCTCGGCGTCAAAGCTTTGCTTTTTCAGACGTTTCACCCTAACTCCAAGCTTCTTAACCATCGCCAGCTTCTGCTTAGCCTCTCTGCTTTTAGGTTCACCGAGGAGCATCACCACTACCTTAGCGCCCTTTTGAGCAAGGTAGCGCGCGGTCACTAAACCATCGCCACCATTGTTGCCCGTGCCGCAGAGCACCAGTACGCGCTTATCCTTAACTTCTACCCTCTTCGCCAGCTCCTCTGCCACCGCTCTGCCGGCATTCTCCATTAGCTCTTCCGCCGGCACGCCCAACCAGGCGCTGTTTATATCCAGGATTTTCAACTCCTTCGCTGTGAGCACCTTCATCTCTGAAACCTCATGAGGCGCATTATTTCAAGGGTGCGCAGTAAGTCTGTCCTAGAGATAATTCCCACCAGCCTCTCGCCCTCCACTACAAGAAGCCTGCCAACGCCGGCACGTGCCATGCGAATAAAAGCCTCAAAGGCATCTTCGTCTTGACCTATGGTTATAAGCCTCTTCGTCATGACATCGCCAACGCGCTTTATGCTCCACTCCTCTCTAGGCACCCGCGACAGGTCGCTGAAGGTAATTATCCCCACGAGCCTATTTCCCTCCACCACGGGGTAGCCCATGTGCTTCTTCTCAAAGAGGATGTCAGCGAATTCCTCCAGGGTTATGTCCTTGTTAACAGTCACGACCTTTGTGCTCATCAGGTCTTTAACCTTTAAGCCCGCGAGCATGAAGTTTATTCGCGACACCTCGCCTTCTTGCGTTGCGCCGATGTACACAAAGAAGGCGATGAAAATCAGCCAGAGGTTGGGGAGGAGCACGCCAGTGAGAGCCATGAAAATCGCTATGAGCTTCGCTATGCCGGTGGCAATTTCTGTGGCTGCGGGAAATCCCAGCTTGAAGGCTAAGAGGGAGCGGAAGACCCGCCCGCCATCCATTGGCAGCGCTGGGATGAAGAGGTTAAAGGCGCCAAGAAGGAGGTTCACCTTGAAGAACACCAGCAGCAGGTCGATGAGGCTCTCCATTTTGAACTCAAAGAAAGGGAAAATCCTGCTCACATCGCTAAAGGCTGCGATAGCAACGAGGCTCAGAGCCCCCACGATGAAATTAAATCCAGGGCCTGCGATGGCTATGGCAAACTCCTTCTTTGGATCTTTTGGTATCTCCTCCATCGATGCGATTCCGCCAAAGGGGAGGAGGGTTATTTTTGTGATTTTAATTCCGTAGCGCCGCGCTACCAGCGAATGACTCAACTCGTGCAGGGTAACGGTGGCGAATAGCATCACTATGTAGATAAATGGTCCCGGATTAAGGGTGAGGGCGCTGTATATGAAGAAAAAGAGGAGAAGGAGGAGAAAGGATACATGTAGCTCCAAGGGAATTCCCAAAATGTTACCCATTTTGTAGTTGTCCTTCATAACCATGCCCCAAACTTTTTATTAAACTACACATCATTAGCTTTATATATGCATCGTCTCATATCTACCATTTACATGTTGATGAGGTGGTTCCCTTGGTTTCGAGGTTGAGTGAAATCACTGGTAAGGAAGTTTTCACCGAAGATGGGGCACATGTGGGGACTGTTGAAGATGTAGTTATCGACCCGGAGACAGGCAAGGTGCTCGGCATACTTGTGAGCAATGTGGAGGAGAGCTTCTGGAAGAGGGTGGGAGTAGATAAAGCTAAAGGGGTAAATGTGCCCTATATGGCGGTAAAGGCTGTGGGGGACATAGTAATCTTAAAGAACATAGTTTATACCGCAAGAGCAGCGCCTTAAAGGCGGCGGTAAAGCTCCTTGAGTATTCTTCCATGGACAATAAGCCCGAGGAATTTTCCATCTTCTACCACAGGCAGGCGCTCTATTTTGTTTTCTATCATCAGGCGGAGAACCTCTTTGAGGGGCGCATCTCTGCTAACAACTATCAAACGCTTGGTCATGAGGTCGCGCACAGGTAGGCCGCCTACTTGAAAGGTTTTCGCAAGCATTATATCGCGCTGCGTGAGTATGCCCAGTATCTTCTCACCTTCGACCACGGGCAGACTGCCCACGCTTGAGCGCGTCATTATGAGGTCTGCCAGTGCAACCTTATCTTCCGGCGAAACTGTTATCACCTTCTCGGCAGGAAGCATAATGTCTTCAGCTTTTAGCTGCGCAAGCTCCTTCATCGCCATCACCTAAAACATCGTCCTGCCTTCTTTACTTTTAATCACAAGCACAGGTATCTCAGAGCGGTGGACCACCTCTCGAGAGACGCTGCCCAGCATGAACTTGCTTATACCCTTGCCGTAGGAGGCGAGGACAACCAGGTTATAGTCGCCCTCTTCTATCTCTTTTATTATTTCGTCGGCGGCTCTGCCTTTGCGCACCTTTGTGTTTGCCTTTATCCCATACTTCTCCAGAATCTTCACACCTGCCTCAAGCGACCTGGTCACAGCCTTAGGTGTTCCAAGCTTTCTAAGCCTGTGAATGTCGTCCCTGAAAACCTCGAAGTATTCGTTGTACTCCCTGTACTCCTCCTCGAAATTGGGTATAACGCGGAGGATAGTAACCTCGGGATTGATGTGCTTCAGGAGGTAGCCAGCCTGCTCTATCGCTTCTTCCGCAAACCTCGAGCCATCGGTACACATGAGCACTTTTATTTCTATTCCCCCATCTGTAGTAGTGTTTGCAGAAAAAGTATTTAAATTTTGGCCTTGAAGAAGGACACATGAAAATGCGCCCTGCAATAGCCATAGTGGCTGCTTTTTTTATAATCGCTGCGATTTATATGTTTAAGACACCAGAGGTTGCAGAGGAAAATACAAGCAGACCCGACTTTGACTATATTATCATCGATACATATGGGAACGCCGCAGATATCTACATCTTATTCCAAGAACCCATGAGTGGCACAGGCTTTGAGAATATATCTATAGCCACAAGAGACAGGTCCCGCATTGCTGAATTTAAAGGAATTTCTCAAACTTACGATGGTGGTTACCGGGGGGTATTTGAGAGCAGCGATGGAATGCTTCTGGCGGAGTTTATAGACATCAATGACAGCGACACCTTTGTGGATGTGATTGGCATCTATGACCTTGCAGCGGGTATAGTCGAAATATGGCGCGATGGAGAGCTTTTCAGAAAGCGTATTACTCCTTTTTCAGAAGCACCTTCTAAGAATGAAACCTCTACGTTAACCTCCAATTATTCGCTAGCCTGGAGGTGGAACCTCACCCCAAGCTATGTCAACGCAAAGCTGGAGAAATTCCTTTTACCCCCTGAAATTAAGGGCAGCGAGATTACTTCTATACCGGAGTTAAGAAGGTACATCCCTTTGGCTGGCGAAATCTCTGAATATCAGGAGCACTATGAGGCTGGCAACCTGACAGGTGTAACCTACATTCTGGAGGGGGTAATGATAACTCTCAAGGACGAAAACAACGATGGGATAATAGACAAGTTCATACGGGTAAATGGCACGGCGGTAGAGGTAGACGAGGACGGCAATGGGGTAGTGGACAGGATTTTGACGGCGAGTGTGGTTAATTCCAGTGTTGTTGGTTCGGGAGGAAATAATACTTTTGAAGCCTTTTAGAGAAAGAAGAGTGGGGGCACTGGGACTCGAACCCAGGTCGGCGGGTATCTCCCGCCTTAGGTGTCGTCTGGAGCCCGCTATGATAGCCGCTACACCATGCCCCCACAGGTGTAGCACTGAGCATATGAAGCCATAACATGGTAAAAGAATTTATACAGGTCAGAAATGGCGATGTTATCTGAGTTTTATTTCAAGCATATTCTGCGAGAACATCTTCGCAGCTATCTTTTTATATTTCACGGGTATAACAGTAAAATACTTCTTTTTGCCTGCTTTTGCTCGTACTTCTATGGAATTTTCAAGCTTTCTGACAACTATGTCGTCGTTATTCTCAACGCCTGGCAGGCTTACTTTTATCAATCGCCCATTGCGCTCAATCGTTACCTCTGGCTCAACTACCTCCGGATCGCGTGGATTTACCCTGTTTCTGCTCTTAAAAACCTCAGAAATGTCGTCAAAATCCTTTATGGAAACCTTTGGTTCACCCTCACCCCGGGATATCTCCACAATAAATCCCTTGCCAAAGGGGAAGTTTGCAACATCGCTGAATATGTTCTTGATGCTCTGTTCAAAAACATTTAAGGCATCGTCTAAGTGTCGCAGTTGGGAGGGCGCGTTTTTGCTTCCACAATGTGGGCAAAAAGCCCAGTCGTCTTTTAACTCCGCGCCGCAACCCTTGCACTTCATTACCCTTCAATATTCAACAATCTTTCTACCGTCTTTTAATTTTTTTATAACTGTCATAGAAATATTAATAAGCCATCATGCCAAGAGTTACACAGGTGGGAAAATGGTAAAGGCAAGTGCATACACTTTGGAGGAGATTGCAAACAAGCTCGACGAAGCCTTTGGTATGTTTATCGATGAGGAGGAGGGGTACGACGAAGCCATAAAAGGGGTGAAGGAGGAGCTTGAGAAGTTGACGAATAAGTACCCCGACGATAATGAGCTTAAGGAGTATCTGAAAGCCTTTGAAGACTTCTATACAGAGAAGGAGGAGGGGAAGCTGGACAGGAAAAGCGAGAAGGAACGCCTTATCTGGCTTAAGTCTGAGATAAACCATATAGTCCACTGGAGAAAGCTGGGGATGAGCGCCGGAAGGGTGCTACCATTCAGAGATTTCCGAAGCTTGAGGGGTGAAATAGGCAGGAGGGGGTATTAAAATAGCAACGGTTAAAGATAATATGCGCACAGATTTGCCAGAGGTGAGCCCCGAAGCGAGTTTTGAGGAAGTTGTTGAGACAATGAAAAAGAACCGCTCGGATATAGTTGTTATAAAGGAAAAGGGGGAGATAGTTGGCTTAATTACCGACAGCGACATTATCGCATGGCGCGCCTCCGGCAACGACACATCAAAAGTAAAAGCGTACCAGATGATGACTCCTTGCGAAGTAATGGGAAGAAACCCCTGTCTGCAGATTAATGAAGACGACGAACTGGAAAATGCGATGAAGGTCATGGCGATAAGTGGCGTGCGACACCTGCTTGTATGGGGCAAGGGAGGAAAGGTCACAGGTGTACTGTGCGTTCATGAACTTATTTAAACCACGAATCCAGGCTGCGCTGCGCTCGGGTGACCTTTAAAGCCTTCTCCATCTTTTCCAGCGCCTTTTCTACGCGCTCACGGGAGAAGTCCCTCTCCCCGCATAAAAAGGCGACCACACCCTCTTTATCAGGTGGGTGCCACTCTAGCTTATAATCGTCAGTGGTTTTGTGGTTTAGGAAAAGTTCTCTTATCTCAGTCACGTCGAAGTCTACCTCTATCCCCTTCGCCTCTAGGGCACGCTCAGCGCTACCGTGCTCTTTAATAAGCGCATACGCCTTCTTGGGGCCTATGCCTTCGACTCCACCGGGGTTGTAATCTGTGCCTATGAGTATTGCGATGTCTATTAACTGCTCCCGGCTCACACCAAGGCTGCGAAGCACCTCGTCCAAGGTTATAATCTCAGGCTTCACATCAACGTACGCTTTCTTTCTCGGAAGCTTCCGCTTGCCAGAGATGGTGAGGTTGCGTACAAGGCGGGGCGAACCAAAGAGCAGGGAGTCGTAGTCCTGGCTGCCTGCGGCAAAAACATCGCCGCGCTTTGCCATGTACGCAGCCTGAGCCTCGCCCTCAGCGGGAGCCTCAACGTATGGTATGCCGAGCAGCGTGAGCAAGCGTTTGGCATCGCTGAGCATTGCATCGGTGAGCTTCGCAGACTGCACAGCCTTACTCCACGCCTCTTCGTAGCGCTCCTCCTTCAGCGCGCGCTCCCATTCCCGTTTAGCCTGCTCTCTCAGCTGGTTTCTCTCTTTAATTACCTTGGATTTCAGCTTGGGCGGCTCGCCGTCAAACACGTACACGGGCAAAACGCCAAACTCAATAAGATTCGCGTTACGGTAGAGTATGCCTGAGAGGTGGCTTGTCACCCTGCCCTGAGAGTCGCGCAGGGGTTCGCCGGTTGGCTGGCGGATGATTGATAGGAACTGGTAGAGGGTGTTGAAGGCATCTATGGCTATGCGCTTGCCCGCGAGCTCATCAAAACTTATCTCCCTCGCCGCCACCAGGTCGCCAAGTTGAACTCCCATTGTAAAAGTGTAGGTATCGGAGGCTTATAAAGATGTCGAAAAGTGCTAAGAGTTAGGTCAGTGGTGGTGCATGTGCTCTTTGTGCTCCTCATGCTCCACCTCAGGCACCTTCTCCTCAAACTCTACTCCTTTCGGCTCGTACTTCCTCAATGTCTGGCTGTTCATCGCCACTATCACTGTGCTCAGGGACATTAGCAGAGCACCAATTGCTGGGCTAACAACTATGCCATAGCTGTACAGAACGCCGGCGGCGAGAGGTATGGCGAAGATGTTGTAGCCTGCGGCCCACCACAGATTCTGGACCATTTTCCCATAGGTCTTTCCTGAAAGGTCTATAACCTTTGGCACATCCCTGGGGTCATTCCTCACGAGGATGATGTCCGCACTCTCAATGGCAACATCGGTGCCCGCGCCTATGGCGATGCCAACGTCTGCCGTAACCAGGGCAGGGGCATCGTTTATGCCGTCGCCAACCATGGCTACGCGGTACCCCTTCTCCTTCAGAAGCTTAATTTTCTCAGCCTTCTCGTGGGGCAGAACCTGGGCGAAGTAGTCGTCTATACCAAGCTCCCTCGAAACCCACCTGGCTACTTCTTCGGCATCGCCGGTAAGCATGTAAACCTTAACCCCAAGCTCCTTCAGCTTTTTAACCGCTTCGTAAGACTCTTCCCTTATCCTGTCCGCGAGGGCAAAAGCGCCGGCAAGCTTCCCATCAACTAGGGTAAAGACGACAGTTTTGCCCTGCTCCTGAAGTTCCTTTATTCTCTCGTCATTAACTTCAATCTTCATCTCCTTCAGCAGGTTGGGGCTCGCCACGTACACCTCTTTTCCTGCCACCTTCCCGTAGGCGCCTTTCCCAGGTATAGCCTTGAATTCCTCTGGCTCGGGTATATCTACGCCATTGTGCTCCGCATACTCCACTATTGCCTTTGCTATTATGTGCTCAGAGTTGCGCTCAACGCTGGCTGTGAGTTTTAAAAGCTCATCTTCGGGAATAAGCGCAATAACGTCGCTGACGCCGAATTTACCTTCTGTTAGCGTGCCCGTCTTGTCGAAAACCACTGCATTGAGATCCTTCGCCGCTTCAAAGGCACGCCTATCTCTAATAAGAATGCCGCTCTTTGCGGTTATCGAGGTTGAGATGGCAACCACCAGGGGTATCGCCAGACCGAGGGCATGAGGACATGCGATAACCAGCACAGTAACCGCCCTTTCAAGAGCAAATTCGGGCATCCCCAGAAGATACCATACCGCGTAGGTTACTATTCCCACAGTGAGAGCGACATAAAACAGGAAAGCTGCGGCTCTGTTTGCCAGGTCTTGCGTACGCGACCTGCTTTCCTGTGCCTGTTTCACCAGCGCTATAACCTGTGCCAGGTAGGTCTCCTCGCCTGTTCGCTCTATCTTTACCTTCAGCGCACCCTCTGTGTTTATCGCCCCTCCTATTACCTTCTCCCCAGGCTTTTTGTGCACCGGTTTGGACTCCCCCGTAAGCAGGGCTTCATTCACATAGGACTCGCCCTCAACCACAACACCGTCTGCAGGAATCTTCTCACCGGGGCGAACCAGCACAACATCGCCAGCCTTGAGCTGTGAGACTGGCACGTCTTCAATGGCACTGCCCTTCACAAGGTGAGCCACAGTGGGCATTATCTTAACAAGCTCTTCTAGCGCTCTCGAGGCACCGAGGATGCTCTTTGCCTCTATCCAGTGCCCGAAAAGCATGACATCTATAAGCGTCGCTAACTCCCAGAAGAAGTCCTTTCCGGCTATAAAAAAGACGGTTGCAGAGGAGTAGAAGAAGGCAACGGAGATGGCGGTGCTTATGAGGGTCATCATCCCCGGCTGCCTTGCTTTTATCTCTTTAATACTTCCCTTCAGGAATGGCGAGCCACCATAGAAATAAACCGCTGACGACAAGATGAATAAAATCACCTTCTGGTATGGTATTTCTATGCGAAAACCAAACCACATCTGAATCATTTCAGAGAGAAGCAGGATAGGAACAGTGAGTATAAGGCAGACCCAGAATTTCTTCTTGAACTCCTCTATGTGATGCTCGTGGGTATGCTGAGCGTGCTGGCTATGCTGATTGTGTTCACTATGCTGCTGTTCCATTTTATCCCTCATCCGCCCATACACCTCCTCACATCAATAAAACGGACTTTACTTACACATTATTGGCGGTTTAATATTTATTCCTTACTCTTTGCAACGCGAAAATGTTATGAAGACGAATCGGTGGCCAGAGAATACACTATCCGAATAAATTTCACAGCAAGTATCAGCGCAAGCGTGACTGCAAAATACCTCTTTCTAAACTCTAAATACTTACTGCGTTACAGGATAATAAATCTAGAACCCCTATGGCCCGGATACGGTCTTAAATCCCGCCTCCTTCCATGCGATAATACCCCCGCGGACATTGTAGAGTTTCTTAAACCCATTCTTCTGAAGTATGTGGCAGGCATGGGAGCTCCGATATCCGCTCCTGCAGAAGCAAGCAAGGATTGCTTTCTCCCTGTCCAGCTCCTCCAGCCTTTCGGGAAGTTCGTCCAGGGGGATCCATTTCGCTCTTTCCACATGTTCGGCGTAGTATTCCTCGGGGGTGCGGACGTCAAGCAGCACAGCATCCCCACTCTTGATCATATTTATCGCCTCTTCAACTGTTATCTCTTCTATTTTTCCATCAGTAATTGTTTCAAGCATACCTTCACCTCAGAGCTTCACAATTTTCATTCAATCGTCCTGTTATTTTCTTTTTTGGCATGACACATATATTTTATGCTTTACAAACTGTCAAATTCCTGGATAATTTACTCATTTTTCTGCAACAATGAAACCAAAAACAGAAGTCAAAAGCCACTTTTCTTGACTATCCCGAACCCCTGCTGGCTGTTAAAAGAGTATATTGCCAGCAGAACAAATACCATAGCATATTCCAAAAACGAGACAAAAACCAAAAAGAGGGAGAAGCTTATCTATTTATCGGGTAGTAGTAGTTGACGCCGTTTATCTCCTCTTTCTTCAGGTGCTTGTGCAGCATGTTGTAGTATATGAACATTTTCAGATGGGAGTCTGTAATTTTGTACCCCTTTTCGCGAACTCTCTCTACAATCTGCTTGCCGTTGAGCTTCTCTCCCTCTTTAAAAACGCTCAGAATCACATTCACCTTGTGCGAGACGTTTCCGAACTTCTTCACACGCATCACCCCCATTACCATACAACCTCCTGCTTTCTGGTAGGCAAGCTTATCAGATTCTTTATGTCGGCAATTCTTTCAAAGACTGTGCCAAAACCTCGTGTTGCTGTCCCACCTGCGAGAGCCTCGTTCATCAGCTCATCAATAACATGAAGGATTTTCTCTTGACTGTGGAAGTATCCCAGCATTCCCAAGGGGATCATTGCCAAGGTGTACCCGTTGACCTCCTTAACTTTGCCGAGCTCCGGGAAGGCGCGCTTTATCATAGCTGTCAGGTTGACTCTCTTTCTGCTCTTACCTACGAGGTAAACCATCCCCCCCTTGATACCGTAAACCAGTGCTGTAGATATGCCCTTCATCTCAAGCAGCCTGTCTACAACCTTTGGTAGATAATCCAGATCGCTGCTTTCGATGAACTCAACATTGAGCATAAGAAAGTCGTCTTTGGTTACGACGTTTCCAGCCACCTCTTTGAAAAATTCCTGACTTATCATAACCTACTCCTCCACATCAATTTCATGTTTTATCACAACGAAGCCTGCGCCTTCGATGGGTATGAGAACATAGTTGGAGATATCCCGATTTTCAGAGAGGCAGAGCAGAGAATATGTCCTCGAGGGATAACGCTGCTCTGAGCCCAGTTCAAAACCACCAACATTGTGGGAAACACAAACCTCAGACACTTTTGCCACCCCCCAAAAAAGGGGAGGGGATTAGAAGATGTAGTCTATCCCCAGATTGGCGATCATCGCTGGCACTTCGCGCTGCGTGCTGTTCATCTCTGGGCGAGTGGGGATTCTGGGCTGTTTTGGGCGGGTAAACCGGGACATCTCCACTCGCTTGGGTATCTGAATATCGCTTCCCTCAGGCCCCATTATGTCAGGTGAGTGCACACCGGTCATGATAACCATGACCTGGACCATGCCGTTGAACTCGGGGTCAATGCGGGCGCCCCAGATGACGTTGGAATCCTCGCGCAGGTAGCTTGTGGCAATCTCGCCTATCTTTGTGGCTTCCGCGAGGGTCAGGTCTTCGCCGCCGGTAATGTGCACCAGTGCACCTGTGGCACCGCGGTAGTCCACCTCGAGCAGCGGGTTCTCCAGGGCGTGGAGCACCGCCTCCTCTGCGCGATTGCGGGTGTCGCTCTCGCCCAGGCCAATCATTGCGATGCCATTCTTTGAGCCCTCGCGCATAACAGCGCGGACGTCAGCGAAGTCAAGGTTTACGAGGCTGGGCATGGAAATTGTCTCGGTGATGCCTTTCACCATTCTTGCGAGAACCTCATCGGCGACGGCGAAGGCGTCGTTCATGGGCAGGTCAGGCACATAGCTGAGAAGCTTGTTGTTGTCTATCACAACCACGCTGTCAGCGTTGTTGCGCAGCTTCACCAACGCCTGCTTTGCCTTGCCGATGCGCGCGCGCTCTATCTTGAAAGGCATGGTCACAGCGCCCACGACGACTGCGCCAATGTCCTTGGCGACCTCCGCTACGACTGGAAGTGAGCCTGTGCCAGTGCCGCCGCCCAAACCACCGGTGACGAAAACTAGGTCGGCGCCGTCGAGGAGGTCCTTCAGCGCAGGCTTGGCTTCGATGGCTGCCTGCTCCCCAATCTCAGGATAGCCGCCAGCGCCCAAGCCCTTGGTGATCTCATAGCCTATAAGCACCTTTTTGTCCGCCTTTATAACGGCGAGGTGCTGCTTGTCGGTATTTATTGCAATCAGCTGGGCGCCATTGATACCTATGTGCGCAAGGCGATTTATTGTGTTGTTCCCAGCGCCGCCGCATCCAACGACGACGATCTTGGCTTCACCTATCTCCTTATCAAGAGCATCTCCTATCGGCTGCATCTTTTCGGTATTTTCCTTCGCTTTTTGTACGAGGTTTCTCATCTTTTTCTTACCCCCCAGGTATTCATTAGTATTCACTCATTCACAGTATACATATATAAATCTTTCGATTTAATTTTCGAAACATCATTCAACAAAAATAGCTGTAGATATATTCTGTCTTATTAATGTCGCTAATATCTGTTGCCATTGCTCATATTTAAAGGATATGCACAAGCTTTATATATGCAGGTATTCACTGAATAATGTTAACTTCTGTGAATGTGAATAGATGGTGAAGATGGAGTACCTTGAAATAATTCTGGAGACACGGGAGAGCAGTGGTACTTCACGCCTCAAGCTGGAGGGGTTAGAATACAGCGAGGCAAAAGAAAAGATTAAAGAGCACCTCAATTACATCTTTCGCACTGAGAGGTTCGTGGGGATAAAGGTTTCGGCGAAGAGTGAGGACAAGGAGGTAGAGAGGGAGTTTAAAAAGCTCAGCCACCGCGTTGCTCTGGAGAAGGTGCTGGACTTTCTAAGCTATGTGTATGGTGTGGAGGAGCTGGAAATCACCGAAGACTTTGCTCCCGCTGCTGAGAACTGGCTGGGCAGGTATGACATAGAGAAGATGACGCAGAAGGAGAAGCTCCTGCTTCTGCTCAGGCACAATCACGCCGGCGAATGGGTTCGCTCCCAGGATATACAGGAGGAGTATGAGATACTCTTCGGTGAGAGGATAAAGCTCAGCAGCCTCTCCACCTACCTCGCCAGGTTCTATGAGTCAGGTGTGCTGCAGAGGCGCGGCTCTCGAGCGCAGTGGGAGTACCGCTTGCCTGAGGCTGCGCAGCTAAATGTTTAGACTCCTCAAAAATTCTTCTATTTCTCTATATTCTCGCGCTGGCAGGGTGCGACGCATTATTCTCTTAAGCTGCTCTTCCCTTTCCCTCTTCCCCCTGCTGAGGTCTATCGCCAGCTCCACAGCAGCGAAGAAGCCACGACAGGGCGCCTGCGGGAAAGGCTTGAGCACCTTGACCTCTTTTACCATGCCCTTCAAAACGCTAATGTGGCTTTCGCCAAGAGAATCACTGAGCGAATAGCTCTTCACAGCCTTTGCCTCTATTGCTGCATACGCATGGGCGGCTTTTAAATAAGGTGCGTTGAGCTTCGAACGCGAAACCTCGCTATGGCTAACCTCCGGCGAGTACTTTAAAAGCGCCGACTTGAGAAAAAGCAGCGCATCGTAGGTAATATTCAGCACCGCACACCCCTCGCGGGAGATGTTTGCGAGGGTGTCGCTGCCTCTATGCAGCTTTAGCACCACCTCGGCGTCGCCCAGCGTGTAAACCCCCATGGGCGCCGCGTTTGGCGAGCCGTCGCTGTTGTATGTCGTAACTATACATTCCACCACGCTGCCCTTTTTAAATCCAAGCTCGCTAAGCATGCCATCACCTATGGTCTAATCCCGCTGATAAGCCCAACAAATAGCGACGCTGCAACTAGGTCGGCTGTTGTGCCCGGGTTTAGCAAATTTCCCTCGCTGCGCAGGTATTCGTCCAGCTCTTCCAGCGCTCGCTCTGTAACTCCCTCCTCAAGTACGCGGCGAGCGCGCTTTGAAACATCTTCTGCTATGCGCTTGCCAGCCTTCTTTATTATCAGGGAATCTGGTACCGCTGAAAGTATAGAGAGGAAGCACTCCACAGTGGCGCGTCGCAGGTCCCCAGAGCTCTCATACGCCCGCCTCAGCGCAGGGTAGCCCAGCTCAAAGGTGACGGGATAGCCTTGAACAAGCTCCCTGGCGATAGAATCACCTTCGCTCATTTCCATTACTTGGTAGAAAGTTATCCTGCGCTCTGCAATCTCTGCAAGGCTGCGCGGATCAAAAACGTCTAAGCTCTCTGCGCTCCGCAGTCGTGGCGAGGCTATACCTATCCCTTTATATAATTCTATAGTATCTTTATACGTTGCCGCTTTAACAACGCTGAGAGCACACTCCCTCAGAGCGTTAAGCTTTACCTCTCCCTCGCTGCCGAGCGCATAGCCTGCGCCTGCGCACAAGGGCAGGAGGAGCATCGCCTCGCCCAGAATGGTGTTTCCCCCGCGGTGCCAGTGCTTCGCCTCTATAACAGCCTTCTTAATCAGCCTCCCTATGCCTATCTTTTCAATGAGCAGCCTTCCCGTAGCCGCGCTGTAGCCTCGCTGCGCAGCTTCTCCAGCAACTGGAGCAAAGGCGGCAGCGCTTGCTAAGAAGTGCTCATAACGCGTGTCCTCAAAGTCCCTGCCACAGGTTACATTTCCCGGCTTGGGTGCGGAGACCTCGATAAGAATTGCAAGCTGCGCCGCCGTAGCTATATCCTTTATTCGCATTTCATTCACCATTTTGTGGGCATTGAAGCAGCTGGACTGCTATGAGAATAAAGAAAAGGATGTTTTTCAAATCTAACATTGTTTCTCTTCCTGTTTCAATACATCTTTTATCTGATCTCTCAAAAACGGGATATGGTTCCTTACTACGTCCCAGACCAAATAATAATCAACTCCGAAGTATTCATGTATAAGTTTATCCCTCATACCAGCTATTTTCTTCCACTCGATATCCTTATGTTTTTCTCTAAATTCAAGCGGAAGTTTTTTAACAGCTTCCCCTATAATCTCCAAACTTCTAACAAATGCCCTTTTCAAGTTCTCATCCTCTATAAACTGCTCTACAGTCAAACCTTCTGATGCTGCGATTAAATATTCAGTCTCCTGTATGATATGCCTTAAATACTCAAGGTATACTTTCATAGACCACTTCCCTCATTATATAAGGCTTCAAATAAGGACTCATGGATTCTTCTGTAAGTAAATCAACCTTTGTTCCAAACAAATCTTCTAAAAAAAATGCTAATTCTATAAAATTATTAAAATTCTTTTTTCCTTTTTCAAATTCTACAAGTATATCAATATCGCTTTCTCTTTTCTGTTCTCCTCTGATATATGACCCGAATAACCCTATTTTCTTAACACCAAATTTTTTCAATTCTTCTCTATGTTCCTTTAAAATCTTTAGTATTCTTTCTCTATTAAACTCTCCCATGTTTTTCACCCTTTCAAACTTAATAATCTAACTTCACATTATATTTGAATTTACCCTCCACAACGCAGCACCCTCACCTTATTGAGTAGGCGATGTAGAGGGGCACCGCGTAAAGCGCTGTGAAGAAGAACCCCTGCCATTTATCGAGCCTGCGCCTGGCCACGCTTATGCCTGCGATGAAGGTTAAGAGGGTCATCGCCGTAAACTGGGGCGAGATGACGCCTGTAACGCTCCCGTTGCCCGTTGCGTAGGCGATTATGGGCATCGTACCCAGAAGCACAGAGTTGTGGTTGACCTTGGAGCCAATAAAGTTTGCCACGCTTATCTCTGCCAGTTTTGCATTTCTCATTACTGTGAGGAAGGCGGTTAGCTTTTCAGGAAGCTCACTGGCAAGGGGACCTATTATTATGGCTATGGTGACAGGACTAACTCCAAAGGACTTGGCTAATGAAATCATCGCCTCAACGAAACGCTCAGCTACGGTGATTGTTATAATCCCGCCTAATATTAAGTAGCCCATACCCTTAATAAACCTCTCCCTTGGTATCTTAACGCTGTGCTTTTTTCCAAACTCCCTCGCGGCAAGGCCGAGGTGTCCAACGTATGCAAAGAAGATGGCGAAGAGTATCAGTCCATCCTCGAGGCTGAAGCCGTCGCCAATGTAGGCAAGAATGTACGCCACAACAGCGGTGGCAGCCAGGTAAATGGCATCTATGCGTGTGGCGCGGGAAAGCTTGATCACCTTCACAGGTTTGCGACTCACCTTTGTGGTGGCAGTGAGGATCACCATGCCATAGCCCAAAGTTACCAGCATCGTAGCAGCACCCACTGCACTGCCCAGGGCGACGTCGTATGCGCCCTTTACACTCGCCCAGAACACAAACATGTACTCTGGCAATGTAGTTACAAAGGCCAAAATAATGCTTCCCGCAAAGTTGGGCCCATACTTTTCTGCTATCATCTCTGCGCCGTAACTGAGCAGCGAGGCTGCGAAGACTATAATCAGGAAGAGCAAAAGGGTCTCGAGTATTACCATAAGTCTACCTCATTATTTCAAGTAAAAATCTGGCAAGTGCCTTCTTATCTTCGAGGGTCTTCATTATCGTATTGGTTTTATATATATTCACCCCTTCAACCACAAACTTCTCATCGCTCTTATCAACCACGAAATTCGCAGCCACATCGCTGTAGAACTGCGCAACCCCCCGCGAAGTGGGTTCTATCCCAGCAGCTTTCAAAAATTTATCCGCAGGTCCACTTACAGGTTTGCCCCCAACTATGGGCGACACCGCTACAACGCTTTCTCGCCGGCTTGCAACAGCCTTCTTCAGCTTCTCAAGGGAAAGAATGGGAAGTATGCTTGTAACAGGATTGCTTGGCCCTATTACAACAAACTCCGCCTCCTTGATGGCGCTAATGCAAGCCTCGCATGGCTCAGCTTCACCTTCAAAGCGCACCTGCTTTATCTCTGGTTCGCTTCTGTGCTTTATTAGGTACTCGTGGAGATTCATCTCCCCGCGGGAGGTGACCACCACCGTCTCAAGGCGCTGATTGCTCATGGGTAGCACCTTTGCTTTTACTCCGAGAGCTCTGCACAGCCTGAACGTTGCCTCCTCTAAGCTCAGCCCCTGCCTTAGAAGCTCTCCTCTGAAGATGTGAGTCGCCCTGTCTAAGTCGCCAATGTTCATGAACTCATCAAAGCCCAGCTCCAGAAGTCGCCTATGCGTTACGAAGCTATCGCCGCGAATCCCGTACCAAGTCTCCTCATTCACTATGCCTGCTAGAGTATAAATCACGGTGTCTATATCTGGCGAAAGGTAGCCATGAGGCAGCCATATATCCTCAGCGGTATTTACGATAACTGCGATCTCCTCCTGCTTGAGGAGCTGCATGAAACCCTGAAGCAATTTAGGCGTGCCCGTGCCGCCTGATAGGATGGTTATCATCGCCTTGCACCTGTTAACAGGGATGTGTTATTCCCTATCTTATTCAATCTTTGTTGTGAATATATTGTGAAGGGTAGTAAAGGGTGTCAAGAAATAGAGAATGAAAACACATCCAATATGCCCAAAGCAGCAATAGCTCAAGCCGGAAGGTTATCTCAGGTGGTGAAGTTAATGGTGCAGTTTTCGTTGGTATTTAGGTGGAAGATGACGGTGATTTTTCTATTGTCCATATTTTCCTTTCCTGAGAAATCCAGCCGCACCTCTGGGGTAGCACCGCTTGAAATCAATGTATCGTCGATGTCTACTGTTTTGCCGCTATCAGCACTACCGCTCCATTTTTGCTGATTATCAAATTTTATACGTGTTAATTTGTTGTCTTCTGTGGGTTCCCAGCTTACTGTCATATTTTCTACAGTAACATCGCTCGAATTTACATTTTCAATGCTGAAATAAACTGACTTTCCGGTTACATATCCCGACCCTAATACATAGATGAGAGAGCATGCCACGCCACAGGAGGCATCTCCATATACGATGATGCAGTATTCGTTTGAGTAAATGTTCTCGTCGTCTTGAGACTGAGCACAGAATTCGTATTGCTTCTGCTCCTCAGGATGCCATATATAACTCCAGTTATGGTATATGCCCTCTAGGGAAGAGAAATTAGCGTTATACTGAACAGCGTCAATTAGAACAAAAACATTCTTTATCCCCCCGTCTTCATCCCATGCATAGCCTTTAAATGTGTAGTTAACTGTGCAGCTCAGATTTGAGTTGTTGATATTTTGCGTTATTGAAGTGCCATTTTGTGTATAAACAATTTCTGTTATGTTAACCTCAGGTGGAATATTCTCTGGAGGTATAATTATCTCCAGAGGGCCCAGAACGGTCTTAACAGCAAAGCTGCTGTCGCTCAGCAGAGAGACATTAATCTCAATTCCTTTAGTTTTGGGGTCACTTACATCCCCCACATAAACGTACTGCACACCTGTTGAGTTGTCATAGGTTACGTTTATCCTCTCTTCGAGAATGGAAACATTAAGTCCCGCTTCCTTCGAAAAGTTCTGCTCTATAAAAATTGCCCAGTTGACAAGTTCGTCCTGAATTTTGGTTACATTTTTTCCATACACGTTTACAAGATTCTCTGCAGCATCCTGAAAGCTCTGAGCAATGCTGTTAAAAGAGTAGGCGGCCTTATCAGATTTCATTACAAGTATTGTAGTAGTATCTCCTATTTTAGCCATGTTTACCAGAGAAGCGGCCAAAATAAGCGCAGGTATCGCCATGAGAAATGCCATGCCTGTAAATACGAAGGCTCGCATCATTCCTCCTCCCAGAGCTTGAGGGTGATTATAACCTGCTTTTTCTTTGCTGCTGTCTCAGGGGCTATCGCGTCTTCTTCTGTTTCCTTAGGTGCCTCTATTACGTAAAAGCTTGCCTCAGCTGGCGGAATACCTGAGAGTCTTATATAGGTGTAATATGTTGTGAATGAATCCCAATCGGAACTGTTTACGGGATTACCATCAAATGGAAACTGTTTTTTGCATATTTCACCTTCTATTATCCAGTCATTTTGGCATATTTTCGTTCCCCAGCTTGTTATTAGATTGTAAGCATCCTCACAGGATATATTTTGCGTGAGCGTCATTACCTTATGGGGCTGCCCTTGGGCATCTTCGTCAAGCTCTGCAACAAACCAGTAATCGTAAATGCTTAGTTCGGAGGTGTTGAAGGAAAAGGTAAAAACCTGCCCCCCAATGCCCCTACCTTTTACACTGGTCTGATAACACGGCTCCGCAGCCTTGCTGGTTCTGGAGATAGCGCGAATCTGCCCAACTATCTTCTCAACATAGATGGAGACAGTCTTTTTTGCTAGTGCTACATCTCTGGCTCTGGAGATATTACCCCGGGAAAAATTGATGATTACGGAGTTGTTGTACTCTACAGTGTAAGAATAGTTGTAGTGAGGAGTAACCACCTCCTCCAGCACCTCCTCTATATAGGAAATATTTTCCTCCTCAAAGAGGCCGGCATAGTAGAGGCTCTCAAGGATGTCGTTTGCCCTCTTCTCCTTATCTAGGACTCTGCTCTGCAAATCTAAACTCGCAGAAATAGGGTTTATCTGAGAAACCGTCGCAAGTATTATGAAGACAGGTATCAATGCAAGGACGGCATCCATTGTGAATAGGAAAGCAGCTTTTTCCGCTTTACGCAAGTGCAGCTTCGAGTTCACCGCCCCACCTCCAAAACAACAAGCGTTGCAGTACCACTTAAGTCAGGTGAAACTTCACTTTCGTTGGTTCCTTCCGGTACCTGGATAACGTAGTAGGAGGAGAGCACATCTGCAAAGACGTTAAGGAAGAGGTAATTGGTGCCCTGCTGGACACTGTATTTTCCGCTTTCACTGAGTTTAAGCTTCACGAGTCTGGATTTGTTTATATTTATGGCATCAGAAGGAAATTCCTCACAACAATGAGGATACGCCGGAGAAAAGAAGGTATTATTTATGATGTACTGGTCATCGTAGCTTGACTCGCCAGTCCTTTCCACAAGCAGCCAGTAATCGTAAATAGATAAATCCCTGGCCTCGAATTCTATGTAGTAGCGGGAGTTATTGAATTTGCAAGTATAGTCGCACCTCAGGGGTGTGCCCCTGTATGTCACGTTAACAATGCTCCAGAGCTGGTTTGGGACCATGGATGCAATTCTCTCGGTGGCGAAGATTTCTCTCACGGAATCACGCGAACCGTAAGTCCAGCTCTTGACTGAGGTCCCGCCTATGGCCGAGATGGTGAGCCTAAAGTAAGGATAGCGCCAGCCCAAGAGCTCGCCTATGTAGCTCACATTCAGCGCCTGCACCTTTTCATAGTCTATGTTGTTAAAACCTCTCCCCTTACTACTGTACTTTGCAAGCCCAAGCTTTGAGGGGGGATTTGTGAAATTCCAGTCAGGGGGTTCTCCGGGGGTTTTTACAAGAATGTCCGCTGCGTCGTCTACAACGCGTTTCATGTCATAATAGTAAGCGTAGTCCTGCACCTGTCCTGCAAGACCGGAGAGAGCATTTGCTGAAAGACCTAACGCAATTGTAATAGGCACAAGTGCGATAAGAAGGTCTACCGTAAATAGCTGGGCTTTATTCATTTTATTCATATCCTTATATAAAATAACCTGACTCGTGCGATATAAAAGTTTCCGGTGCTATTCCGGAATCTCCGCCACGTTGGTTGTGAGCTTGGCGTACTTCACACCCTTAATTGCCGTAAGGCGATTCAAAAGCTGCTTTATCGCGTTGCTGTCTCCGCGCACCACAATAACCTCAAGGCAGTGGTGCTTGTCTAGGTGAATGTGAAGCGACGAATCAATAACCTCGGCGAAGTCGTGCTGAGCATCTGTAAGCTTGTCAAGCACATTGCTCTCATCGTGATCGTATATTATGGAGATGGTACCTGCGATTTCGCCGGAAACCTGACTTATAATCCCATGTTCTATTATGTAGTTCCTTATGGCGTCGCGAATCCCCTCACTCCTCGACACGTATCCTTTCTCTTTAAGAATTCTGTCAAACTCTTCCAGAAGTTTTTCCGGTAGTGAGATGCTTATTCTCTCCATACTTGTGAATCTCTCCTTGAGGTTTTAAATCTTGTGCCGGGGTTTCCTCCCATATGTGGTGGAAGTAGTTCCTGTACAGCTTTATGCACCCCGGGTTGCGATTGTAAAGCGCGAAGACGTAGTTTGCAGGGTCTTCGCTCGCAAGAATAAGCTCCCTTTCATCAACAACAACGAAGCGCGAGTGGTCGTGGGGGTACATCCTGTATTCCACACCGATCCTCTCAAAAAGTTCTGTGGTGTTCTTGCCGAACTCTCCAAGGGCTTTGATGCTTACGCCACGCCTCTTCGCCTCCTCTAACGCTCTGGCGATAGCCTCGCTGGTAACAGGCTTTATTCCGACGATGAGCACTTCCTTCTTGGCGCTCTCCAGCATGCTAATCAGCCTGTCGTGGATGTTGTCCCTGCCCTTGAGCATCCAGATGACCTCATCAAAGGAAACCTCATTCATATGCTTCTGATACAGCGGTGTTAGCTTGGCTATCAGCTCCTCCACCGCCTTTACGCGAAGCTTAAGCTCCTTTGAGAGGATCTCGCGAGGATCAACGGCGCGGTATCTCCTTGGTCTCCCTGGCTGAACCACCACGTAGCCCCGCTGCTCCAGGTTCTCAAGGATGTCATACTCCCGTGAGTATGGAATCTGGGCAAGCTCACGAATCTCTTTAACTGTTGCAGTGCCCTTCACTACGAGCGCCAGGTAAGTCCTCGACTCGTACTCTGTTAGATTCATCAGCTTGAGGTTCTCTATCAGCCTTTCATCCAGCATCTCCAGACCTCGCTCAGCAGGTATAAATAGGAAAACTTTATATATAAATTATTTACTTAAAATCAAGTAAAAAAGAGGAGGTGTGTATTGTGGTTGAGGCTGATGAGGTTCTCGATTGCAGCGGTCTTGTTTGTCCCATGCCTGTGCTCAAGTCCAAGCAGGCTATGCAGAAGCTCGCTCCCGGAAAGGTGCTGAAGATAATATCCACGGACAAGGGCTCAAAGAACGATATACCTGCATGGGCAAAGCAGATGGGCTTTGAGCTCCTGGAGATGAGTGAGGAGGACGGGAAGTTCATATTCTACGTTAAGAAGCCCGCATAGGTGGTTAAAATGGCAGAAGAGAAGAAGAAAAAGAAGATATGTATAATTGTAACCAAAGGTACCCTTGATGCTGCTTACCCACCCCTCATACTCGCGAGCACCGCTGCGGGCATGGACTGGGAGGCGCACCTGTTCTTCACCTTCTATGGCCTGGACATAATCAACAAGAAGAAGTACAAGAGCCTGAAGGTTGCCCCCATAGCTAACCCGGCGATGCCCATGCCAGTGCCCAACATAATAGGCATGCTTCCTGGGATGACAGCCATGGCAACGATGATGATGAAGAACATGATGAAAAAGCACAATGTGCCCAGCATTGAAGAGCTGATAAACATTTGCAAGGAGATGGGTGTCAAGTTCTACGCTTGCCAGATGACCATGGATGTGATGGGCTGCCCTGAGAGTGACCTCCTGCCAGTGGTGGACGCTTGCCTTGGTGCGGCGGGCTTCCTGGACATCGCCAGCGACGCTGATGTGACCCTCTTTGTTTAAGATTTCGCTCTTTTATTCTTATTTTTCTGTTGAAATAATGGAAGGACACATAGGAAAAGTTTAATACTGCGGGCGACAACCTTATTTCATGGAGGCGAGGTTTTACACGCCGGCGGAGGAGGGGAAGGTTAAGTGTTACCTATGCAGCCATCGCTGTGTCATCTCTCCCGGAAAGCGCGGTATTTGCGGCGTGAGGGAGAATAAAGATGGGAAGCTCTATACGCTTGTTTACGGCAGGGCTATATCCTACAACATCGACCCGATTGAAAAAAAGCCCCTATATCACTTCCTTCCGGGCACAAGGAGCTACTCCATAGCCACCGTGGGGTGCAACTTCCGCTGCCTTCACTGTCAGAACTGGGAGATTTCCCAGATGCCCCGTGAGAGGGATGGCGAGATCGCGGGCCTGGACCTTCCACCGGAAGAGGTGGTGAGGCAAGCTGCGCAGTACGACTGCGCCAGCATCTCTTACACCTATACAGAACCTACAATTTTTGCAGAGTACGCAGTGGACTGTGCAAAACTTGCGCAAAAGAAAGGCATTAAAAATGTTTTTGTCACAAATGGCTACATCACCCCGGAGGCCCTCAAGGAGATCGCCTCCTATATAGACGCTGCAAATATTGACCTTAAAGGCTTTACAGAGGAGTTCTACCGCGAGGTCTGCGGAGCAAAGCTCAAGCCGGTGCTGGAGAGCATAAAGCTTTATAAAAAGCTGGGTGTGTGGATAGAGATAACCACCCTTATAATTCCTGGCTACAACGACGATGAGGAGCAGCTCAGGGGCATAGCGAAGTTTATAAAGAGCGTCGGCGAAGAGATTCCGTGGCATGTCACACGCTTTCATCCTGAGTACAAGCTTATGGGCGTTTCTCATACGCCTTTAGATACGCTTAGGCGCGCAAGGGATATAGGGAAAGAGGAGGGGTTGCTGTACGTTTATACTGGCAACGTACTGGGTGATGAGGGGGAAAATACCTACTGCTACAACTGTGGCGAACTTCTGATTGAGCGCCATGGTTTTGATATCCTCAAATACAGGATAGAAAAAGGGAAGTGCCCCAAGTGCGGGGTGAAAATTCACGGAGTGCGTGAGTAGCTTAGAGGCGATTGTTCTGAAAAATATTCTCAATTTCTCTGTATATTTCCTTCTTCCTCTCTTCTATCAGCAGTAGCTTCTGCAACAGTGGGAGTTTCTCAAATTCTTCACTGTTTATGTCTATTTTCACCCCTACTTCCTCCTCCTTGGTACATTAGTAGCCAAGTCCTAATCGGTATAGAGATATATAAAGTTTTCTTTTTGCAGGGCTTTGTTGCGTTTGGACGAAGTGAAGCGTATTATTTTATTGCGTGTTTTTCATTCTTTAACCGCCCCGGAAATATCCTGTTAAATACCAGATCCACCTTGCTATTTCGCCTGCCTGCTGGGTAAAGGCTTCGCGATCCTTAAAGGCGTTTACATATTTCTCGTCGATTTCCACGTATAAAATCCTGATTTAGTAGCCAGCTAATACGCCTGAGGAGAATATGGTTGAAGATTTCTTCAGGTATGTGTTCTACAATAATATTACTGATATGCTGGCTACTTCACCTTAAAAACATCCTTCCTGACCCAAATCCAGAAGAGGCTCCTCAAACCTCGGGTTACAAGCTTCAAATCGTCCAGAGTGCGTATTCCGAGGAGTCTCCTGAGGATGTAGCGCGGTCTGGAATAGAAGCGCTTAAATGCCATCCTGCGGAGCTCTTCAATCTGCTCCTTCGTCATTGTGTGGGGGATAAAGGCGGCGCCTTCAAAGGTGAAGTCCTCCCATCGCGGAGACATCTGCCCCAGCTCAGAGACACGGTCGTAAAGCTCAGTTCCAGGGAAGGGCGTAAGCGTGTGGAAGTTCACAAAGTCAGGGTCAAGCTCAATCGCAAAGTCTATTGTTTTCAATGCCTCCTCGTAGGTCTCGCCGGGTATCCCGAAGATGAAGGCAGTAACAACTCTAAGTCCAGCCTTCTTCGCAGCCTTCACAGCACGCCTCGTTTGCTCCAAGGTTATGCCTTTCTTCAAGGCATTGAGGTTCTTCTGCACCCCGCTCTCTGCGCCGAAGAATATTGCCCAGCAGCCCGCCCTTCGAAAAGCCCTGAGCAGCTTTTTATCCACCTGATTAACACGTGCTGAAACGAACCATGTGAAGTCCAGACCCCTGCGCTTAATTTCCTCAGCTATCTTCATGGCGCGAGAGTAATCGCCAGCGAAGGTGTCGTCCAGGAAGCGTATCTCGCGGTATCCCTGCTCCAGGCAAAGCTCAATCTCCTCGAGCACATTCTCAACACTTCTGTAGCGTATCCTTCGCTCGCCGGTGAGCTGGTAGCAGTATATGCAGCGAGCATTACAACCGCGAGAAGTCATGACTATCGCCACTGGCTTTCGCCGGTAGGTGCCCGCAGGGGGTACGTACAGGTTCTTGTCCTCCAGCAGGTCTCTTGCAGGGAATGGCAGCGCGTCCAGGTTTTCAATTGGTGGTCGTGGAGGATTCTTGATTATTCTTCCATTCTCTCTGTAAATCACCCCCTTTACGTCCACCAAACTCCTGCCCTTCTCCAGCCTTTCCAGAGCCTCGCAGAGGGTAAGCTCACCTTCCCCAACTACGATGGCGTCTAGAGCAGGAGCATCTGCCAGTGCCTTCTCCTGCATTGCCGATGGGTAAGGGCCGCCTGCGCAGGTGAAGGCATCGGTTATCTTCTTAACATCCTCCGCGGTCTTAACTGCCTTTTTCCAGAGTGGGGTGTTTGCATATATCCCCACAAAGTCGGGGTAAAACTCCTTAACGCGTTGTATAACCTCATCATGGTTCAGGAAGGAGCCATCAAAAAACTTCACTTCATGCCCCGCCTCGCGGAGGGAGGCAGCGAGGTATAGCAAACCCAGGGGTTGCCAGTAGTTCACCTGAGCTTTGGCGGTTTTTGTGGGGAAGATGTCTTCGGGCAACCAGGAGGGCATTATCAGCGCCGCCCTCACCGCGGGTGTACCTCCTCTATGTACTCAGTGGCGCAGTTCACTGTGAGCAGGTCATGCTTCTCTCCCAGAATGTTTCTTGCTGCCTTTATCCCTGTTTCCATGGCATGGTCCATGTTGTGGTAGCGGAACATCCCTGTTCTGCCAACCAGCTGCAGGTTCTCAAAGCCTGAGAGGTAGTCCAGTATCATTTCATAGTGCCTACGGTAGCCCACCTCCAGCAGGGGGTAGGCGTTGCGCACGCGCACCACGCGAGAGTCTATCACATCTTTCTCTTTTATGAACCCAAGCTCTTCCAGGTGCTCTACAGTAACCTGGGCAAGCTCCTCGTCGCTCATGTTCCACAGCTTTTCACCGGAGAAGCAGAAGTACTCGGTCACGAGCGAAGTCTTACCCCTGGGAGACATCGCCTCGCTCCAGTTGTTGGGCTCGTGTATCCTGCCAAAGGGTATCTTCTTCTCAGGGATGTATATCCAGCTCAGCGAGGTTACCCTGGGCTTATTCACCATAATCGCAACTATTACCGTATCCCTGAACCTGAGCTTGGAAGCGGCTTGGAGCACCTCCTCAGGCGGTTCAGGTGAAAGCATTTTAACCAGGCTGGTGATGGGGATGCTGGAGATATAGTTGGAAGCCTCAATGGTGATTTCGCTATCGCAGTTCTGCGCAGTAATATTGAGAATTCTTCCTCGGGCATGGTCTACCCTCTTCACCCTGCATCCGAGAAGCACAGGGTTTGGTGCCACTTCTTCCCTGAGCCTTTCAGCCAGCCTCCCGATGCCCTTCGCCGAGTAAAGAAACTCCCTAATCAACGTCGCTGGCTTGCGGTGGTTAATTCTAAGCAACGCATCCTTAAGTGCTACACCGAGCGAGAGCCCGCGAATTCTCTGTGCCACCCACTCAGCACTGATCCTGTCGCAGCTTATTCCCCACACCTTCTCGCTGTACTCTTTAAAGAAGATATTAAAAAGCTCCCTGCCGAAGTTTGCCACTACCCAGTCCTCTAGGGATATTATGCTTTTTCTCGAGCGCAGCCTCTCCAGGGAATAGTCTATAACTATCTTTGCGCTCTCTCTCATTCCAAGTCCTAAAAGGGCGTTGAAAGGCTTAAGGGGGTAATCGAAGTACTTTCCCCGCATAAAAATCTTACTGCTTCTTCTCGCCACAACCAGCTCATCGCTGAGCAGGTTTTTCACCAGTTCTTCAATCTCGGGGTTCTTTGTGAAAAAGCGGTGCCCACCGAGATCAAAGCGAAAGCCGTTATGCACCACTGTACGCGAAAGTCCGCCCACCTGAGAGTCTTTCTCAACTACAACCACGCGTTTCTTTGCTTTTGCCAGGGTATACGCCGACGCTAGGCCAGCCAAGCCAGCGCCCAGCACGGCGGTTCCAAATTTTCCATTCAACTTTCAGGCTACCTCCGGTCAATATTTCTTTTCACATTGATTCTCATCAAAGAGCCTGAGGCTAACGTCAGCCTCCTACACCTCTTTACTTGGTTAATCCAAAGCGGCGTAGGAAGCATCTTCATCATGGTTAAAAGAAAACGCACAATATCTTCCTCATTGTTTTAACCATAATGGAGCAACCTAACAATAAAAAAGAAAGAGAGGAGGGGTTTAGTTCTTCATGTACCTCCTGCGCAGGGCATACCCTGCGAGCGGAAGCGCAGCGAGTAGTGCGACGCTTGTGGGTCCGCACAAGCCCTTACCTTCGGCTTTTGCTGCCTCAGCTATCTGTCTTGTCTCTGCAAGCTGCTTCTCCAGCTCGGCGATCTTTGCAGCGTTGCTGTCTGCTGCGCTTTTTGCTTCTGTGGCTATGTCCTTAACTTCCTGCATTGGGACCTTGGGGAAGTCCTTGTACACATTGAAGGAGTCAGGCTCCATCGGCAGGTAGAAGCTGTTGGCATACTCTCTCATAGAGCCGTCGTAGTTTTTGACATTTGGATACCCCAGAAGCTCGTGGAGTATGAACCATGCCAGCGAAGACCTGACGCCAGTGTTGCAGTACACTATGATGTTCTTGTCGGGGGTCACTCCCTTACTCTCGTAAATCTTCTTGAGCTCTTCGATGGGCAGTATCTTGCCATCCTTCACGACCTCTTCCGGGGAGGCTACGTTAACTGCACCAGGTATGTGACCGCTTCTCACCCACTTGCTGAGGGAGAACTTCTTGCCCTCGAAGTAGGCGGCGGGTCTGGCATCTACGAAGAGTACTTTTCCAGTTGCAAGACCCTCCATGACGTCGGGGTGAAGCAGTGCGTTTACCTTTGAGTTGGGTGGATACTTGAGCGGGTAGTCGAGTGGCTTAACATCCGGCACCTCTGTGGTCATGGGGCGACCTTCTTCCTTCCACTCCTTCTTCTCGCCGTTCATTATGCTTATCTTTTCCACATTCCAGTACTTGAGCGTCCAGTAGAAGCGGGTTGCCTGGTCAAGCTTGTCGGCGTATATAACTATGTGGGTGTCCGGGGTAACTCCGAGTTTCTTCATCACTGCAGACATCGCTGCATAATCAGGAAGCATGTGGTCTGTTCCGGGACCAAATACCTCACTTCCCCACTTGATGTGCACCGCTCCGGGGATGTGCCCCTTATCATAACCAGACTTGCTCACCTCGACAAGGCGAATCTCTGTCTGGTCAGGGTTCTTTATGGTGTCCAGGTGCTCCTCAACCCAGTCCATGGAAACCAGTGGGCCGGGATACTCTGCTGCACTTACCAGCGAGGCACTGGCAAAAAACAGCACGCCTACAAGCAGCGCCAGTAAACCTTTGTTCATGCCCTCCACCTCCTTATTTTAGCGGGTTGGCAGGTTTCCAACACTTTCACCTCCTCTTTTGTTAAATTATTTTTTAATGCCTATGATGTCATGCAGGTTTTACATTAAACATTTTGATTTATTAGGTATAGGAACATGTATTTAAATTTTTCGAAAGCTTTTACAGTAATAACGAAAATAGAGTGAGAGCCCTTACACTAAATTCGAAATCACCGTTGAGCGGGGAGACAGTGCCTTTTGTTAATTTTTAAAATTCCTCTTCATCCACAGATAAAGCGCTGCAAAACTAGCAGTACCAAAGAGTACAGCTACGCTCTGCGAAATACCTGCAACCTCGGCAAGCGTCAGCTTACCCATGCTCGTGGTGTCAATTAAAACCTCTTTTACCCAGGAGTAACTCTCACCAAAGGCGCCAATACCAATAAGCATTCCCACAAGTGCCACGAGCGAGGTGACGTAACCTTCGCCTATTCTATAAAGTGTGCCAGAGGCACAGCCTCCGGCAAGCACCATGCCTATGCCGAAGATTACTCCACCCACGGCGGTGAATAACCCTGCATCCTTTATGTAAGGGTAGGTCTCAATCAAGCCTGCGCTGTGAAACAGGAAGAAGGCTGGGGTAAGCAGAGCAAGATAGAGCATCACAGCGCGTAGAATATGGGTGTGGCGGAATAGGAAGAAATCTCTAAAGGCGGAGGCCATGCAAAATTGTCCGCGCTCAAGCACAAAGCCTATTGCAACGCCGAAGAGGAATCCCAATAGAGCGTCCATTCACACCACCCGCATTAGAATCTTCCCGCCGATGTAAGCACCGGCAGCTATTGCTATGAAGGCGATTATGCTGGAGATGGCCAGCTGAGGTACGCCAGACATTATGTGACCAATGTTGCACCCTATGGCGAGGCGAGCACCATAACCCATAAGTAGCCCGCCTATGAAAACCTGAAGAAAGCGCATCTTAACCCTGGGGATGCGCACCTTAAAGTCGCCTCCAAGGTATGCACCAATAAAAGCGCCGAAGATTATCCCGAAGTTCAGATACACCCGCCAGTTGAGCTCAGGTATATACCGCTGGAAGTAGGCATTGTTAGCCACGTGCTCTGGAAAAAATAGGTTTTCCACATAGGCAACAAAATGGCTCTCGCCGGTGGTTATACTCCAGGGTCTGTCGAGGGTAATGTACAGCGAGAGGTTCAGCAGGGCAAGAAGAATCGCTGCTGTTGTAGGGGAAAGGTAGCGCATACTACTTACCCTTGACGACTATGGTTATTGTAAACTCAGCGCCGTCTTCCTCAATGGTGTACTCGTGTCCCTGTGCCTCCATCTCCATTGGTATGCTCTTCTTCGCGGGGGGGTGATCTGAGATAACCTTCAGCACCTCTCCGGGCTTCATGTTCTTTATTTCATTCACGCAGCGCACGAGGGGAACGGGGCATATCTCACCTCTAACGTCCAACACCCGCATTCACTCCACCTTCGTTATTGTTAACTCATAATTATCCTCGCTTTCATTGAACCTGTAGCCTGAGACTACCATCTCCCTATCGAAGATCTCCTCCAGGATGCCGCACAGCATCCCTGCTTCGAGGTTATAGATGGGAGGGAGAGACTTGATTCCCAGCCCAGAAGGTGCGTCCTTGATTATCGCCCTCATCTCTGGCTTGGTCACGTCGAGCTCGAGAATCTTTATCTTCCCAAAGCCTGTATTTCTGAGTATTATTGAGCATAGCTCGTAAATCTGCGTGTGCTTGCTTACCTCGTTCAACTCTGGGTACTGCTTTAGAACAAGCTGCGCATACTTCTTCCCCATATCTCTGCCTATCAGGCGGAGAAGCATCTCTGAGCCCTCGCCGATTATTTTGTAGAGGCTAAGCCTCAGCGTACTGAGGGTCTCGCTAAAGATTATTGTACACCTCTCGTTCATCATCAGGGGATGCCCCGTTTCGTCGTCCAGCCAGATGTAGGGGATGTACTTTTTTGTGTTCTCCTTCATTTAACCACCTTGTACTTTTCAAGAAGTTCAGTTCCCTTCTCAACAAGGTAGGTGTAGAAATCTGCTATAACTGGATTTTCAAGCGCTTTATCTGTGGTTATCGCATATATTGGTCTTTCATCGGTAAAGTCTTTTATCTCCTTAATTACCACCAGACCCCCTTCCTCGTAGCGCTTTGAAAGCACGTAACTTGCGATTGCCGTGCCCAGCCCTGAGGAGACGCCGTAAATTTGAGAAAAGATGTCGTTCACGCTGCACTCAATCTTCTGCTCCTTCTCTACGTTCCTGAGTTCTCGCAGGGTATCCTCAATGGCGGTGCTGCTGTACCCCTTGTTCAGGGTAACCATGGGATATGAGAGCACATCCTCCACGGTGACCTCTTTCTTCTTCGCCAGCTCGTGGTTGGGAGGCACTATTAAAACAAAGCGGTCGTAGCCTATCTCCTCAACGCGGTAGCCGTCGCCCAGCTTGAGCGGCGTCGGATAACCAGCGAGCACAATGCTGACCTCGCCATGCTCCAGCAGCTCTAAGCACGTGTACTCTCCGGTGAGCTTCACCCTGACGTCTACGTCAGGACGAACCTCCTTGTAACCCATCTGAATCTCCGCGATTATGGGCACTCCCACGCAGCCTATGCCTATGTTTACAATCTTGGTGCTCAGGTTCTTTATCCCCTTCTTTGTCTTTTCAAGGAGTGTGAAAAGCTCCTTTATGCCGTTGTAGGCAATCTCCCCCTCTCTTGTGAGCTTTACCCCGCTGACGTTGCGCTCAAGAAGCCTTGCCTCAAAAAACTTCTCCACAGCATCGATATGCAGGCTTATTGTGCTCACACTCATACCCAGCGCTTTCGAGGCGCCGAGAAAGCTTCCCTCTTCAACAACCTCCTTAAAAGTCTCAAGATAATCCAGCCTGAGCTTCACCTTACAGCACCTTTTTTTATTATTCTGATAACCACTTTAAGAGTTTTCGAAATTATTATAAAAAGAGCGTTATAAATAATCTCGGGCTTACTAAAATCCTTTTTATACTATAGAAAATTCTTTTTTTCAAAAAGTCGCCCGTTTTTCATCACAAGCCTGCGCTGCGTCTGCGCTGCAAGCTCGCGGCTGTGTGTAACGAGGATTATGGTTGTTCCCTCAACTTCATTCATAGCTTTGAGCAGCTTCATTACATGCATCTCTGACTTCTCGTCTAGGTCGCCAGTGGGCTCGTCGGCGAGGATAATCTTCGGGCTGTTCATGAATGCTCTGGCAATTGCAACTCGCCGCTGCTGGCCGCCGGAGAGCTGCGTGGGGTAAGCGTTTATCTTATCTGCCAGACCCACAAGCTCCAGAAGTTCCCGCGCTCGCTTCATTTCAGCGCTTCCCACCTTTCCAGAGAGCGCCGCAGGTAAGAGCATGTTGTCCCTCACCGTGAGGGTGGGTATTAGGCTTGAGAACTGGAACATGAACCCTATCTTTCTATTCCTCATGCGTGAAAGCTCCTCATCGCTCAGGCTCCATATATCTATGCCGTCGATGAGAACCCTACCATAGGTTGGCTTTGTGAGCCCACCAATGAGGGATAAAAGTGTTGTTTTTCCGCTGCCCGAGTGCCCCACTATTGAGATAAACTCACCTTCAGCTACGGCGAGATTCACATCGCGAACCGCTTCAACCTCATACTCCTTCAGCCTGTATACCTTTGTTAGGTTCTGCGTTTCAATGAGCATCTACTCACCCGACCTTATAGCTTCGTAGGGCTCAAGCTCTGCGCTTCTGTAGGCGGGGTAAAAGCTGGCTACGGTGCTCAGCAAGAGGGAAACGTCGATTATTACAAGACTTATGAGAGCAACATAGAACTTGTTGGGTATGAGGTAAGGCATGTTCAGGTAGTTTATGACGAAGTCTTGGAAGCCTGTGAGAAAGGCGTAGCCCGCGAGCATGCCGAGCACGCTTCCAAGGGTGGCGAGGATGTAAGCCTCTGCGATAACCTCCCCGAAGATGAACCGCTTTGTCGCTCCCAGGGCGCGCAGGATTCCAAATTCCCGGCGGCGCTCATTGACGCTCATTGAGAGTATTACAGAGACAAGAATCACGGCTGTTAGCCAGGTAAAGGCGCTTAGGGCAAAGAGGCTGCGCAGCAGCATTAGCATCTGCTTCTTTACGTTGCCCAGAGCTTTTTGAGCAACCACTGCCTTAAGCTCTGGGAAGTAGAACTCAATTGCCTTTGCGATGCGCTCCGCCTCCTCCCCTGGGGCAACCTGTATCATAATCGCAGACACTTGCCCAGAGCGCAACGTGAGATCGGCGATGTCCTCATACTCTCGAGAGCGCTTCGCCAACCAGTAGAGCCTGTCGAGAGGCATGAAGATACCTTTATCAAAGTAGGCTACGCCGGTGCTTGGCATCTTCGCAGCTATGGTGAAGGGGAAGCCGTACAGGTAGACCTTGAAGCCCGGCATCCAGTCATAACCTGAGCCAGCGATAGTCTCAAAGGCAGCTAGGCTGCCAAGCTGCTTCTCCACCCATGGCTTTACTATGAAGTCCTTCTCAGGGTCGAAGCCAATGATAAAAATGCCCGGCTTGAAGCAGCACCCCTGCTCTGAGGTTTCAAGAAATACGAGAGGCGCAACTTTCTCCACTCCCTCTATGCCTGCGATGCGCTCCTCGTACTTCCTACTCAGGTAGTGCTTCGAGGGGGCGCTGCCCAGAAGGATGGCGCTCAATGGCTCTTCTGCCTCGCGAGGCACCACCATTATGTCTGCGCCAAGCTGAGCTATGCCCAGCTCGAGGGAGGAGGACATGCTCTTCATTAGTATAATCGAGGAGAAGAGCGTAGCCGAGGCTATGGCTATAGCTATGACCACGCCAATGGTGCGGAACTTCCTTTTCTTGATATTCTGTAGCGCGAGGTAGATTATGTCTATCTTCATGGGTATCGTGTTTTAGGACGGTGGAGTTAATAAATATTTTGCCCTGCTTAGCGAAGACTCTTTTCACGTTTTGACGCGTTTTCTTCTCAGCTCACCAGAAAAACATCACCTAAGCTATTTTTTCATCACATTTTCAGGGATTAAATTTTTATATACTCCCGGGGAGCAAATTATCTTATGCGCGCAACAGTGCTTCTGGTTGCACTTCTGGTGATTGGAGGCTGTGCTCAGAAGGGCGACGAGAGTGTCACCTCCCCCAAGCTTGAGCCGGTGCCAATACCTGCGGAGGCTCGCTGCCCAGAGTGTGGGATGTTTGTCAAAGACTACGAAAACTGGGCGTGTGAGGTCATCCTCAAAAGCCACGAGGTGAAGTTCTTCGACGACCCGGGCGATATGTTCCTCTACTACACCAAGCACCGCGAGGCTATCGCTAAGATATACTGCAGGGACTACTACACCCAAGAATGGGTGGATGCAGAGAACGCTTATTATGTTACAGATGCTGCTATACCAACACCCATGGGCTTTGGCATAGTGGTGTTCGCCCGTCTGGAGGATGCAGAGAGCTTCCGCAATGATTATCCTTCTGGCGATATCCTCAGCTTCTCAGAACTTGCAGCGCGAGGTGTTAAGCCGCGATGAGGCATTCCACAAGCGTGGCCCTCATCCTTGTACTCCAGCTTCTCAGCTTGGCAGCTCTTACGGCTCATGCACAAAGCAGGGTGGCGAAGCTTGAGGAGAAGCGCTCTCTGGCTAAGAGTCTCGAGCTGAGCGACCTGGTAATAGCCACGGACTGCTACTCCACACGCAATCCAAGTGTAGTCGATTTCTCTGGTTGCTTCCGCGACCTCCCCGCGCAATTGTGCTACCATGCCTCCTGCACGGGCTTTGGCAGACCGAAGTTCGCGGGCTTCGATACGCGCATTGAGGTGGAGAGATGAGTTTCGAGAAGCACCGCAACATCCTGGATTATTCAGTTAACTTCCTGCTCCGCAGGAAGGGCAAAAACCTGGCAACAATACTCGTGTTTACCCTTGTGGTTTTCATGCTTGCAAGTGTTGTCATGATGATGAACTCCCTGAACCATGAAGCGCGGGAGACGCTCTCGCTGGCGCCCGACATAACCGTTCAGAAGATCATCGCCGGGAGGCAGGGGCTTGTCCCATTGGAGTATATCTCAACCATTCAGAGCATTCGCGGCGTGAGCAGGGCTGAGCCTAGGGTGTGGGGCTACTACTACGACGCCGATGAGGATGCTACCTACACCATTATAGGGGTTCAAAGCCTTGAAAGTCTTCCCCTCGCTATTTCTGAGGGAGGCTTCTCTGGAGAGAGCGCTGTGCTGGTAGGCGAAGCTCTTGCAAGGGCAAAGCGCCTTAACGTTGGCGATAAGCTACTGCTGCGCGACCACCGGGGGGAGTACGTAAAGTTTGTTGTGGCTGGGGTATTCTCCTCTTCTTCAGCACTGCAGAGCGCAGATTTAATAGTCATGCCTCAGGATAAGGCGAGAGACTTCTTCGGTATCCCAAGCGGGTACTCCAACGACATTGCTGTATACGTAGCCAATCCTGCGGAGCTTCCGAACATAGCTATAAAAATCGCTCAAAAGCTTCCTGACACGCGGGTATTAACCAGGGAGCAGATACGCGAGACCTACGACGCAATCTTCGGTTGGCGCTCTGGCGTCTTCCTCGCCAGCCTTCTGGGTGCGCTGCTCGCCTTCGCCATACTTGTATGGGACCGTGCCTCTGGCTTAACCGCTGAGGAGAAGCGCGAGATAGGCATCCTAAAAGCCCTTGGCTGGAGCACCGGCGATGTGCTTGAGATGCGAACCTTCGAGGGCGTTGTGCTGGCGCTGAACTCTTACCTCTTGGGCGTTATCCTCGCCTACCTCCACGTGTTCTACCTCGGCGCCCCTCTGCTCAAACCTGTGCTGCTTGGCTGGTCCACCCTTTACCCCAGCTTTGAGCTCATGCCTGTGGTTACCCTAGAGGACCTCCTGCTCATATTCTTCATAAGCGTTGTACCATTCCTTGCGGCGGTGGTGGTGCCCTCCTGGCGCGCGAGCACCATTGACCCGGACGAAGCCATGCGGGGGATATAGGTGATACGCTGCGAGCACGTGACAAAGGTGTTTAACAGAGGTAAGCCAAATGAGGTGGTAGCAGTTAGGGATGTAAGCATCGAGGTTAATGAGGGCGAGGTTGCTGTGCTTCGCGGTCCCAGCGGCTCAGGCAAGACCACACTCTTGAGTCTAATCGCCTGCGTTGCCAAGCCAACCTCTGGGCGCGTTTTTGTCGCTGGTAAAGAGGTGTCCAAGCTTCCTGAGAGGTTTCTCACCCTCTTCAGGCGGGAGCACGTGGGTATAATCTTCCAGCAGTTCAACCTCATTCCAGAACTGAGCGTGGTTGACAACGTGGTTGTGCCTCTAATTCCAACACCGTTGCCTGCGAATGAGAGCAGGAAGCGTGCTTTAGCTCTGCTCAAGAATCTGGGAATGGAGAGGCGAAGCGACTTCAAGGTTCGCGAGCTGAGCGGCGGAGAGCAGCAGCGCGTAGCTATTGCGAGGGCGCTTGTAAACAACCCGAGAATAATAGTGGCGGATGAACCCACAGCTCATCTCGACACTGCCCTTGCGGAGGAGTTTCTCAGGATAATGCACAACCTCAAGCGGGAGGGCAGGACGATAGTTATAGCCACACATGACCCTCTCGTGTTTCAGCATGAGATGGTCGACGTTATCTTCGACATGCGCGATGGCAGGCTTGTAGAGGTAGTGAGATGATACTCAACTTCTGGGTTATCTCCCAGATTGTGGGCACAGTTATTGTGCTCCTCCTCTGCATATATGCGGCATCGCAAGGTGTGCGCATACTCCTGCGCTGGCAGCTTGAGAGCGCAAGCGAAGAGCAGCTTGAGCTGGAGAAGCGCACCTATTTAATCTCAACGCTGATGCAGTACGCCCTTGCCTTTCAGGTGCTTTCATTGCTACTATTCGCAGCCACTGCCGACTACTTGGCGAGCTTTATTCGAGGCGCAATGTGTGCCTTTGGTTCGCTTAACGCAAACAGCTACGGCTTCGCCACCCTCTGGGTTAAAATTTTCGCCATATTTGTCTACTCCTCGTGGCTTGTGATTAACCACCTCGACACCCAGGCTGAGGACTACCCGTTGGTGAAGCTCAAGTACGCGCTTCTCCTGCTCTTCCTGCCATTGCTCATAGCGGATGCCTACCTTGAAATTCGCTACTACACAAGCATATCGCCCAATGTGATAACCTCTTGCTGTGGCTCTGCTCTGCGCACCGAGACCAACCCCTACGGCTTTGTGGCTATGAAATTCCCCACCAACGTGGCAATGCTTGCGTTCTTCATCGCATACGCTCTGACGCTGGGGCTGCTCTACACCTACCTGCGAAGAAGGCAGCGACGCCTCGCCCTCGCTTCAGGTATAGCCAGCCTCGCTGCCTTTGCCGTCTCTCTCCTGGCGATGTTCACCTTCCTTAGCCCCTACTTCAACGTCGTACTATTCGGCTTACCCACGCAGCATCGCTGCCCCTTTGAGGTTCTTCGCGCCCCGGCAATAGGCTACCCGTTTTATGCCCTCCTCTTCCTTGGTGGCATTGCTGGGGTTCTTGTTGCAGTGGTTGAACCTCTGAAGGCAAAGCCCTCGCTTCGTAATAGCGCTGCAAAGCTTCAGGTGCAACTTGCAAAGCTCGCTCTTCTGGGCTTCGGCGGCTTTCTTCTTATATCCCTTGCATTTATGCTCCTCTTTTATTCCATGGTGGGTACGGTGTTTTACCACTAGTCCTCAACCACCACCTTCTCCCGCCTGAACCTCTTTGCCTCCTCCTCCCACACCCACGATGCAACCTCTCCCTTGAGGTTGACGATAACGTAGCTCGCGCCATCCCAGCTTGCCTTAGCATGGTCTATTCCAGAAGGTGCAACACTTCCCATGGGGTGGGAGTGGTAGAAGCCCAGAACCTCCATTCCACGACCCTCTATATCGCTCAGCGCCTTTACCAAGTCTTCAGGAGCTATAGTATACCTCACTAAGGGGTTGCGAGATACATTCCTGCAGGGATAAACCGCAAGAGCAAGCTTGCGCTCTCCTTTAACCTCTCCAGCAATCACCCCGCACGCTTCCTGAGGAGCCCTTCTCTTTGCGTCGCTGAGAATCTCCTCCACCAGCTTCCTGGGCAGAACGAGTACCGTCATTTCTCGCTCTCAGGAGCAAAGGCATAGAGAATGCCGTCTAGGCTTGAGACAAAGACCAGGCCTTTGGCTACAGCCGGCGAGGAGTATATCATGTTGCCGATGCGGTAGTTCCACAGTATTTCGCCGCTCTCAGCGCTGAGGGCGTAGAGCTTGCCATCCAGCGCGCCGATGTACACCACATCTCCTGATACTATCGGCGAGCCTATAAATTGCGCCCCTATCTCTGTCTTCCACACCTCTTCGCCGGTTTCAGCGTCTACTGCATACACATAGCCGTCATAGCTTCCGAAGTACACCATGCCCTTCGCAATGGCAGGTGTGGAATCTATTGGTGCGCCGGTTTCAAATCTCCATAACTCACTGCCGCTATCGGCGTCCAAGCAGTAGAGGAAGGAGTCCTTCGAGGGGATGTAAACCCTGCCATTATAAACCGCCGGCGAAGCATGGATAAAGCCCCGGGTCTCATAGCTCCAGAGCGTTTTTCCAGTCTTTGCGTCCAGCGCATAGACCCTGTACTCGTGGTAGGAAGTTGTGAATACCTTGCCATTAGCTACCGCTGGCGAAGAGTGCACCTGCCCTTTGGTCTTCTTTTCCCACAGCTTCTTACCATTCTCAGCATTGAGGGCGATTATCGAACCATCGAAGGAGCCAAAGTAGACTATACCCCCAGCTACAGCCGGCGAGGTTAAAATCTCTCCTTTTGTCTTATACCTCCACAGCTTCTTTCCAGTGGCGAGGTCGAGGGCGTAGAGAGAGCCGTCGTAGCTGCCGATGTATACCTTGCCCTCAGCCACCGCTGGAGTGGAGTGAACCTCGCCCCCGGTGGGGAACTTCCACACCACCTTACCCGTAGCTGCGTCAAAGGCATAGAGATTCCAGTCGGTGCTGCCTATAAGCACGAGATTATCTGCCACCACAGGCGAGGAGTAGCCAATCTGCGCCTGCGTGCCTGCCTGCCAGAGCAGCTTCAGAGGTGGCGCCACCTCTTCTTGCGCAACGCCACTGTGGGCGAGGTCATGCTGAAACATCACCCAGCCAGCGCCCTCGCTGCTAATGTCCTTCAGGGGCTCGCTGGATGTGCATCCCGCGATAATGGCGAGCAAAAGCAGAACCACGAGGAGCGAACGCATGTGAAAGCATGCTTTCTTATACGTATTAAAATTTTCGCTGATTTCGCAGGGCTAACAAAAACTTACAACAGATGTTCAGATGTTAGATAACATTAAAGGTGGTGATGAAAACACCACCGTTGTATGCCCAGATAGCTTGTCTTGGCATCTTTCTTCTCATGCTTCCCCTTGCCATTGCCAGCGAGAGTGGTGATTACCATATAAACCATATAACTGTGACCATAGACCTGCAGACAGGAAAGGAAGAGTTTTACGTGGACCTCACCTCTGAGGTTAATGACCTGCGATTCTTTGATTTCGCCTTTCACTTGCCTCTGAGTGCAGTCTCAGCAAGCGGAGAGCCTATGAGGGTTGAGGAACTGGGAATAAAAAAGAGAGTGTACTTCCCGCAGCCTTTGAAAGCGGGAGAAAACATCGCCTTCACCATGAGGGCGGTTGAAAAGGTTGATATCAATGAAGGTACATATTTTTACAAGGGGTTCACCACCCCCTATGATGTGGATACCTTCCGCCTTCTGGTGATATTTCCAGAGGGGGTCTTTCCCGAGATAAGGACATTCAACCGCAGTCTGCCTAACTGCTGCTCGGCAGACACTTTCCAGAGGAGCACCAGCATACCTCCTGATGGCGTCGCCATTCGGGGCGACAGGGTAACACTGATGTGGGAGCGCTCCCTCAAGGCTGGAGAGAGCTTTGAGGTGGGTATACATCTCCCAGAAAAAGAAGGCCCGAATTATTTTTTGATATCAACGCTTTTCATAGCTTCTCTCACATTCCTTGTGGGATTCCACTATGCAAAACGCAGGCGACGCGTGGAAGTTGCCAACGTCTTCCTCAATGAGGAGGAGCGCGCCATAGTGGAGTTCATCCGCAGCCAGGGTGGAGAGGTTCTACAGGAGACTATCTGGAAGAGTGAGATTCTGCCATTCTCGAGACCCAAGGTAAGCAGAATAATCTCAGAACTTGAGTCTCGTGGATTAATAGTGCGCGAACCTTATAAAAAGACATTCAAGGTGAAGCTTAACGTTTAATGACGTATTTTTTGAATAATTATCTAATTTTATTCAGTAATTAAGGTGGTTTTATTTTTGAGTGATACATTTTCAATTGATAGATATAAATACCCCCTCAGATGCTCTTTTAGATATGAGACTAATCTGGTTTGTCCTGCTATTTGCCCTGTCGATGCCTCCGGCGCATGGAGAAGTTGTGGTAAAGAAGGTAGAAATCCATGTTGACTTGGAGAGGGGCGAAGAGAAGGTATTCATTGAGGTGATCTCAGATGAGGAGGTGTTCCTCCCCATTAATGTGGGCGATGTGGAGGTGCTCGGGGACGAGATTGACTTAGTGAGAAGTGAGGAGGGCATTGTCATTCCTCCGGGAAGGCATGAAATAAAGGCTTTAACCGGGACAGAGAGCAGGTTGGCGGGGGAGGAGTACTTTTACTATAAGGACATCAGCTTCCCCTATTTCGTGGAAAACTTTCTGATCACTATCAAATTGCCGGAAAACTCTTTTCCGGAGGTTATGTCAGCGAATTTCCCTTTTAAAGCTTCGGGAGATTTGACAGTTATGCCGGATTACATAAACATTGAAGATAATCATGTCATCCTCGTCTGGAACAGAACCCTGAGAGAGTATGAGTCTTTTCATGTGGGTGTTTTTTATCCCCTTGCTAAGAAGTCCATGGGTTTTGTGATTCCTGCCATGGGATTAATCTTCGCTCTTCTTCTGCTAATCTATTTTCTGAAGATGAACTGGGAACGTATCAAAGAAATTGTAGTCTCTTTCTCAAAAGAAAGGAAGAATGAGCTCACCGATGACGAAGAGCTAATTCTTTCCCTTATTAAGGCAAAAGGAGGTGTGGCCTTACAGGAGGAGATTTGGAAAGCAGAATGTATAACCTTTTCACGTCCAAAGGTGAGTCAGATACTTGCTAAACTAGAAAACATGGGAATAATAAGGCGAGAACCTTTTAAAAGGACATATAGAATCTACATAACAGATAAAAACGTATTGTGATGCATTTTTTCACGTTATGACATTTCAGAAAGTGAATCAAAATAGTAAAATTTCATAATTTTTCAGATTTCAGCGAAAAATTATAAATATATGTGTTTTATTATTGGATAAACGGAATTTCTTGTCGGAACGTGTGGCTTATGCCACATGTTCACCTCCCTCTTTGAAAGGAGGTCGCCTGAAGAGTTTTGAGAGGTGATAAGAGAATGAAGAAATGGGTGGGCATAGCCTTAGCTGTGCTGCTGGCGTTGAGCCTATTCAGCGGGTGCGCAAAGAAGGAGGCTTCAGCACCTGCAGCGGCGGCTGAGTCAGCAGAGAAAAAGAGCACACCAGTTACTGTAGAGACAAAGGTGGTCTCAGTAGACATCTCAGACTTGGTTAAGAAGTACAAAGAGGAGAACGAGGCAACAGCGAAGCTTCTGAAGAAACTGGGCGCAACGGATGAGGAAATTAAGAAGATTCTGCCGGACGATTCCCAGTGCGCCACCTGTCACCCGCAGCACTTCTACGAGTGGACAAAGTCGAAGCACTACAACCCAGTGGTTTTCAGCTACTTTGCCTTCCAGAGCTACGCCTCTGACTTCAAGAAGAACCTAGACAGGTTCCCGAAATCCAAGGAGTGGGACGCCTGCTTCAGAGCCTGCCATGGGCCGACGATGAAGTATGCCAGCGATAAAGTCAAAGATAGGCTTTATGAAGCCTTCCTCAGCGATGACGTGGTGAATCTCCGCGGCATACGTGTTGGATGCATAGCATGTCATTCAATGATGGTTGAAGGGGAGCTTGGGAACACCTACTACGGAACAATCAAAGACCCCAATGCGCCGCATGCCGCAAAGTTCTCAAGGGACATGTCGACAAGCGAGTTCTGCAAACCGTGTCATAGCAAGCTGAAGATAGACTTCGTTAGTCAAGATGTAAAAGAGGCACTCAAGATGGGTGACTACGTGCGCTGTGGCTTAAACTACGACGCCTGGGCTCAGAGCGATGTGAGAAGAGAAAAAGAGTGCCAGTACTGCCACATGCAGACAGTTGACGAGCCAGCCGCTAAGGGAGGCGAAATGCGCATAAGGCACAGGCACGACTTCCCAGGTCCAAATTCGCCTGCGATGATGGTACAAGCAGCGAGGGTGAATCTGGACGCCCACAAGATGGGAGACGTGGTGCACGTCAAAGTTGAGGTCAAGAACCTTGCAGAGCACATTCTACCAGATGGATGCATCCTCGCAGCCAAGCCAGTGCTGCACGTGTATGCCTACGATGAGAAGGGGAACCAGATATTCTATACCAATGAGACATGGAAAGTTGGAAGCTACGACTATCAGGGCAAGTTCACAGGCAGCGTGTGGAAAGTGTGGGAGTATGACACCAGTGTGATGTTCAACCCAGGCAGGTGGTACAACTTCGAGTACAAGATACCCTATGGCAGCGCAAAGAAGGTCACAGTGAAAGCGGTGATGATGTACCACGACAGCAAGAAGAAGGAGAGCAGACCCATTGACCCAGTACCCAGCGCAACCCTGAGGATGAGCAACGAGGCTGTAGCTGAAGTGGAGCTGTTGTAAGGGGTTATTTGCCCCTACCTTCACTTTTTAGAGGTGATAGGCTATGGACAGGAACACGTTAATCTACATTGGCGTAGGTGTGGCAATTGTTGCTGTGATTGTAGCGTGGCTGGCACTCGGCGGCTCTGCTCCTGATGCAGCATCAAAAACTCCAGTGATAACCACCGTTCCGCCGCACAAGCTCGGATGTGGATGATGTCTCCATAAATTTTTAATTTTTATTTTATTTACGCGTTTAAACGCGATATTACGCATATATGGCAATATTGCATTTGGGGGTACTAGGCATTTTTCACCATGGAACGCTTTCAATGATTAATTATAAATATAACATTTTTAAATAGAAAAATCACTAAAAAATAAGGAGGTGGATAATTTGAGGTTGATGCGAACGATAATCCTCATAAGCGCCATGGCCATGCTTTTATTTGCTGGATGCACCAAGGCGCCTGCGGAGAAGGCACAGCCCGCCGCGGTTACCCCTGTTGAGCCAACGATGAATGACAAATGCCCGGTGTGCGGTATGATGCCTGCGAAGTATCCAGAGTGGCGTGCGCAGGTGGTGCTCAAGAACGGCGAGCGCTACCACTTCGACTCCCCCAAGGATATGTTCAAGTTTGTGCTTGGCCTGAGCAACAAAAACGAGCCGAAGCAGTGGATTAACAAGAATGACATAGCCGCGATTTTTGTGACCGACTATGCTACTAAGCAGTACACCGACGCGACGAAGGCGTACTACGTGAAGGGCAGCGACGTGCAGGGGCCTATGGGTGATGATGTTGTGCCCTTTGCCAAGAGCGAAGACGCCCATGCCTTTGCCTCGCAGCATGGCGGTGAGGTGATAACCTACGAGGACATTACCCCAGAGCTTATAAAGAGCCTTGGAATGATGATGGGCGGCATGCAAGGCATGGATATGGGTAGCGAAGGCGAAATGAAGATGTAAAGAGAGCATGCGGCTTTGCCGCATGTTCCCCTCCTTTTTTGATTGGAAAGGATAATATTTTTTGTTGATTTTTTTAAAAAGACCTGTGTATATAATTGTCTGTCAGTTATTACCTTCCCGTGTTGATATAACAGGCATGCAACTATCATTTTACTGAAATCAAAAAGTGTAAGTAGCCCCGGGCGGATTCAGAACGCAACTGCAGACAGTTGCATCATCATATTGCAGTATTTTCGCTAACGCTAAATACCGCTATGTTTCCATAGTATTTTCCCTCGTATCCCTGTCGGGGAGGGGTATACCGAAGGGGAGGGGCATTCCCCTCCCCTGGATAGCCCCGGGCGGATTCGAACCGCCGTCGCAGGATCCAGAGTCCCGCATGATTGACCGCTACACCACGGGGCTGTCAGTTTTTATTTCCACCTTTAACGACCAATAACCATTATAGAAAGGGATTTATATTCATGGCTGCACCTATATAGCACCTCTGCAAGGCGGTGTTATGTGGTATGCGCGCCTATCTAGAAATCCTCAGACCTGTGAACTGTGCAATGGCAGCCTTTGCGGTGTTTCTCGGGGCAAGCATAGCCTCTGGCAACTTCAGCGCTGACGTGGCTCTCGCGTGCGTTATTGCCTTCATGGTGTGCGGCGCTGGCAATGTGATAAACGACTACTACGATTATGATATAGATAAGATAAACGCCCCTCACAGGGTGCTCCCTCGAGGTGCGCTGCAGAGGTGGGTGGCGAGGAACTACGCGTTACTTCTCTTTGCTTCAGGCATTGCGCTTGCGCTACTAATAAGCCCTGCTGCTTTCTTCCTGGCAGCCTTCAACTCTGCGCTACTCTACTCGTATGCATGGAGAATAAAGCGCGCTGGCGGGCTGAGCAAGAACCTTACAGTTAGCTACCTCGTAGCCTCGCCCTTTCTTTATGGCGGCATTGCCACGTCTCAACCTAAGGCGACGCTCATCTTCGTCGCTCTCGCAGCGCTTGCCAACACCTCCCGAGAAATTGTAAAGGACATCGCAGACCTGAGAGGCGACCGGGGTGAGTGTAGAACCTTACCGGTGAGGATAGGCACGCGGAGGAGCGCTTACGTCGCGTCTGCGTTCCTACTAGCTGCTGTGCTTCTTAGCCCCCTTCCCTACCACATGAATATTCTTGGCGTCTTCTACCTACCTATTGTGGGCATCGCAGATGCGATCTTCCTCTACTCTCTCGCAGTACTATTAAAAAAACGCGACCCTGCCAAAAGCGCCAGATATATAAAGGTGGCGATGTTTATCGCCCTGCTCTCCTTCCTCGCTGGTGCGGTGCACTAAAGTTGTGCAAGCTCCTTCAGTTTGCCAAGCTCCGTGCCGTCCAGGAGGTAAGCTCTCGCCTCCCCTAAGTCCACCAGCTCTTCCCTCAGCAGCGGTCCTTGACCCTGAGTCACGTTGTTAAATGGCACGCCCTCAATAAGCTCATTAAAGGCGGGCATCACAGTTATGCGGGGACTCCTTTCCAAACCAAGCTTTAGTAGCGCCTCCTCTCTGAACTCCAGCTCCAGCCAGACCTTTTCACGCATCCTTCCACCAAGCTCGTCCACAAACTCCACCGCCGGGTGATTGTGTGCCAGCACTATTCGCGTGAAGTCCAAGCTCTTCGCACGCATGTGCCCGTGCACCAGCAGCACGTCGCCTATCACAAGGCTGTCCACCACCTCAGTGGAGGGGAGCAGCCTCTCTATGCTGGCGTCGTGGTTCCCCTTCACCACAACCAACTCTGCCCTAGCTTCAAGAGCATGAATAAGCTGCGGAACCTCGGCGTACTCCTGCCAGCTCGCTTTTGGTATACTGTGCTTCAGGTCGCCTAGGATCACAACCCTCTTGACATTCGTTTTCTCGATGAGGTCAAGCAGCCTTCTTTCCATATTTACCCTCTGGGAGGGCACCCTTAAACCCTGGCTTCGTAGTTCATTCTCCACCCCCATGTGGAGATCAGCCACTACTAGAGCATCCCCGATTATGCAAGCTGCCTCACCGAAGATTTTTTTCATGTTTTTCAGATTTGCGCTTAACTTCTCGCATTTTTATAGTAATATTTATATATGGGAAAACCCTCAATAGTAGTAACAAACTGGTTTTACTCCCTTTTTCTTGGAGGTTAATTAATGGAGGCCGTGGAAAGGGTAAAGGAATACATGAAGGGAACCACCACAGTGGGGCTAGCCACAAGCGATGGTGTGGTGCTTGTCAGCGATAAGCGTGCTACAATGGGTACGCTGATAGCCCACAAGGTGGTGCAGAAGAGCTTTATAATAGACAAGCACCTGGCTGCGACAGTGGCTGGGGCAGTGGGCGACGCTCAGGCACTCATAAGGTGGATGCGCGCCGAGGCAAGGCTTTACAGGATGCGAAAGGGTGAGGAGATAGGCGTCCAGGCTATATCCACCCTCATGGGTAATGTGCTATTCTCATCGCGCTACTTCCCGCTTATAGTGCAGCTTATAATAGGCGGTGTGGACAAGACCGGAGCTAAGCTCTACTCTCTGGATCCACTTGGCAGCGCCATTGAGGACAGGGTAATCGCCACCGGCTCTGGCTCGCCCTACGCTTACGGCGTGCTGGAGGACGCTTACAAGGAGGACATGGATATAGATGCAGCAACAAAGGTTGCGATTCGCGCAATACGTGCCGCTCTGGAGCGCGATGCAATGACAGGAAATGGAATAGACGTGATTAAAATAACGAAGGAAAAAGCTACAAAGCTTTCTGAAGAGGAAGTAAACGAGATAATAGAAACCCTCTGAAGGGATTTTATCCCTTCTCCCTTCTTTAGAATCTCAATTATCTCTCATTATTTTATTTCAATTAAAAAGAGGAAGTGCTTATGAGAGCCAGAGACACACTGGAGGAGATTAAAAGCATAGTAAAGGAAAACGTTCCAGCCTCTGCGTTGATTACCAAGGTGGACTTTGAAGGTAGTGAGCTTGTACTGTACTCTAAAAACCCAGCGGTGCTTGCAGCGGACAGCAACATAATTAAAGAACTTGCAAAGATAATACGCAAACGCATAATTATACGCCCAGATTCCAGCGTACTAAGCGACGAGGAGACAGCAATAAAGAAGATAAAGGAGATTGTACCTGAGGAAGCGGGAATAACAGACATAAAGTTCGACCCTGTCTTCGGTGAGGTTATCATAGAGGCTATAAAGCCGGGTTTGGTTATAGGCAAGGCTGGGAAAACGCTAAATGATATTCGTGTCGCTATAGGCTGGCTCCCCCGCGTGAGACGTGCGCCGCCCATTGAGTCAAAGATAGTTAAGAGCATTCGCCATCAGCTCCTTGCGAGCAGCGACAAGCGCAAGGAGATTCTTCTCAAGATAGGGCGAAGGATACACCGCTCCACCCGCCCGAGGGATACATACTGGATACGTGTCTCCGCTTTAGGTGGCTTCCGCGAGGTAGGGCGAACCTGCATGTACCTCCACACACCTGAGAGCAGGATTTTAATAGACTGCGGTGTTAACGTTGCTGCCGGCGATTCTGAGAAGGCATACCCCTACCTGAACATACCTGAGTTTGACATCCAGCAGCTTGATGCGGTGGTGATTACCCATGCCCATCTTGACCACTGCGGCTTTGTGCCTTTTCTCTACTATATGGGCTACGAGGGTCCAGTGTACTGCACACCTCCCACTCGCGACCTGATGTTTCTGCTCCAGTGGGATTACCTCGACGTTGTGGAGCGCGAAGGCAGGCAGCCACCCTACCCGCGAAAGTTCATAAAGGAGATGCTCAAGTACGTCATTCCCCTTGAGTATGGAGATGTCACAGACATTGCGCCAGATGTTCGCTTAACCCTTCACAACGCAGGGCACATTCTGGGCTCTTCCATAGCACACTTCCATATCGGCGATGGGCTCTACAACCTGGCATATACAGGAGACATAAAGTTTGAGCGCTCCCGCTTGCTTGAGCCCGCGAACTTCCGCTTTCCCCGCTTGGAGACGCTAATAATCGAGAGCACCTACGGCGGCAAGCGCGACATTCTCCCGAGTCGAAGACGCGCCGAGGAGGAGCTTATTAAGATAATAAGGCGCACGATAGAGCGCAAGGGTAAGGTTCTCGTGCCTGTGTTCAGCGTTGGCAGAGCGCAGGAGCTTATGCTCACACTGGAGGACTACGTTAACAATGGCGTTCTTGAGGAGATACCAGTCTACTTGGACGGCATGATATGGGAAGCAACAGCGATACACACCACCTACCCTGAATACCTCAACCGGATGCTGCGAACAGAGATATTCCACCGCGGGCATAACCCGTTCCTCAGCGACATATTCAAGCGCGTCACTGGCACAGCGAAGCGGAAGGAGGTAATTGACGGCGAACCCAGCGTTATTCTGGCAACCTCCGGTATGCTTACAGGTGGGCCAAGCATTGAGTACCTGCGCCACCTCGCCGACGACGAGAAGAACTCGCTGATCTTCGTGGGCTACCAAGCAGAGGGCAGCCTTGGCAGGCGCATCCAGAAGGGATGGAAGGAGATCCCCATGAAGGAGAACGGCAAGACCAAGGTTGTGACGATAAACATGGAGGTTCACACCATAGAGGGCTTCTCAGGGCACAGCGACCGCAACCAGTTAATCAACTACGTGCGCAGACTGAATCCAAAGCCAGAGCGCATAATCACCTGCCATGGCGAGGAGAGCAAGTGCATAGAACTTGCATCCTCGCTCTACAAGCGCACCTACAGCGAGACGCGGGCGGTGCAGAACCTGGATGTATTCAGGGTAAAGTGATGGGAAAGTATTTATCTCTGGTGGCGCCGCTTTTTTGAGTGATGCTCGAGGCTATTTACGAGGCTCTCTGCAGCGAATGCGGCGGTGATTTAAGCGTAGACGAAGCCGGGCAGGGGATATGTAGGCTGCGGGGAAAGCTGCTGTGCCTCACAAAAGAGGAGGCACTGGTTGAGGAGTTTCTGAGCTTTTTCAGGAAAACCATTGCTGAACCGAGGGCACTCCAACAGCTTTGGGCGCGGCGCGTGCTTCGCGGCGAGAGCTTTGCGGCTGTCGCGCCCACTGGCGTGGGGAAGACGTCCTTTGGTGCTGTGATGGCACTCTTCCTTGCGCTGCACAATAAAAGAAGCTACATCCTGCTCCCCACCACGCTACTCGTGAATCAGGTGGTGGCGAGCTTAAGGAGCTATGCCGGTAGAGCAGAGCTAAGCGCGTCCTTCAACGGCGATGGTGAGGGCATAGGGGTCCTCTACTACCACTCGGAGCTCAAGAAGAACGAGAAGGAAAGGTTCTTTGAGTTTCTTTCTCAGGGAAAATGCAGCATTCTTGTTACCACAACAAGCTTCCTTGCCAGGAGGTTTGACCTGCTCAGAGGCAGGAGTTTCAACTTCATCTTCGTGGACGACGTGGATGCAGTGCTTAAGGGCTCGAGAAATGTGGAGAAGATTCTCCTTCTCCTGGGCTTCTCCCGCGAGGGTGGAAAGTGGAAGGGCTCACCCAAGGGTGCGCTCATGGTTTCCACGGCTACGGCTAAGCCCGGGAAGCAGACGAGGCTTTTCAGGGAGCTTCTGAACTTTGACGTGGGGGCAACCAGCTACGCGCTTCGCAACGTCGAGGACTTCGCAGTCAGCGATGAGAACATTGGCATAATTAAGAAAATCCTCAGGAAAATGGGCTCTGGAGGGCTGATTTTCGCGAGGAGCGCTGAGGAGGCGGAGAGGCTGCATGAAGCCCTTAATGGTCTCAAGGTTGGCATTGTAAGCTCTGGGGATAAAAGGGACTTCGCAGCCTTTGAGCGTGGCGAACTCGAGCACCTGATAGGCACCTCCTACTACTACGGTACCTTGGTTCGAGGGTTAGACCTGCCGGAGCGCATACGCTTCGCGATATTTGTGGGCGCACCCGCGATAAGGCTGTGCCTCGCTGAAATAGATAGCTTGAGCCCCGGAATGCTCAGGGTGCTTGCGCTTATTTTCAGGAACCGTGATGAGATTAAAGAGTTTCTGCCAAAGCTTTCCACACTGGAGAGGGATGCAGAGCTTCAAAAGAGGCTTCGTGAGGTGCTTGGCAGGCTTGTAAAGGAGGGAAAAACGGAAGAGAAGGACGTGGTTGTCCGCGAGGGCGAGGTGATATTCCCTGACGTCAGGACCTACATTCAGGGCTCTGGGAGAACCTCACGGTTATTCGCAGGAGGGCTTACCAAGGGTGCTTCATTCCTCCTTGAAAACGATAAGGCACTTCTCAACGCCTTTATCCAGCGTGCGAGCTACTACGATATAGAGTTTAAAAGCCTCGAGGAGGTGGATTTCGCCAAGCTTGCAAGGGAGATTGATGAGAGCAGGGTGCAGTATAAACGCAGAGCTAAGCTCAGTGAAATGATAACTCCTGCGCTTTTTATCGTAGAAAGTCCAACAAAGGCAAGGCAGATCTCGCGATTCTTCGGCAAACCCAGCGTTCGCGTGCTCCGAAGGGGCGAGGAAGCTGAGCTTATTGCGTATGAGGTGCCCACCTCCACACGGGTGCTTCTGGTCACCGCATGCTTAGGTCATGTGGTGGACCTGGTAACCGATCGAGGCTTTCATGGAGTAGAGCTCAACTCCAGTTTTGTGCCGGTCTATGCCAGCATAAAGCGCTGCCGAAACTGCGGCTACCAGTTCACCTTCACTGCGGAGGCTTGCCCCAAATGCGGAAGCATTGCAATAGACGACGCTTCTCGCAGAGTGGAGACGCTTCGCAAGCTTGCAAAAGACGCAGGCGAGGTGATAATCGGCACAGACCCAGATGCAGAAGGGGAGAAGATAGCATGGGACCTAGCTAATCTTCTCGCGGGCTGCGGTCGTGTTAAGCGGGCGGAGTTCCACGAGGTTACCAGACGAGCGGTAAGCGAGGCGTTAAGCAACCTCCGCGACATAGACGAGAGGCTTGTGAAGGCGCAGATTGTGCGAAGGATAGAGGACCGCTGGATAGGCTTCACCCTGAGTCAGAAGCTGTGGCAGGTTTTCTCAAGAACCAACCTCTCCGCAGGCAGAGCTCAGACACCTGTGCTGGGCTGGGTTATCAGGCGCGCGGAAGAGCACAAGCAGAAGAGGCGCGTCGCTGTGATCAAGGAGCTGGGGCTGAGCCTGGAGGGCGTGGACAGAGAAGAGCTGGAGCTGGAAATCTCTCTGATTGAGGAGAAGGAGGAAGAACGCACCCCTCTGCCACCCTACACGACAGACACCCTTCTCAGGGACGCCTACGCTATCCTCAAGATACCTGCAAAGGATGCCATGAAGCTGGCGCAGGAACTCTTCGAAAGCGGACTTATAACCTACCACCGCACAGACTCAACTAGGGTTAGCGACGTTGGACTGAGGCTGGCGAGGGAATTCTTAGGCGAGGATTTCGCCGGCAGAGAGTGGCGTGCCGAGGGTGCGCACGAGTGCATTCGCCCGACAAGGGCAGTGCCCAAGGAGACGCTGCAGCGATTGATAAGCGAGGGCGTGGTTTACGCAGAAGCATTAACCTGGCGCCACCTGGCGCTTTACGACTTAATATTCAGGCGCTTCATGGCAAGCCAGGCAAAGCCATTCGTGGCTAAGGTGGCGCGCTACCGTGTCGCCTGGGATGAGGAAAGCATCGAGGAGGAGCGCATTTTGGAGGCGAGGGGGAGAGCAGTTGAGCTCTACCGATGGGCTGCACCTGTGAGAAAGGCATTACCTCTTGGCAGAATCAGAGCTAGGGCAAAGGTGCTCCTCCTGCCAAAAGCGAAGCTTCTCACCCAGGCTGAGATTATTCAGCTTATGAAGGCTCGCGGCATAGGCAGACCTTCCACCTACGCCACAATACTCGACCGCCTTTTCCTGCGCAGGTATGTGGTTGAGCGCAACGGCAGAGTCCTGCCCACAAGGCTAGGGAAGGAGGTCTACACCTACCTTTCGCGCAGGTATGGTAACTTCGTATCAGAGGAGAGGACAAAGCTACTCGAGGAAAAGATGGACGCCATTGAGAGGGGAGAGATGAATTATGAGGAGGCGCTACGGGAGCTTTATGAGGAGATTAGGGGGATTGGGTAGCTAAATTTGTAAAAATCAAATAAGGAAATAAATGAAAAAGGCGGGCAAAAGGTATTCAGACCTTTTTGATACAGCTTCGCCTGATTCTCAACTACTCCTTCCTCACGTAAAGCACGCCCTTCGCGTGCCTCTCAGCGTGGTCGCCGGTGTACTTGTTAAACACACCTTCAAAGCTCTCGTCAGCGACGCTTGGATTCTCCACCTCGCCAGCGGGGTCAAAGCTTGGGAGCAGCCTTAAAACGTTTCCCAGTACCACTATGGTGCCTCCCACCATTTGCGCTCCCACGCGATCAGTAGCGGAGCCGACCACGAGCAGACCCTTCTTCATCCTCACGCCGGCGAAGCTCTCCACACTACCCTTTACGAAAATTCTGCCTCCATTGAGGTTCTGCCCTACCTCCATGCCTGCATTGCCCTCGACAATTATCGTGCCGCCCCGCATGCCGCGCCACTCACCGCGGTAGGAGCAGCCCAGATAATCCCCAGCGTTGCCCTTAACGTAAAGCTCGCCGCCCTGCATCAGCATGCCAGAGAAGGCGCCAACATTGCCTTCCACGATAATCTTACCTCCGCGCATCCAGGCACCGACGTACATCTCTGCGCTGCCCTTAACCACAATCTCGCCGGCGCTCATCTCCTTACCTATCCAGCGCGTCTTGGGCACGTCCCCTGCTATAACTATGCGCTGCTCCTCAGCGCTGCTCGCCACCTCCCCACTAATCTCAAAGAAGTCTCCCAGCTCGCCCTGCTTATTGCCGTAATACACGGGCAGAGCCTTAATCTCGTCGATGCTTTTTCCGGCAAACACATCGCAACTTATGCACTCGGCGATTAAGCCATAGCTCGGCTGCTCCTTTGGGGTAAGCACAACCTCCTTCATCCTATCACCTTACATTAGTGGCGTCTATCTGCACAGGTGTGGGGTTGGTAAGGTAAACCTCCTGCACCGGGTAGTTGGCCAAGTTAACGCTGTAGAAGCGCTTGAAGTAGTAGTCTATATCCCGCATGACCTCCCGCTCGAGGCTCTCATCCACGCGGGCGTCGATGTACAGCGTTTTACCCTGTACCACCTTAACTATCTCGCCATCTTTCACAACAATCTCGCCACCCTTTATGGTGTAGCTGGTGCGGGCGAATTTCTCCTCAATGAGCTTGTAGTCCCTGCTTGGGTCGATCTCCTCAGGATTAATGTCATACACAGCTACATCCGCATCAGCACCCACGCCAAGATGTCCCTTCGTCTCCTGTATCCCGAGGCTCTTCGCCTGCCCCGCGCGGGTTATCGTCGCAATCTCATAGAAGTCGTACTCTCTGTCGATGGTCGCGAGGGTGGTGTTCTTCTGTGCAGCGCTGTGCACTTCCTTCATCGTCTCTTCCCTATACTTGCTGCTCATAAGCCACGCTATAATCGTCGGGTACTTGAAGAAGGGCGCACCATTGGGGTGGTCGGTGGTAAGCAGAACCTTCCAGGCGTCGTTGATATGGAGCGCCAGTTCTAAACCTACCGCCCACTGCACCGCCGAGACCGGGCTGCGCTTTGAGTACACGAAGGGTGTAACCCCTGGCGATGTCTCAAGCTCTATATTCTTGTTTGCCCACTTCAAGCCGGTAAGGGAAGAAAGGTAATACTCCATCGGCCCGTCGGCGGTCATCGTCGTTGTGTCGCCGAAGACCACCTGTCCAATGTCTATTATAACATTCTCGTTGCTGTTCACCGCCTTAGCTATGCTCTCCGCCTCGGAGGCGAAGTTCTTCCACGAATCACCACCATAGGAGTGGAACTGGGCATGGGTAAGCTGGAGTACCTGTCTCTCGCGAGCAGGTTTTGTGCCATTGGGCACCTGCATTGTTTCAAGCGTCGTGGCGAAATTGCCCACTCTGCCCAGGTTATTCGCGTGCAGATGGATGCTGTGCGGCAGGGCGAGCATCTCATTAACTTTAACAAGACCGGAGATTATTTCCCTGGGTGTTATATCGAAGTGGGGCACTGGGTCGTCTAGGCTGCGAACGTCTCTACCCCAGCCCCAGGCTTCTCCTCCACCCGGGTTCACAACCTTTATCGCGTAGCCCTTTACTGCCTTGAGCAGCCACGCAACGAAGGCGGCGGCAAGCTCAACATCACCACGCTTCAGGTAGCGCATTATAAACCAGTTGTTGCCCATCAGCGTAAGCGCGCCCTTGTCCAGCATAGGTATGTCGTGAAGCTCCTCGTGGGTATGCCTTGCCATGAGCGGGGGTAGAGCCGCGGTAAAGGCGGTGGTATAGCCCAGCTTCGCATAGAGGTAGCCTGTGAGGAAGGTTGACGGCGTGGAATAGCCGTTCGCCGCACGGGTGAGCTTCGTCTTGGGGTAAACATTCTTGAGGTGGTCCTCAGGACGAAGCATCCTACCGACGTTCACCTTGCCCCCCGCTAGGTGGCTGTGTATCTCCACTCCGCCAGGCATTACCACCTTACCCGAGCAGTCGATAACCTTTGCATCGCTAACCTCTTCCACAATCTTCCCGTTCTCTATGCAGATGTCCATCTTCTCCCCCTTAATGCCGTTGAGGGGGTCGTAAACGTAACCGTTCTTCAAGATGAGCCCACTCATTTTGCCACCTCCGCCTTCGCCGTGAGCGCCTCCTCGCCCCTCACTCTGGCAAGGATGCGGCGGAGTATTTCAACGTCGCTGAGCACACCTTCGGGAGGCTCCTTAACCTTTCTAAGCCTCAGGGGCACGGCGTCCATACGGTAAGCGGTACCTTCCACCTCTATGCCCGCGATGGCGCTTGGAATAACTACATCCGCAAGCTGCGTCGTCGGCGTGGGGTGTATATCTATGGCTATGAAGGGTATTCTAGCAAGGTGTTCTATACTCTTCCTCGGGAAGTGTGAGACAGGGTCGCTGGCGATGATCAGCGCGGCGTCGCATTCGCCGCGCTGCAGCACGTCGTTGGCTGTGGTCTCGCCGGGGTTGTACCACGCATAGCCCCTGCCGAAATCCACAGCATATGGGAAACCTGCCTGCCAGCTGAGCACCTCGTTGAAGCCTGTAACGTTGTAATGCCCGCGCATCGCCATAATCACAAACTTTGTGTGAGCATTCAGGTCACGCACGAGGTTAATCGCATTGTCTATGTTGCGGTGCCTGCCGTAGCTCTGCGTAAGCCCCATGCCGAAGAAGAGTACGCCGAACTGCGCATTCTTCATCTTCTCCGCCAGGGCGATTATCTCCTCTCTGGGGACGCCTGCAACGCTCTCTTCGCGAAGCTCGCCGCCATTAACAACCTTGCGCAGCGCCGAGATCAGTTCGTAGTCCTCGCCGTAGTTCACCTTTATGAACTTGTTGGCTATCTTCGCTGTGTCGGTTTTGCGCACATCTATAACAATAAGCTCGCGATCTTGCTGTCCGCGCTCGCGGAAGTAGCCGCGCGGAAATATGGAATAGCGCGAGAGGTGGCGCGGATGCCCGTGCATTGGGTTGGCGCCCCAGTAGATTATCAAATCAGCACGATTCTTAACCTCACCCAGAGTGCAGCTTATGTAACCAGCGTCATGTATAGCCAGCACACTGGGACCGTGGCATACCGTAGTGGTGTTGTCTATAACTCCACCTAACTCCTCCGCAAGCTCTACACCAACAGAATGAGCCTCACAGCTGGTGCTACTCCACCCGTAGAGCAGGGGCTTGGTTGCGTCTTTAAGAATCCTGGCAGCTTCCTCAATGGCTTCGTCAAGGCTCACTTCCACGAGCTTGCCATTCTTCCTCACCATAGGCTTAAGAAGGCGGTGCTCATAGTCGTTACTCGCCAGGAACTTCGCCGTGCCTATTCTGCACGCGTGCTTCACATCGACGATCTTATTATCCTCCACCACAACCTCTATATCATCGCAGAGGGTGCCGCAAAAGCTGCATATCACGTCGGTATATCTTTGCATGAGCCTCACTCCTTATCCTTGGTGTAAATCTGGGCCACCAGCTCGGCTGCGCTCAGCACACGCTCCCCTTTAGCGAGGGTAATCTCCGCTTTTGTGCCCTTGAAGGGTGGCATACCTGTGCTCTCTGTATCGCCGCCCACGATTACATTCGCCCAGGGCCCCATAGGTATAAATGCAACCCCGGGATGAGGGGCTGAGCTGGATTTCTTCGCCACCACCACAACCTCACCCGAGTCGGTTTTCACCCTTACCTCGTCGCCCTCGTATGCTCCAAGCTTGCTCATGTCCTCAGGGTCAAGCTCGATAACAGCGCATGCTTTCGTAAAGCCCTCTCCGATTTTCCCCTTCTCCATGGCCTCGCCTTGCGCCACAGTTCTACCGGTTATTAGCGTGATCTCCATGTTACGCCTCCTCCTTTACCCGGCTCACCAGCTCCTCAATAGCCTTGTCCAGCTTGCCCGTCTCTATCAGAAACCTTATCTTAACCACATCGAAGGACTCGAGCGTAGTAGCAAGACTCTGCCTCACACGCCTTGCCTTAGCCGGATCAACTTTTACAACTGCAGCTGCCTCTTCCTTCTTCTCCTCTTCCTTTTTCGCCGGCGGCTTTGTGGAGTATGTGTACCACTCTCTTAGTCCGTCGCTCTGCTTTTCATACTCGAATACCTTGTTCTCATTCTTCAGAGCAAAAACAGCACTTGCGGCCTTCGCCGGCGGAATACCCAGCCTCTCAGCAATCTCAGCTATGCTGAGGGGTCCCTCACGCTCAATGAGCTTAAGAACCTCCGCTTTGTCACCCGTCGCAGGCAAGGCGTCTATCTTCACCTTCTCCTTCCTGCTCTCTTCCGCAACCTCAGCCTTCAGCGTTATCGCCTCATAGCCGCAGGTATTCACGCAGGTTCCGCAGCCTGTGCAGAACTCCGGGTCGTATATCTGCACAGCACCTACCTTAACGCCAAAGTTTCGATCCTCACTGTCTCCTCGTCCACCAGCTACGCTATCGCTAAGTGCATTAACAGGGCACACGACGATGCAATTCCCACAGCCCTGGCAGGCTTCCGGGTCAATCTCAAGCTTGAAGCTCATACTATCACAGCTCGCGGAATATCTTTTCCCACTTCTTTGTCCAGGAGCGCTCCTCACCTCGCGAGTAGTTCACCTTGGTGCGCTCCACTTCAATCGCGTTCACAGGGCAAACATGCTCGCACGCGCCGCAGTAGATGCACACCTGCTCGCGAACCTCCACCTTGGGTGATTTTTCCCAGGGAGCACCTCGTGGCATATGCATTGCCCGAGTGGGGCATATCTCAACGCAGGAAGCGCAGCCGGTGCAGGTGTCGTGGTCCACCCTCACCTCGCCCTCGAACACTTTCTCCACAGCTATCGCTTGAGTGGGACACGCTTCGCTGCAGGAAGAGCAGAAAACGCACTTCGCCTCGTCCCGCTCTATGGTGTTTATTTTCTTCCCACCTCTCTCAATAATGCCGGCGAAGGTTATCGCCTCTCTGGGGCAGGCACGCTTGCACTCGTCGCAGGCTTCGCCCTTGCTCTCGTCCTTCATTTTGCATTTATCTTGGTTGAACACGAAGGCGCGAAGGAAGTTTGGATACTCGGGGTTTCCTCTCACAGAGGTACCATTAACGCTCACATCGATGGCGTTGAACATGCAAACGGCGCTGCACACTCCACAGAGAACGCAGCGCTCCGCATCTATCTCAATAGGTGGCGCATCAATTAAACCCCTTGCTATTGCACCCGTGGGGCCAAGCTTTATAGCCTTTACGGGGCAGGCTTCATAACACAGCCCACAGCCTACGCACGCCTCAGCGTTGTACCTGAGCTCCCTCGTCTCCCGGGCAGATTCACGCCTGAAGAAGGTCTCTTTTTCTCTCACCTTGAGGAAATAACCAAGCTCGTCGTCCTGCATGATACCACCGCAGCCGGTATAGCCTAAGTTTACATTAACATTTGTCATGATTTTTCATGTGGGATAAATATAAAGTTATCGGTTTTAGCGTGGCTGTTATTCTGCGAAACAAAAAAGAATCTCATGAGTCTCCGACTGAGATCAGCTCAGCGTCTCCACGCTTAACAAGAATCTTTGCGTTCGGCTCAGGGAGAGTTACCACATCCTCAGCCTTGAAGTCTCCGTAAATTTTCCCATCCACCCCAACCAGCGAGGGTAAGTCCTTGAGAATCCTCACTGTGATAAATGGTATCTCTCCGCGCTTCTCTTCTCTTATTTCTTTTCTACCCTCTTCCCTTCTTTCCTCGACTCTCTCCCCAGTTCTCCCTTTTACAAATCCAGTGAGCACTTTTTCTCTGCTCGCTTTGATAACACGTATAATCTCCCTGAGTAGAGCTTCCTCTTCTTCGGTAAGGTTGTCAAACTCAACCTCTTCGCCAGACTTTACATAGTACAGAGCACTGGACACAATCTTGCGCTCCCTTGTTTCATAAAGGTCGTTTATCATGTTTTTGAGATTCTCCAGCTCCGCCAGCTTTAGAGATAGCTGCGTCAGGTCAGAGTCCTTTGCAGCCTTATAATCTTCCAGCATCCTTTCAAAAAGCTTCTGAGCCTCGCGGTAGAAGTCCCTGCCAAGCTCCTGAAGGTAGGGAGACATCTTCTCCCTTCGCAGAGCCTCCCTCAGGGTCTTTATATCCATGGGAGTAATTTTGGCGCGGTTAAATAAAAAGTTGCCGTGAGAAAGAAAGGTGCCGTGCCGGGAGTAACCCGCCTTCTGTTATAGGAACCAGAAGGGGGCTCTGCCCCCTCTCTACACCCCCATATCTAAGGGGTGGTTCCTACGGCAGCATTCGTCTGAGCGCCCTACCCGAGGCACGCCGCGGGTCGCGTTACGCCTCCTTTTGGGCTTGCATCCCCGGAGATGGCCGTTTCACCGCCATCGCAGGGCAAGCTCGGCTTTTCAGCCTCATGGCGCACCTGCGCGGCGTATCGTTTCTGCTCCAGAGCTGCGCCTCTCGGCGCGGGGCTTGCGCCCCCCGGGTCCCGCGGAGATGGGCGGAGTTTCCTCACTCCTCCCAAGGAGGAGCGTAAGCTGCCCTCCGGCTCGGCATTTATAAAGAGAAAGACTAACAAGGGCTATATTTACCGCAGCCAAAGTAATGCCATGCACCAGCTTCGCCTGGATGAGTTTGCAGCCAAAGCTAAGGAGAAAAGAGCTGAAGAGGAAGCGGAAGAAGGCTATGTAGAGCACCCATTGCTTAAAGAACGCACTCTCCAGGCGAGGGAGTATCAGCTTGTCATAGCAGAGAGCGCAAAGAAGGGCAACACCCTAGTGGTGCTTCCCACAGGGCTTGGTAAAACTGTGATTGCACTGCTCGTGGCTTTAGATGCGCTCTCCAGGGGAAAGGTGCTATTCCTCGCGCCCACAAAGCCGCTGGTGAAGCAGCACCACGAGAGCTTCAGGCGCTTTATGAAGCTTCGCGAAGATGAGATGGCAGTCTTTACGGGCGAGCAACCTGCGAAGAAGCGCGCCCATGCGTGGAGGCACAGCCGTGTGGTCTTCGCCACCCCTCAGACGGTGTTTAACGACCTGGAGTCAAAGCTCTACGACCTCAGCGATGTGGCGCTGGTTATCTTTGATGAGGCGCACAGAAGCGTGGGCGACTACGCCTATGTTAAAATTGCGCAGCGTTACGATGGCTTAATTCTGGGGCTTACCGCTTCTCCTGGGGGAGACAAAGAGAAGATAGAGGAGGTGTTGAAAAATCTCAAAATCGCACAGGTTGAAGCACGCTTACCCAGCGATGGCGATGTGCGCAGCTATGTCAAGGAGGTGAAAATCCACTGGCATAAAGTAAAACTGCCTGAGGAGTTAAAGGAAGCGGCGCAACTCGTGAAAGCGTTTTTGGAGGATAATGTCACAAAGCTTCAGCGGATGGGATTCCTGAGCTATAAAAAGGCGCGCTACGTTTCGAAGAAGGATATAATAGAGCTGGGCAACGAGATAAGGGGGAGGCTGGGTAGGAGTAAAAATAAGGGTTATCTCTTCTCAGCGCTGTTGATGCAGACCGCCGCGCTGCATGCCTTCAACCTTCTTGAGTTAATAGAGACTCAGGGAGCAAAGCCAGCGCTTGCATATGTTGAGAGGCTTAAGAATAAGTCCAAGCCTTCGCGGGGCGAGAGGCTTTTCCTCTCAGACTCGAGATTGAGCGAAGCGCTGGAAAAGCTTCAGAGCACAGAGGAGAGTCATGTTAAGCTGGAAGCGCTGGTGGATCTGGTTAAGCGCCAGCTGCGGGAGAAGCCGGACTCACTTATCATAATTTTTGTGCAGTATCGCGACACTATCGCTACAGTCGTGGACAGGCTTCGTGGCGAAGGCATAAAAGCCATACGCTTCGTAGGGCAGGCGAGCCGGGGCGAAGAACGGGGGATGAACCAGCGCACCCAGAGCGAGGCGCTAGAACGCTTCAGGCGGGGCGAAGCCAACGTTCTCGTCGCCAGCAGCGTTGCAGAGGAAGGGTTGGACATACCCAGCGTTGACCTGGTAATTTTTTATGAGCCCGTGCCCAGCGAGATTCGGGCGATTCAGCGCCGTGGGAGAACCGGGAGGAGCGACGTGGGCAGGGTGGTTATATTGATTGCAGAGGGTACAAAGGATGAGGCTTACCTTTACGCTGAGCTCGCCCGGGAGAAGAAGATGCGTCGCTTTGTGAGGTGGCTGAGCAGGCAGGTAAGAAATTCCAGATAGAAAGGTTTATAGTCGCCTCCTTTTTGAAGGAGGGTTATGAGAAAAAAATTGCTGATTATCCTGATTATTCTAATAATTTTAATCTCTGCCAGAGAAGAATTAGAAACACCTGAAACAACCTCTTATGAAGACGAAACCTCAGTGCACACGCCTGTGCTCTACCTAGTTTTAACTGTTGACGCCGAGGAGAAGGACGACCTGCTCGGGATACACGGAGGCATTCTTGATGCAATGCTTGATATCTTTGAAGAGGAGGGACTGAAGGGGAAGGTGGAGATTTTAATGCCCGTGGATGACTGGCGGGAGGCGGTAAAAAACAACCTGAGTGTTGTGGGGAGGGTTAACGAGTACCCCATATCGCTGCACTGCGACAGACATGCGAAGTTTACCTTCCAGGAAAGAGAGCAGCAGAGGAAAAGAATTTTCTCCTCAATATCCTGGATTAAACAGCACTTCAATTACTCAGGGAAAGTTTTCAGAGCACCAACTCTCATGGAAGGAGAGACCACGAGGGATGTGCTGAGCGAGGCTGGCATAAGCTACGACCTCACACCCCAGATTTACGCCAGCCCAAGAACTAAAGCCTTCTTTCCAGTTTTGATAAGGGAGAACCTTAGCTTACTGCCCACGAGTTTAATAATAACAGGTGGGTTTCCTGAGTACCCCATGTATAAGGCCAGGAAGATAAACAAACACTACATGAAAAGCTTTGATTATATTTACCAAGCAGCGAAAGAGGAAGGCCCCGTGGTGGCTGTTGCTCTGCTGCACACCACAAACTGGAATCACGAGTCCATAAAAATTCTCAGAGAAAATATCAGGTACATTAAATCAAAGCCCGGTGTGAGGTTTATAACTGCCAGTGAAATCGCCAGCTATGTGCCCGTGCTGGGAAAGAATCCCTTTGAGTTCTCTCCCAAGGTTGGCATAGTTGTTGAACCAAGAGAGGATTACAACCCGAATAAGGAGAGCTTCAACGACGAAAGTTTTCTCCTCTATGCTCTGAGGAGCTATGGGCTAAAGGTGGAGAGAGCAAACCTCTCTGAGCTGGAGAGCTACGATGTGGTGGTGTACTATTCTCCCATTGGCAGAGAGCCCGAGGAGGGTTTTAGTAAGGTGGTTGTGCTCAACCGTGGCAGACTTTCTGGGATAACCCCTGAAGCCCTGCTCGATCCCAGGCATAGCAAGGGCACGGCACCGGCGAAGCTTCGCTGCGAACTTCTTAACGCATTGGTAAACCTTGAAGAGTTCTCCTTCATGGCTTTAGAGGATGCAAAAGCTCTGGGAGAGACGCCCTACCTGAAAAAAGCCCTCAATGCTAAAGACGCCTGCGAGAGGCTAAGGTTTGCCTACCTCTCCAGGGAATACGCCCTTCAGATCGGCGTTACCTCGCCTTCAAAGGTTAAAAAGTACAGCCTGGTTGAAGGTGAAATTCCCCTAATTTACTACGGCACAGTGGACGGTGTTTACCTCGGCTATCAGCCTGCTCCCCATGGCATAGCCCAGGCTGCAAGAGAGGCTTTCTATGCGTATGAAAAGACGGGCAGCGAGGAGAACCTCTCCAGGGCGCTTTTTCTTGTGGACTACCTTCTGAACACCTCGGTGGATAAAGGCGATTACCTGATATGGGAGTACCCCTTCCCCTGGCCAGGTTACGACCTTGAAAGAGGCTGGCGGGGTAGCTTATGTCAGGCAGGGATACTCAAGGCACTGATGCTGGCTTATAAGTACACTGGGGAAGAGAAGTACAGGGTGGCTTCAGAGAAGGCTCTTAAGGCGTTTTCAGTGCCAGTGGAGAAAGGAGGTCTTCTAAAGCTCAGAGATGGCTACTACTGGTATCCGGAGTATGTGAAAGAGGAGCCGCCCTATGTTCTCAATGGCTTCATTACCACCCTCCTCTGGCTTAAGGAGTATGCAGACTACTTCAACAGCAGCGAGGCTGAGAAGCTTTACCAGCGCGGAGTTGAGGCACTTATAAAATTTCTTCCCGAGTACGACGCCGGGGGCTGGAGCTACTACGACGCCCTTGGAAATAAAGCAAACCGGCACTACCATAAGATGCACGTGTGGCAGATGCAGGTTATGTACAACCTGACCGGGGAAGAGATATTCCAGGAGTACCACGAGCGCTGGCTCAGAAGCCTGTGAGGGTGCTCTGCTTCGTCGTCTTTGTGGCCTTAACTTCGTTACCTGAAGCGGGACTTCGGGTAACCTTCTCGCCAAGCTGTGCCTTTATGCTGGCAGCGAGCTTTTCTCCAATCAGGGGCACAGAGGCTATATCCTTCAAGCTCGCCTTTCTGAGCTCCTCCAGAGTTTTAAATCTGGTGTAAAGCTTCCTCGCCCTTGCCCTGCCTATGCCCTTGAGGCTCACCAGCTCCAGAAGCTCTTCGCGAATGCCGTGCTTCACTCTTAGCCTCAACCTTGAGATCTCCTCCCTCTTTTTAAAATTAAAGAGCCTGGCTATCTCCTCCATAGCGTAGAGCAGCCACTCGGCTATCTCCACCCTGCTGTGAATATCGCCAGGGGCTAGGTTGTACCTCTCCAGCAGGTATTCCTCACTCCGCTCTTCAATCCAGTCGTGCAGGAAGAGCGCTGTTTTGAATTCTGCAAGGAAGTGCTCGAAGGCGTAAGCCTCGTAATACTGCGAGGGCAGCGGAAAGAGCAGGTACCTCTCCTGCTCCAGAAGCTTTGGGAGATACTCCTCATACTCGCCCTTCCTCAGGTACAGGGTGCCAAGTTCTGAGCATCTCGCAATCGCATGAAGATAGGAAATCGCCTCTGTAGCTACGCTCTCTGCTCTCTCAAGTGCATTGCGCAGGGTGACAGCGCTCAGGGGGTCTATGTAAAGCTCGCTCACCCGCTTTCCGAAGGGGGTTGCCACAATTTTCTCCTCTTCCTCCTGCAGAAAACCCTCGTGCTCAAGAAACTCGAGCACGCTGAGCAGGGAGCTTTCCAGGGTGTACGCCTCCTGCTGATGCCCGTAGAAGGTTTTTGAGAAGAAGTCCACCAAGCCTGAGAAGCTGCTCGCGTAGCCGGTGGCAATGCTTGCTAAGATGTGCATTCTAAGCGCTGGCAGCGCCGCTAGCTTAGAGTAAACACGCTCTGGCTCAGCCAAGAGGTAGCGCTCAAGCAGAAAATCCCGCTCCTCCTCGGCCCTCGCTACGAGTATAGCCTCGCCGTACCTGTCGTAGCGCGGCCTGCCCGCTCTCCCAGCCATCTGCTTTATCTCCATCACAGGTATCTCCACGTAGCCAAGCGAAGAATCATAGCGGCGATAGTCGCGGATTACCACCCGCCTTGCAGGGAGGTTTACACCCGCAGCCAGAGTTGGCGTAGCTGCGAGCACCTTAATTAAATTCCGCCTGAACGCATGCTCAATCAGCCTGCGCTGCTCCGGAGCTAAGCCTGCGTGATGAAACGCCGCGCCTCCTGCCACGGCTTTGCTCAGCCGCCTGCAAATCCGCGTTGGCTCAGCGAGCACATGAAGCACACGCTGGGCGATTTCCTTAAGCTCCTCCTTCTCCGCCTCGCTGAGCAGCCTCTTCACCTTCGGCGCAGCCTCGGTAGCAAAGCGCTCAGCACCACGGCGAGTATTCACAAACACCAGGCTTTGACCGCCTTCTTTTACAGTATCCAGCGCAAGGTTGAGCGCCTCGTTCGCATAGCTTGCGTCGATACCTCGCCTGGAGGAGTCAGTAAAGAGAATTTCGCCCGCGTGGTAAACCCCTTCGCGCAGCTTAACAGGACGCCACTCGCTTTCTACAAGCTCTGCGTTTAGCCACGAGGCGATCTCGTTAGCGTTGCTTATCGTAGCGCTCAGCGCTAGGATTATTAAATTCTCTGAGAGGTGGCGCAGCCTGGCGAGGGTTACCTCAAGCGTTGGGCCGCGAGAGGAGTCGTGGATCAGGTGCACCTCGTCGGCGACCACGACATTAACCTCGCTTAGCCACGAGGTACGGTGGCGTATCAGCGAGTCTGCCTTCTCACTTGTGGTGACAATTATATCGTAGCTTCCCAGCCACTCGTCGCTGGCGTCGTAGTCGCCTGTGGTGACGCCCACCTTTACCCCAAGCTTTTCGTACTTCCTGAACTCCTCAAGCTTTTCCGAAGCGAGAGCTTTTAACGGGACGATGTAGAGGCACTTCCCCCCTCGCTCCAGAAGGCTCCGCAGCATTAGAAGTTCGGCGATTAACGTCTTTCCGCTGGCGGTGGGCACAGCCACGACGAAATTTTTCTTCAAGCTGAGCAGCCCCCGCTTTATTGACTCCTCCTGCGGCGGAAATAGCTTTTCTATGCCCTGCTCGCGCAGAAGCTCAACCACCTGCCTCGGAAGTCCCTGCTCAAGGAGCTGCTCGATGCGCATACACTGGTTTTATTTTCTGAGATAAAAACCCTTGCGCAGGCTACTACTGATTTACGATAAGATGAAAATAATCCCTGTCCTCGACATAATGCACGGCAAGGCTGTGCACGCAGTTCGTGGGGAACGCCATCGCTACAGGGAGCTTAAAAGCGTCTTCGCGAAGAGCAGCTCTCCTGTTGAGATAGCCCGGAACCTGCCCTACCCAGAGCTTTACGTCGCAGACCTCGACGCGATAATGCGCCGTTCGCCTAACCTTGAGATCCTTGAAAAGCTTGCCTCACTGAAAAAGGTGCTTCTCGACTACGGCGTAAGAAGCGAGGATGAGCTGGAGCTTGCTTCTCAGCTGGGATGCATCCCTGTGATAGGCACAGAGACAGCGCAGAGCGTAGAGGTTTTTGAGGCGAGCGTTGCGAGGTGGGGAGATGAGCTATTCGCAAGCCTGGATGTTAAGGATGGTGAGGTACTTTCGCCCTTTCTGCCAGCTTCGCCAATAGATGCCTTTAAAGTGCTCGAAAAAGTCGGTGTGACGAGGATAATCTACCTTGACCTCTCACGCGTGGGCACGCTCAACAGTGTCCCCTGGAAAACACTCAAAAAGATAAATAAACAGAAAAAAGAAAAGACGCGGCTGTATGCCGCTGGGGGGATAAAAAAGGAAGACCTGCCCAGGCTTGAAAGCCTAGGCGTAAGCGGCGCATTAATTGGCACTGCTCTGCATCAAGGCATGCTGTGATTACATCATGGGCATGCCGCCGCCCATGCCACCCATCTCTCCGCCTTCTCCGCCTGCCTCTTCTTTGCTCAGCCCCTTGGCAGCGATGACGTCATCGATGCGCAGAATCATCACAGCAACCTCGCTGGCGCTGGCAATCGCCTGGGTTTTGACGCGGAGAGGCTCAACCACGCCCTCCTTTAACATGTCCACAGCCTCGCCCTTGTAAACATTGAGTCCGTAGTTTGGCCCTTCCTTCTCATGTCTTGAGCGCAGGTCGACCAGCATGTCTATTGGGTCAAGGCCAGCGTTCTCAGCGAGGGCGCGTGGTATGACTTCAAGAGCATCGGCAAAGGCTTCTATTGCGAGCTGCTCTCTCCCGCCTACAGTTTTAGCGTAGTCGCGCAGCTTGCTCGCCACCTCTATCTCTGGCGCGCCTCCGCCGGGCACTATCTTCTTGTCCCTAATCGCAGCCGGCACAACGCCAAGGCAGTCCTCTATGGCGCGCTCAACCTCACTGGTTATGTGCTCACTGCCACCGCGGATGAGGATGCTCACCGACTTAGGATCGCGGCACTCGCGCACAAACACCATCTCGTCGTCGCCGATCTTAACCTCTTCCACTACGCCTGCATAGCCAAGGTCGTCGCTGCTGAGGTCGTCTATGCTGGTCACTATCCTCGCCCCTGTGGCGCGGGAGAGCTTCTCCATGTCGCTCTTCTTCACCCTGCGCACAGCAAAGATCCCCTCTTTGGCAAGGAAGTGCTGCGCCAGGTCGTCTATACCCTTCTGGCAGAAGAGCACATTGGCTCCGCTCGCTTTAACCTTCTCCACCATATCGCGGAGCATGCGCTCCTCCTCGTCGAGAAAAGCCTGAAGCTGGTTCGGATCGGTTATGCGTATCTCTGCGTCGAACTCTGTCTTCTCAATCTCAATCGGAGCATTTATGAGTGCTATCTTGGCATCTTTAACTTTGCGCGGCATTCCTGGATGTACGCGTTCCTTGTCGATAATAACGCCCTGTATCAGCTGGGTATCCTCTATTCCTCCGCCGACCTTCTTCTCAATCTTAATGTGGTCCGCGTCGATGCTTATCTCACCATTCATCTCTTCGGCAACAGCTTTAACTGCCTTAACAACCAGCTCTGCCAGGTAATCCTTAGCCTTCTCGGCACCCTTGCCGGTCATCGCCGTGGATGCAACCTTCTTCAAAAGTTCGTCATCGCTTATGTCGATATCCACAGCCATGCTATTCAGGATTTCCTCTGCCTTCTCAGCCGCCATGCGGTAGCCCTTGGCGATAACTGTGGGATGAACATCCTGGTCTAAAAGCTCCTCAGCCTTTTTGAGAAGCTCGCCGGCAATTACAACGCTCGTGGTAGTGCCGTCGCCAACCTCATCCTCCTGCGTCTTCGCCACTTCGACCATCATCTTCGCAGCGGGATGCTCGACCTCCATCTCTTTGAGTATGGTTACACCATCGTTGGTAACCACGACGTCGCCTATGCTGTCCACGAGCATCTTGTCCATTCCTCTTGGACCCAGCGTTGATTTCACTATCTCGGCGATTATGCGCGCCGCAAGTATATTGCTGCGCTGCGCATCTCTGCCATAGGTTCTCTGCGCCTTGTCAGAGAGTATTAAAACTGGCTGTCCACCTAGCTGTGCTACCATTTATTCACCTCCATTTTCAAAGGGTTAAAGTTACATTAAGTAACTTTTTCCTTTACCTATGTTTTTGAACTTCTATATAAAGTTTGTGGATAGGTATGGCTTGTGGTACAACACGCGCCTAGCGAAAAATATTCGTTCTCTACAGATACGGAATCTACACGAAACTTATTTATATTGAAAGTAGTCATGATGGAACGGAAACTTAAGGAGGAGAAAACATGAGACGGTTTGTGATTGCTGCAGGGATACTACTGTTGGTGCTTGCCTTTGCTGGCTGCACCGGTGGTGGAGGCGAGACCAAGGCTCCTGCGCCTGCTACAGAGGCTCCTGCCGCTACACAGCCTCCAGCAACAGAGGCACCCAAGGAGACTGTAGAGGAAGCTGCTCCTGGTTATGAAGAGGTAGCGCTTCACGGCGAAGGCAAGTGCGATCAGTGTCACGACGCTCCTGCCTTAGCGGACATGCGCACAGGCTTGCACAAGCAGGCGTTTGAGAAGTTTGAAGGGCACAAGAACTTCTGCAGTGAGTGCCACGATATCCAGACGACCTGCACGAAGTGCCACGAGCTTCCTGCTATAATGCAGTAAAATTTAAAAACTCTGCTTTCTTTTTTTATTTTATGAAAAATACGCTGTCGCTGCTGGCTTTTGTTTTCTCACTCCCTCTAGCATTTGCCATGGAGAATGAAGGTGGGGTTAAGGTTTACACCTGGGAGGACTATTTCGCTTTCTTTCTGGGTCTTGTACTGGTTGGGATTGGCATCGCCATAATCAGAGAGTATCTTCAGGGTGAGGATGCCTCCCAGAGGTAGCCGATGATGGAGAGAAGTATGAAAAAGGTCAGGCTGGCGATGCCTACAATGGTTCGTTTCTTCTTAGTTTCAGGTTTTTCTTCACCCGAGTCTATGTAAGGTACCAGGAACAGGAGGGTGAGTATGCTCAGAAGGAGCAGGATGTTCACAAAGTTGAAGCGGGGCGAGATGTATCCAACGCCGCGCTCTATTACATAGAGCCATAAAAATAGCCACGGTGGCTTTAGGCTCACGGTAAGCTCTGCAGATGGTTTTGCAGCGAGTCCAAAGGGACTAAGAACACTCACCAGCAGAAGAAAGCCCAAAGTTACACTACCCACCCCTACCTCAAGCCAGTAGAAGCGTGCTTTTTTTATGTAATAGTAATGAAGTCCGAGGAAGAGAAGGTAGAGGAGGGGGAGAAGTATGGCATGGGCGATGTAAAACCTAGCCAGGCTGCGCGATGTTATCTCACTACCGCCGAGAATCAGGCTGCGAAGGGTGTCGCCGATGACTGGAGTGTAAGCGACTATTGAGGTGGTTATCTGGATACTGTAGTAGCCTATCTCATCCCAGCGCAGCAGGTAGCCGGAGAAGAGGAATAGCACGGTTATCAGAAGAAGCACCACGCCACTTATCCAGGCATTGCCGAGTTTTAATTCTGTTACCTCGGTATGAATGCGCTGGAGCTTGGAGATGAGATAGCTTCCTTCAGTCCAGGCGTAAAGTTTGCCCTTGTAAGTGCCCATGAAGAAAACTCTTATAAGATGCAAGAGGGTTGAGGCTATCAGCACATCGGTGGCGTAGTGATGTACACTCAACATTAGCTGTCCAAAGGCGACATAATCTCCAATGTATATTATGCTCTCATAGGCGACGCTTGGGTGAGGTTCATACCAGAAGCCCAGTGCTATTCCAGATATTATAAGTGCTATAAAGCTCGCAAGCGACGCAGCGCTAGGCCAGTATATGGGGTTTAGAATTAATCGCTTTCCCCAGCTTAACAGCTGCACACAATCACCGCTACTTATTGAGGTGAGGGAATATAAAAAAGTGGTGCATACATTACCCTAGAGTATAATGCAAACATTATTATAGCGCCGGGGAAGGGATTTGAACCCCTGAGCTCTTGCGAGCACCAGATCTCGAGTCTGGCGCCTTTCCGGGCTAGGCTACCCCGGCAGAGTTTCTAAATCACCAATCTTTACCGAGGCAATAGTTTTTTGTTACCTCTTCCCTGTATATTCATTATTTTGCAAACATTATTGTAAAACATTTCATCGTTCTTAGCTTAAAAATATATTGTAAAAAATATATTATATAACATATAATTAGGTAGAAACCTTTTACAAAAATTGTTTCACTTTGTAAACATTATTGTAATAAAAGATGGTGTAAGGCGTATGACATTGGAGATAGGCTGCGGAAGAGCGCTTACGTTGTGGTTGTCTCTCTCCTCACCGCTGTTCTTCTCAACCCACTCCCATACTTCACGGGTATATCTCTGTGGATTTTACTTGCCCATTATTGGCATCGCAGATCTGGCTTCCTGTGCACTGAATCTAGCAGCTCCTTCTTTAACAACAAGCTAGTACGCCCTCAATACTTGCTATATAGCAAGACAAAAACTATATATAAACAGTCTACAGAGGCCACTGGATATTGACCCTAAAAGGGAAAATTTTTAATTGCTGCAGTTTTCCGGGTACGTTACCCTTCCCTGATGTGAAAAAATCGCTCTCAGGGCAAATCACGCGGTCTTCCGGGACCGCTCCAGAGCAGCCAGTCACTAGGGTCTCTCGATTCACAGTACAAAATTTACAAACTGTAGGTTTTGACGCCAACTTATGCCAAGTTATTCCTCTGCGAAATTTGTGCTGAGGTTATGACGGACCATTTGAAACATGATCTTCTCTATTCCATTAACTGTGAGTTCCTATATCCTGGGTTTAAAACTTCACTCAAAACTTGGTGAAATACTCGTAGGATAATACGGGGCTTGTGCAGTACAGTTTTATTTATATATACGTAAACGACGGTCTACCGTTGTTTACCGGGACTAAGAGCTAGGGTATATATACCGGTGTACCCCCTCGACTCTCAATTATCTTTTGTGCTTTATTGTATGTTTCTTTGTCAATTATCGCTTCGTGGTTGTTCTTTTTAATAATTCCGTTCCATTCGAGATATCCTGCATAAATCGGATTTTTTAAAATCTTTGAAATCGTATATTTTGCCCATTTTCCTCCTTTCTTTGTAGGGACTCCCATCTCATTGAGCTGTCTGCATATCTCGTCGAGAGTCTTTCCCTTTACATATTCGTGAAAGATGAACCTAACGTACTTCGCCTCCTTTGGGTTGACTATGAGCTTTCCATTTGAATAATGGTAGCCGTACGGATGGGCAAACCCTAGGTAGGGATGCCTCCCCTGGCCAAGCTGCTCCGCCGGTGTGCGTGCCTTCTGCTCCATTCCGGTGTACACTCTCTCACCAATCTGCTCACTTTCCAGCTGGGCAATGCGCTGTATAATGTCCATAACAAAACGCCCCATTGCAGTGCTGGTGTCAAGACTTTCAGTCATGCTCACAAATTCTTTGTTGTTTTCATTAAGAAGTTCCATCATCTCCATGAAATTTCTTGAATTCCTGTGAATTCTGTCCATTTTCAAAACGAGGAGCACATCCCAGTTGTCCATCTCTTCAAGCATCTTCTGATACGCAGGTCTGTTGGTGTACCTGCCTGAATATCCGTCATCAACGTACTCCTTGTAAATTTTCCACCCCCTCGCAGAGCAGTAGCTGCGCAGCCTTTCAAGCTGCGCATTTAGCGAGAAACCTTCTTTTGCTTGGTCTTCAGTGGAAACTCTAACATATATTGCAACTTTTTTCACATTTTCATCTTTGCTTCTCTTTTTCACTCTGGCCATGGTTATATTTTCAAAATATTGCTGATATATATCTTTCCCTTATGTTAATCACGACAAATTCTTTAAAATGGATTCTATTTCCATCAGTGCAGCTTTCCTGAGCTGTCTTCCTTTCTCATCTCTGGGCCTCATCTTCTTTATAATTTGCCGGTATCTTCCAACAACCCTCTTAATTTTTGACTTTTGTGAGTCGATATCACCGCTTTTTATGTTTTCCGAAATTTTCTTCAAATTTTCATAGTATTTAGTCAATCTATCCGAAGCACTGATAGGTGTTTTTTTAGCTGACTCATGCCTCTTTCTGCGTCGCGACGTGGTTTTCTTGCTTCTCAACACCTCGATGAATTCTTCCAGCAGAGTAGCAAGTTCTCTACCTTTTTCTGTGAGGGTTACAACCTTTGACCTCCCTCTCTTTTTTGTTATTATTATTCCAAGATCCTCTAGCTCCTTTACCAAATTAAATGAATGTGCATATGTAGAGTTCGTTTTAACCGCGATTTCCGATATATTTGCAGAGGTCTGATTTTTAAGATAAAATAGTATCTCTTTTGGCTTTTTTTGTAAAAACAATTCTTCCATTTCTTACCACCTCATTATACCTTGTATTATATATTTTTCATGATATATAAACTTTTCTACTTTTACAATAATCTTTTATACCATAAAACAAAATTGAAATTTACAAAATTGTTTTAATAATTAAAAATGCAACAGGTTAAGAGGTGGAGTTATGAAAAAGGTTACATGTCTGACAATTGCAGGCGCAGATAGTGGCGGTGGGGCAGGGATTCAGGCAGACCTCAAAACCTTCGCCGCTCTTGGGGTGCATGGGGTCAGTGTAATAACCTCTGTAACAGCACAAAATACACAGGGCGTAGAGGGCGTGCACAACCTTCCACAGAGCTTTATTAAAAGGCAAATGGAAGCTGTGCACGCTGACTTTGAGATAGCTACTGCGAAGACTGGAATGCTCGCCACAGAGGAAATAATAAAGCTCGTGGCTAATAACGTGGGCGATTACCCCCTTGTGGTTGACCCTGTAATGGTGGCCACATCTGGAGATAAATTGCAGGAGAGCAGTGCGGTTGAAGCCCTTAAAAAGCACCTTCTGCCTAAAGCTGCGCTGGTTACCCCCAATATACATGAGGCGGAGGTGCTCTCAGGGATAAAAATTCGCTCTCTTGAGGATGCGAGGGAAGCGGCTTTGAGGATTGCAGAAAATACTAAGGCTGTGCTTGTAAAGGGCGGGCATCTCAGGGGTGTAGACGTACTCTATCATGAAGGCGAATTTTACGAGTTCTCATCAGAGTACTATAAGGGTAGATATCATGGGACTGGGTGTACCTATTCCGCAGCTATAACTGCATACCTTGCAAAGGGGCTTGAGCTGAAGGAAGCTGTAGAGAAGGCTAAGGAATATATTGCAGACGCAATAAGGTATTCTTATTCTCCAGGAAAGGGTGCACGAATTCTTAATCAGCTCATCAATATAGAAAGGGAAGCGATGAGGCATGCTGTGCTTGTGGATTTAGAAGCGGCTGTGGAGGAGGTAGTGAATCTCCCGGGTTTCCAAAGATTGATACCTGAGGTGGGGATAAACTTTGTTTACTCTCTTCCGAATCCGAAAGGTGCAGAGGATGTAGCTGGGATAAGAGGAAGGATAGTAAAGGCTGGTGGTAGAGCTGTAATTGCGGGTTGCGTTGGTTTTGCAGCCTCCCAGCACGTCTCAAGGGTTCTGCTCGCAGCTTCACGCAAACACCCAAGCGTAAGGTCGGCTATAAACATAAGGTATTCCCCTGAGACGCTAAAGGCGGTAGAAGAGACAGGACTTAAGGTTGCCAGTTTTTCAAGAGATGATGAGCCACCTGGAGTTAGTACCATGGAGTGGGGCACACTTAAGGCGATAGAGGATCACGGTGAGCTTCCAGACGCCATCTATGATGAAGGTGCAGTGGGGAAGGAACCTATGATAAGGCTTCTCGGCAAAAATCCACAGGATATAGTTTTAAAGGTTAGAAGGATACTTAAAGAACTGGCCAAATAATGTGTAGATGCTCCTTTCTCCGGCTTGGAAAGAGCGGCTCACTTTAAGGCTCTGTAGATGTGCTCTCTGTTATCCACCACCTCAAAGTGGCTTTTTATATCGCCGGCAAGCGATTCCACCTTTCCGGTAATGAGATAGCCACCTTTGCGCAGGGAATCGTACAAATTTCCGTAGAGAATTTCTAAGGAATCACGGGAAAAATAGATGGCTACATTCCTGCAGAAGACCACATCAAAGAAATTAATCCACCTTCTCTTCAGAATGTCCTGCTTCTCAAAGATTACCATCCTTTTTATTTCTGGTTTAACCATATATTTCTCACCAGTCTTAATAAAATACTTATTTAACATATCACTATCAACATTAGCCACCTTCTTAGCTTCGTATTCTCCTTTAATAGCCCTTCTTAAGCTCAAACCATCTATATCTGTGGCATATATTCTTATAAAACGCCTTTCAAGCTCTCTCCCAAAAAACTCAGAAACAGTTATGGCGATGGAATAGGGCTCTTCCCCGGAGGCACATCCGGCACTCCATATCCTTATCTCCCTCTTGGAGGATAGTTCAGGTAGCACCTTTGACCTGAAAGCTTCGAAGGTGCTGGGATTGCGAAAGAACTCTGTTACGTTTACTGTGAGTCTGTCAAGGAGTTTGTCATATTCTGAGGGATTTTTCCTGAGAAACTCAATATATTCATCATAGGACTTGAGGCGATTTGCTTTTATTCTCACTCCGATTCTGCGCTTGAGATAGGAATCCCGGTATCCCACCAAGTTCAGACCAGTATTTCTTGATATCTCATCGAGAAGCTTTTTAAAGTCGCCAGCATACTCAAAAAACCTATTCTGTCCGGACAAGCCAAATCATCTCCTGATTAAAGGACAGTTTCACCATATTTAAAGCTTCTGACATGTAATAAGCCAGTTTCTGTATCGAATTCAACGCTCCTTCCATAATTTTTTCCTGTATCTTCACCTACTATTTTTATACCTTCTTTTTTCAGTATTTCTCTAACACTTTCAACGTTTCTCTCGCCTATGGAGTTTTTGGAGTTTTTGAACATCGTCGCTCCGCCGGCGATTTTCGCTACTATTCTGCTCTTGGAAGCGCCACGTTTAATCATCTCCTCCAGCATCAGCTTTATCGCCTGGTCGGCGTACTTCCCAGGGTTTGTAATTTTCTCAGTACCATTGCTGGATGGGAGCATGACGTGAGCCAGACCGCCGATCTTCCTCTCCGGGTCGTAAAGAGCCACGCCCACACAGGAGCCTAAGCCCAAGCTTACAAGTACCGCAGGCGGCCTAACTACCCTGTACTCCCCTATGCCCACGCTGTGCTTCATTTCGGGTACATCCCTATGCTTTCTAGGATTTTTCTGTAGGAGTCAGCATCAAGAAGGAAGAAAAACTGTCCGGAGAGACTTCGCGAGGATATTATAAACTGAGTCTCTATCGTCACTGCGTAGTCAACCTTCTGACCGAGCTCGATAATGAGAAGGTCAACTATTGCACCTGCCATGTCGTATGCCATGCTAGGCGTAGAGGGAATAAACCGCTTTCCTAAAAATTCTGCAAGGGCAGAGAGGTATGAGCCAGAAATTATATTCCCAAGTTCTTCCAGAGCGGACTGCTCCATAGGAGATACCAGCCCATCTGAGCTCTCCTCCCCTAAAAGCTCCGAGGCGAGATAATGGGCGGTCTCCTCAGGTAGGGTAATAAGTATCTTTCCTGGTATGTCTCCAAATACACTCAGGTATATCCCCACAATTGGAATCTCATAGCCGCCTATAACCTCTGGTACGCGCTGAATGGGGATTACGTATGCCCTGGGCACGACCATTGTTACCCTCTTGTTTATCATCTCTGAGAGGGCAGTAGAGGCATGTCCGGCGCCTATGTTACCAATTTCCTTAAAAGCGTCCTGTTGCTCCTCTGTCATCTCATAGATTTCCAAGATACCACCTCATTCGACGATACTTCCTACGTCCAACATAAGGGCAACATCTCCATTTCCTAGTATGGTACCGCCTGCAAATTCATGAAGGCGTGCCGCTGCGCCGGAGAGCGATTTTAGCACCACCTCCTGAATACCCACTATTTCATCAACAGTAACGCCAGTGCGTTTGTTTCCCTTTTCCAGCACCACAATAAATCTGCCCTCTTCATTAGCGTTGAACAGATGCACCACAGGTATTATCTCCTCATCCAGCTTTATCACTTGCTTGTTGTGCAGCTTCCTTAGGCTGGTACTTTCAAGCACGCGAAGCACGTTGGATATTGGAACGCCATAGGTTACGCCGCCTATTCTCACGAGGAGAGCCTGAAGTATTGCCATTGTTATTGGCAGCCTCAGAGAAACCTTTGTGCCCTTTCCCTGATATGTCTCAATCTCTATGTGACCGCCCAAGGATTCAATCTGACTCTTAACCGCATCCAGCCCAACGCCTCTTCCAGAAATCTCTGTTACTTCGCTGGCGGTGCTGAAGCCGGGCAGAAACAGCAGGTCTAAAACCTCCTCGCGCTTCAACGTGGCAGCCTTTTCTCTGGATATAAGCCCTCTGTTTACTGCCGTCTCCTTTACCTTCTCCAAGTCGATGCCACTTCCGTCGTCCTCAACTGAAATCACAACGTGGTCCTTCTCCTTAACCGCAGAGAGGGTCACCCTGCCTCTCCTCGGTTTTCCTTTCCTCTCCCTTTCTTCTGGAGACTCAATTCCATGAGAGACGGCATTTCTTAAAATGTGGACGATTGGCTCAACGATCTCGTCTATAACAGCTCTGTCCAACTCGATATCCCCACCATATATATTGAAATCCACTTCTTTGCCCTCTTTTTTAGAGATATCTCTTATAAGCCTTGGAAAAGTGCTAAAAACATAGCTCAGAGGCACCATCCTTGCCTGCATCACCACATACTGCAGGTCAGTGGTGAGCCTCTTTGTCATCTCCAGAGCGTCTTTAAGTTCTTCCAGCTCATGCTTCTTTGCAATTTCCTCGAGAACTGAGCGATTGATAATAAGCTCGCCGGTGATATTCATCAGGGTGTCGAGGGTGTCTATGCCCACCCTAATACTCTGGTTTTTTCGCACCTTTTCCTTAAGCTTTCTAACCTCTACCTCCTCTATTTCAGGCAAGGCTAATACCTTGTTCTTGATTTCTTCCTCAACTCGCTGTGAGCGCAGACGTACCGTAAAGCCTTTCCCAAATTCTTCATTTTCTAGTTTTTCAGGGTCAGGGAATGTGGCAGTTATGTCACCGAGTTCTGCAAGGCTCTTCAGCACAGTGAAGGCGCGCACTGATTTCAGTGCACAGCTCTCTTCCAGCCTTATTTTCAGCTCGTAGTTAGCCTTTCCTGCCCCCGGGGAGATAAGCTCCAGGAAGGGGCTTTTCCTTTCCATTTTTTCTTCCTTTTTGACCCTTTTTACCTTTTCAAGGAAAAACTCCAGGTCAGTGAACTCTTCCCCATCTTGTGGAGATTTCAGCATAGCCTCCAGGAGGTCAATGCCTTCAAAGAGCAGGTCTGTTACCTCAGGCTCGGCTCGCTTAGCTTCTTTCAGACTCTCTATCAGATTTTCAAGCTGGTGGGAGAGCGTAGAGATTTTCTCAAAACCCATAGTTGCGGCGAGCCCCTTTATTGTGTGTACCGATCTGAAAATCTCATTAATTGCTTCTGCATCGCTTGGATCTGCCTCAAGCTCAATAAGTAGGCGATTCAGGTTTTGCAGGTGTTCTCCTGCTTCCTCGAGGAAGAGGTCCATATACTTCTGAGTGTTCATTTTCCTACGTCACCTGCTTGGTAAGCTCTTTTGATATGTCATGGAGAGGTAAAATCTTATTCACGGCACCGAGTTCTGCAGCAGCTTTTGGCATTCCATAGACAATGCATGTGGAGGAGTCCTCTGCTATTGTAAAACCTCCTGCATCCCTTATGGCTTTCATTCCAGCAGCGCCGTCGTGCCCCATCCCGGTTAGCAGGACACCTATGGCGCGATTACCTGCAGCCTTTGCAACAGATTCCATGGTTGTGTCTATTGAGGGTATTACGTTGTTTCTCTTTGCTCCTTTGGCAAGTTTTATTAGAAACGCCTCGCTGCCATTGACAATTTCCCTTTCAACAAGGAGGTGATAGCCTCCTGGTGCGATGTACACCTTTCCAGGTGCGATAACCTCGCCATCTTCCGCCTCCTTCACGTCAAGGGCGCAGACTTTGTTAAGCCTCGCCGCAAGCGAACTGGTGAACTTTGGGGGCATGTGCTGCACAACCACAATCGCCGCGGTTAAATCAGCAGGAAGCATGGGTAAAAGTTCACCAAGCGCGCGGGGGCCACCTGTGGAGGCGCCAATAACCACGATTTTGAATTCTCTTATGGGAGCCTTTCTCTCCTTCAGCCTGCCCACGTCCACTCTCGCAGCTACTCTCACCTTTTCTATGAGTTCGCTGGCAACCCTCTCTAAGTCACCCACGGGCTTGGATACAAAGTCTACTGCGCCTCTCTCGAGGGACTCGAGGGTTATGTCTGGCTTGTCATAGGAACTGAACACAATCACAGGCGTTGGTCTCGTTTTCATAATTGTATTGAGAGCAACGAGGCCCCCCATTCCAGGCATGAGTATATCTAGAATTATTACATCGGGCGCAAGCTCCCCAACCTTCTCTACAGCCTCCTCCCCACTTTCAGCAGTGTCTACCACTTCAATATCTTCAACACTATTAAGTATGTCAGTAAGCACGCGCCTCATCAGCGCAGAATCATCAACCACAAGCACCCTTATTTTCGACATTTTTAAATCCTAGCTTGTTCTGTGAACCACTTTCTTAATAGTTTCAATTACCTTCGCAGGCTGGAAAGGTTTGATAATGTAGTCCTTGGCACCTGCCTGAATTGCTTCAATAATCATGGACTGCTGCCCAAGTGCACTGCACATGATTATCTTTGCATTCGGATCATACTCGATTATCTCCCTCACCGCCTCTATGCCGTCCTTCTCTGGCATCACTATGTCCATCGTCATGATGTCTGGCCTTACCTCCTTGTACTTCTCCACAGCCTCCACGCCGGTGCTCGCTTCGCCTACGACTTCGTAACCAGCCTGCGTCAGTATTTTCTTCAGCATATTCCGCATGAAGGCTGCGTCGTCTGCTATTAAAACCCTGAGACTCACTCCTTCACCTCCTGCAGGAGCACATCCCTTACCTCTTGAACGCGCTCTATCTCTTCTGGGCTTAGAATCTTATCCAGGTCGAGTATGATTATAAGTCTGTCGTCCTTCTTTCCTACGCCCTTTATGAACCTAGCATCTATCCCGAAAACTCTTGTTGGCTTATCTATCTCATCCTTTGTCAGGCTGAGTACCTCTGTTACTGCATCCACTATTATACCAGTAGGTTCCTCCTGGTCGAGCACCACTATCCTAGCATTGGGAGCGTCGCTCTCCGGCAAGTTAAACAGCTTTCTCAGGTTTAGTACTGTGGTGAGCTGTCCTCTGAGATTTATAATCCCCTCAACAAACTCAGGCGCACGGGGTAGCTTTGTGATGCGTTCAAGCTTTATTATCTCCCTCACCTGTGAAACCTCTGCAGCGTACTCCTCATCGCCCAGCTTGAAAACCACCAGCTTTAGCTCCTCAGCCTCGTTCATTTCTATCCCCTACAGGTTGAACTTGTCAACAAGCTCCTGGAGGTCGGTGGCAAGCTTCGCCAGTTCTTGCGCCGAAGCTGAGAGACTCTGCATATTGGCGGTCTGCTCCTCTGTGGCGATGTTGGCCTCGTTGATATCCTTGGCGCTCTTCTCATAGCGCTGGGCGATCTCAAGTATAGCCTCCACCTGCTCCTGAGTGCGCTTCTCAGTCTCTATCTGCATCTCTCTTACCATCTCCGCTATCTGCTCAGCTGCCTTCGCTGAGCTTTCTGCAAGCTTCCTTACTTCCTCAGCAACTACAGCAAAGCCACGCCCATGCTCACCTGCGCGCGCCGCTTCTATCGCAGCGTTTAGTGCAAGCAGATTCGTCTGGTCGGCGATTTTTGTTATAACCTTTACAACCTCTGCCACCCTTGCGGAGTTCTCCTTGCTTATCCTGGCGAGTTCCTTTATCGCCTCAGAGGCAGAGGTTGCCTTCTTGGAGTTCTCAAAGGTCTCCCTAGTTATGGTTGCGATGGTCTCGGAAAGATGCTCAAAGCTCGCAGTCATCTCTTCGCTGCTTGCTGCAAGCTCTTCTGAGACTGCCGATACGTGGGAGCTTGCTTCCTGAAGCTTTTCCACAAGCTCCTTTATTGCCTTCATCTCTCTGAGGTCCTTTATTATCTCCACCGTTCCAAGAAATTCGCCCTTAGAATTCTTAATGGGCGAGGCGGTTATCTCCGCAGGTATATCTCCCGCACTTGATCTTTTAATTGTCTGGATTGTTATCTTGCCCTCTTTAAGAACCCTGTTTGCAGGACACTCATCCGTGTGGCAGGCTTCTTCTGGAAGAATTTCGTAGCAGTACTTCCCTATTGCCTCATCCACATCCACGTTCGCCAGCTTTGCCGCAGCCGGATTAAAGTAGGTTATCTTCAGCTCTTCATCCATCACCATTACAGCTTCGCCAATGCTATCAATAACTGCATTTAAATCACGCTTGTCTCTCACCAGCTTCACTGCACCTATGCGCTCACCCTTGCTATTGATTATTGGTGAGGTGCTTATCTCCACCGGTATCCGCTTACCGTCTCTCGTTTGAAGGCTCACATCCCTTCTGATAATCTCAGCCCTACCCTCGCACACCGCCACGGAAGAGCAGTTGGGTGTGTGGCATGCCGGGGTAATGCCAACGTAGGTGGTGATGTCATAGCAGTACTTGCCTATTACCTCCTCGGGCTTATATCCAAGGAGTTCTGCAATCTTTTGATTGAAATGTATAATCCTGAGGCTGGTATCTGTGATGTAAAAAGCTTCGCCCATGTTTTCTAATACGCTTGCAGTTGTCTTCATGACGTCCTCATCGGTTTCAGCCTTAACTTCAACAATCTCCTCCCTTCCCGCTTTTTTTGGTAGGGTTTTAAGACCTGGTATGGCCAGAAAAGAAAACAACCTCTTTATATTCATCTTTATCTACCTCTCGGGGAATTATGGGGCCTATTTAAGAAATCTGGGTGGTGCATATATAACATTTTTTTCTCATACAAAGTCTCAAATATTGAGAATTGGTGCTAAAAAAGGAAATGAAAAGAGGTGAACTCTCACTAAAGTGTCTCTGCTTTTGCGCCTGCCGCCTGCTTTGTGTCTCTGAAGTTTCTTGTCAGGAAGTAGCCCACAGTAAGCCAGTAACCGAGGTATGCAAGCACCTCTGTGAGCGAGGGGTTGCCGTTGTAGCCGATAAGCGACTTGAGCATGCTGCCGATGATCCCCTTCTCGTGCAGCGCTGGATAGGTGCCGTCCTCGTTAGGCGGCGGGTTGATGTCCCATACGTGCTCAATTACTGGCGGGATTATACCTGCTTCATTCAGCTCATGTACACTATAGGCAACAAGGCCAGCGGCGAAGATCACAAGGATGACACTCGTATATTTGAAGAACTTTGCATAGTCGAGGCGGTATATTCCAGCGAACATTGCAATGCTGAGTGCAGTCACTGCGACGATACCTGCTATTAAGCCAACCAGTGTGCTTAAGGGCTCCTTTACAGCGATTGCTCCCAGGAAGAGCACCGTCTCAACGCCCTCTCTGAACACCGCCAGGAATGCCAGCGCAGCTATTCCCCATGCAGAACCTCTGCCCAGCGAGGCGTCGACCTTGTTTTGAAGCTCACCCTTTATCCCTTTAGCATGCTTCGCAAAGAAGAATATCATGTAGGTGAGCACAGCCGCTGCGCTCAGGCTGGCTACGCCCTCGAAGATCTCCTCTGCCCTGCCTTCCAGGCCACCGTAAATCAGAAGGAAAAGAGCTCCCGCTAGGACGCTCGCCAGAATTGCTCCGGCCACGCCTATGAAGAGATACCTTTCCATATCTTTTCTTCCTACCTTTCTGAGATAGGCGGCAACTATCCCAATTATCAGCGCGGCCTCAAGCGCTTCTCTGAAGGTTATTACAAAGCTCGCAATCATCTATTTCACTCTCTTAGGTTTACCTAATTAGGTAGGCCTAAAAAGGGCTATATAAAATTTTCCCAGATTTCACCCCCAAACCGTAAGACCACAGAATCAGCGTATTGCTCTTTCAGGCCCGTCATGTCCCCTGCTCTCTAACTCCCGGAGCTCATCGCTGGCTAGCGCCTGAGCTCACCCGGGGACCCTCTACAGAGAAAGGGATTTTCTGACGAGCCCTTTTCCAGCGCGTGGTTGTCCTCGCCCTCATCGCCTGCATCTCGAGGCACTCTCGGGGAGGGGCCCATACGCGCTGTGTTCCCGCCGACTTGCCCCGGCTCTCACCGCAGGCTTATGCTAGCTCAAACCGGTCTTCGGATCGGCGGTATATAAAAAGGGGAAGCATAACCTACGCAGGCTTTTTAAAATCGTTTATGTCTGAATAACTTCATCTTAACAATAAGGACATTTTCATATCTTACAGGGGTATAGCCTGTTATCTATGCAAGATGCTCCAAAGGTTTATTAACCATGTAACAAAAAATATAAAACAATGGCTGGGGTCTTTAGATATACCTATGTGAAGTTACTTGCCATGGGAGGTTGGAAACCACTTTTTTAACACTTACATGATCATCACCAGGAGGTATGAAATGCAGGAAGAGCATGTGGACATGAAGAGAAAGGAAAAGTACACCATAAGTCAGGCACGCGACAGGGGTTCGCTGGACTTCAAAAGCCACATCTCCAAGAAATCTGGTAGCATAATGAGCATCGCCACCAAAGATGTTGTCACTGTCCCGCCTACCATGACCATAAAGGGCGCTGCCGAAACCATGACCAAGTACCGCTTTCGCAGGTTGCCTGTCGCTGACCCCGGAACCAAGAAGCTTTTGGGAATTATTGGCTCAAGCGACATAATTGACCTGCTGGGCGGGAATGAAAAGACCCGCTTGATAAGCGAGAAGTATGGGGGGAATTTCCTCGCCGCCATAAATGAATCAATCCATGAAATTATGGTAAACGATGTGGTGACGCTTCCCACAAGCGCAAGCATCGACGACGCCCTGGAGGAGATCCTCAAGTCCAGGATAGGCGGCGTTGTGGTGGTGGATGATGAAAACCGCGTCGCAGGAATAGTCACAGAGCGCGATTTCGTTTATCTTATCGCAGACAAGAAGACAGGCAAGCGCGTGGAAGAGTACATGAGTCGCAATGTGATAACAACAACGCCTGGCACCACTCTGGGAGATGCTACAAAGATAATGGTGAGGAACAGCTTCAGACGCCTTCCGGTAACGAGTCAGGGCTTCCTTGAGGGACTTCTCACCACGCGAATGATAATAGAGTTCATAGGCAGAAACCACATTTTTGAAAAGATTGTGAAGAATCGCCTGGATGAGGTGCTCAAGACCCGTGTTTCTGAAATAATGAGCAAAGACGTACCCACAGTAAAAGAAGGCACCGACCTGGGCGAGGTTGCCAAGATTATTGAAGATACCGGCGTTGGCACCGTGTGCGTGGTTGAAGATAGTCGGCTTTTGGGTATAATTACAGAGCGCGACCTGGTGCGGGCACTGGTAAGTTAAGGAGGGAGCTTAATTGAAGCTGGAGAAGTACATGCAGAGCCCTGTTATAGCTGCAGAGAGCGACGCCACGCTTGAGCGCATTCGAAATTTAATGATTAAAAACGACATATCCCGTGTTGTTATCCTGGAGCAGGGAAAACCTGTAGGAATAGTAACACAGAAAGACATGGCACGCCGTCTCGGCGAGGGTCGCGCTCCGTGGAGGCGCAGACCGATAGATAAGGTAGCCTGTTCCCGCGTAATGACCAAGGGGCTTATAACCCTCCCGCCTGATGCTGAAGTAAAAGAAGCTGCGAAACTTATGATTGAGAAGGGGATTTCCTCAATACCCGTGGTTGAGAATGACTCGCTCGTGGGCATAATAACCACAACTGATATTCTCCGCGCCTATGTGGAGAATATGGAGGGCATGTACAAAACCTCCGAGCTAATGACGCGAGATGTAATAACAGCAAACAGGAACCACACGCTTGCGCACATAGTGGAGCTGATGGTTGAGAACGGCATAAGCCGAGTGGTGATAACCGACGGCGCTGAGCCGGTGGGTATAGTCACCGCCACTGACCTCAGCTTACTTGAGCTGGAAGATCCAGTGCTTGGCATAAAAGCTAAGCGAGTACTATATGTGAGGAAGCCAGAGCAGGGGGGTCGCCCGAAGTATCGGTACATCAAAACACTGCCCTTCGTAACCGCGGGTGATGTGATGAGCAGTGAGCTTATCACCGCTAACGAGAATGAAGACTCTGCCAAGGCTGCGCAGCGAATGCTAGATCACCACATCTCCTCTCTGCCCGTGGTTAACGATGCCTTTGAGCTTCAGGGGATTGTAACCAAGCGTGATATCCTAAAGGCAATGGTTGAGAGGTGAAGAGGATGAAAATAGAGGAGCTTATGACGCAGGAGGTTGTGACGATAGATAAGGACAGGAAGCTCTCAGATGCGCTTGAGCTAATGGAGAAGCACAGGATTTCGAGACTTGTGGTTGTAAATGAGGGCGAGATAGTGGGGATGATTACCGACAACGATATACTCGAGGTTATGGGCTCTTCCAGGTATGCTAACAAGTTGCCCAGCAGCCTGCACGTCTCAACGGCCATGAGTAAAGGAGTGATAACCATTGGAAAAGACGCCGATGTGAGTGAGGCTGCTCGCTTAATGCTTGAGCATAAGATAAAGAGCCTGCCCGTGGTTAATGACGACAAGCTTGTGGGCATTGTAACGACGACCGACCTGCTCAAGCCTCTGCAGGATAGCGAGGAGGGAGTTGAGAAGGTAATGACCAAGCAGGTGATCACCGTCTCCCCAGAGGATAGGGCGATACACGCTCGCAGATTAATGCTGGACAACGGCATCTCTCGCTTAGTGGTGGTGGAAGAGGGGAGAATCGTGGGTATTCTCACCGAAAGGCAGCTTGGCAGAGCCCTGGGAGCATTCAAGAGCGCCGCTGATAACAAGCAGGCTAATAGGGTGCGCAACCTTATTGTTGAGGATGTCATGACTCAGACGGTGGTGACGCTGAGCAACGATTCGACCGTTGGCGAAGCCGCTCGCTTGATGCTGGAACGAGGCTTTTCTGGTATACCCATAGTTGATGCTAGCGACAACCTGGCGGGCATAGTTACAAAAACCGACTTGGTGAAGCTTCTTGCGTGAAGTAGGCATAATGAGGCTTGCAGAAGTAGCCGAGAAGCTGGGCGTTGCGGAGTGGCGTCTGAAGGGTGCGCTGGAGAGGCAGTCAATCCAGCTGGTTAAAAACTTCCAGCCCAGCTATCTTGTTTTTAAGAAGGATGTCTCTGGAATAGAGCGGGGCACCGCCGTATTCTTAGGCGAGGAGCTAAGCGTTGTCCGCGGGTTTCCCAAGATTAAGCGTGCCTTCTACCTCGAGCCCCTGCTGAAGAAGCACTTCTCCTCTCGCGTTGCGGTGGAGGAGAAAATGAACGGCTACAATGTGCGCGTTGCCCTCGTGGAGGGCAGGCTCCTTGCCCTAACGCGTGGCGGCTATGTGTGCCCCTATACCACGGCTAAGCTCAGGGAGAGCAGGAATACTGAGCGCTTCCTTAAAGAGCATCCTTCGCTTATGCTGTGCGGTGAGGCTGTGGGGGAGAAGAACCCATATGTGGTGCACCACTACCCTGAGGCAGGGGACTTCGGCTTTTTTATCTTCGACCTCCGCGAGAGGGAGAGCAATGAGAGCATGCCGGTGCTGGAGAGGAACGCCCTGGTTGAGGAGTACGAGCTAAGACACGTGAGGCTTTTCGGAATCTTTGATAAGGGCGATGCAACAAGGGAGATCTTCAGGATTGTGCAAGAACTCGCCGCCGAGGGCAGAGAGGGCGTGGTTATTAAAGATCCTGAGATGAAGCTCCCGCCAATAAAGTACACCTCTTCGCAGACGAATGCCAGTGACCTCGCCTATGCCTTCCGCTTCCCCTATGAGTACGGCAGGGAGTTTTTCTTCTCGCGAATTATCCGTGAGGGTTTTCAGGCGGTGGAGTGGGACGAAAGCGAGGCTGAGCTTGAGAAGCGTGCACTCAGGCTGGGGAAGAGTATCCTCTTACCAATGGTGGAAAGCATCAAAAAAGTTAGACAGGGAGAGATTCTGACCGAAGACTATGAGCTTGACTTTGCAAGTGAAGCTGAGCTGGAGGAGTTCCTCGCCTACCTGCGAAGGCAGGGTGTGAGCGTGATTGTGGAGGAGATGCAGCACAGGGATGGAGGCGTAAGGGTAATACTGAAAAGACTGAGAAGCTCCAGCACCGACAAGATACGCTCAGTTCTCAACGGTAGGGGCGAGTAAGCCCTTTTATTGCCAATGCGGAGAGCAGGGCTATAAGGAGCGCTGACGTGGGACCGCAGATGCCTTTTTCTTCCTCTGCCGTCTCCTCAGCCTCAGAAACATTCTCTTCCACCCGCTTTGCCTCTTCGGTAACATTTGCTTCCGTTTTCTCAGGCGCCTCCTCCGATTTGCCTTTCTCTACAGTTTTTTCCACCGTCTCATTCTTTGCTAGGAGGCTCATAATCTGCGCTAACTCCTCAAACTCCTCAACATCTTTAACTTCCTCTTCCTTCTGCCCTTTCTCCTCTTCTTCGATGCTGAATCCCGAGCCTTCCTCTCCAACCACGGCGAAGTAGGAAAACCCAGGTGTAATGGCTCTGTACAGGAGGTAACCCTCCTCCTCGCCAACAAGCTGCGTCTCAAGCTCCTCCCAGCGCTTATCATATCTGAGCATCGCTACGGTATTGGGATTTATGTCCTTCTCCATGAGCCAGGCTTTGCCCACCTTAAACACTATCTCAGCCTTTGTGATGTAGGTGTTGGGCTTTTCATACCTTATCTTGAAGTACCTGTACACCGCCTGCGACGGCTCGGGAAAGACCACCCACGCGGGTTTTGTCTTGTAGCTCTCCACGTATATGGTGGTATAGTAGTGAGTCTGCGAAGCAAAGATGGTTATGTTCTTTATGTCAGGTACACACTCCTCATCGAAGGTTGCAGTTGCACTCTCACCTTTGAACACCTTTTCAATCTCAGCAACATTGCACGCTCTTGCGCCTCTGCCCCCGCCACCTCCGCCGCCGCTATCACCGCTTGAGGCAACGGAGAAGGTTATCTTTGGCGTGGCGTTGGCATTGCCAAAGGTGTCGTTTGCCCAGACATAGAAGGTGTAGCTGTTTCCGCTGGAAACGCTTTTAGTTATGCTCACATAGCCGGAAGAGTAGTTGAAGCTCTGATTAACGTTATTCCAGCTTAATATTAACGTTGCAGGATGCGCTTCGTTGATGGAGATGTTTATGGTGACGCTGGTTGTGCCGGCGCTCAGCGTGTCACCATCACCAGGGGTTGGAGGGAGGAGGGTTATTGAGGGTGGTGTTGCGTCCACAGTGACGGGCACATACTGAAGCGTTGTCTGGTTGTTACCCGCTTTGTCTTCTGCCTTGCTGGTGATGTTGTACCCGCCGTCGCTCAGAATATTCCATTCGTAGCTCCAGTTTAGGGTGCCATTTGCCAGCGCCCAGGTTGAGCCGCCGTCCACGCTTACCCATACTCGTGCCACGCCGCTTTCATTGTCTATCGCTGTGCCGTTGATGGTGTACACAGTAGTGGAGATGTTCTTGTTGGGTATTGGGGAAAGCACAAGCGATGCCGGAGGCGTCCTGTCCACGATTACCGTGACGTACTCACTGGCGTTGCTCTGTCCAAGTAAGTCGGTTGCATTGATGGTTATGTTGTACTCGCCCTCAGCCAATGCGGAGGTGTTCCAGGTATCGTTGTACCACACGTCAGAGCCGTTGTTGATTAGTGTTAGCACCTCCGAGTAGGTGGCGTTCGACACTTCCGCAACAACAGAGGCGACGCCTACGCCAGCGTCACGAGCGACCACGCTTATTGTTACCACGCCCTTAACGCCGGAGCCGATGGCGGGTGTGATGTTGATTATCTCGGGAGGAGAGGTGTCTATGGTAACAACCCTTACCTCGGTGCTGTTCCAGTTGCCTGCGGTGTCGTTCACCCAAACGTAGTAGAAGTAGCGTCCGTCCGTGAGATTGTCAAAGGTGATGTTGGTGTAGCTGCCGCTGTATGCCTGTGAGATGTTGGTACCGTTCCAGCTCAGTATCAGTGTATCAGGATAAAGCTCCGCGTGGCTGACATTTATGGTTATGTTGTGTGTGGAAGAGTTGTAATAAGGCGGCGGTGTGGGGTCAATGAAGCTTACATTTGGCGGGGTTACATCCACTGTGAAGTAAACAGTTGAGGAGTTGACATCGCCCGTGAGGTCCTGAACGTAAAATGTTGCGTTATGCGGACCTTCGGCTATAAATATCGAAGTGTTATACCAGTGGATTATAGAGTCGTTGGTTAGTGTGTGATTGCCTCCGCCGTCTATAGAAACCAGAGCACTTCCCAGAGGTTTATTGGCAGTTATGTTGAAATGCACATTCTGCGAGGGATAGCTTCTGTTGAGTGGCGACTCTATGCTTATTAAAAGGGGGGCGTCTACCCCAACCACCCTTATTTCACTGGAGTTCCAGTTCCCGGCTAAATCCTGAGTATGCACTCTGAAGGTGTAATTCCCGTTGAGCAGGTATGTTTTATTCAGATACCAGTTTAACCCTGAGCCCTGCATCGTCTCATTTGTGCCGTTCCACTCAAGGATTGAGCGATTTAATATTTCAGATGCTGTTATATTCACAAAGACATAGCTTACGTTCACAGAGGTGGTGTTGGCAGGTGTAGGAGCTACGAAGGTTATTGTAGGTGGAGTTAAGTCAACTGTAATTACCCTCGTCTCAGAAACATTCATATTACCAGAGGTGTCGTTTGCATATACCATGTAGATGTAATCACCTTCGGAAAGGTTTGTGACGTTGTAATAAGCAACCGTGCTTCCAAGCATTTGCATTGTATAGTTTGTACCGTTCCAATCTAGTATGGCTGTGTCCACATTTTCAGAAAATGTGACATTGATATAAATCCAGGTTTTGCCCCAAAGGGTGGCGTTTTCTGGAGTTGGGAAAACAAAGGTTATTGCAGGCGGCACCTGATCAATCGCGTTGTAGGCGGTGAGGGCATCCACTCTGTAATATGTCATTCCAGTTGCATTGTCGTAGATTGGCACTCCCGTGGAGTTCAGTACATGGAAGAGATAATCTGGCGTTGGATTTGTGCCATAAATTGCCCTGTACTCCTGATTTAGAAGTGCAATAAGACCTGAGACATGGGGTGTGGCCATTGAGGTGCCGCCTAATTCTTCGTATCCATTAGATAGATAAGTTGAATTCGTTAGAGCACCCGGTGCCAAAAGGATATCTGGAAAGTTAGCCCCCCGATTGGTGAAGCAGGTGATTTTATCGGTAGAGGTTGTGGTATCAGTACATATAGGTGGGTCACCCCAAGTTATTAGACTACCGATATTACTATCATAAGTAGCCCCCACCCTTGTGGCGTTCTTGATACAGGCGGGGGAGGAAATGGCAGTATAATTGGCATCATTCCCTGTGGCAATAACAACGGTGATGTTTCTTGCCACCGCTGCGTTAATGGCATCCCTGAACGGGATCTCCAGTAGTTCATCATCGCAGTATGAAGTGTAAAGGTCGCCACCAAGGCTCATGCTGATTACTGTTATATTATAAATGCTCGCATTGCTTACGCACCAATCTATTCCGGCCAGAACATCTATCGTAGAGCCAAACCCTGAGGCATTCAAGACCTTTATAGCAATTATGTTCGCATCAGGTGCCACTCCTTTTAAATTACCATTTGCAGCAATAGTCCCTGCCACATGGGTGCCGTGTCCATTATCGTCAATCGGGTCATTATCGTTGTTTACGAAGTCGTATCCCCCCAGAACTTTGAAGCCTATGCCCATGCCTCCCCCCAAATCAGGGTGAGTATAATCCACACCTGTGTCAATGACGCAGACCGTCTGACCTCTTCCTGTTATATTGGTCCCGGACAGAATTTTGTTCCAAACATCATCCGCATTAATTAATGGGACACTTTCTGTCAGGAAGGCTTTGACTTGCCTATCCTCCACAATTAATTCCACATTGGGATTATTCGCCAGTGCCTCTACCCTAGAAGCCGGAATCTCTGCGGCCATGCCCTCAAAGATTGAAAAATCCCTTATGACCTCCCCTCCCTTCTCCAGTATATCCTTTTTTGCCAAACTCCTAGCGGCTTGAGCTTGGAACTGCCCCGCTGGTTTTTTGAGGATTATAATGACCCTGACCTTTTCTTGAGGAGGAACGGAATTGACCTTTTCAGCAAGGTTTTTTGTGATTTTGTGCTCTGAAGGGAGAGGCTGGGCATTAGAATAAGGTAGGCCGGTAAAAAATGCGCAAAATAAAATAAATGTTGTGATATAGGCCAGATTCACCTTGGAAATCCTTTTTCCCATGGTCACTGCTAATCACCACTCTCTATTAGAATTAGCAGGATTAAGCTATTTAACTGTGAAAGCAATGATCGCATGCTCATCGCTCTCCTCCATAATCTCATTTCCATCTTCTTATATTTTTGATACTCTTACTCGTCCCTGAACATGAAACGTAACCAATTTATTTCTAGCATATTTTACACTGGTTTCCATCGACAATGCCCCCTTCCCAGAAAATTTATTCTACTACAAATTCAATGCGCTTATGCAATTTTTCTTCCTCTATTACCTCCTTACCCTCTCCAGATACAACCTTATTCACATACAGTTCTGCAGAGTAACCACCTGCTGGCAGCTTCCCAAGTGGGATAACCGCCGTCGGCTGGGTGAAGGCCTGCGTTACAATCGTCCCCTTACCAGGATCTGTGAAGGTGGCGTGGACGATAAAGGTGTTACCCACCCTTTCCACTCTGTTTATCTTTATTCCGTGGCCGCCTGTGCTGAAAACACCACGGAACACCACGAGGTTGAGACTCTCATCCTCAGAAAAAGTTGTCCTCGGCGCCTTCCCGGCGAGGATTTCCATCAGCGCGCCCTTAACCTCCTTCACATCCCCGGCTACAACATAAAAGCCTTCACCTGAATTTCCGGTATACTCAGCCAAGAAGTAGTAATCCACCACAGGCTTTACATCAAGGGTCTTGGGCTCTTCCAGATGGGGCTGAGAAGCGCAGCCTGCGAACAGAATGAACATAAAGACTAATATTGTAAGCCTCTTCCCCAACCTAGCGCTTGTCATATTTTGCAGAGCGATACCTCCGGCTACTCTACTTTGTATTACCTGCAGATAAAAAACTTGCGCACAGCCTGGTGGCCTGTCAACAATGGCGAGTGCCACAGCACGGTTAGCAGAGGGAATATAAAAGAGGGAGCGAGGAGCAGTGTTATGATTCACCTGGTAGAGGGTTAGCAGACATCGCTTCCCTGACCCACAGCAGCCTCGCCCCGCTCGCCAGTCCTTACCCTTATCACATCCTCTATTGGGAGGACAAAGATTTTGCCGTCACCCACGTTGCCAGTTCTTGCAGTCTCCACAATGGTCTCGACTACCTTATCCACCATATCATCGGAGACCACAATCTCCAGCTTCACCTTGGGCAGAAGATCTACCCTGTATTCCCTGCCGCGCCACTGGTGCACAATGCCCTTCTGCCGCCCTCTGCCCTTGACCTCGCTAACTGTCATGCCAATGCAGCCTATGTCCTCAAGTGCAAGCTTGACATCGTCCAGCTTCTCAGGTCTGATGATAGCCTCAATTTTTTTCATCATCTTCACCTCAGAATTGCCTCCTCAGGATAGGCATCGGTTCTGTGATAAGCCAGGTCAAGACCCTTGAGCTCATTCTCCCTGCTAGCCCTAAGCCCTATGGTCATATCAATTGCCTTGTATAAAACTGTTGCGGCAGCAAGGGCGTAGACAATGCCAATCAGAGTGCCAACCAGCTGGGACATGAAGCTCACACCGCCGGCGCCGCCAAAGAGGGGCTGCCCAAATATTCCTGCTGCAATACCGCCCCAAGCGCCTCCAAGGCCGTGGAGCACCCATACGCCCAGAACGTCGTCAATCTTGAGCACATCAATTTCAAACTTGAAGCCCCACACAAATATTGCTCCTGCAATTGCTCCCACAACAAAGGCACCAAGAGGGTGATAGATGTCGCTGCCAGCGCAGACGGCTACTAAACCTGCAAGCACGCCATTGTGGACAAAGCCGGGATCATGTTTAGAGAGCAGAGCAGCAGCGAGACCACCTCCAGCCATAGCAAGAGTTGAGTTGGCTGCCACAAGTCCAAGCTTCAGAGAATCAAGAGAGCCCGCACTGGCAACGTTGAAGCCGTACCAGCCAACAGCTAAAAACCAGGAGCCAAGCGCTACAAAGGGCACAGAGTGAATGGGGAACTCCTTAACTTCACCATTCACAAACCTGCCAAGCCTTGGACCAAGAATATAGATAGCTGGCAGGGCAAGCCAGCCGCCTATTGCATGCACCACCACTGAGCCTGCGAAGTCATGCAGGGGAGCACCGAAGAGTCTGGCTAGAAGGCCATCCTCACCGCCTAATGGGTTGCCGAAGATAGCCCCTGAGTCCCAGACAAGACCCTCAAAGAAGGGATAGATGAGAGAAGTCACAAATACAGCAGCTACAAGATGTGCCCTAAAATTCACCCTTTCTGCCACGCCTCCAGAGATAATTGCTATGGCAGCAGTGGCAAAGGTGAGCATAAAGAAGTAGTGGGCTAGGTTGTACTGCAGTCCCGCTTTTTCTATAGCTCCAACGCTCATGAGGGCAAAATAAATCCCGTGGGCAATGCCATAGCCCAGGACGAAGTATCCAACGCTTGCCACAAGCCACTCCATTAAAATCTTATTGAAGGCGTTTACCACACTCTTTCTCCTCACCAGCCCTGCTTCAAGAAAGGCAAAGCCGGCATGCATGGAGAATACAAGCACACCACCCCATATGAGGAAGAACATATTGCTGGATGTCTGGAATACCTCGGCATCAACCATTATAACTACCTCCTTTTACTTGTGAGTAGAAGTTTCAGAGATTGGTTAAAATATGAATTTATAAGAGTTTTTGAGAAAAATTAAGAAAATATAAGAAAGTTTCATAAAAATTATGAAATCTTCATATTCACCCTCAAAGTCACTGCAACACTTTATAAACCTCACACGCTCAGTAATTATCATGCTTCGCATAGACGGCAGCTACGGCGAGGGCGGCGGACAGGTGCTCCGTACGGCGCTCGCGCTTAGCGCAATAACCGGCAGGGCAGTAGAGGTTGTAAACATCCGCGCAAATAGACCAAAGCCCGGATTGGCAACGCAGCACATGCATGGAATAAAGGCTCTGGCAAGGCTGTGCAACGCCCGCGTAGAGGGCGCAGAGGTTGGGTCAACCCGCGTTTACTTTGAGCCCGGGGAGATAACACCTCAGAGGCTACGCATCGATATAGGCACCGCAGGTAGCGTCTCCCTCATTCTGCAGGTGCTGCTTCTGCCATGTGCATTTGCCAAAAGTGAGGTTCTGCTTGAAATTAAAGGGGGCACTAACGTGAGGTGGTCTCCGCCAATAGACTTCGTCAAACATGTGCTCCTGCCGGTGGTGGCGAAGCTCGGCTTCAGCGCAGAAGTTGAGATTCTTGCAAGGGGATACTACCCCAAGGGTGGAGGGAAGGTGAAGGTTAAGGTAAAGCCGGTTAAAAAGCTTAAAGGCATGGCACTGCTCCAGCGGGGGAAGTTTCTAGGAGTTAGGGGCATAGCCCATGCAAGCAACCTGCCAAGGCATGTGATTGAGCGCGAGGCGAAGGCCGCGAGCGAGCTTCTTGCAGAGTACAACCCCGAAATCGCCCTCGAGGAGAGGCGGGACTTCTCTACGGGCACTGGCATAGCGCTCTGGGCGATGTACGAGAACACCCGTCTTGGAGCAAGCGCTCTTGGTGAGCGTGGCAAGCCTGCGGAGCAGGTAGGAGAAGAAGCTGCCAGAGCGCTTTTGGTAGAGATTGAAAGCGGTGCATGCGTGGATACTCACCTCGCTGACCAGCTTGTGCCATTCCTCGCCCTTGCCGAGGGAAGGTCAGCGTTTACCGTAAGAGAGTTAACGGGACACCTTAAGACCAACATTTTTGTGACGGAGCAGATTCTTGGCACGCGGTTTGAGATTAGAGAAGAGCGCGGACTATTCCACATAAGCACCCGTGGAATAGGCTATGAGAACAGGAACATTCATTGATAAACTGCAAATTGAAAGCTGAGCGTTGCGGTGTTAATCATTCTGGAAAGGGTAAACTTTATGTACTATATATGATAAATGCGTCATATGATGTATGAATCATTTAAACTGTTCGCAAGGGTCCTCTCCAATCGTACGCGCTTTGACATAGTGATGCTGCTTATGGAAAGGGAGATGTCTGTGCTGGAGCTGTGCGACGCTCTGGGATATGAGCAGAGCAGAGTTTCCCACAACTTGAGATGTCTTCTAAACTGCGGTTTTGTGGAGGTGGAGCGGCGCGGCAAGAGGCGGATATACCGGCTCAACGGCGAGATAAAAGAGCTGATTTCAAAGATTAAAAACCACATTCAGCTTTACGAATCCTGGCTAAGGGAGTGCGGTATTCTGAGAGAGGAGGGTATAGCTAAAGTGATGGTTGAATGAGCATGAAGCATAAGCAGATGAACTGGCAATCTGAAAAGGGGATAAGAGCATGAGTTCTGAAAAGGTGTGCAGACACTGCGGTAGCGAGGGAATGAAGGTTGTGCCTCTAACTCTGGGAGTGCATGTCAAGGAGGAGCACTGGAGCAAGATAGACGAGAATTTCTACTTCTGCCCCTCCCGCGAATGCGATGTGGTGTATTTCAACAACATCTCGGGGGTCTACCTCACCAAGGCAGAGGTTAAGACCAGGGTTGGGATTAAAGAAGATTCAGAGCCAAGGCCTCTGTGCTACTGCAATAGAGTTACAGATGAAATGCTGAGAAAGGCAATACTCGAGGAGGGGTGCTGCTCGAGCATAGAAGAAGTGCAGGAGGTAACAGGCGCAGGCAAAGGCAAGTGGTGCATTACCACAAATCCCTCTGGAAGGTGCTGTGAGTGGTACCTGAAGGACATAATAAACTCCTACCTCAGGGAGGCGAATGTGAAGCCTGCGCAGAAGAAGGCGGCAAAGGAGCAGAAGTTGAGAAGGCTTGTGCTTGAGATTACTGGAATGACTTGCCAGGGCTGCGTGGGCGTTGTTCAGGGCGCACTGGAGAGCACCGGGGCGACAAATGTGAAAGTCTCCTTAAGCGAAGGAAAGGCTGAAATGCTAATACCTGAGGAAGAAAGCTTGGAGAAGTTCGTTAAAGCTGTGAGAGATGCTGGCTACGGTGCGAGGGGTGTAGAAGAGGAAAAGAAATGAAGCAAACGAGCTTGAGGCTGAGATCTGCCTGTTAATAACTCCGCTGTAAGGTTAGCCGGAACCTGCATAAACGTTGGATGCCTGCCAACAAAGCATCTCTTGCATGTGGCTAAGGTCGTGCTGCGTGGAGTAAGATTACGCAAAAGATAAAATAGGGTAATGTACTACTTCATAAACATGACAGAGCAGAAGCAGCCAGAGATAAAGTTCGTCGAGGGCATCGTGGCGGACGCCGTTGAGGACGTTGTTTATCGCATGTGCCCCATGCACCTCATGCGCCTGGAAGAGCGCATGAAGGAGCTTAAGAAGGGGCAGATACTGGAGCTTCAGACCGACTACGAGGGCGCGCTCGCTGATATACCTGACTGGTGCAGAAAGACGGGGAATGAACTCATAGGTGTTGAGGACACGGGAGAATTCTTCAAGTTCTACATAAAGAAAACGGTAGATTGAGATGTTTCGCGTATATCTTGACCATATGGCGACAACGCCTCTTGACAGGGAAGTACTCGCAGCTATGCTGCCCTTCCTTGAGAATAGCTTTGGGAATCCTTCAAGGATGTATGACCTTGGAGCTGAAGCCAAGGAGGCGATAGAGCGCGCTCGCGAGAGCGTGGCAAGGCTGATAAACGCCTCGCCCAACGAGATCATATTTACCTCTTCGGGGGCAGAGGCGAATAACTTGGCAATTAGAGGCTTAGCAAAGGCGAACCAGAATAAGGGTATGCACGTTATAACCTCTGAGATAGAGCACCACTCCACGCTTAATGCTTTCCGTTCCCTGCAGAAGGAGGGCTACGTGGTAACCTTTCTCCCAGTCAACTCCTATGGAGAGGTGAGTGTTGAGAAGCTTGAAAGTGCTATCACCGATAGAACCACACTTGTTTCTGTGATGCTCGCCAATTACGAAGTTGGAACGCTGCAGGCGGTGAAGGAAATCGCCGAGATAGCCCACGAGAAGGGTGCTCTTGTTCATACCGACGCCGTGGCAGCGGCGGGGAACATACCTGTAGATGTTAAGGAGCTGGGCGTGGACGCTCTTTCGATCTCTGCCCACACCATGTATGGTCCCAAGGGTGTGGGAGCACTCTACCTTCGTGAGGGGCTGCGCATAGTCCCGCTTATCTACTCCGGCATTCAGGAGGAGGGGCGCAGGGGTGGCACTGAGAATGTCGCCGGCATAGTTGGCTTCGGCAAGGCAGCAGAGCTTGCACTAAGGCATCTCGACAAGGTGGAGAAGGTTCGCTGGTTGAGGGACAAGCTGATAGAGGGCGTGCTTGAAGTTGAGAAGGTGGAGCTGACGGGGCACCCGGAGAAGAGGCTGCCCAACCATGCAAGCTTTATCGTAGAGAGCGTAGACGGCGAAGCGTTAATGATGGCGCTGAGCTTTGAGGGTATATACATGGGCAATGGCACCGCGTGCATCTCTCAGGTACTCCGCGCTTCGCCGATTCTGCTCGCGATGGGCTACCCATCGCAGCGCGCCCAGTGCAGCGCGATATTCACTTTGGGGAGAGAGACCACGAAGCGCGATATAGAGTATGTGCTCAGCAAGTTCCCTGGCGTTGTTGCCAAGCTTCGGAAAATTTCGCCGCTGTGGGATGGGTAGCTGTTCTGTTTTAAAAAAGAACAAAAATAAAGCCAGAAAATTTTTTGTATATTGCAGCGCAGAAGGTAAACTCCATGCATCTCCAGTCTTTGTCTAACACAGATCCCAAGGCTGCGGTGCTACGGGGCATTAAAGATGCCACGCCCATCGTCTTGGGTTACCTCCCCATAGGATTTGCCTTTGGCGTACTGGCATCGCAGGTGGGTCTGAGCTTAATTGAAGCAACTGCCATGTCGATTTTTGTATTCGCTGGTTCTGCTCAGCTTATAGCAGTGGGGATGATTGGAGCAGGAGCAGGGATGCTTGCGATTGTGCTCACCACCTTTATAGTTAATCTGCGCCACCTGCTCATGAGCGCCGCATTGGTGCCCTATCTTAAAGGGGTGTCTAAAAAGAAGCTGGCCTGGTTTGGATATGAGATTACAGACGAAACCTTCGCCTTACATAGCACCAAGTTCAGAAAGGCTGTGCCACCACTTATGGAATCCTTTGCTCTAAATGGTACTGCCCACTTAGGCTGGGTAACGGGGAGCTTTCTTGGGGCTTTAGCCGGGCAATTGATAACAGATGTACAAACCTTTGGACTGGACTTCGCCCTCCCTGCTATGTTTATTGCATTGGTACTCATGCAGATGCAGAACAAGACCTTTCTGGTGGTGGGCCTTTTCGCAGGGGGTGCGGCAGTTATTATGCACCTTGTTGGCTTTGGGCACTGGAGTACAATAGGAGCCACAGTAATAGCAGCCACATCGGGGGTGATGCTGGAAAGATGGAAATCGAGCAAAGAATAGCACTGACAATATTACTTATGGCCCTGGTAACCTATATCCCTAGGGCATTACCCTTACTGGTGCTGGCAAAATTTTCACTGCCCAAGGCAGTGATTGCTTGGCTGAGGTATGTTCCAGTTGCAGTTCTATCAGCACTGCTCTTTCCAGCGTTGTTAATGCCAGATGGGAAGCTGGAGCTTTCTTTGAGCAATGAATTTCTGGTCGCCTCCCTGCCCACCCTGCTGGTTGCTTGGCGTACAAAAAGCCTGTTCTGGACTGTGATTTTAGGCATTTTATTTGTGGCTGTACTTCGGTACTGGTGGGTATAATAAGCTCCGGCATTCAGGCAAAAGACTTCAGCATCAGCACTGGCGACACAACTATTCTACTCCACCCTAATCTCTTCAAAGCCGGTGTAGGGTACCAGTACCTTGGGCACCTCTATACTCCCATCCTCTCGCTGGTAGTTCTCAAGGATCGCCACAAGGGTGCGCTCAGTAGCAATTAGGGTGCTGTTGAGGGTGTGAACATACTGCGTTGGCTCGCTTGGGGAGTCACGGAAGCGTATTCTCGCACGCCTCGCCTGGTAATCTGTGCAGTTGCTGCAGGACACCACCTCGCGGTACTTACCCTGTCCCGGAAGCCAAGCCTCGATGTCGTACTTCTTGGCTGCTACCGTACCAATGTCGCCGGTGCATATGTTCACCACGCGGTAGGGTATTCCCAGCTTCTGGTACACTTCCTCGGCGTTGGCGAGCAGACGCTCATGCTCATCCCAGCTTTCCTCGGGGCGAGAGAACACAAACTGCTCCACCTTCTCAAACTGATGCACGCGGAAGATGCCTTTGGTATCCCTGCCATGCGCACCTGCTTCCTTCCTGAAGCACGGGCTTATGCCGGCATAGCGCAGGGGCAAGGCTTTGCCGTCGAGGATTTCGTCCATGTGCATAGCGAGAATCGCGTGCTCAGAGGTGGGTATTAAATATAAATCCTCGCCCTCCACCTTGTAAATCACATCCTCGAAATCAGCTAAGTCGGTAGCCGCCTCCTCAGCAGCGCGGCGCAGCATGTAGGGCGGCTGGAGTAGGGTAAAGCCCTTCTCTGCAAGGAAATCCAGCGCAAAGTTTATGAGCGCATAGTTCAGCTTCACCAGCTGGTTCTTCAGGTAGTAGAATCTCGAGCCTGCAACTTTGGCGGCGCGCTCTATGTCGAAGAGGTCGTTGAGCAGCGCGAGGTCAATGTGGTCTCTAGGCGGGAAGTCGAACTCGCGAGGCTCTCCCCAGGTGCGCACTACCACGTTGTCTTCCTCGCTCTCGCCTACGGGCACAGACTCGTGAAGCAGGTTGGGCATGCGCATCAGCAGGCTGCGCAGCCTTGCCTCGAGCTCATCTACGCGTGCCTCAAGCTCTTTAATCTCCTCAGGCAGGCGTTTAATCTCAGCCACCTTCGCTGAGATGTCCTCACCCTTAGCTTTAAGTTGAGAAATCTCTCTGCTCAGCACATTGCGCTGCCTGCGCAGCTCATTCAGGCGAGTAAGCGAGGAGCGCCACTCTTTATCGAGAGCTATAATCTCGTCCACCAGCTTCAGCTTGTCGTGGGCGCCGCGTTTTCTTAAATCCTTCCTCACTACCTCCGGATTTTCCCTGAAAAGGTTTATGTCAAGCATGACTACAGCCTCAGTATCTCGCTTATAAGCTTCTCGCAGAAGAGCAGGTCATCTATGGTTGCGAAGAGCGTTCCTACGTTGGTGTGCTCCGTATTGGTTACCACCGCTTTACCTTTCTGCTCAGTTTTAACCTTCAGTCCTCTAGGGGCAACGCGGTTGTCAAGCTCCAGGAGGTAAGCTATTTGTGAAGCCTCTTCCTCACTGGCGTAGTGAAACACAAGCTCTGCTCGGGCGTGCATCTACTTTCGTCCCCCTATCGCTTCGCGAGACGGGACGGCAAGCTGCTCCCTTATCTTTTCTTCCACGTGCTTTAAAAATTCTTCCTCCTTGCCTTTAGGTATCTTTGCCCCAGCGGCGATGTCATGGCCACCGCCTTCTCCCGCGACAAGCTCACTGGCGTAGAGCATCGCTTTGCCCAGATTGAGACCACTATCCACAAGCTCGCGGTTTCCCCGCGCTGAGACCTTGACCTCGCCGTCCTCGGCGTCGGCAAAGGCGATTATGGGCTTTATGGGGTTGAGTATGCGGGAGTTGAGCACCATCCCGGCGACGGTGCCTATGACGTTCTCGTCTATCTCCTCACCCGCGTGAAGTGCATACACCGCGCCCTCGTCTCTGATTTTGTCCAGATTCTGGGTTATCCAGTTGTAGCAGGTGCTCAAATACTCACGGTGCTCCCGAAGCATGCCCAGGGAGCGGCGGTATAGCTCGCCTCTTTCTCCCAAGCATACCGCTAAGCCTATACCATAATGCTCGTGTTTCCCGCAGGCGTTTAACAGGGTTGCAAACTCCTTGGCATCGCGCAGGGGTGTGCGCTTCTCCTCTTTGAGCAGCGTCACAACCTCGCCCACAATGCTCTCAGCTATCCGCGGTGGTACGCGGTGCTCTATCATTTTCAATATCAGCGCCGTTGTCAGACGCTGCCTCTCCTCCTGGGTTAAATCAGCCAGCATTACAAAGCGATCATCTCGCTTCACAGGTATGTCGAGCTCACTCAGAAACTGCAAACTCGCGCTCTCACTTCCACTTAAGCCGGGGATAAATGGCTCTGTGGTGTATTCTATAGCCTTGTAGAGCGGCCTCGTCTGCCTGCCGAAGAGGCGGAGGTCCTTCTCAACGCGAAGCACACCAGCGGCTTCACCTTCTTTAATTATCAGCCTGTTCAGACCGTGGAAGGCGCCGCTGTTATCCTGCAGGTCGCCTACCGCTCCCACGATTGCAAGTGCTGCAAGCTCCGTCACCCGGAACTGGGTTTCAGGTAACTCTTCACAGCCATCGCAGAATGCGCGAGCAAAGAAGTACGCCATACCCGAGCCACTGACTTCGCGCGCCCCGTCGATGCCATATTTATGAGCGTTGATGTTGTGCTCTATCTCAGCCTTAACCTCCTTGGGCTGGTGATGGTCAAGGATAATCACCTTGGTATCTTTAAGATGTTTCTGGATCAGATCCACCTGTCCCGAGCCAAAGTCCGTGAAAATCACCATCTCGGGCTTTTCTGCGGCTAGTTCTGCAATAATCCTATCTTCAAGCTGCTTGACACAGCGTGTGTGGCAGGGGTAGCCCTCCTTGGTAATGGCGCTGTGAACAATCGCCCCGGCGCTTAGCCCATCTGCATCATGATGGGTGACAACCTTTGGAACGCCCCCCCTCTCAAGATAATCTCGAAGAAAATCCGCCGCCTCTTCTAAATCATGCTCAAGCTTCTTCGGCACAGCCTCCATCCTGCTCCCCGAAATAAAAAGGTGAGGGTTTTTTACCTCACCAGGAGTTTTGCGGTTTCAATACTATACTTCCAGTCAGCCGGAAGTTTGCCCTCGCGCTTGTAGTATTTCACCAGCCTGCGTATCTTCGCCTCAACAAGCTGCTGGGCGCGCTTTGCCACCATGTCCTTTTTGTGCTCTTTGCGGTGCTTGTCTATGGTCACCGCTCTCCTTATGAGATTCATCAAATCCTCGGGTATGGGATACTTTATGCCCTTCTCCTCAAGGGTCTTTGTCAGCTTCTTACCGGTGACGTACCTGCTGAGAGGCACGCCATACTGGTCGCGGAGGATTATTCCTATCTTGCTGGGCGACTCGCCACGCTTGGCGAGCTTGACTATTATATCCTCCACTTCCTCCTTGCTCAGCTCTATCCACTCGGGGGGTGAAGTGCGATAAGGGCGAGTGGAACCAGATTTACCTCTTCGCCTGGTGTGCATCCTTGCCATAGTATACCTCCATAAAAATGAACCAATCGCAAGCTGAAGATTCACATCGTAAAGTTTTCCGAAAGCGAAATTAAGCAGCTTTCCTTCTGTGCCTCAGCACCACGCCCAAGCCTCGCTCAGCCTTGGCAAGCTCACTGCCGTTGAGCAGCGCTTTGCCCACGCCCACCACCTCATCGCCGTACACTACGATAACCTCATCCCCAGGTCTAATATCCTCGCCAGCATGCTCAATCCCTGGCGTGAAAATGTTATTGCTCTTTGGGAAGAAGCTGAGCTCCACCACGTAGCCCGAGAAGTCCCTGAGAAGCTCCCCACCGCGCAGTGTGAGTGCAAGGTAACCGTGCCTCTCACTTATCGCCGCTACCTGCTCGCCTTTGTAGAATATCCTGCCCCTCCTTACTCTTGCTCCTTCGCAGATGAGTGCCTTGCCCGCGCCCAAGCCAAACTGGACATCTGCGACCTTCCTTAGCGGTTCAAGCGGGTTATACCCCGTGCCTTGCTTGTCCATAAGCGCCTCCCGGATGCGCTCCTCTAGGGCTTTAAGGGAGTCCTCGCTGAGAAGGTTATCTTTGGCTATGACGTCTATGCCAAGAGACTCGCACACCTCTGCGTAGGCTTCGCCCGCGTAGCACAGAAGCTCCCCCTTAAACTTCGCCGCATAGCTTCGTATCGCCTTAGCTAGGACTTCCTTCTCCTCTTCGCTCCAGTGCCCCGTCACGGTGGTGTCGTAGCAGCACGCGGGATAGAGGTTCTCCAGCTCTCTTGGCACTAAGGCGAGAGGAGAGGTCATTATTGCTTCATGCACAAGGCTGCGCTTGCCTTTAGCTCCGCGCTTAATAGCGGCGATGAAACGGCGATGCGATGGCGAGGCCGAGTAGGGTTTTGTGGCAGAGCATGGAAGGAGCACTGCAACGGCTGCGTCCTCCGGCGGAATGTAGCGCTCCTCAATGCGACGCCTCCACCTTACAACTTCAGGGCGATAGAGGCTTTCACCAGAGATGTAGTCTACGCTTGGTTTCATTTTTTCTTCCTCTTCTTGACCAAAGCGGCGGCAATAGCCACTACGCCGAGTAGTGCAGCAACATAGTAGGCAATCTTCCTCTCCTTCTTCAGCACTTCCACGTATGAGTACTTAACATCAATCTGCTCCTCGTCGTCTTCCTCTTCCTTCCACTTTATCACCACGTCAATGGGGTAGCGTTGCTTCGCCGCATCGCTATCTACGTCCACATGGAACTCCGCCACTGTGGCTTCTCCTGGAGCAAGGCGCTCTATATAGTACTCGTTGCCCACCGGCGTGAAAGGATAGTTTGCGCGCAGAGTGAGCCTAATATCCTCCGCAGCTTTTGTCCCCGTATTCTTCACTGTAAAACTAACCATCTGCTCCGATTCACCTGCCTTTACCAGGTTTTGCACCGGCTTTATCTCAAAGTCCGCCTCGCTGTGGAGGGTGACTCCAATGCTTTTTATATTAGTGAGGACACCCCGCGAGAATATCTTCACCGGCAGCGTGTAGTCTCCGGTGGTGGTGTTTTCATCAGCCTCAAGCTCAACCCTTGCCTGAGTAGAGCCTTTGGCTGGTATATCACCTAAATAAATCCTCCGGCTGCTCCACAGGGGCTCCACGCCATGAGCCTCTCCAACCTCCAGGACAGCCTCCTTCACCGGCAGGGAACCATAGTTAACAACCTTGAGGATGAGGGTGATATCATCCCCCGGGGTAGGTTTTGCAGGCTTCGACGACTCCACATAAACCTCCAGCTCCTCCACACCGCGAATGGTGAGTTTTATGCTGGAATTTTTTTCCACCCACCTATCGTTTCCATCCTGGTAAAGAATACCAATAGGCAGGAGATACTCACCCGGGAGAAGCTCGGAGGAAGTCTCAAGAGTAATCAGGGCATTGACAGAGCCCTCCGGTGCTACGTCGCCCACATACACGACCCTGCTGTTCCACTCCGGAGCTATATCGGGAAGTTCACCTACGTAGAGCAACACATTCCTCGCATAATCGCTGCCCAGGTTGGCCACCTTGAGCGAGAGAGTTATAGTATCGCCCGGTTGAGGCTTCTCTGGCTGAGAACTCTTAACATACACCTCCACCTCTGGTTTGCCCACCACCTTTATAGCTATGGGATGAACTTCTGTGAACCTCTCATCTCCGCCCTTTGTGCCCACTGCATCGCTGTAACGGGTGTAGCTGAACACCGCATTTAGGGTATATACACCCGCCACTGCAGTTGGGTCGACGCTGAGGTTGTAGCTAACCTCTGCGCCCCTGCTGACCCACCAGTCTATGTCATACCCCAAGCCGCGGAGCCTCTGGGGCTGAGTTGGGCTTATTTTAAGGAAGGGATAGCCCCCCTCCAGGTGCACGTACGCGTCCTCAATAAATCTATCCCACCCCCAGGCGTTTACAACCTTAAAGGAGAGGGTGAAGTTATCACCGGGGTGAACCTCCGCTGGAGTGATTTTCAGGTCGGTTATAATCAACGATTGTCCACCGCCAATCTGCGCTGCCGCGACATTTAAAAGGGCTGTAAAAGCCAGAACTACTATTAATACCCTCCTCATTTTATTTTACACCTCCAAGAGTTTTTTTGAATGAGTAGGAGCCGATAAGGAACATCGCCACTGCAAAGGTTGTGATTACTACAAGGTCAAGAGCAAGGGTCTCCCAGATTATCCCGCGAATCATTATTGATCGCGCCGCGTCTGTGGCATAGGTCATGGGGTTTACAATCGCGAGGGGGCGCATCCAATCGGGCATCGACTCAATGGGGTAGAATCCACCAGACAAGAACCACATAGGCATTAATAAAACCATCATCACCACCATGAGCTGTTCCAGCTCAGATATGCGCGTACCGATGGCGGTACTCATCCCAATGAAACCGAAGCCAGCAATGAACATAAGGAGCACCATCAGTAGAAAACCAGCGGCACCGCTTTTCAGGTGAACGCCCATGAGCATGGCTACAGCGAGCGCAACCACGCCACTGGTTATGCTCTGGAGCACACCTGCAAATATCTTGCCCAGAATTATCGCATCTCGTGAGACGGGCGAAACCATAAGCATTGTAAGGGTGCCGAATTCGCGGTCGATTATGAGGTTGAGTCCGCCCGAGAAGAGAGCAGAAAACAGGATTGTCATCATCACCACGCCGGGGGCTAAGTAGTCCAGGTATTCTATCCCCCTGCCAAAAAGGGTGTTTTTCTCAACCACCACCCTGTTTTCAGCCAGGGCGATGTTTTTTGAGAAGGATTGCGTTGCGCTGGTTACGTGCGCTACAATGGCGCTGGAAATCTGGGGCGTGGTTTCGTCCAGGCTTAAGACGACGCTCACCTTCTCGCCCGCGGCCAGCTTTTTACTGAAATCTTCGGGGATATAGAGTATCCCATAGACTTTGCGGTTTTTCAGCATCTTCTGGGCCGTTGCCAGGTTTGTGTTTTTTATGTCAAGTGTGGTGCCGATGTTCAGGGCGTTAAGGTACTCAATGGAAAGCTCGCTTGTATCGCTGAGAACAACCGCCAGGGGAATGTGGTTCACCTCGCCTCCAAAGGCGGAGCCGAAGATGACTATCCACATCATGGGAAATACCAGCGCTCTTACAACTGGCAGCATGGGGTTGTTTATCCATAGCAGCATCTCCTTCCAGAACACCACGTAGAGTTCTCGGAGAAAGCTCATTGCTTGAGCCTCCTTGTGAGATACTTCATCATGCCGCTTCCCGGGACCAGCTCCTCGCGAATTCCCCTACCAGTGTAGTGGATGAACACATCCTCTAGGGTGGGTTCCCTTACGGAGATAGAGGTTACCTCAACCCCAAGCTTGTCTGCGAGGAAGAAAATCTCTTTGAGGGCGTATTCTCCTCGCCTGGCTGTAATAGTAATCCTGTTCTCCTCCATCTTCTTTATCTGACAGCCACATTCTTTTTCCAGCGCTTGTGCAAACTTTTCTCCCTTGCCGGAAACTTCCATCTCAATTATATCGCCTTCGCCGATTTTGTCCTTGAGCCTCTGTGGCGTGTCTATATCGAGGATTTTTCCGTGGTCGATAATGCAGATCCTATTGCACAGGTAGTCCGCCTCTTCCATATAGTGTGTTGTGAGAAAGATGGTAACTCCCCTCTCTCGGTTTAGTATCTGTATGTACTCCCAGATCTTGCGTCTTGTCTGTGGATCCAAGCCAACTGTAGGCTCGTCGAGAAAGATTACCTCTGGCTCGTGAAGCAGTACCTTAACCAACTCCAGCCTGCGCTTCATCCCACCCGAGAAGGTCCTGACCTTGCTGTCAGCACGCTCTTTTAGACCAACAAGCTCCAGCAGCTCTGGAATTTTTGCCTCAATATCTCTTCTGCTCAAGCCGTAGAGCATGCCGTGAAAGAGGAGATTCTCCCTTGCTGTGAGGTCACCCTCAAGCACAATCCTCTGAGGTACTAAACCTATTCTGCGCCTCACCTGCGCAGCTTCGCGAACAACGTCGAAGCCTGAGATGTACGCTGTGCCGCTAGTGGGAAGGAGAAGCGTCGTCAGCATTTTTATTGTCGTGGTCTTACCGGCGCCGTTGGGACCAAGAAAGCCGAATATCTCTCCCCGCTCTACGCTGAAGGTAACCTTATCCACCGCAACTAAGCCGTTGAACTCCTTTGTTAGCTCATGAGTTTCGATAATTTTCACTCTTTGCCCCTCCTGAACCTGGCAAAAAATGTCTCGAAACACATGGGTGCAATCTTCCTGGCCACCACACCCATTCCTGATATATTGTGGTAGTGGACAGAAATCGCATCTTTCAGTGAGCCGGTTTCAAGGTAGTCTCCAAAAACTATGTTGACATCCCTCTCGTCCACCACCAGAAGCTTTACCGGCGGCAGTGGGAATGGGTGGAAGTCTCTTGGTACAAGATAAAACTCATGGGAATAAGTTGAAAATTCAGTCAACATCTCAGGGGATACCCCATCCTTAAAATCAGGATTGTCATAAACCGCCATATAAACCTCCACTCCCCTTTCACGGGCTTTTTTAAAGGCATCTAAGAGAGAATCATATTCCCCTCTTGATATCCATGCCATGAAGGTATATATATTTTCTTCTGCTTGGTTTATAAGCTCCAAAAACTTGGCAGAGGTTTTATTTAAACCCTCATTGATAAAGACCTGAGCATCCTGAGAGGGTCTCTTGTTCCAAATTTTAGAAAGGCTTCTAGACAGGAGATTTTCGGCGGTTTCAAGCTCTTGGCGTTTGAGCTGGACGTACAGGGGGATTGAGACGCTGGGATCTAAAGCCTTGAACTGAGTGGGTCTGGTGGGGTAGCTTTCCACCAGCCCCTCCCTCTGGAGTTTTTCAAGGATTTCATATACCTTCGTACGGGAATACTTGGTCAATTTGGCTAGCTCCCCGGCGGTTACTGAACCTTCCCACAGAAGCCTGATATAAACTTTGGCCTCGGCTTCTGTTAGTCCCAACCCCATTAGCAGGGAGACCTCTTTGTTCTCCATCGTAAAACTCCCTTGTTGTTAAGTCACTTAACAACAAAATTATATAGGTCATACTATTTAAATCTTTGTGAAGGCAGGGTATTAATCATAGAAAGAGAGCGTGGGATCTAGGCCCACGGCAAATAATGTTGATTCAGAAGGTTATACCCCCTGTAAGTTAACCAGCTCTGACGGGAGTACTGGCAGACAGGTAGATTCATGGTGACAAAAGCCTATAGGTTAGTTACGCCAATGCTGGGAGAAGAAGGTTAATAACGAGGCCCCACCAGCTACTTCTGCATGTATTTGTCGTAAATGCAGTAGTTTTCCACATCCTTTCGCTGGACGCCACACTTGTAGCGGGTGAGTCCGTCACAGTAGTTTATTGGTATGGGACAGTTTTCGCACTTCTCCAAATCCACCTGACCACCGTTACAGTGCTAGGAATTAACATGGCAAAGAAAATCGAGTAAGTTTTATTAATTGCGCAAATACATTATTCTCAGCATGTTAGAATGCGATGTGCTTGTGGTGGGTGCTGGGCCAGCGGGTGCGAGTGCTGCGTACTTCTGCGCTAAAGAGGGTTTGGAGACTGTTTTAATAGAAAAAAATAAGTCTGTAGGAGAACACACCGCCGTAAAGATTGACTCTTCACCAAATATTGATATTGAAAGAATTATTAGAGAATATGATCTTCCGATAAAAAATCATGTTAAACTATCGAAATGGCATACACCATCCGGCAATTTTTTCACATTGAAATCAGATAGTGGAGAATTTTATTTTCAAAGAGGGAAACATGAAGATTCTTATGAAAATATAGTATCCAGAAAAGCCTTAGAAAATGATGCACAGCTCATTACTGGTGTAAATGATATTAAAGTTGAAGAAAAAGATATATTTGAAAAAGTCAGAATCAAAAGCATTAATGGGAGTATAACTATAAAACCAAAAGTGATAATAGCTGCTGACGGTGGGAATTCGTTTTTCCATAAATTTGTAAAAAAAGAAGTTCTTAGAATTCTCGCAGGCTATGGGATTAGTGGCTATGACTTTACTTCACCAGACTACTCCAACATATATCTAAATTCGGAACTTCTACCTGGAGGATACTTCTATGTTGTCACATGCCCAGATGGACTTTCTTCTGCTGGGGCAGTTGTTAATAAATCTAAAATAAAAGGAAATATAAAAGAACATTTTGAGAAATTTGTGAGATCAAATGACAGTTTCTCCGATTTACCTATGAGAAGCATTAATTATTTTAGTGGTTTTGGATATATATTCAGAATAGAGAAGCACTATTTTAAAAATCTGCTTTTTGTTGGAGATGCAGGTGGTTTTATAGATCCTTTGCTCGGCTATGGAATGACTCCTGCCATATTGAGCTCCTATTTGGCTTATGAGGTAATAAAAGAAGGATTAGAAGGATCTCACAGACCACTTGACTTCTTATCGAGATATGAAAATGTAGTTGAAGAATGTATGAACTGGGATAGTTATTACCAATATAGGGAAATATTTGAGTGTATGGAGAATAAAGATTTTGAGTGGTTGATAGATTTTCTGAATAGATTACAGGAGAAAATTGATTTAAACAGGTTAATCGAATGTGCTTTTATTTGAGGGGATGATATGATAGAGTGCGACGTGCTTGTGGTGGGAGCAGGTCCTGCGGGAAGTAGCGCGGCTAGAGCAGCAGCCTTGAGTGGTGCAAAAACCATATTTATCGACAAAAAGAGGGAAGTGGGCGTGCCTGTACAGTGCGCCGAGGGTATCGGTGAATATCTCTTCCCTTATCTACCTTTTAAAATTCCAAAGCACCTCCAGGTGTGGAAGATAGATGGCATATCCTTCTGGGCTGAAGATATCACAATAGAGAGGACTGGGAGCAACTGGTCTGGATATTCAATAAACAGAGACGAATTTGATAAGTGGCTGGCAGACAAAGCCACAAATGCTGGAGCAAAACTTATGCTCGAAACAGAGCTAATTGATTTGGAAGTTAAAGGAGATTACAATGTTACCAAGGCTATAGTAAAAACGCCTAAGGGAAACAAAGAAATTGTGCCAAAAGTTGTAATCGCTGCAGATGGTGTAGATTCGACGGTTTTGAAGTTGCTTGGGTTTAATTTAGATTTAGAAAAAAATGCTGGTTATGTTATTGGTTTCAAGATGAAAAATTTAAAGTTAGAAAAGCCCAATCATTATCAGATATATCTAGGAGACTTTGCACCAGGCGCTTATGCATATATTTTCCCTAAGTCCAATACTTCTGCAAATATAGGAGTTGGTGCTATCTTTTTTGAGAAAAGATTAGAAGAATGTTATGAGGAATTTGTAAATCTCCCTCTAATCAAAAAACAGATCGCCAGAGGAACAATTGTGGAGGATAGGAGTGGATGGGCACCTATTCGCTATGGTATAGACAAATTAAACTATGGAAATGTTTTACTAACTGGCGATGTTGCAAATCAAAATTTTAAGCCATTTATTGAAGGGATTCTACCTGCAATAATATGTGGTGATTTGGCGGGAGTAGTATCGAGTAATTTTATTTTAAAAGGGGAGCCGCTGAGTAATTATACCACATATATGGAAAATAAATTGGGTAATTTCTTCACCGAATCAGATCGTCTTATTGACACATTATATTGGTTAGGTAAATTCCCAGATAAAAGAGGTCACTTACTCAGGTTGGGTATTTTTTCAAACATTTTTTCTTTGGAACAGATTCATAACTTGGTAAATGAGGATTATACTTCGCTAAAGAGTTATTTGAATGATTGGGATCATAATAGGAAACAATTTTAAGCAATTTAGCTGAAGGTGGTCTCCCATATGCGAGGATGCGATAAGGAATGCGTAGTCATAGGCGGAGGCATAAGCGGTTTAGTTTCTGCATACGAATTAGCTAAACGTGGATATAGGGTTACTATTTTGGAAAAGGAGGACAGACTTGGTGGTAGATTATATCCATTCATTAGAGGTGAATTTAAGATAGATGCTGGGGCGCAATTGATTGGTGAGGATTACATACATACGTTAAATTTAATCAAAGACCTAGGCTGCGAAAAAGATTTAGTTAAGCTTGAAGAACCAAGTGCTAGTCTCTATATTAAAAAAAGATTTTTTTCTTTAGATAATGTAGAAAGTATAGACAAGGAAAAATTGTTTAAACTAATAAATATGATATATCACATTGGTGAGGAGAATCATTTAGCGTTTACTAATGTCAAAAATAAAAACTTGGACAATTTATCTATTGCAGATTGGGTCCTTGAAGCTTTCGATAGAGAGATGTTAGAATATCTTGTACAGCCATCTATAACGGGCCTGACACTCACAGAACCAGAAAAGTTATCCGCTCTTTACGGACTTACATTGATGTATAGCGATTTAAAAATTTCCTTTACATTAAAAAAAGGTTTATCTCATATTATTTTTAAGATAATAAAAAAATTACAGAATTTTGGTACAATTATCAACACAAATTGTGAAGTATTAAAAATAGAAGAAAAAAATAATAAATTTAAAGTTGAATATAAAAATAATAAGGAAATAAAAATGATTGAAACTGAAAATATAATTTGCTCAACTCCTGCTTTTGTAACTAGTAAAATTTTGCCACTTCCCAATAATGTAAAATCTGCTCTATCCAAAGTAGAATATTCAAGTGGTTTACAAATATTGCTTGCATTAAATGAACGAGTGTGGAATAATACTTGGGCGATTCTTATACCAAGAAAGGAATTAAAAGACTTTGCTATGATCATCGAATCAACATTAGCCTCGCCGCTATCCGCTCCAAAAGGAAAGGGATTAATGGAATTATTTATCTATGGAAAAACTGCGGAAAGATTATCCAAACTTAATAAACAAGAAATAACTGAGTTCATACTGGAAAAACTCGAATATTTATTTCCTAAAATTAGGAAAAAACTTGTATGGTGTGAAATCATCCCATGGAACTATGTACTTCCTATTCATTCGCCAAATTTCCCAAAAATAAGTCAAGAATTTAGAACATCTATCCATAATATAGTCCTCGCAGGGGACTATTTATATTTACCGTCTATAGAAGCTGCTGTTTATAGTGGCTTCGAAGCTGCTAAGCAAATTGAAATACAAGCAAAAAGTTCAAGTACTTTATAAATTTTAATATTATATGAATGATTTCAGCAAAATTGTTTGGAAGTACACTAATCGTAAAATTGCTATTATTATTTAGTGTATTGCTAACTTTCAATGTTGGAGTGGCTGAAGCTTCTTCAACATCTGGAGATTTTCATATCCCTCTCTTCATAAAAATTTTCCTGATAATAATGGCTATTCAGGTTTCTATAACTGCTTCTTTTATATCAGAAGTTAAAAGAGTAGCTCCGTCAAAAGTTTGGGATAGTATACTCATAGGTGATTTCTTTTGCTGGTTAATTGTGATAACACAAGCAATTCTTCTTTATAAATTATATTTGTCTACTCTTTCAATTTCAACTATCCATTTCATACTAATTTTATCAGCAGTATTTGAAATTATTGGACATGCATGTGTTAATATCCCTCTTTACCTGCTTATTAAGCCGATAATAAAAAAATCGCTGAATTTATTTAGAATTCCTTATCTAATTTTATATATATTTTCTGTAGTACTCACTTATGAGTTAACCATGAATATTTTAAATTTCACATTTCCAAAAGTGTCTCAATTTAATTTATTAGTTCTGTATATAACAGTTCTCTTATTATTAACATCGTACTTCGTTTATTCTGTACTCTCCATTTCGAAGAGTTACGAAAAGGTAGGTTTTGTGCATAAACCTTTCTTTATAGCAGGGTTTGGAGGCATGGCTTTTCTATTGTCGATTGCATTACCTACCTACTATATGTTCATTTATATTAAAGAGCCTGCAAACTTATTTTTTAACTTATCTTTTTATTTAATCGTCTGCACATTTTCGATTATTCACTACCTAAGATATATAATCGAATACCCCTCCATCCTCCATCCCAAATGGCGCGCTTTAATGCCATTTGACATAGTCAAAGTCACAGCTTCAGTCACCCTCGCATTTTTTGCCCTCTCGCTTTACTTCTCTATAAAGGAAACCCCACTTTTTGACATTTACAGAGAAGTGCCAACTCTCTGGTATGCGATTGTCTTAATTCTTACTTTCTTAATTGGAGTTGTATCCTTCTACACCCGCGTCGTTGGAGAGAGAACAGGACTGAAGTACTGGAACTACCTTAAGATAGGCCTCTTTGTGCACACGGGGGCAAGCTTCTATGTTCTTGCATTGACAATGTTCTCCTGGGACAGCCTTGGAGAGAAATCGCAACTCCTAGCAGGTACTTACATCACTTTCCTCTTCGCCTTCTACACATTTTATATATTGGACCTTCGTTCAATAGTAAAAAATCTAAGAATTCAGGTAAAATATGATCTTCTCAACTTCTCAAGATATCTCGTCTCCTACATCTCAGTTTTCTTTATAATATTCTTTGGAATCAGCCTCACCTATGGCAGAACTCTGCCATTAATTGGAGTCCTCAGCATTGAAAATTATCCTCTAATCATCGCCTTCATAGTGATCTTTCTCATCTCATACATAGGATACCTCAGCATAACCCACAAAGGATTCGAAGAGCTAATGGAAAAGAATATCTGGACGAACCTCAGCTATCTGAGTGGTTTTACAGCCTTTGTGATTGTTTACCTCTTCTATAAATCTTTCACACAGGTAGACATGTTTCCTCTCCACGGTGCATTTTTCTTGGCCTACTTTGCCGTCCTTGTGATAGAGATCTACGCCATAAACACCTTAAAAATTAAGCACCTTTCCGAAGAGACAAGCACCCTTGTTGACCTCCTAAACCACCATGCAGGTTTCTGGATACGAATCGATGCGCTGAAGGAAATCCTCGACAAGGTGAAAAGAAGGTTTGCCGAGGAATATCCTGAAGCTGAGGCAGTAGAATTCGACGCCACCACGCGAACCTTCTGGTTCCCTGAAATGAGAGAGGATGTAAAGAATGCGCTGGCTGTGGCGCTCCTTCTCGAGATGTACTCCAGCAAAGATAGCAAAAAATTCTCTCTCAAACGGCAGAGTATAGGTGAAATTCGAGCAGACATTGAGAAACTACTTGGTGTTAATGTCTTGAGCCTACCAGAAGACCTCAAAAGACACTTCGACACAAGGAAATACTACCCTATAGTGTTGAAGGACACCCTAAAAGCGGTTTCTGACAAAATCTCAGCATTTGTTCCAGAAAAGGAAAACAGAAAGATAATCTCAAAATTAGCAAATGTCAGTGAATTTTTCAGAAGCTTAAGCAACGGGGATTCACCACCAATGGATGAAAAAGAATTCAGCCGCAATCTAAGGCTCTACCTAGACTCCCTAGAAGAAAGCTTTCCCTTTGAGTATTCACTTTTCAGAACCGCAATAACCAGAACAATAAATGAAAAACTCTCATCCTACGGTATAAAGAGTGAAGAAGCGCTAAACATCGTTGCAACGGGGATTGAAGCCTTTGATGAACTCGTGGGCGGAGGTATCGCAAAAAGCTCTTCTACTCTTCTGCTCAGTGAGGAAACAAGAGCAAAATCCATATTTATTAAATCTTTCCTGCTAAAAGGTTTGAAGAATGGAGATAAAGTGATATATTTTACATCGAACGTGTCTTACAATGAGATTAGGGATTTTGTTCTAAAAGAATTATCGCGGAAACACCTGAAAAATCTGACATTTCTGGACATGTATTACACCTTAAACACAAAACACACACTAACACATCTTTTGGAGCAGGACGGCAGGATTATTGTACCTTTGAATCTAATCCTCATTCAGCATGCGATAGTAAAGAGCATAAAGTCGCTCCCAAAGGATGTTCATAAGCGGGTGATTATCGACATATTCTCTGACCTAATCTCCTACTACAAGTGGGAGGAGATGGAGGAGATATTAACAAGACATCTCGAAGGCTACAAGAGGTGGAACTGCACCTCTTTGATTGTGCTTAACCCTGATATTATCCCCAAAAAAGAAATAGAGAATATGAAGAAGTTCTTTGACAATTCTTTGATATTAAAGGGCTCTGGAAGGGCAGTAAAGATAACAATAGAAAAGCTATATGGAGGATTGCCAAAGGAGAGGTCCGTTATCATAAACTATTGAATAAGCTCGGACTTTAATGCCATTTAGCGAAGTTTCAAACAGATGAAAAAAATCAATATCTTGTTAAATAATTATTTAAAAAATAGCCGAAGGATTCCGTGATTTTAAAGTAATTATTATATATTGCTGACGGGTAATTTATAAAAGAGGTGGGATGGATATGCTTCCTTTAGTGGCAATATATGCCCTGATTGGAGGTGGCCTTAAATATATAGACGACACCTTCGACGAAGGCTTGCACAGCAGGCGAGTTGCCTCAGCAATAGCTGCCGTTCTCGTCGTGCTGTGGATAGCCCTCTCTGCAACCGACGCCTATTCTGCAACCATACTCACTGCGGTGTTGCTGGGCGTGCTCTTCTCAGGCAAAATAGACAACAGAATTTTCACAGCAAGCACAGCGTTAATTGTCCTAACAATCCTGTTTTTTGCACGGGAAAACCTTCTCCTTCTGCCGCTTGCTGTTCTCACAATCTTTGGCATCATAGACGAGAAAGGCAATGACTACGTAGATGCGAATAGAGCTCATAGAGTGGTGGAATTCTTCTTTGCTCACAGGTTTGCGCTCAAGCTGGCATTGCTTGCAATCTGCGTAGCCTCCTTGATACCTTTTGCCTACTTTGTTGCCTTTCTGTGCTTTGACGCCGCCTATGACACCGTTGGCTACCTAGGCAGGATTGAGCTGCGCAGAATAATGATAAAGTGGCTGCCGACACTGAAGAGCCTTTACAGAATAATTGTATTTGGATAAGAAAAAGCAAGAGGATATGCCATGGCTTAAGAGTGAGAGAAAGATTTATTTAGAAGAGGGCATCTATGGTGCAGTTTTAATTGACAGTGAGTTCCGCATTTTTGGTGTCCTGCGTGACAGTGATGCATTGCTAGGCGAAAATATCTCAGAATTTTTTAAATCTCTCGGACTATCCTTTGGTGAAGAAGAGAAGAAGCTGCTAGAAGAGGCAATGAAATATGAAAAAGAAAAAATAATTGAAATTTTAGGTACTTCTGAGCCAATTAGTCTCATAATAATGCCTATAAAACTTCATGATGAGAAACTCTGGCTTTTAATTCTGAAGAGGCGGGACATTACCCAAGAGGAACTGGAAGTAATAAAGCACAACACTCTCGCTAATATAACCCATGAGCTTTTAACACCGGTTACGATTGCAAAGGCTTCTTTGGAAGCCTTTAATCCAGAGAAAGAAGCGGAAGAGATGGTTTCTACCGCAATGAACGCAATCCTCAGGCTGGAAAATTTGCTCAGGGAGCTTGTTAGGGCAGGGCCTGTGAAGGCACCTGAACAGAAATCAGAGCCGATACAAATCAGCAACGTGATTGAAATTGCTCTCAAGCATATGGAAAAGCATGCTGCATGCAAGAATATAGTAGTTGAGACGAGCATCGAGGAAGCGCTGCCCGAGGTGGAGGGAGACAGAGATGCACTGGTTCATCTTATGATTGTACTGCTGAGCAATGCCATAAAGTTTACACCGGAAGGGAGAAGAGTCATTATATCTGCAAAGTGGCGCGAGTCGCCGCGTTCTCTGGGGCGAGGCATGATAGAGGTGTGTGTAGAGGATACCGGTATAGGCATCCCCTCCGAGGAGCAGGATAAAATTTTTGACCTCTTTTACCAAATAGATAGCAGTCCCAGTAGGAGATACGCAGGAATGGGGCTGGGCCTCTACCTTGCAAAAAGCATAGTCACCAGTCACAATGGCGAGATATGGGTTGAGAGCGAGCCCGGTAAGGGCTCAAAATTCTGCTTTACCCTGCCAACCAGCACCGGAATAGAGAAGAGGAGGCTGTAGACTTTTTTATGGAAATTGAAAGATTGTTGGTAAACAGAAATCTGAAGACAGCCACAAGGGCTGCGCACGGTGGCGATGTGTGGAGGTACCCACACACACTCATAGATTTCAGCTCAAATGTAAACCCCCTCGGACCGAACAGTAGAGTGCTTAAGGCAGTTGCCAAAGCAATAGCCGAGGTTAGGAGCTACCCCCCCTCGGGTGAAGAGCTAAGCGCCGCAATCGCCACGAAGCATGGGGTAGATGAGAGGTGTGTGGTGCTTGGAAATGGCTCTTCGGAGCTAATAAAAACATTCTGCGAGGCATTTCTCTCCCAGGGCGATACAGTGGTTATACCCCAGCCCACCTTTTCGGAGTATGAGTACTTCTCCAAGCTCTACGGGGCTAGTGTACGAGATGTACTGATGCAACCTGCTGAAAAAGATGCTCTTCTCTCCAGCGCAGGCGATGCCAAGGTGCTCTTCCTGTGCAACCCCAACAACCCCACCGGGCACGCGCTCGCGCTTAAAGAGATAGAAGCTCTGGCAGAGGAGGCGCTGAGAAAGGACTCACTGGTGTTCCTTGACGAAGCCTATGTAGAATTCTCAAATCTTGAAAGCGCCTTACAGCTCGTGGAAGCTTTTCCAAACCTTGTTGTTCTCCGCTCAATGACAAAATTTTACTCCATCCCAGGACTGAGGATCGGCTATTGCATCGCCTCACCCGAGGTTGCAAAATACCTCCGCCTTGCGTTACCTCCCTGGAATGTCAACACCCTGGCTCAGAGAGCGGCACTTGCAGCGCTCGGAGATGAGGAGTTCGCAGAGAAGAGCAGAGAGTACCTGGCAAAGGAGAAGAAGCGCCTCTTCTCGGAGCTTCGCCGCCTCCCCCTGCTAAAAGTTTATCCCAGCGCTGCAAACTTTTTCCTGATAAACATAAAAGAAACAGGACTGAAATCTCCTGAGATGAAGGCTAAGCTCGTAGAAAAGGGTGTGCTAATTCGCGACTGCTCCACCTTCAAGCACCTCGGCGAGGAGCACATAAGGGTTTGCGTTAGAAAACGTGAGGAGAATCTGCGCTTGCTTGCTGCCATGGAGGTACTGCTGAATGAGCAGGCTTAAAGGAAGCAACAGGAAATGCGAGTACTACCCCTGCCACTTCGAAGGGCAGGACTGCACCTTCTGCTACTGTCCCTTCTACCCCTGCGAGGATACCTCCACAGGAGGAAGGTGGATAATAAGCAGGCGCACCTCTCGTCGAGTGTGGAGCTGCAAGTACTGCTACTGGATACACCGCAGCGACGCTGCAGCCAGGGTGAGCGAGGAGCTGGAGAAGCTTGGGGAGCGCAGGGATAGAGAGACGCTTCAGCAAGCCAGGCTCCGCGCCATGCAGCAGGGCGAAGCGAGGACGCTTATGATTCAGGGCACCTCTTCCTTCGCTGGGAAGAGCTTCCTGGTAATGGCACTTTGCAGGGTTTTTGCAAGGCGAGGTATAAGAGTGGCGCCCTTCAAGGCACAGAATACCTCTCTCAACTCCTACGTAACCCCTCGCGGCGAGGAAATTGCTCGAGCCCAGGCGCTCCAAGCATTTGCCGCGAGGGTGGAGCCGGAGGTGGAAATGAACCCTATCCTAGTTAAACCCATGGGGGAGAGCAGAGCGCAGGTTGTGCTCTTTGGAAAGCCTTATAAAAACCTGGAGGCGATGAGTTACTACCGTGAGTTTGCGCTTGAGGAAGGTATCAGGGCGGTTAAGAAGGCGCTTCACAGGCTTAAAAAGAGGTATGAGCTCATAATAATCGAAGGCGCCGGCAGCCCGGCTGAGATAAACCTCTACGAGCAGGACATTGCAAACATGCGCGTCGCTGAACTAGCAGACGCGCCCGTGATACTAGTCGCTGATATAGATAGAGGGGGAGTTTTTGCCAGCATATACGGCACCCTCATGCTGCTCCCTGAAGAATGGCGTCGCCGCGTAAAAGGTGTGGTGATAAACAAGTTTAGAGGAGACCCAGATATTCTCAAACCGGGGCTGAAGGAGATTGAGAGGCTCACTGGCGTGCCAGTGTTGGGGGTGCTCCCCTACCTAGGAGACCTAACCCTGCCAGAGGAGGACTCCGTAGCACTGGAGAAGCTCAGCCATGGCGAGGGCGCTGTGCAGCTCTGCGTAATTCGCCTCCCGAGGATAGCGAACTTTACCGATTTTGACGCCCTTCGCTATGAGTACGGCGTTGCTGTGCGCTTTATCACCTCACCACAAGAGCTGCGCGGCTGTGATGCTGTTATCATACCCGGTACAAAAAATACCATCGCCGACCTGGAGTGGCTCAAGAAGCGCGGTTTTGCCGAGACTCTTAGAGAGCTTCAAGGGCGCGTGCCGATAATGGGAATATGCGGCGGGTATCAGATGCTAGGAGAAAAGGTGATAGACGAAGAGGGTGTGGAGAACTTCGAGGCAGGGGAGTATCGCGGACTTGGTTTGCTGAAGATGACCACCCGCTTCAAAGGGATGCAAAAGCGCACCACTCGCATAGAGGGCAAAGCCCTTGAGGCTCTAACAGGAAGCAAGGTGGAAGTGAGAGGGTATGAGATTCACATGGGAGAATCACTTCATACCCATCAGCCCCTGCTCAGGTTCGATTCCCGCGGAGAGGGTGCCTTTGACGCCCAGAAGAGGGTAATGGGCACATACATCCATGGCATCTTCGATACCCTCGGCTTCAGGCGGGTATTCCTGAAGTACATCTCATCGCTGAAAAGCAGAGAAGCGAAGGCTGAAGGCAGAGATGTAGAAGAACTATGGGACGCAGCGATTGAGCGCGCTGCTGATGTAGTGGAGCATAGCCTCGACATGCGGTACATAGAGTCACAGGTATTTGGAAGAGGATGATGAGATGCACATAGAAGCAGGAGCTACTTTGGTTGGGGCTGTGCTCATAGACCGCATCCTGGGCGAACCTCCCGACAGGGTGCATCCCACTGTCTACATGGGCAAGGTCGTCTCTATGCTCAAGCCGCTGATGCCATGCAACGCCCTTGGGGGCGTGCTCCTTCTCCTAATTGTAACCCTCGTTTTTTCCCTTCCCGCTTACCTCATGATCACCTCGCTCTCCTGGATTAGCCTCAAGGTTGCCGTGGCTGCGATTCTGCTCAAAACCACCTTCAGCTGGCGTGCCTTGTCTGAGTACACACTGCCGGTGAAGCGCGCCCTTGAAAGCGGAGACATTGAGGGTGCAAGGGAGCTCCTTCCATACATAGTGAGCAGAGATCCGAGTCAGCTTAACTACGAGGAGATTAGCTCGGCAGCCGTGGAGAGCATTGCAGAGAATAGCATTGATGCTGTTGCAGCGCCTTTGCTCTACTTCACCATCTTCTCATTTTTCGATCTTGAGCTGGGCGTTGCAGCTGCTGTGCTTTACCGCGCTGTAAATACCCTCGATGCCATGGTGGGCTACCCTAAGTATGCCTCCTTTGGCATGCCCTCCGCAAAGTTAGATGACCTCCTCAACTTTCCTGTGGCTCGACTCTTCATACCCTTTCTGCTCCTTTCCACATGTTTGACTCGCGCCAGTCTAAGAGGTGCCCTTGAGAGCTTCCTCAGGGACAGAAAAAAACCCACCAGCCCAAACGCAGGGATTGCGATGAGCATCATGGCAGGAGCACTGCGTGTTCGCCTCAAAAAGCCTGGACACTACACTATAGGCGATTTCCATAGCAGTGCCTCTACCAAAGAGATAGAGCGAGCGCTTATGATTGTCGACGTTGCCTCGCTTTTATATATTATAATCCTGCTATTTGCACTGCTTTACTTTTAGGCGGTGATGTGATTGCTTGTAAAAGAGATTGAGAGGATTGCGAAGAAGAAGGGTGCTGAGCTTGTGGGTTTCACCCGCTCAAGGCAGACGCTCAGTTACCTTCGCCTTCCATGGGCAAGAAGCGCCATAGTTTTAGGATTGTCAATCCGCCACCCCCTCCTTGCCACCGGGGTGCGCTACCCTTCTTGGGAGGAGCCCAGACAGTTCATAGACGTTATAATGGACGCAATTGCGCTGAGCATTGAGGAATTCCTCGAGGCTCGGGGCTACCGCGCCAAGGCTCTTGGAGCGAGCAACAGAAGCATAGACCTCCGCCCCCTTGTGCTCGCCTCTGGTTTGGGGGTAGAGGGCAAAAACCACCTTATAATAACGCCTGAGTTCGGACCCAGGGTGAGGTTCAGCGCCGTTGTTACCGACGCAGAGCTTGCGGCAGAGCCCAGAAACGTGCCCGACCTGTGCAGGGGATGCGAGATATGCTGTGAAGCCTGCCCTTCGGGAGCCCTTAATGGAAGCTTTAATATTGAGGCGTGCAGGAGGTACAACCAGACACTTGAGCGGGATTCTGGTTTGCTGATTAAGAAATGCACTCTATGTACAGACGTGTGCCCCGTGGGGAGGATGTAGACATGAGCTACCTCAACACGCTCGCTGAAAGAGGTATAACCAAGGAGAAGCTTATCTCCACCTGCCTTGAACTCTTTGTTCCCCACCCGGAGATAGAGAGCAGGGAGCGCGCAGAGCAGGTTCTGAGTAAAATTTTTGACTCGCTCCTTGAGGATGCTAACGTGTGTGCTCTGCTTGAGGCTGCCTTTGCCCTTGAAGAAAAGGCTGCGCGTGGGGAACTCTATGGCATTTCCAGCAAAGCCTACGAGAAGGATGCGGTGTTTATAGTTGCTGATGAGATTATAGGCATGGCAATCGCAGAGTACATCGCCGGCACAAGGGCAAGGTTCGAATACGTTCGCTTTGACATGGCTAAACCAGGTGTGCTATCTTCCCTCGGCCCTTTCGTGGATGACGCCATCGCGGGTTTAATTGCAGGAGCCTCAACGCTCATGTACTCCACGAAAGGGCGAGTTTAATTTTATTTTTAGCTAGCCGTAACATTTAAATACCCATGCACCACACTATAATAGCTCTTGTTGTTCATTGATGAACAATAATAATCATTGGTGATTAAAAAATGTTTGCTGAGATACTGGCTGACTGCAAAAGGCGGTATAAGAGATTTGAGACCAAGGTAGAGCCCAAAAGGAAACCGCGCAACTTCGAAGAAGCGATTCTTGCAGCTAAAAGGCAAGGAGTTAATCCAGTGATTGCGGAAATAAAGTTTGCCTCGCCTCGGGGTGAGATACGCGAGCCAGGCGGCGTTGAGGAAATTGCCAAGGCGATGGAGCGGGGCGGGGCCTGTGCAATTTCAGTACTCACCGAGAAGAAGTACTTCAGGGGGGAGCTCGAATACCTGAAGCAGGCGACGCGTGCAACCTCCTTACCAGTGCTGCGCAAGGACTTTATCTTCGACCCCTCGCAGGTGGATGAGGCTTATCATTACGGGGCAGACTCGGTGCTACTCATCTCCAGCTTTTTCTCGGAAGCTGAGTTAAGCGCGCTAATTGAAAGGTGCAGGTACTTCGGAATGGAGCCTCTGGTGGAGGTTCACTCTCCACAGGACGTAAAGCTGGCACAACGCTGCGGCGCACGCATCTACGTGATAAATAACCGCAACAAGGACACACTGGAGATTGACATCTCGCGCAGCGAGAGGCTCGGGAAGCTTGTGAAAGGCATAAAAATCTCTGCCTCAGGCATTTCCAGTGGAGAAGAGTTAAAGCGTGTGCTTCGCTATTGCGATGCAGCGCTGATTGGCACCAGCATAATGCGCAGCGAGGACATAGAGGAAGCGACGAGGAGGCTTGTGCATGCGTGAGCTTGGCTTAGAGGAGGTGCGAAGCCTCGTCGCAGGTCGGCGGCGATGCGTAGTGCCGCTTATTCGCAGGTTTCCCATCGACCGCCTCAAGCCAACTGACGTCTACGCAGCGCTTCGCAGTAACGCTAGCTACTCCTTTCTTCTCGAATCCGCGATTTTCGGGGAGAAGATAGCGCGCTACTCCTTCCTTGGCGCTGAGCCAGAAGAGGTTATATCACTTAAGGATGGAGTGCTCCGTGTTACCGGCGGGGAAGAGAGGATAGAGGAGAACCCGCTCCGAGCGCTTCGCCGCTTCGTTGACTATGAGGTTCTTGGAGAAAAGCTGCCCAAGTTCTTCGGCGGGCTTATCGGCTTCTTTGCCTACGATGTGGTGCGCTACTTCGAGGAGATTGGCAACGCCACGAAGGACGACCTGCACCACGAGGATGCCCTCTTCCTTCTTGCTAAGGATTTGATCGCCTTCGACCATTGGCGCGAGGAGGTCTTGCTCATCTCCAATCTAATTCTGGAAGGCGAGGAAGAGCTTGAAGCTGAGTACGCTCGCGCTGTTGAGGCGCTGGATAAGCTTGAAGCTACATTGAAGCGTGCAAAGCCAATCCACTCCTCCCCACAAGGTAAGAAGAGTCTCGAAGTTAAGAGCAACTTCACGCGAGAAGCCTTCGAGGCGGCTGTGGCAAAAGCCAAGGAGTACATCTTTGCCGGCGATATATTTCAGGTGGTGCTGAGCCAGCGCTTTGAGGTGCCCTTCAGCGGCGATGCCTTCATCGCCTACCTAGCACTTAAGGAAATCAACCCCTCCCCCTACATGTACTGCCTTGAGCTGGGTGACAAGGCGATAGTTGGCTCTTCTCCAGAGATACTGGTGCGCGTGGAGAAGGGCAAGGTTATAGTGCGCCCCATCGCTGGCACGCGCCCGAGAGGCAGGGATGTGGTGGAGGACGAGGCTCTCGCAAGGGAGATGGTGAACGACCCCAAGGAGAGAGCGGAGCATGTAATGCTGGTGGATTTGGGGAGGAACGACGTGGGTAAAGTGGCGCGCTTCGGAAGCGTCATCGTGGACGAGTTCATGACCATAGAGAAGTACTCCCACGTGCAGCACATAGTGAGCAACGTGATGGGAGAGCTTCGTGAGGATAAGGACGCCTTCGACGCCCTAGAAGCGTGCTTTCCCGCAGGTACAGTGAGCGGCGCGCCCAAGGTGAGAGCGATGCAGATTATAGAGGAGCTTGAGCCAACAAGGCGAGGCGTATACGCAGGTGCGGTTGGCTATTTCTCCTTCGCTGGCGAGATGGACTTCGCCATAGCAATTCGCACCATAGTTATTCAGGACGGCAAAGCCTACGTGCAGGCGGGCGCAGGCATTGTCGCTGACTCAGTACCAGAGCGGGAGTATGAGGAGACGAGAAATAAGGGAAAGGCGATGCTCCGCGCTATAGAGCTGGCGGGTGGATAAAATGAGAGTGCTCATTATAGACAACATAGACAGCTTCGTGTATAACCTGTATCAATACGTGGGAGAGCTTGGCGCAGACGTAGTTGTAAAGAGAAACCACGTGAGCATAGAGGAGATAAAGAAACTAAAGCCGGACAGAATAATAATATCCCCAGGTCCTGGAGTGCCTGAGAAAGCAGGCGTGAGCGTGGAGGTTATAAGAGAGCTGGGGAGGAGCATCCCTATTCTGGGCGTTTGCCTGGGGCACCAGGCGATAGGTGTTGCTTTCGGCGCCAAGGTAGCCAGAGCTAAGACGCTGATGCACGGCAAGGTGAGCAAGATTACCCATGACGGTAAGGGGATTTATGAAGGCATAGCCAACCCCTTCATCGCAACGCGCTACCACTCGCTGGCGATAGTCGAGGAGACGCTTCCCCCTGAACTCGAGGTTACCGCTCGAAGCCTTGGCGACGACGTGGTTATGGGGGTGCGCCACCGCAGGTATGCCATCGAGGGAGTGCAGTTTCATCCGGAGAGCATTTTAACCAGCGAGGGCAAAAAGATTATCAGGAATTTCCTGGAGTTGTGAATATGGGCAGGTATCCCACGAAGGAGGCGCAGAAATGCGAGTAGTGCCGCGCTGCATGAGCACCCAGCATCCAGACAACGTAACAACACCCTTCTTTGCGCATAACAGTGTGCTCGCGGGCGAGGACGAGATTCAGGAAGCCTACTATGCCTTCTCCCACCTTGGCATAGAAGAACAGATGTGGGACTGCGAGGGCAAGGAGGTTGACAACTTTGTAGTGGAGAAGTTGCTCTCCCGCTATGAGCGTTTCTTTCGTAGCAGAAGGCTGGGGAGAGAGGTATTCCTCACCCTGCGTGTCCCTAATCCGGAGGTAGAGCGTACAGAGGCGAAGATACTTTTGGAGACTCTCGAAAGCATACCCCGCAACTTCGACATTGCAAGAGCCTTTTACGGCGAGGACGTAGCGCCCATCTTTGAGGTTATTCTGCCAATGACCTCCTCCGCAGCCTCACTGAACCGCATTTATTATTACTACAAAAACTTCGTTTCAGGCAAGGCTGAAAAGCGCTTCTTCGAGGGAGATATAAAAATCAAAGAGTGGATAGGCGATTTCAAACCTGAGGAGATCAATGTTATTCCGCTTATCGAAGACCGCGAAAGCATGCTGCGCAGCGATGCGATACTCGAAGAGTACCTCGCCGACAAGCGAATTTCTGCGCAGCGCGTCTTCTTAGCGCGCTCCGACCCTGCGATGAACTACGGCTCGCTGAGTGCAGTGTTGCTCAACAAGATAGCTCTCCAGCGCCTGTGGAGGCTGGCTGAGAAGCTGAGCGTTGAACTTTTGCCAATAATCGGCGTGGGCTCGGCGCCCTTCAGGGGCAACTTTAAGCCCACCAACGTCTACAACTGCCTGTGGGAGTATCCAAGCGTTCAGACCTACACGGTGCAGAGCGCCTTCAAGTATGATTACCCGGAAAATCTCGTACGCGAGGCTATCGAAGAAATTAAGTCAAAGCAGCGAAGGCAGCCGCGCTTTGTTAGCGAGGATAAGTGTCTTGAGATTATAAACAAGGTGAGCGAGGAGTATGCCAAGCTTGTGAAGCTTCTCTCCCCGCTGATAAACCTTGTGGCGAAGCATGTGCCTGCAAGGCGAAGAAGAAAGCTGCACATAGGCTTATTCGGCTACTCCCGTGAGGTGGGTGATGTCTCGCTTCCCAGGGCGATTCCTTTCTGTGCAGCGCTGTACTCAATAGGCCTGCCTCCAGAGCTTCTGGGGCTGGGCGCTCTGAGGGAGCGCGATCTCGACTTTATAAGCGACATGTACGTCAACTTCGAGGAAGACCTGCGCGATGCGCTGCGCTACTTTAACCCAGAGGTGGAGAAGCTCCTGCCCAAGGATGTGTGGAAGAGGTTGAACCTCTCGTTGGTGGAGCACGAGAGCGATGAGGCGCATGTAGAGATTACCTCGCGGATAATTGCTTCGATTAAGGCGGGAAGGCTTGAGAATCTGGAAAAGGATATCGTAGAGGCTGCGTGGGTTAGAAAGTTTCTGGGGTGAGAGCATGAGCGAGATAGGCAAGCGCGTTAGACTTGAGAGGATATTCAACCGCAGGACAGGTAAGACGATAATCGTGCCCATGGACCACGGGGTTAGCCTTGGCCCAATCCCTGGCATAGTTGACATAAAGAGCATGGCAAACGCCATCGCAGAGGGCGGAGCCAACGCTGCTATTGTGCACAAGGGCGCTGCTATCTTCGGGCACCGTGGCTATGGGAGAGACCTGGGGTTAATAGTGCACCTCAGCGCGAGCACTTCGCTTTCGCCAGACCCCAACCACAAAGTGCTCGTGGCAAGCGTTGAGGAGGCAATAAAGCTGGGCGCTGACGCGGTGAGCATTCATGTTAATATTGGCGCCGATAACGAGGCAAAGATGCTTTCTCAGCTTGGCGAGATAAGCGCGAAGTGCCTAGAGTGGGGCATGCCCCTCTTAGCGATGATGTATCCGCGGGGAAGGAAGATTGAGAGCGAGCACGACGTTGAGGTGGTGAAGCATGCTGCCCGCGTAGGCGCCGAGCTGGGCGCAGATATAGTTAAAACGAACTACACCGGAGACGTGGACAGCTTCAGGGAGGTCGTCAAGGGCTGCCCGGTGCCTGTGGTAATAGCGGGTGGACCAAAAATGGGCAACGACCGCGAGGTGCTTGAGATGGTGGCTGGTGCGATAGAGGCTGGCGCAGCTGGCACGAGCATAGGCAGAAACATATTCCAGCACCCCTCGCCCACGAAAATTGTTCGCGCAATCGCAGCCATAGTGCATGAAGAAGCGAGCGTGGAGGAGGCGATGAAGCTGCTGGAGTAGGTTGGGTTGAGAGGGCAGATATTACGATATACATTTATGAGGATATAAATCCCAAAAATTACGTCGATGATGAGTGATGGGCGAACTGAAGGATGATGAGCCCTATGAGCGCTGAGACAAAATTATGCTTTTGCAAGTTTTGCAAGTTTTTCGATGTATGAAAGAAACTCGCTCTTGTCGAAGGGCTTGGTTATATAACCATCGGCGCCCGCCTTCTTAGCAGCTTCTTTTATACCATCTATTGTGCCCATCACAGTGAAAAGCAGGACAGGTATATCCTTGGTTCTCGGATTGCTTTTTATCTCTCTTGTTATCTGGAGACCATCCTTACCTGGCATAAAGATGTCCATTAAAATAAGGTCAGGGTGATACCCAGAGTCAAGGAGAGCAAGACAATCCTCTCCAGTTAGAACACGTTTCACGCTATGCCCGCGCTTCACCAGAAGAAGCTGGGCAAGCTCTCCTACTCCCTCGTCGTCGTCCACAAGAAGAATTTCCATCAAGTAGTTTTGATGCACAGAAGAATATAAAAAATTTGCTTTTAAAAATATTTGAACCCTTTAAATATTTTTTTCTTTTTCGGTGGTAATTATTAATTTTTTAAAATGAAATGTGGAATTTATAAAAGCCACAGTTACGCGACGCCTCGGAAGGGCATGCACCACCTGCGCGGCAGCAGGCTGAGCCTCTTCTGCCTCCTGAGCAGGCGCTTCCTCAGCCACTTCCTCCTTTGATGGCAACTTGTACCCCTTTTCCTCCAGAAACTTCACAAGAGCTTCAAGGTCCTCTGCCTTTTTCTCTGTGGCAATCCTTTCATAAATCTCCGGTGGAATAACCTCACGGAGGCTTTCCTTAAGATGGGAGGGCATCCAGACTACGCGACTCCAGCCGCCGTCGCCCTGGAGGAATTTAGGGGAGCGCAAGTAAGCAAGACCTATGCCTATGAAACCCGGATGCTGGCTTCCGTTCCCGACCTGCTTTATGAGCGTAGAGAAGTTCATGCCGAAAGGCGTTTTTCCCTTAAAGTTTGAGTCCACAATCCCGAAGCCATCCACCTCAGGGATGTAAAACACCATCGCTTGGGCGCAGGAGCACTGGGTGTGTGGATAATCAAAGAGGCTGTGGAGGTAGAGCCGCGTGGTTGCGCCCCTGCTCTTGTCTGCAATAGCTTTATTCACACCCTCAAACTCACCCTTGCTCTCGTCTATCACCTTCCCCTTTGGCACCTCGAAGATAGCGCCCTCTCCTATCTTTACAGCAGCCCTTGCCTCGAGCCATGAAATAACCCCGCAGCCGGAGACACGGGAAGGAGCTATGATGCACGCATGGTTGGCGGCGTGATTCTGACACATGGTGCAGCCATAGAAGACATCCACATCCTCATCCCTCAGCTTTGCCGCCTTTTCATCCCGCCTCCTGTAAACCTCCCTCGCCTCTGTGAGCAGGCTTTCGACCTCTTCCTTGCGGGTGAAGATCTGCACCTCAGCCCTCTCAATCGCCCTGTACTCCTTCTTTAGAAGCTGTATAAGGGCCCGGCCTATATCCGTAAGGGTTAGCCCCTTTGCCACCGCATCCTTTCTAACCCTCACCAGCACCCTGTCCCTCGAATTCTGGTGCATTACCCCTTGGATGTAATTGACAAACTCGTGAATTCTGCGCTCGAGTACGCCCTCCACATCCTCCTCAAGCTTCTCCCCGGCAATCCTTACGAGCAGACCAAAGGGATAAGCTTTGCCCTCCTCCATTCCAGAGAAATCCTCGCCTGTGATCTTAACAGCGCCATCTTCAATCTCCTCAGAAGAAACTACGCGGAGCAGCTCCACCCCAGTTTCACTACCCCCAAGCTCAACGAAGGCATCTTCCCTTGATATGCGCTCTCCCTCATATATAACGCCCACATCAACAGGAAGCTCCATTGCCACACCTCAGAGAACAGAGGAGATTTAACATGAAAAATCATTAACAATCCAGAAACTCTTCACCCATGAGGCCGGCTTGCGCAAGCTCTTTCTCAGCTTCCTCCCTGCTCTTGGCTTTCTTTAGTATCAGCCTCACAGTCTCCCTCACCTCCCAGGGGAATATAACCCAGGCGTCTGTCTCCTCCACGTAGAGGTCCGGATTTATTTCGGAGTGGGGCTTCTTAATCAGGGTAACAACAAATATATCCCCCGCGCCTCTTTTCTCAAGGTGCTCCTTGGCTATGCTCAGGCTCTTCCCAGTGTCGGCAATGTCATCAACGAGAAGCACCTTCTTTCCTGTAACATCTATCTGCGTTGGATGCAGAATCACTGGTTTTTCCGCAACCTCGCCTATGCCTGTGTAGAATTTAACCCTCATGCTGTGCACCTCATCGTTGTTAAGCATATCACTGAGCAGCCTTGCAGGCACCCACCCTCCACGGGCTATACCTATTATCAGGTCAAAGGGCACCTTTCTCTCCTTAATTTTTTTGGCAAGGGTTAGGCACTGCCTCTCAATGTCCTCCCAGGTTAGCCGGAGATACTTCATTCCATCCCCTCCAGCAAGCTTAAAAGCTGCTCTTCTGGAATGTATTTTATCGCTTTTGTCAGGGTGTTCACAGGGTACGTCCTAATATTCCCATTTTTATACTCCCTGAGCATTATCTTTACAATTTCTATTTTAATTTCATCACTACGCAGAACAGGAGCTGCCTTATCTGCCAACTGCGCCAGAATTAGAATCTTTATTAAATCTTTATCTATCTCAATACCAAAATCCTCAGCTATGCTCAGAAGCTCACCTGTGGTAATCTTCTTGGCAACTGGCTTCCCGAGGAGAGGGTTGTATATTGAAACTTCCCACTCCATTCCTTCCATTTCGCCCCGCAAAATCTGAAGTAGCTCATTAGTGTCCACCACCCGCTCGGCATAGAAGAGGTCGCCCTTCTTGCCAATTTCAATTTTCTGGGCACCTGCAAGGGCAAAAATTTCTGCAATTACAATGTCGTCTACCAGCACAACCCTGTCCACCTTAACGCTCTTTTCTTTTATCTCTCCTTCTGTGTAGGTATAGCCTTTGACAGCGCTGCCTATTATCATATCTGCGCCAGATTTTTCTGAATTCTGAAACAGGTTTCTCAAGGTGGTGTCACCCACCTTCTGGGCAGAGTCTACAAGCACAACACCGCCTTCCTTTTTATTTATAGCAATTCCCAGCTCAACCTCGCCATTCTCAGGGTTTACAACGAAAATCGCAGGGTTCTCATCCTGCATATCCTCTATGTCACCCTTAATGGAAAGAACAATGTTTACAGCCACAATTCCAAGAATTAAAAGAAAGGCGAAAAGTACTCCCATGATCTTTAAAAACTTCATTCAACTATCACCTCTCATTGAGTGTAACTTCAAGCCTACCATATATAATCTTGAGGATAAATATTTTCCTCCCTTACAACATGTAAAAATTTCTCAACAATATTTGAAAAAATTTTAAAAAGTTAAACGTAAAGTATATATAAAACATTCGGATAAAATATTTGAAAAGAATTAGATTCAACAACTAAAAATTTTTATGATAAGGATAAGGGATATAAGGTGGAGACATGGCACCTGGAATGAAAAAACCAACATCACCAACAAAAGTTATGGTGGTTGATGATGACCCTGATGTGGTACTCCTTTTAAATAAGGTTTTATCGAGGCGTGGTTACGAGGTTATTAGTTCCCTGAGTGGCGAGGAGGCAATTGAAAAAGTGAAAGAGGCTAAGCCAGATATAATTGTAATGGATGTTATGATGCCCACAATGAACGGGTGGGAAGCTGCCAAGGCGATAAAGGAGAATGAGAAAACTTGCCACATACCCATAATAGTTCTTTCTGTTCGGAAGGAGCCTGAGGATATAGAGAAAAGCCTTAAATATGCCCATGCCGATGCGCATATTGGAAAACCTATAAACTTCAACAAGCTATATGAGATTATAGAGAAGTATGCCCAGGCAAGTTAGGCTATGAGATAGGTGGGTCTCACCTTTCTGATTTTCACATCCCTGAATTCTCCTATTTCTCCTTCTTTGAGCACTACCTGACGGTAGGCATCGCTTCGCGCAAGCAGGGTGTTGCCCTTTCCGTGCTTTGTTACCAGCACCCTGAGCTTTTTGCCAGCGTAGCGGGAGTTCCTCTCCATGCCTATGCTACGCATGAGCTTTGTAAGCCTGCGGGAGCGCTCCTTCTTAATCCAGTCGTGAATGTCCCGCAACTTCGCTGCCTCAGTACCTGGACGGGGTGAAAAGCGGGTGATGTTGAGTATCTCAGGCTTTATCTCCTCTATCAACCTGTATGTCTTGTCAAAAGACTCATCACTCTCGGTTGGGTAGCCCACTATAACATCGGTGGATAGCGTGCTCTCCGGAAAGCGACGCCTGAAGTCAGCGACAAGCTCCATAAAATCAGCCACGCGATACCCACGGCGCATGTGGCGTAGCACCTCGTCGTCGCCGCTCTGCACTGGCAGGTGGAGGAATTTGTAGATCTTCTCGTTGGAATATGCATCGAGAAGCTCGTCGAAGATTTCTCGAGCGTATGTGGGGTTCATCATGCCCACGCGCACCCTAAACTCATAGGGCAGGTCTATTATCTCGCCGAGAAGCTCTGGCAGAGTGGTTTCGATATCACGTCCATAAACGGCGGTGTCCTGCGAAGTGAGCTGGATTTCACGGTACCCCTGTTCCAGCGCACTCTCCACCTCCTTCACTATGCTATTTACAGGGAAGCTTCGCAGCTTTCCACGGGCGAATCGTGTGGCACAGTAGCTGCACGCCCCAAGGCAGCCTTCGCTAATCGCCACAATTGCAATCGCGCTGTCGCGGTGCCTCAGCTTTGGCAGCTCTGACTTAACCACAGGGGCAGCCTCTATCGCAAGGTGCCCATCCAGAGCGCTGTTTATCGCCGCTATGTGCTTCAGAGGGAGCACAACATCAGCGCCTGAAGCCTGCGCAGAGGCAGGATTTGCCCCGGGCAAGCAACCTGTAAGGATAACACGCTTACCTGCCTGCTTTAGCCTTTTTATCTCCTTGAGAACCTTGCGTTCTGTAAAACCCACAACAGCGCAGGAGTTCACCACAACGGCATCACTCTCTTCGAGAGAATCAACTACCTCATGGCGCTTCGCAACCAGCGCCTTAAGTATCTCAGTATCACTCTGATTCATTGTGCAGCCATAGGTTGAGAAATACACCTTCACGCTCTGCTTCAAAAGGCATAACGTGGGCAACAAGATATAAAGCCAAAAAGGCAAGGTTAGAATATGAAGCTTGAGATTTACGCGCTAAGGCACATACCCTACGTAATGAAGGGTGACGACATAGCGGCGCTTATCCTAGAGGCGATGGAGAGGCAAAACCTCAGGCTACAGGATTGTGACGTGGTTGTGGTGACCGAAAAGATTGTCGCAAGGGCAGAGGGGCGCGAAGTGGAGCTGAGCAACGTGACGCCTTCGCAGGAGGCGCGCAGGCTTGCGGAGATAACAGGTAAGGACGCAAGGGTGGTGCAGCTAATACTCGACGAGGCAAGAGAGGTGCTCGCCGTGGGCGAGAATTTTATCATCGTTGAAACCAAGCACGGCTTCGTGTGCGCCAACGCTGGAATAGACCAGAGCAATGTGCATGAGGGTAAAGCAAAGCTTCTGCCTATTGACCCTGACAGGAGTGCTGAGGAGATTAGAAGGAAACTGGAGGCTGCGACCGGAAAGAGGGTGGGCGTTATTATAGCCGACTCCTTTGGCAGGTGCTTCCGCTACGGCAGCGTGGGCGTGGCAATTGGTTGCGCAGGCGTGGTTGCGCTTTTGGATCGGCGTGGAGAGCGGGATTTGCTTGGCAGGGAGCTTCAGGTAACCCGCGTCGCTGTAGCTGACAACATAGCTGCGGCGGCCAACCTGGTGATGGGCGAGGGCGGCGAGGGGATTCCTGTCGCAATAGTGCGCGGGCTAAAGGTGCTGGGTGAGGGCACAGTGAAGGAGCTAATAAGACCAAAGGAGATGGATGTTTTCAGGTGAAGATGAAATTCTTACTCTTGTTAGTCTGATAAAATGCATGCTGAGAGCGGGCGTGATCTAGTCTGGTTAGGATTGTGGCCTTCCAAGCCACCTGCCCGGGTTCGAATCCCGGCGCCCGCATGTACACCTGAAGCTTAAAAGTTTTGTTTTCAATCAGCGCAAGATTTTTAACGCAGGGGCTTAATAGAACATGTAGGTTAGTATGAGCGAGGAAGGGAATAGCAGGGTTGAGAGGGTGCTGGAGATATTGGGCTATGCTGTAGGTTTTACGATGCTCCAGGCGATTACCCTTTACGTACTGCTGTCTCTCAGCCTTTTTAACAAGTACAATATCTTTCTTGCCTTCCGGCACTTCTTTGAGAACTACCTCTTCTTCCTCGACAGGCTCTATTTCCTCTTCGTTGGCATTCTTTTCAAAATTTTCGGCCCCTCCTACCCCCATGCCCCTGGATTCAACAATGTATTTAAACTTGTGTTTTTCGTTCTGTTCATAATAAACTTGGCATTTTTTGCCTATCAGAAAAGGCGAGAGAAATGAAGCTTCTGGATATTAAAGAGGGAAAGGTTCTGGGTGTGAACTTTGTTGACCTCATTTTTGTTGCTCTTATTCTCTTTCTCGCTTTTTCGTTTGCCAGAACGGTGCTAGCAGAGGAGCTTGTTTTCAGCGGCGAAGAAGTTTATAAGGCGGTTAAAACCTACAACAAGCTGGAAAGCAAAGGCTTTCTGATAGAGGCGGAGATAAGGGGGATTAACATCGGCGACCCTATGCAGAGGGAGAGAAATTTCAGTGGGATGGTTATAGCTGCGAGGGGAGGCACCCTGCATATTAAAAATCAGTATGGGGATGAGTTCAGAGTTGGCGGCAGCATGAGCTACCTCGAGGACGTGGCAGCAAAAGAAATTAAACTTATGCCTCTTTACTCATCCTCCCTGAGTTTTTATTCAAAGAAAGAGCATTTTGGAAATTTTAGTGAATTTCTTGCCGAACTCGAGCAGTTAAGGGAAAATACTGATGCCAGCAGGATGGTGCTGACAGGGGAAATAAGCATAAGCCAGCCAGGGAGGAGATATTTGGATGTTAAGAAGGCCATCGAGGGCTGCTTCTACTGTGTGGATGCGAGGGCATACAAGATAGGCGAAGACCTGTACATGCTCTCCCTTAGAGCTGTTGACCTGGGGGAGCTTGAGCACCTCAACCTCGAGAGCGGCGAGGTTATAGCCAGAAACCTGAGGATATACCTGGGTTATGATAGGGAGCTGGAAAGGGAGAGGGTGGCAGAAGCAGCAAAAGCTGCGGTCATGCAAGGATTCCTTAGAGAAGAGGGAGACGCAACCTATGTCAGCATTGGTGAGCTCCTGTAAGCTTGTGAGCCTTCTAAAAGAGGCGACACTGTTTCTCACAGCTTCCCTTGAGAAGAGCCTCATTATGCGCACCGTGGACAGAGGTGCAGCCTTTCTTGAGAGGAGCTTGCAGCTCTCTTGCCTGCGCAGTTCCGCTGCGCTTCTGCTCCGGCTTTATCCTGAGAGGGTTTACGCAATTGTGGACAGGGTGAACCGCAGGCTTCCTCAGGCGGAGCTTTCACCAGCATTTCTCTTTCCCCTCGCCTACTTGGTCTTCCTCTCCCTCGGGAAGATAAGCCTTCTCTCCTTTTTGCTTGTGATTGTCTCCCTCATCTCCTTCCTCCTCGCCTTTTCGCTGGCAACCAGGGTTAAGGTGAGAAGCGTTGCATTCGAGGAGCGTAGTCTGAGGCTTGGGCTTGTGCTGTTCATTCTCTCCCTGCTCGCGCTGTGCGCTGACCTCTACAGGGCTTATAAGGTTCCGCTGCTTGAGCCGCAGGCAAGGGTTAAGCTAAGCGTCGCCTACACCTACATTGCCACTTTCTTGGTCCTCGGAGGTGTTATCCTCGCCTCTCTGCTCGGGAAGCACCTCCTCGCCGGTAAGCTGAGCCTGCGGGATGCGAGGGTTTACACCCTTGCAATTGCAGTGGCGACAACCTTCCTTATAACCCTGCTCGGCTACCGTACTCAGACTGTGGTTTCAATTCTCGCCTTCACCTTTGTAATGAACCGCTACCGAATAATAGGCATGGCAGAGATGCTCATCGCCCTTGGCGCGGGTCTCCTCTCTGTGGCAGCACTGGGCTACTACCGCGCCCTCGTTATTGGAAGCGAGGTTGGCATCCTCGAGGTGATAGCAAAGAGGGCTGATTTAACCCTGACGCTTTACGACTTCACGGTTAATAGCCTTTATAAGGCGGGTGTTACTACCCTTCTATTTGGATATTACCAAGGCGACATAGCCTTAGCCACCTTCTCCTCCTTCCTGGATTTTGTGCCTGGCTTAAGCCTTGGACCGCGCACAATAGTGGCGAGGAACTTTGGCGTCAGCGGGGTTTCGCTGACTTCGACTCTTCTCGGCACTGTAAGCTTAGATTTGGGGCTCGCTGGCATAGTTACCTTTGCCCTCGCCATTGGAGCTATAATCGGCGCGGCATACGCACTTTCAAAGCGCACCGGCTCTGCGCTCGCCACTGCGCTCTTTAGCATTTGCTTCGCCTACCTGCTTGCGGGGATAGAAACTGGCTTGGTGGACTTCAATGTCTTTGTGCTCTACGCGTTTACAGCCTTCGTCGCGGTAACATCCATTGCGAGAATGTAGCTGGTGGTGGTAATGCGGGTGCTGCTTCTCACCATATGGAAGCCCGCGAGGGGCGGGGTTGTGACCCACGTGGAGAACCTGATTAAGCGCTCTCCTCACGCCTTTGAGATAGTCACATATCCACGATTTGCGAGGCTTCCACTTATCAGAGCAATCAGCTTTACTGTTTTAGGCTTCCTCACCGCTCTTAGAAAGAGTAGAAGAAGAAAATACGACCTGATTCATGCCCACTACGCGATTCCTCAGGGCTTACTCGGCGTGGCGCTCAAGCATGCCCTGCGCTTGCCTCTTGTGGTAACCCTCCACGGCACAGACATAAACTACCTAGCAAGGAGGCGAATGACGCGACCCCTCGTAAAGCTTGTTTTAAAGCAGGCTGACGCAGTCGTAGCCGTGAGCAGATTTCTGAAAGAGGAGGCTGAGAAGCTGGGGGTGGAGGCAGAAAAGGTTAGGGTTATCTATAATGGCGTTGAACTTCCTGAATGGGAAGAAGCGGAGAGGGAGATGAGCATACTCTTCGTGGGCAGCCTTGTGAAGCAGAAAGGCATAGACACCCTGCTCAAGGCTTACCGCATTGTAAAAGAACGCCTGCCTGAGGCGAAGCTGGTTATCGTCGGCGACGGCAGGGAGAGGGAAGCACTAGAGAATATGAGCACTAGGCTAAAGCTAAAAGATGTATTTTTTGAGGGAAGCAGAAACAGGCTAGGCGGCTACTACTCCCGCTCCCGCGTACTTGCGCTTCCCTCACGCAGTGAAGGCTTTGGACTCGTGGCTCTTGAAGCAATGGCGTATGGCTTGCCCGTCGTGGCTACTCGAGTTGGAGGAATACCTGAGGTTGTTACCCACGGCGAAGCTGGGATGCTGGTTGAAAAGGACGACGCCTCCGCTTTAGCCGAGGCGCTCATTAAGGTGATGGCGGACAAAGCGCTGTGGCAGAAGTTATCCCAGAATGCCAGAAAGCGCGCTGCGATGTTTTCATGGGAGAAGACCGCGCAGCAGTACGCTAACCTCTACGCGGAGCTGAAAAGATGAGGGTTAAGAGAATTCTTCATCCTGAGGTCGTCTTCCCCTCGGTCTACCTTATCTTCCTTGCCTGCGCCTATCTTGGCTACAGGATAGAGGTCACCAGCAGGTACCTAGCCCAAGCATTCGGCAGCCTTCATAGTTTGAGCTTCATTGTGAGCCTCTTCGGCGTCGCCCTCGTCGTCGCCTTTGCGCTACTGGGGAAGAAGGTTGAGGTGAAATTGAATCCAGACTACCTCCTTCCGGTTATGGCTGCCCTCGCATTTTTCGCTCTGCAGTCCACCTTTCCGGAGCAGCTTGTTTTCAACCTCACTCTCTCCCTTGGAAGCATCGCCTTCTGGCTCCTGTTCACCCGCTTCGGCTCTGTACCTGCGTTGATAGCTGGTTCCTACGCCCTCGCTGTGGCTGCTGCGGCACTAACACTCCTGCACGGCATACCACTGCTTGAGGCAGGCTTCCGCGAGAGCATGGCGGTATCGCCGGCGCGTGCAGTCTTTCATGGACTTGCGGTGCTCTCAGCCTCTCTGCTTGCCGCCCTCGCCGCACGCAGAGTCGCAATATTAGGCATCCTCTTTCTTGTTATCCTCGCTGTGCTCTCAGGCTTCAAGAGCGATGCCATTGCTGTGATTCTGAGCGCAACCATAGCAGGTTTACTTACAGACAGGCTGAGCCTTCGTGGGGTTGCACCTGCGCTTGCGGGCATAGCAGTAATCTTAACCCTTGTGAGCACCCACATAGCAAGCGTTGCCTACGCGAGCTGGAAGATTCCACCCCACTACTACATATTTTACCGCGCCGGCTTCACCTTCTCGGTGTTCGACAGAATAGTAGAGCTTTCTCTGCCCTGGGGTTTGCTTCACGGCGCTGCGCTCGCCGACGTTATCCAGGTAATTACAAGCAGGGTAATACTGGGCTACGAAAAGGAGCACATAATAACCTCAACGCTTTTCGGCCCTGCAACGCTTGATTTTGGGATTATTGGCTTAATGATAACCGCCTCGCTGGTGGGATTGTACCTAGGCATTATGCACCGCCTTGCTGAGAATAACGTGGGCAACGCTGTGTATGCAGTTGCCCTTACCCATGTGCTCATTCTAATAGAAGTTGGAATTCAGCCAACGAGTGTGCTTTTCCTGCTCACCCTCCTCTACCTCTCACTCAGAGTAGAAAAAGTGAGATAAAAATGGAAAGAGCTATCCTGCTTCTCATGCTCCTTGCCTTCTCAGCATGCATCGCTGAAGAAAGTGGTGAGGTGGTTGAGGAACCGCCACCTGCTAAGGGCGATACCCTTCCGACGACGACGCCACCAGCACTGCAGGAGAATGCACCACCCCTTCACGAAAGCGTGGATAGGCTAAACCTTTCACTTTTGTGGAGTTACTACACCCGCGAGCCAGTCTATGGGGTGGACGCAGGCAGAAGCTACGTGGCTGCCGCAAGTTACGACAACCACCTTTACCTTTTTAACATGAGCGGCGTTCTGCTCTGGAGGTTTGAAACGCGAGGAAACGCTGAAGCGGTGGCGCTGAGCGAAAGGGAGAACTACCTAGTTGCGGCGAGCTACCTCGTGCCAGAGGCGAGAATCTACCTTTTCAATCTAACAAGCAGTAACGCAAGCTTAATCTGGGAGAAGAAGCTCCAGAACATAGTAAAGGGGGTGGCAATTTCAGAGGAGACGAACCTGGTAGTTGTGGCTGCTGGCGATGGCAGGGCTTATGCGTACACACTCGAAGGCGAGCCACGTTGGATTTTTGAAACTCAGGATAGCGCCTGGGGGGTTTGGGACGTCGCAACAGACGGCATGCACGTAGCGCTGGCAGGAGATGACACCTATCTTTACCTTCTGGACACCAGCAGAAAGCTTAAATGGAAAAGGAGCGGTGGACGGGGGAGCTATATCTACGGGTGCGCTCTCTCATCTAAGTTGGTTGCAGGCGCCACACAGGATAGGATGCTCTACGTTTACGACATAAATGGGAAGCTGCTGTGGAAATTCAGAAGCGGGTTCTCTAACCATGACGTTGCAATAGCTGAGAACCCCGAGCTAATAGCTCTCGCCTCCTGGGATAAAAAGGTTTACCTGCTGAGCTACGATGGTCGTTTAATCACCCAGCTTGACTTTGTACAGGAGCCAACAAGCGTGGAGTTCTCCACCGATGGGAACGCTCTTGCGGTGGGTAGCAGGGATGGAAGAGTTTACCTCTTTGGCATAAAAAATTAGAAAAGGTTTTATTGTCGCGGGGTGTTTTACAACCATGCTTGATGTGGAGTTCGCTGGCTTAAAGCTCAACAATCCAACAGTGCTCGCCTCAGGTATCCTGGGCACAACTGGCGCTGCGCTTCTTCGAGTGGCGCGCAACGGTGCTGGGGCAGTTGTAGCTAAGTCCTGCGGGATAGTTCCGAGAGAGGGGCACCCTAACCCCACTGTGATTGAGATTGAGCAGGGTATTCTGAACGCAGTGGGTCTTTCAAATCCTGGAGTCGAGGAGTTTGCGAAGGAGATAAAGATCGCCCTTCAGGGTGGGGTGCCTGTTATAGCGAGCGTGTATGGCTTCAGGGTTGAGGACTACGCAGCCGCCGCTAGGATTCTCGCAGATGCTGGCGTTGCTGCTATTGAGCTCAACCTCTCCTGCCCAAATGTGGAGAAGGTGGGTGCGCTCTTCGGCGCTGACGCAGAACTTGCGCTTGAGGTGGTGCGCGAGGTTAAGCGTGCTGTCTCACTGCCAGTGTTCGCTAAACTCACCGCCAACGTGGGGGACATCGTGGAGATTGCAAAGGCGTGCGAAGAGGGTGGTGCTGACGGAGTAACGGCGATAAACACGCTAAAAGCGATGGCAATCGACATAAGAGCGAAGACGCCCTTGCTTGGTAATAAAGTTGGAGGACTATCGGGGCCATGTATTAAGCCCATTGCCCTGCGCTGCGTGTACGAGATTGCCCAGGAGGTTGACATACCTGTTATGGGGTGCGGAGGCGTAACCACCGGCAAAGATGCGGTGGAGTACCTCATGGCAGGAGCTCAGGCGGTGCAGATAGGCACTGGCGTGCTCACTAGAGGGCTAAGCGTTTTCAGGAAGGTGGCCCTTGAGATTCAGGAGTTCCTCGAGGAAAGGGGCTATTCTTGCGTAGATGATATCGTGGGGCTTGCTCTGAAATGATACCCGAGCTTGAGAAGCTTGCGGCGCAGGTGAAACTAAGTCCTGTGCACAGAATTTTGCTAACCACAGATGGCTCAATAACGCGAATCCTCGAAGCTCTCGAGGGTTGCGAGGTTCAGGTTGAGACGGTGCATCAGGAGGTGGTAAAGGCTAAGGAGCGCATCGCAAAGCTGCTCCGCATCGCAGGTGGGGAGGAGGTTAACCACCGCATAGTTAACCTCCGCAGTTGCAGACGAATACTAGTGAGGGCTACATCCTATGCGCCACTTAAAAGGCTTGAGCCCAGATTCAGAGATGCGGTGATGCGGGCGGACATACCCATAGGCAAGATAATGGCTGAGCTTGAGATAGAGTCGCGCAGAGAGATTCTCAGCTTTTCTGCGTTCAAAGCAAACTCCCAGCTTGCCAGCGTATTTGGCATAGCAGAGGGCGAACTCCTGCTGGAGAGGAACTATACCATCATCCATCGCCGCAAGCCGTTGCTCTATATAACCGAGGTCTTCCCCCACAGCTTTTTCTGATACCAGAGGAGGGGAACGCCCCTCCCCAACAGGGATATGAGGGAAACACCAAGGAAACGCGTCATGTAATCAATTAAGTTATTTTGGAAAAGTTTACCTCGTGAGTAATCCTCATTAAAGGAACCATAATCATCAAGGAGGAGTTTAATGGCAGGTAAGCATTCGTCAAGAAAATGGAAGAAGCGTGGAAAATGCCGGTGGAAAACCCGAAAGAAAAAGCTGAAGGAGAGAAGAAGAAAGAGAAAGCTCCAGCAGAGGTAATCTCTTTCTTTTTAATCTTTGCGGGGGTGTCCGAGCCCGGTCAAAGGAGACAGGCTTAGGACCTGTTGGCGTAGAGCCTGCGAGGGTTCAAATCCCTTCCCCCGCAT